>CAZYVD010000014.1:0-49635 GCA_964651045.1 uncultured bacterium
CAGGATAATGCAAATGCTCTTTGAAAATTTCTATTGAATTTCATTGGAATAACTTGTATTTTCTCCGAATTTAGCAGTGAGTTTTACGATTAACTGATACTGTCAAGGAACGAAAATTGATCGTATTTTTGGTATTAAGGGGCTATTTCATGAAGCCCTAATTGGATCACACTAGAGCTGGCCTCTGAGCTGTTCAGCGTCCCTTGTGTGTGATATAAGGAAATTCAGGTCGAACTGTGGTTTTATTCAGTAAGGCAGGAGAGGCCCACAATGCGAATCTTGTGGGTTTAGTTGGCTAATCGTGGTCGCTTCTTGGAGCTGCAATTTATTTAAATCTTTACTCTGATTACCGGCCTCGTAGGTTTTGAACCAAGTAAAAATAGGAGTAAAAATAGGAGGAGAAAATGAAAACAAATCGTTTACTTATTTCGACATTGATTCTTTTGATGTGTTTAGGTACTCTTTTTGCTCAGACACCCAAATGGAAACTATTGGGCATTAGAAAAGTGAAATTACATACAGAAAGGGATGTCATCTTAGTAGGAGCCGATGAGGGAGTTTTTAAGAAGATCAAACTGACAGTTAAAGTATCTGGAATCCATTTCAAAGATATGAAAGTACATTTTGCCAATGGCGATACATTTGATGTAAAGATCAGGCGCATTATCCCAGCTGGAGGTGAAACCAGAGTAATAGATCTACCAGGTAAGAATAGAATAATCAAGAAAGTTGTATTCTGGTATAAATCCACAAAGAAAAATAATAAACGCGCCACAGTAAGATTGTGGGGTATGCGATAAATTCAAAGACATCTCATAAAGGTTTGACCTGAAAAATTAGATTCTCTTTGTCTGCCACGTCCCTTTCGGCTTTGCTCATGACAGGCTTCAGGGGCGTGGCAGTTGTGGCATGTATCATACAAGATGATAGGGTACAGGTGACCTCATATTTCTGTCACTGACTCGGTGCATACTCATACCTAAGAATTGGGTAATGAGTCATACAGTAATATAATATTGAAATTATGCTTTTTACAATTATGTATGGTTTGATGTTAACAGATCTGTTCCTTGAGTTTTCATAAACTTATCGGATGGAGAGAAGAATCATGACCTGGATTTCGTTTTTAGTGGGGTCAATTGAGGCAAATAAAATTATCTTTAGATATTTAGTTGCTGCTTGTATTTTAATTGTTTTTTCCTTTATTGTTTTTCGTGTAATTGTAAGAAATGATTATTGTAAAAAGAGAAAATTGACATTCATTTCTTATTCACTTGAAGTGCTTGTCTTTGCCTTACATGCAAATTTTATCTATTTATATATTCCAGCTAAGTGGCCAAATTTACCACCCTTTCCAGAAAACTTGTTACTTCGAATTATATCGATAGTTTTTATTCTTATTGGTTTTTTAATCGTTGCAGTCGCCATGTTAGGTTTGGGATATAGACGTACGATGGGACAAGATAAAAAAATACTAAAGACAAATGGATTGTATAAATATTCTAGAAATCCCCAATTAGTTGGTTACGGAATGATTCTTATTGCATTAGTTTTGTTTGATCTTTCGTTGTTTTCCTTAGGCTGGTTCATAATGTACCTTATTATTTCTTACTTTATGATAAAGACAGAAGAAGAATTTCTTACTACTAATTATGGGGAAGAATATCTCAAGTATTGTAATAATGTACCAAGATTAATTAGACTTTTTTTAAAACGTTAAGTTGTACTCAATAGTATTCTTACGATTCAGAATTACGGCAGCCTTAACACGGACAAGAAATTGCAGTACAGAAAATCTGTAATCATAAGTACTTTAAGTGGGTTCGCGATTGTTAAGCATCGGCGTAATACATTAGGCATGAACTTACATTTTCGGAATATAAAATTAATGAGCATTAATTAAATGATAATCATAATAAAAACATTGGGGTGATTAGTCATGCTGAAATACAATATTGTAATTACACTGTTTACTATAGTGTACGGACTAATGTTAACCGATTTATTTTTAAGTTTTCATAAACTTATCAGATATAGAAAGAAAGTAAAATGGCATTGGTTACCACTTTTAACTGCATGGTACTTATTTTTGATTATCTTAAAAAATTGGTGGGATTTGTCATCACTTCAGAATAGTGTGGATTCTATGAATATATATTTTTTCATAGCATATGGACATTTATTGTTTTTGACGTTTTTATTAGTCTCAACAGCCTTACCTGACATAATTGAAAAAAGCGAACTTGATTTAAAAAGCTACTATTTTAGAAATCACAGATACTTTTGGGGATTAATGAGTTCTGTTGTTGTTTTATCGATAGTAATAAATTTTATTAAACGGTTTCATGAGTTGGACACATCAGTTATCTTCATCCTTCTTGCTGTTATTATACTCCCAATCTTGACAATTACACTTGCAATAACTAAGAGATACAGAGTACATTCTACTATTATTATAATACTTGTAATAGGAGTTGTATTTGAAATAATTAATAGATGAAAAGTTAATATTTCCTACTCGTTCCCAAAATCCAGTTTGGAGACGATTGGATTGCGCTAGCATGTTGCCGCTTTTAAAAGCGGCGCCAAGGCGCCGCAGTCCAAAATTAATGCTCACACGAGGATAGCTATCATATTTAATTTTTATCGTGTGGCACGACCCTTGTGGTCGTGCTTCTTAAGCTTTCGTTAACATTGGTATTTTAAATTCATCCAGAGTAAAGCCCGATCCATTCTCTCCTCATTCCCAAACAGGAGTTTGGGAACCAGAGGACAAGATAAAAAATGAGTGCAATAAATTACCATACCGTCCCACTTTCTCATTTCTCAATCAACTTTTTTCAATCCATCTATGTATATATTTCCAAATATCTTCAAATTAACTAAGAGGATACGATGTTTTTTCTATATTCCAGAGCGGTGTACCTTTTTTCTTGATTTTGAATAATTTTAATATTAATTTTAAATCTTTAAATAATGACAGAAAGGTCTGGCCTGAGGGCCAACAAAATAGAAGGAGACAGGTAAATGTCCTGTGTAAAAAAGATAGATGTAGAGACTTTTCTGGGGCCTATTGAGGATGAGGTCGATTTTTTCTTTTCAAATTTTTTTGGTTCTGTATATCCATCTATCTACAGGGAAGATGTATACTGGAAACCTCCTACAGATGTCTATGAAACAAGTCATGACTATTTTGTTATCATGGAACTCGGTCATATGAAACCAGAAGATGTCTCGATAACTTTTAATGATGGTATACTTACAATACAGGGAGTTAGAAAGGCAGTACCATCATCAGAGCAGAGAAAGTATCATAAGATGGAGATCAATTACGGACCATTTGTCAGGAGAATCCCAATTAGAGATGAGGTCGATATAGAAAGCCTATCAGCAAAATATCATGACGGATTTCTCGAGATTCGTCTTCCCAAGAGAGAGATCTCTCATAATAATATTATAGATATTGAGATAGAGTGAAATGTCAATGAGTGAAGAAAATCAAAATCCGCTTCACAGGCCAGGTGACTTTGGCGGCCAGTCGGAGATACCGAATGAACTCCCAATACTTCCAGTTACAAACTTTTTGATCTTCCCGTATGTAGTTGCTCCTTTAATAATAAGCGACGAAAAGAGAATGGCTCTGGTAAATGAAGCGCTTAGCGACCGCAAGATTATAGGGCTATTTGCAATGAAGTCAAAGAAGCAGGAGAGTGGGGAGGGAGATCTCTATGACATCGGAACTGCTGCAATAATTCTAAAAATGTTCCGAATACCAGATGGAAACATGGGACTGATGATTCAGGGTCTATCAAGAATTAGATTAAAGCAGATAGTACAGGTCGAGCCCTATCTAAGAGGGATAATGGAGATACTCCCTGAGAAGGAGGCTACAGGAGTAAAGGTCAAGGCACTGGTTAGGGAGGTAGTGGAGATATTTCAGCAGATTGTTTCCATGTCGCCGCTTCTTCCGGATGAACTAGGTGCTCTGGTAACAAATGTTGAAAATCCTGGTAGGCTTGCAGACATAATTGCATCCAATCTGAAAATAGAAATATCGGAAAGACAGGACATACTGGAGACTCTTAATATAGAATCAAGACTAACAAAGCTGCTTGGTTATTTAAACAAGGAGCTGGAGCTGCTTAAAGTTGGGAATAAGATACAGTCAGAGGTAAAGAGTAAGATAGAGGAAAGCCAGAAAGAGTATTTTTTGCGGGAGCAGCTTAAGGCAATTCAGAAGGAATTGGGCGAGAAGGATGAACGTACAGCAGAAATAGAGGAGTTGAAGAAACAGATTGAAGAGTCTGCAATGCCAGATGAGGCAAGAGAGGCAGCGGAGAAGGAATTGAAGCGTTTGAGTATGATGCCTCCCCAGGCCGCTGAGTATACAGTATCCCGGACATATCTAGACTGGCTTATTGGCCTTCCATGGAACATCTCAACAGAAGACACCATCGATGTGGTCAGGGCAAAAGAAATCTTAGAAGAGGATCATTACGATCTTGAGGATGTAAAAGAGAGAATACTCGAATTTCTGGCTGTAAGGAAACTAAAGGAGAGTTCAAAGGGTCCTATTCTCTGCTTTGTTGGACCGCCAGGTGTTGGCAAGACCTCACTCGGTCGATCTATTGCCCGTGCCATGGGAAGAAAATTTGTCAGGTATTCACTCGGAGGCATACGGGATGAGGCTGAGATTCGTGGTCACAGAAGAACATATATTGGTGCTCTGCCTGGAAGGATAATTCAGGGAATAAAAAAAGCGGGTGCAAACAATCCTGTATTTATGCTGGACGAGATCGATAAGGTTGGAAGCGATTTTAGAGGAGATCCAGCCTCTGCCCTCCTTGAGGTTCTCGATCCAGAACAGAACAGCACTTTTTCGGATCACTATCTTGAAGTGACGTTTGACCTTTCACGAGTAATGTTTATTACAACCGCAAATGTGCTCGAAACAATACCTCTGCCTCTTTTAGATAGGATGGAGATATTGAGACTTCCTGGTTATGTGGAAGAAGAAAAACTTGAAATTGCAAGAAAGTATCTGATTCCGCGGCAGAGGGAGGAGAATGGATTAAAAAAGGGACAGATCAGTTTTACGAAATCTGCAATCAGGAAAATCATTTCAGATTATACAAGAGAAGCAGGTGTAAGGAATCTGGAAAGGGAGATAGGCTCATGCTGCAGAAAGACTGCAAGACTGGTGGCCGAGGGGAAGGTGAAGAAGGTAAGCGTAGATCCCGAACAGGTAACTAAATTTTTAGGCCCCCAGAAATATTTTCCTGAAATGGCACAGAGGAGAGATGCTGTAGGAGTGGCAACAGGTATGGCATGGACTCCTGCAGGAGGAGTAATACTCTTTGTAGAAGCAACAGTAATGCCGGGCAGCAATAGACTAGAACTTACGGGTAAACTCGGAGATGTGATGAAAGAGTCTGCACATGCTGC
The DNA here is from genome assembly GCA_964651045.1 of uncultured bacterium. GTDB lineage: Bacteria > Zhuqueibacterota > QNDG01 > QNDG01 > DSAB01 > CAZYVD01. The sequence goes on from CAZYVD010000014.1 coordinate 5,446, forward strand.
TCTTTCTTTCATCAGATCCAATGCAGAGAGTTTGGGTATAGATGAAAATTTATTTATAAAAAAGGATATTCATATACATATTCCTGAAGGAGCAACCCCAAAGGATGGACCTTCTGCAGGTGTTGCTCTGGCAAGTGCAATGGTATCTGTCTTAACAGGAAGACCAATAAGACACAATATTGCCATGACAGGTGAGATCACACTGAGGGGTAAGGTGCTTCCGGTTGGAGGCATTAAAGAGAAGGTTCTTGCAGCAAAGAGGGCCGGGATACGAAATGTCATTCTACCACGACTCAACGAGAACGAACTCAATGAGATACCCGAATATCTGCGTGAAAAAATGTCATTTCATTTTGTGGAAAGGCTCGATGATGTTTTTAAATTAACATTAAAACCAGAAATCAAAAAGAAACATTAGAGTAATAAATCTTGGAGATTGAAGATGAAAGATATACTTGAAAAGTTAAATATTGATAAAATCAATATGGGGGGATTCAATGGTGAATGGATTTCAGATCTCAAGGGTGATATTTTAGATTCTATTTCTCCAATAGATGGCAGGAAGATTGCAAGTGTAAGGCAGGTTGCAGAAGAGGATTACAACAAGGTTATCGAGAGGGCACATCAGGCATTTCTGGAATGGAGAAAGGTGCCTGCACCCAGGAGGGGAGAAGTTGTAAGGCAGATCGGTCTTGAGCTGCGGAAATATAAAAAAGAGCTTGGTGCTCTGGTCACCATGGAGATGGGAAAGATAAGAGCAGAGGGTGAGGGAGAAGTTCAGGAGATGATCGATATTGCCGATTTTGCTGTTGGACTTTCCCGCCAGCTCTATGGACTCACGATCAAGAGTGAGAGACCCAGGCACAAGATGTATGAGCAGTACCATCCGCTCGGAGTGGTAGGAGTAATAACGGCTTTCAATTTTCCGGTAGCTGTTTGGGCATGGAATACCATGATAGCACTTGTATGTGGTGATTCTGTTGTCTGGAAGCCATCGAGCCAGACACCATTAACAGCCGTTGCGTGTATAAAGATAGTGGATCGGGTAATGAAGAAAAACAATGTGCCTGATGGTGTTCTGGGACTGATTATAGGGAAGGGTTCTGAAATAGGTAATGTCTTGATTTCCGATAAAAGGATCCCTCTCATAAGTTTTACAGGCAGCACTGCAATGGGCAAGAAAGTAGGTGAAGTGGTCGGGGCGAGACTGGGGAGAACCATTCTTGAACTTGGAGGCAACAATGCAATAATAGTATCTCAGCACGGGGATCTGGAGATGGCCATTCGCACCATACTCTTTGGGGCAGTAGGAACGGCGGGTCAGAGGTGCACGACAACGAGGAGGATTATAGTTCATGAGCAGATATATGATGAATTGCTCGGCAGGCTCATAAAAGCATATAAATCGATAAAGATTGGAGATCCACTCGAGGATGGCACACTGATGGGTCCTCTTGTCAATCGTGCTGCTGTTGAGGATATGATGAGAGCACTTGATGAGGTGAAAAAAGAGGGAGGAAGGATTGTTTATGGCGGCACGAGACTGGAAGATTATCCATCGGATCTTTATGTAACACCATGTATCGTAGAAGCAAAAAATGAATGGCCAATCGTTCAGCAGGAAACATTTGCACCGATTCTTTATGTAATAAAATATAGAAAGATCGAAGAGGCCATTGAGATTCACAACAGTGTGCCGCAGGGATTGTCGTCAGCCATTTTTACACTGAATTTGAAAGAAGCAGAACTCTTTCTCTCCTGTGAAGGAAGCGACTGCGGGATTGCAAATGTAAATGTCAGCACATCGGGTGCAGAGATAGGAGGTGCGTTCGGGGGAGAGAAGGAGACCGGTGGTGGTCGTGAGTCTGGCTCTGATGCATGGAAACAGTATATGAGAAGACAGACAAATACCATCAACTGGTCTGATGAACTGCCTCTTGCTCAGGGGATTCAATTTGGTGATCAGTAATATATTAATCAGAATCATTAATCAGGAGGAAATTTATAATGAATAAGAAAAGAGTTATTATCATGGGTGCAGCAGGTCGCGATTTCCATAACTTTAATGTCTATTTTCGTGATAATGAGCAGTATGAGGTTGTTGCATTCACGGCTACTCAGATACCCGACATTGAAGGGAGAAAATATCCGAAAGAGCTGGCAGGTAAATTATATCCTGATGGTATTCCAATACTTGCAGAAGAAGAGCTGCCGGAGTTGATTAAAGAGAGAAATATCGATGAGGTCGTGTTTGCATACAGCGATGTCTCACATGAATATATTGGACATCGAGCCGCAATTGTAAACAGTGCCGGAGCAGACTTTGTTCTTATGGGAGCAAAAAGGACAATGCTAAAGGCAAAGGTGCCGGTGATAGCAATATGTGCGGTAAGGACGGGATGCGGAAAGAGTCAGACAACAAGGCGTGTGAGTGAGATTTTGAAGAACAAGCGTAAGAAGGTTGTTGCAATCAGACACCCAATGCCCTACGGTGATCTGGCCAAACAAGCAGTACAGAGATTTGAAAAATATGTTGATCTGGAGTCTCATAAATGTACAATTGAGGAGATGGAAGAGTATGAACCTCATCTGGATATGGGCAACATAATTTATGCAGGTGTAGATTATGGAGCAATACTCGAAAGAGCAGAAAAGGAGTGTGACATAATACTCTGGGATGGAGGTAACAATGACACCTCTTTTTATAAGCCGGATCTTTTAATAGTTGTTGCAGATCCGCACAGGGCTGGCCATGAACTAAAGTACTATCCGGGTGAGACAAATCTCCGCATGGCAGATGTTATTGTTATAAATAAAATTGACACAGCAGACAATGAATGTATAGATATGATTCGAAAAAATATAAGTAAAGTCAATCCAGATGCCGTTGTAATCGAGGCAGCATCTCCTCTTCATGTAGAGAATCCAGATGTAATTCGGGGGAAACGCGTTCTCGTTATAGAAGATGGGCCAACGCTTACTCATGGAGAGATGACCTATGGCGCTGGCGTGGTTGCAGCACAGAAGTATGGAGCAGAAGAGATAGTCGATCCAAGACCATGGGTAAAGGGTACAATAGAACAAACATTTAAAAAATATCCAGGCATAGGAAAACTTCTTCCCGCAATGGGATACGGAGAGCAGCAGGTCAAGGACCTTGAAAAGACCGTAAATAGTGTAGATTGTGATGCAGTAGTAATCGGTACTCCGATCGATCTTACAAGGATAATAAAAATAAACAAACCCTCTGTTCGTGTTCAGTACAAGCTTCAAGAAATTGGGGAGCCTACACTAGAAGATGTACTCGAAAAATTCTAATGTTAGTGAAACGATAGTCGTTGCTCTTGGTGGTAATGCCATAAGCCGTGAGTTTGAGGAAGGAAACATATATCAGCAGTTTGCCAATACACGCAGGAGTCTGGTTGGTGTTGTCGATATGATAGCCGACGGCTTGAACGTTATTATTACACATGGAAATGGCCCCCAGGTCGGCAATGCGCTGATCAGAGTTGAAGAGGCACGTCATATTGTTCCACCCATACCGCTTGGAGTACTAGTTGCAGACACAGAGGGTGGTATGGGATATATGATTGAGCAATCCCTTCAGAATCTCCTGATAAGAAAGGGAATATCAAAGAGAGTTGTAACCATCCTTACACAGGTTGTTGTTGATAAAAACGATCCGTCAATTCTCGATCCTACAAAATTTGTTGGTCCATTTTTCAATGAGAATGAGGTCGAGAAGATTCAAAAAGAGAGAAGATGGCAGCTTAAGAAGGATTCAGACAGAGGATGGAGACGAGTTGTTCCCTCACCTCTTCCTGTTGAGATAGTTGAATATCAGACAATTCGAAATCTTGTTAATGATGGTGTTGTTGTTATTGCATGTGGGGGAGGTGGAATACCAGTATATATTGAGGACGATGGAACCTATGAAGGGATAGATGGCGTAATAGACAAGGACAGAGCATCGGCAGTACTCGGCATCAATATTGGTGCGCAGAAACTTTTTATATTAACAGCTGTAGAAAAGGTCGCCTTGAATTTTGGCACAAAGGATCAGAAAGATATAGATAAGATGACGGTTATGGAAGCCAAAAGATATTTTGATGAGGGACATTTTCCGGCCGGGAGCATGGGTCCAAAGATTGAGGCTGCCATACAGTTCATCGAGGGAGGGGGCAAAGAGGTTCTCATAACTTCCATAGAGAAGTTGGGAGAGGCGCGCAGAGGAATGACAGGAACTAAGATTGTACCATCTTAAAATAAACAGTGAGGAATCAATATGAAACAGCGAACACTTCTCAATATTAAGCCAGATGCAGTTGAGAAAAATCTTATTGGTGAGATAATCAGAAGAGTTGAGGAAAGAGGATACAGGATCGTGGCAATTGATAAGCGGAGGTTAACCAGAGAAGAAGCAGAGGCTTTTTATGCTGTACATAAAGGTAAGCCATTTTTTGATGAACTGGTCGAATTTATCAGTTCTGGCCCATGCGTACCAATGGTTGTTGAGGGGGATGATGTCATTGCAGGCATACGGGAACTTATAGGAGCCACAGATCCTGCAAAGGCTGATGATGGAACCATAAGAAAGGATTTTGCAGAGAGCATTACACGTAACAGCGTACATGCCTCTGATGGTCCAGATACGGCAAGGCAGGAAATAGGATTTTTCTTTTGTCAAAGAAAATTAATAGATTAGATGTAATCAGAATTTAGAAGGAGCGAAAAATAATGGCTATAAGGAAGGAAGATGCACTTGAGTATCACAATGGTGACCGGCCGGGTAAACTAGAAGTTGTGGCAACAAAGCCGTGTGTAACACAGAGGGATCTGTCTCTGGCATATACGCCAGGGGTTGCAGAACCGTGTTTAGAAATTAAAAGGAGGCCCCTTGATGTATTTAAGTATACAAACAGGGGCAATCTTGTGGCTGTTGTTTCAAATGGAAGTGCTGTCCTGGGTCTCGGTAATATAGGTGCACTGGCAGGAAAACCAGTAATGGAGGGTAAGGGCGTACTGTTCAAGAGGTTTGCCGATATCGATGTATACGATATTGAGATTGACACCGATGATCCTGATGAAATGATACGAGCAGTTAAGCTCTTAGAGCCGACATTTGGTGGAGTGAATCTGGAAGATATTAAGGCACCCGAATGTTTTTATATAGAAGAGACTCTTAGAGAACAGATGAATATTCCAGTCTTCCATGATGATCAGCATGGAACGGCAATAATTGTGGGGGCTGCCTTGCTAAATGCCCTAGAACTTGTTAAAAAAGATATCGATAAGGTTAGAGTAGTATTCAGCGGTGCTGGTGCTGCAGGTATTGCTGTTGCAAACATGATAATGGCACTTGGGGTGAAGAAGGAAAACATAATAATGGCCGATGTTAATGGTGTCATCTACAAGGGACGAACAGAGGGGATGAATAAATATCTTGAAAAATTTGCGGCAGATACAAATAAGAGGACACTTAAAGAGATTATGGAGGGGGCAGATGTTTTCATAGGAGTTTCTGTCGGGGGAATTGTAACAAAGGATATGATTAAGAGTATGAATGATAATCCCATTGTTTTTGCACTTGCAAATCCTGATCCTGAGATTACATATGATGATGCAAGGAGCGTGCGTGACGATGTGATAATGGCAACTGGAAGATCCGACTATCCGAATCAGGTGAATAATGTTCTAGGATTTCCATTTATTTTCAGAGGGGCACTGGATGTTAGGGCTACAACTATTAATGAAGAAATGAAGGTTGCGGCCTCACGGGCGTTGGCAGACCTTGCAAAACAGGATGTTCCAGATTCTGTTATTCAGGCATATGGAGGCATACATTTTCGCTTTGGACCCGAATATATACTTCCAAAGCCCCTTGATCCGAGAGTTCTCATTTGGGAGGCATCGGCAGTTGCTAAGGCAGCAATGGAATCGGGTGTTGCGAGAAATGAGGTTGATATCGAGGAGTATAAGATCAGTCTTGAAAACAGGCTCGGACGAAGTTATGAAGTAATAAGGGTAGTACTCAACAAGGCGAAATCGGCTCCAAAGAGGATAGTCTATCCAGAGGGCGAATATGAGAAGGTTTTAAGGAGTGCACATATAGTAATAGAGGAGAAAATAGCAGAGCCAATTCTTCTTGGCAATGAGGAGAAGATCAGAGAGAGTGCAAAGAGACTTCGGCTTAATCTCGAGAATGCAACGATCATAAATCCCGCAGAGTCGAGTCAATTTAAAAGGTACTGTAAGGAGTACTATATTCTTAGGCAGCGTCACGGTATTACACAGATTGATGCCGAGCGTTTGATAAGGCGTCCAAATTATTTTGGAACTATGATGGTATATTTACAGGAAGCGGATGGTTTTGTAGGAGTATCGCTGAATTATCAGGATGAAATAAGACCTGCACTTGAGATTATCAAAACAAAAGAAGAGGATGGCAAGGCAGCAACTCTTCACATAATGATCTTCAAAAAGAAAGTATATTTTCTGGCCGATACGGGTGCAATCATAGATCCCACTGCTGAAGAACTCGCCGAGATTGCAATTCAGAGTGCAAAGGTCGTACGTTTATTTGATATGGAGCCGCGGATAGCGATGCTTTCATTTTCCAATTTTGGAAGCACTGATCATCCTGTTACCCGCAAGGTGCAGGAGGCGGTAAGAATAGCTCTTAAAAGAGAGCCGGATTTGATGATAGATGGTGAGATGCAGGGTGATACAGCAGTTGTTCCTGAAATAATTGAGGAGATGTTTCCATTCAGCAGATTGCGGGGAGGTGCGAATGTTTTAATTTTTCCTGAGCTTCAGTCTGGAAACATTGCAATGAATCTGCTGAAAAGGCTCGGAGGAGCAGAGTCGATAGGCCCAATTCAGATTGGTCTGGCCAGTCCAGTTCATGTGATTCGAAAAACAGCAACGGTAGAGGAGATTGTCAGGCTTACAGCATTTGCAGTTGTAGATGCCCAGAAATGGCTTATATAAGGCAATGGTAAAATATTTACTTGATTTTAATGAGAGAATTTTGTATGTAATTAAAGAGTTTTTTTCTCTCTCTACCTTATTATTAAATAAGAGGAGGATAATGTGAACAAGGTAACAATTATTGGAGCCGGTAATGTGGGCACTGCTGCTGCCTTTTATCTTGCTGAGAAGAGAGTTGCTAATGTAATGCTGATAGATATTGTCGAGGGAAGGGCCAAGGGTAAGGCCCTTGATCTTATGGAGGCTGCACCAATAAGGGCTTATGATGTCAAGATAGAGGGATCGGATGATTTCAGCTCAATAAAGGGATCTAAAGTCGTGGTTATTGCAGCAGGCATGGTGCGCAAACCAGAAATGCTCAGGCTCGATCTGCTGGAGCAGAACATGAAGGTCATGGATGAGCTCATAAAGGTGATAAAAAAGTATGAGCCAAACGCAATAATAATCAATCTGACCGAGCCGGTCGATACAATGACATATTATATAATCAAGGCAGGAGGCTTTAATCCCTCCAGGGTACTTGGAGTGTCGGGTGTTCTGGATTCCACACGCTTCAGAGAATTTATTGCACAGGAATTGGACGTGTCCAGTATGAATACAACTGCAATCATATTGGGAGGACATCATGATTACATGGTAATTATGCCGCGATATGCGAGAGTTGAAGGAATTCCAATCACAGAGCTGCTGCCGCCAGAAAAAGTCGAGAAGCTTATTGAAAGAACTAGAAGAGCCGGTACAGAAATAGTTGAAAGCCTCAAGAGTGGAAGTGCATCTAATGCTCCTGGAGCAGCGGTTGCAGAGATGGTTGAAGCGATAGTTCGCGATTCAAGAAGGATAATATGTGCGGCCTCTTATCTCAATGGTGAGTATGGCCATAAGGACATTTGTCTCGGTGTTCCTGTACTCTTGAGTAAGAATGGGATCGAAAAGATAATAGAACTTGAGCTTACACTATCTGAAAAAGAGGCTTTTGATAAGTCTGCGGCAGTCGTTAAGAATGCCATCAAATCGTTGGATATTGACACAGAGAAGAAGAAGGAGGGCTAATCATGAAGAAGGTAACAGTGATTGGTAGCGGTAACGTGGGAGCCACATCGGCTCTTTATATTGCAGAGAAACGTCTTGCAGATGTAGTCCTCATCGATATTATAGAAGGGCTTGCTTATGGTAGAGCACTGGACTCTGTTGAGGCGGCTCCAATAAGGCATTATGATGTCCGAATCGAAGGAACAACAGACTTCTCCAAGATGGTAGATTCTGATGTGGTAGTAGTAACAGCAGGCAAGGCAAGAACACCTGGAATGTCAAGAGACGATCTTCTTCAGATAAATGCCAAGATAATTTCATCTGTTTCAAAAGAGATTGCTCGATATGCTCCTAATGCAATTCTTATAATGGTTTCAAATCCTTTAGATGTTATGTGTTATGAGGCTCTGAAGGTGACTGGTTTTGCATTAAAGAGAGTTGTGGGGATGGCAGGAGTTCTTGATTCAACACGTTTCAGATATTTTTTAGCCGATAGACTTGGAGTGAATGTAAGCGATACAACGGCACTCGTTCTGGGTGGGCATGGCGATTCGATGGTGCCCCTGCCGAGGTATACAACGATTGGTGGCATTCCTATAACAGAACTTCTTTCAAAGGACGATATTGAAAAACTTGTTGAGAGAACAAGGAAGGGCGGTGCAGAGATAGTCTCCTATTTAAAGACAGGAAGTGCTTTCTGGGCACCTGCAGCAGCCGTTACAGAGATGGTAGAGTGCATTGTTCGGGACAAAATGCGGATACTTCCATGTTCGGCATATCTGAGAGGCGAGTATGGAATAGATGGGCTGTTTGTAGGTGTTCCTGTTAAATTGGGTAAGAATGGAGTGGAAGAGATAATCGAACTTTCACTGACAAAAGAGGAGAATGAGGCATTAAAGAATTCGGCTGCAAAGGTAAAGGAAATAATTGAGAAGTTGGAAGACATGCGCTTGATTTAATGGAGAACAGAAAACCTGATTGGAGGCATGAGAGATTAATGCGAATTGAGATTCCTTATGGACGTGATTTTATAGAGGCATACATAAATGACGAAAATTTTGGTGAAATGGTCTACCCCAATAAAGTAGAAATAGGTGATGAGACAGAAACCCTGATGAAGGCCCTGGAGAATCCTATTGCGTCTAAATCCTTTGATGAATTTCTCGATGATGCCAAGGATATTCTTTTTATTGTAAATGACGGAACCAGGCCCACACCAACGGCCAAGGTTTTAGATATTATTCATCACAAAATAAAAGATAGAGATATTCGATTCATAATTGCTACAGGATGCCACAGACCACCTACAGAAGAGGAACTTCAGGAGATTTTCGGAAGACATTTAGATGAGTTCAGAGATAGGATTCATGTGCATGACGCAAAGAATGACGAAATGGTCTTCCTTGGAGTGTCCAAGAATGGAACAGAGATGGAGGTAAACAGGCTTGGAGTAGAGGCGCACAAGATCATAATAATAGGATCTGTAGAGCCGCACTATTTTGCTGGATACACGGGCGGCCGAAAGGCCTTCCTGCCGGGAATAGCCTCCTACAAGACGATCGAACAAAATCACAAACTTGCACTCAAAATGAGTGCTCAGGCCATGGTTCTGGAGGGCAATCCTGTTCATGAGGATATGGAAGATGCAATCAAGACAATAAAAGATAAAGAAATTTTTTCTATAATGACCGTTCTTGATCGGGATGACAGGATTTATGCTGCAACAGCAGGAGACATTACAGAGTCGCTGATGGCTGCAATCGAGAGTTCACATGAGGTCTTTTCTGTTGAGATTAAGGAAAAGGCCGATATTGTTGTAGCGGTTGCCCCGCACCCGATGGATGTAGATCTCTATCAATCTCAAAAAGCGCTCGATAACGCAAAACTTGCCCTGAATCAGAATGGGATACTTATATTGGTCTCAAGATGCAGAAGCGGTGTGGGGCATGACACCTTTGTAAAATTGCTGTCAAGTGCAAAAGATCCACAGGATGCACTTGATAAGATTGAGGAAGAGTATGTTCTTGGTTATCACAAGGCAGCAAAGATGGCAGAGATTGCAAGGTGGGCTCAGATGTGGGCAGTAACCAGTATAGATCATGACCTTATGAGGTCGATATTTATAAAACCTTTCTGGTCCATCCAACAGGCACTTGATGCTGCAGTTGCGGAGAAGGGAAGGGAGAAGATACTGTTCATGATGGCTGCAAGTATGACCGTTCCGCGATTGAGAAAGCGTTTGATAATGAAACCAAGACGTTATATATTTGGAATTTCTGATACCAGGACCGATCTAAATAAAAAGGAGTCTGTGAAACTTCCTGAAGAAGACAGGATGATTGCATCGCTCATGGAGAGCAGATAGGGAATCCAATTTATAAGACAATTTCTATTTCAGATGTAGATTTTCTTCCAACTGCTGTTCTACCAAATGCAGAAAGTTTTTTGCCCAGGATGAGAGATACTTTTCTTTTCTTAGTATAATTCCATACTGGCTCTTTCCAAAATATTTGTCAACAGGAATGGTTTTTAATTTATATGCTGTAGGATGATACAGTGCAATCTTTGGAATTATGGCAATACCAATTCCCATTTCTACATATCTTTTTATTGTTTCTGCGTTTGTTGCCTCCATTACGATTTCGGTATCGAGATGTGTTTCCTCAAATACGCAGTCGAACTCCTTGCGTGTAACGAGTCCCTCTTCATAAGTTATCATTGGATATTGAGATATATCGAGTAGAGTTATATGCTTCTTCTTTGCAAGAGGATGATTCATGTTGGTTATTAATACCCTTTCGAATGGTTTGAGTTTTATGCATCTTAAGTTTTGAGGAAGTGTTGTAACAGGAGCGAGCCCGAAATCTATTTCGCCCGAAAGTGCGAGTGAGACAATTTCGTTCCATCTTCTCTCAAGAATCGTTAATCTGATATGGGGATATTTCTCGGTATACTTTTTTATGATAGGCGGCAGATAGTTCATTATCATGAATGTTGTGGCTGCTATTGTGAGGACTCCATGCTGACTTCCCTTCATATCTTCGAATGTAGATTTGAGAGAGTCGATTTGCTGGATGAGAGGGGAGATAAGATCAAATAGAAGTTTTCCATCAGAGGTAAGCTCTTTCCTGGGGCCGTATCTGTTGAACAGCTTTACACCTATCTCTTTTTCGAGCGATTTTATCTGCTGGCTTACTGCAGATTGGGTGACAGCCATTTTCTCTGCTGCTTTTGTCAAGCTGCCGTAACGGATGCTGTAATAAAAACCCTTCAGCTGTTGTAGTTCCATTTTTTTAAACCTCAAATATAATATAGTAACTTATATATCTTCAATTTAATCAATGGCTTCAATCATGTCAAGAAAAATGTTGAATCTTTTTCAATCATAAGTGAAATTAATTATTATTATAAATATTTTTTTCTTGATTTATAATATCAATTATTGTAAGTTCTAATCAATATAAATCTATCAATCTATCAGGGATACTTAGATAGACTAATGATTGAAATAGAAAATCATGTTATTAAACAGAAGGATTCAGGAAGTATATAATGCTCAGTTCAGAGATACATTTGAATTGAGCATTTTTTTATTAGATTATTAGGCATAAACAAGTCAAGGAGAGAGGTAAATGGCCAAACCAAAATTCGCAATTTACTGGGCTGGTAGCTGTGGTGGATGTGAGATCGCCTTTTTGGACATAAGAGAGAAGATACTGGATGTAGACAAGGCGGTTGATATTGTTTTTTGCCCCTGTATAATGGATACAAAATATAAAGATATTGAGGCCATGTCAGATGGAGAGATAGATGTGTGTCTCTTTAATGGTGTAATCCGAAATGAGGAAAATCTCCATCTTGCCGAACTGCTCAGAAAGAAATCAAAGATTCTTGTGGCCTATGGATCCTGTGCAACAGAGGGTTGTATTCCAGGACTGGGAAATCTGACCAACAGCGATGAAATCAAAAAATATGTCTATGAGCAGTCGCCGTCGACTGTAAATCCTGAAAAAATATATCCACAGACTAAAACAAAGGTCAAGTCTGGAGAGTTGACGATCCCGGCTATGTTTAAATATGTTCGCACACTCGAGCAGGTTGTGGATGTTGATTATAAGATGCCGGGCTGTCCACCGGTTGCCGAGCAGATATGGGCAGTCATTGAGGTAATTCTTTCAGGCAAATTACCTCCAAAGGGATCGGTAGTGGGTATTAATCCAAAGACTGTTTGTGATGAATGTGACAGGACAAAGGACGAGAAGAGGGTTAAAAAGTTTGTACGTCCCCATCTTGTTGATCCAAAGGAGATCGATCCTGAGAGATGTCTTCTTGAGCAGGGGATCATATGTAATGGTCCTGCCACAAGAGCAGGGTGCGGCGCCCTCTGTCCTCAGGTCAATCTTGGATGCAGGGGGTGTTATGGACCTGCGGAGGGCATTGAGGATATGGGAGGAAAACTGGCTGGAGCAATAGCATCGATAATCGACAGTGACGACCCGGAAGAAATAGAAAAGATAGTCGATCAGATTGTCGATCCTGTTGGAACATTTTATAGATTTAACCTACCAAGTTCACTTTTAGGGAGAAAGGTTGAATGAAGAAGGTAACAATAGATCCAATTACACGACTCGAAGGTCATGGAAAGATCGAGATTTTTTTAGATGATAAGGGTAATGTTGATGATGCATATCTTCAGATTCCTGAACTAAGGGGGTTTGAAAAATTCTGCCAGGGACGACCAGTCGAAGAGATGCCCCGAATAACATCCAGGATTTGTGGAGTCTGTCCAGAGGCTCATCTCATGGCCTCTGCCAAGACATGCGATGCAGTATATCATATAGACATACCCCGCACTGCAAAGCTGCTGCGCGAACTGCTCTATATGATTTTTTATGTAACAGATCACACAACCCATTTTTATGCACTGGCAGGTCCTGATTTTGTTGTTGGACCTGGTGCCCCAAAAGAGCAGAGGAACATACTTGGAATTGTTCATAAAGTGGGTGTTGAAATAGGCGGAAAGGTAATAGGAATCAGGGGCACGTGTCATGAACTCATTAAAAAGATAGGCGGAAAGTCGGTACATCCTGTTGGTGCTGTTCCAGGAGGCATGAGCAAGGGCATGACAAAAGAGCTGCAGAAGGAGGTTCTTGAGGCTGGCAAAGAGGCTGTTGAATTTGGTAAGTTTACAATTCAATTATTTAATGATATTGTCCTTAAAAACAAAGAATATGTTGATCTCATATTGAGCGATACATTTACACACAACACATATAACATGGGTCTGGTGGATGAGAACAATCATGTAAACTTCTATGATGGTGATATTCGTGTTGTAGGGCCTGATGGAAAAGAGTTTGTAAAGTTCAAGCCAGAAGATTATCTTAATCATATTGAAGAGCATGTAGAACCGTGGTCGTATCTCAAGTTCCCCTTTCTAAAAAAGATAGGATGGAAGGGATTTGTGGACGGCCCAGACAGCGGTGTATATAAGGCCACGCCTCTTTCAAGATTGAATGCATCGGATGGCATGGCAACCCCGCTGGCAAATGAAGAACATGATCGAATGTATAAAACACTCGGAGGAAAACCTGTTCAGCAGACTCTGGCAACTCATTGGGCAAGAATAATTGAGCTTCTCTATGCTGCAGAAAGATGGGTAGAACTTGCAAGCGATCCCGACATTACAGGTCCTGATTATAGAAAAGTTCCTACTGAAACACCAGATGAAGGTGTTGGTGTTGTTGAGGCTCCACGAGGAACACTATATCATCACTATAAAACAGATGAAAATGGAATAATTAAAGAAGCAAATCTCATTGTGGGAACTACCAATAATAATGCTCCAATCAATATGTCGGTAAAGAAGGCCGCACAGGGATTGATAAAGAATGGTAAGATAGATGATACAATTCTTAACATGGTAGAGATGGCATTTCGTGCATATGATCCCTGTTATGGATGTGCAACTCATACTCTTCCAGGCCAGATGCCGCTGATTGTAAAGATTTATGACTATAAAAGGGAACTTATCAAGGAGCTAAGAAGAGATTAGTAATAGTTGACCATGAATATACTCGTCTTAAATTGTGGGAGTTCGTCGGTCAAGTTTCAACTGATCGACATGAAAGGGGAGGAGGTAATAGCAAAGGGCCAGGTGGAAAAGATCGGCTCGAGTGATGCAATAATAACCTACAGACCAAGGAACAAAAACAGGCTGCGGGAGATACGAGAAGTCATAAATCACGATACTGCCTTAGAGATAGTTCTTTCTCTTCTTCTCCATCCACAGCACGGTGTGATAAAAGAGAAGGAGCAGATAGATGGCATCGGACATAGAGTAGTTCATGGTGGTGAGGAGTTCTCAGATTCTGTTTTGATAACAGAGAAGGTAAAGTCTGCGATACAGAGATGCGTTCAGTTTGCACCATTGCACAATCCGCACAATTTGAGTGGAATAAAGGCATGCGAAAAGCTGCTGCCAGGCATACCACAGGTTGCGGTGTTTGATACTGCATTCCATCAGACGATTCCTCCCAAGGCTTATATTTATGGTCTACCATTTGCCTTATATAAGAAACTCGGAATAAGACGGTATGGATTTCATGGAACTTCACACAAATATGTAGCAGAACAGGCGGCTGAGATTCTTGAAAAACCGCTGGAGAAATTGAAGATTATTACATGCCATCTTGGCAATGGTGCGAGCATCACAGCAATCGATAAGGGATTTTCAGTTGATACGACAATGGGATTTACACCACTCGAAGGGCTTGTAATGGGAACCAGATGTGGAGATATAGATCCTGCACTCGTTCCATATATAATGGATAGAGAGAAGCTCTCCACAAGAGAGATAGAAACAATAATGAATAAAAACAGCGGTATGCTTGGGCTGACAGAGACCTCAAACGATATGAGGGAGATAGAGGCAGAAGCGTCGAGAGGAAGTCAGCAGCATAAATTGGCTCTCGAAGTTTACTGCTATCGTCTGAGGAAATATATTGGGGCATACATGGCTGTACTCGGTGGCGTTGATTGTATTGTTTTTACTGGAGGCATAGGAGAGAAGTCCTACTATGTAAGGGAGAGAGCACTGAGTGGTCTCGATGGGCTCAGGATCAAGATCGATCCCTACAAAAACAAGAAGAATGAGACTGACATAGGAACAGGAAAGGTCAGAATTTTGGTGATTCCAACCAATGAGGAACTTGCAATTGCAAGGGACACAAGGGATATTCTCAAATCCATGCCTGAAGTGCATAAGGATGTGGAGACAGAGGAGTTAATAACAAAGGAGCTTACCCTCCTGACAGAAGAGGAAAAGGCAAAGCTCGTTCTGCTGTGGGCAGAGAATCCAGCAATGCCTGTAGTAGACCTGACAAAGAAGCTCAATAAGAGGATAGGTAAGAAGATACATGTGCAGTCGGTAAAGAGAGAGCTGGAGATATTGGGACTGTCAAAAAATTAAATTGAGGAAACAATAGATTGGTCAAGATAGATAAAGAAGAAGCTGGCTGGATAGTAGCGATTAGCTGGCTCAGTGCTCTCGAGGAGGCTGCAAGAGATTTTCATGGTACAAGACCAAGGATCTTTTGTGAAAGGGCTTATGAACATTCAGTGCAGCATTTCATACATCGACTTGGTGATGAGTATGGTATACATGTGGCAAAGGCAGATTCAATCAGGAAAGCGGTTGAAAACTATATTGAGATCGGTGTTGCTGGTGGAGTGTTCCGCGATGCGAGTGATTTTAATCTTGAAGAGCTTAATCCTTTTCATTTGGAAATTACAGTTCATGATTGTAAATATTTAAAGAGCTGCAGGTCACTAATCGATCACGGATTCTCGATAAGGGACCTGACTTGTGCCAGAATAGGATGTTTCAGGGCGGCGGTGAAGGCCATAGCAAATATCGATTGTGATTATCAGGTTCAGGCCTTCGACATCGAAGGTGACTGCAAGGGATACATCGAGCGGTTGTAATCATGGGAAGAGGAGAGAAAACAATCGAAAAATTGATTCAAATGGTTAGAGATGGGGATGATCCCGGTGAGAGGAGAGAAGCAGTCATAGAGCTCGGGTATAAAAAGAGCAGAGAGGGCTATGAAGTTCTCGTAGAGCAGCTCGATGATCCTGCACCGAGCATAAGGCATGCAGCAGTGATTTCTCTCGGAAGGCTTGGAGATGTCGGGGCAATCGAGGAACTTGTAAAACCAAAAATCTTCAAGTCGCCAGTCACGAACATAAGATGGGCAGCTGTTAGTGCCTTGGGAAAGCTCGGAGATTACAGAGTAATTGATCATCTAATAAAGGCAGTGGATGATCATGAGTGGATCGTGAGGAATCAGGCTATAACAGAGATAAAGGGAAAGATCCAGGAGATAATCGAATGGGGAGATATACGATGTTTGCGGATTCTTCTCAGATTGTTGTCTCTCGATAACAGTGAAATTGTAGAACTTGCCATCGAAGGATTATGTGGTCTTGGGATAGAATCTATCGATATGTTAATAGAAGCCCTTAAAAATCCATCTCCTTTATTGAGAAAGAATGTGGCAAAGACTCTCGGCAGAATGAAAGCCGAAAAGGCGGTATTCGCACTTATCGAACTTACCGAAGATCCTGATTGGAAGGTCAGGAGCAGCGCTGTTGAAGCACTTGGAAGCATAGGAAACAAGAGGGCAGTAGAACCAATAGTTCGGTGTTTGAGCGACAACGTTGAGAGGGTCCAGCAACAGGCCATGAGGTCTCTGTTGCGTTTTGGAAAGTTGAGTACAGAGCCACTGTTAAATGCACTCTTGTATGAAAAAGATAAATTCAATCTGAGGGCAATTATCCTGACTCTTGGTGAATTACAAGACCTCAAGGCAGTGCCCTCATTGATCAATAATTTAAGAAGCAGCTATTTTGTTATTAGGATGGCTGCAGTAAAGGCATTGATCAAATTTGGTCCACAGATAAAGGATAGTCTTATCCCGAACCTCTCTTTCAATCAGTCTGATATTAAGCAGCTTCTCAGTGATGCAGATAATAGAGATAATCCTTATTTTCAAATAAGAGCCATTAAGGCCTTAGGAGGACTCGAGGATCACAGGGCGGTTGGTCTTCTTAAGCGGCTGGTTGAGGAGGGCAGTCCAGAGGTTCAGGATGGTGCAATAAGTAGTTTGATACAGATTGGCTGCGCTGCATGGGGAAGATGCTGCACTCTCATGGTGCTGAGTCAGATAGGTGATGAATCCGTAATTCCTTATATAATAAAGTCTCTGAAAGATGATTCAGACAATGTACGGCTTGAAGCAGTCAGGGCCCTGGCAAGGATTGGCGGCAGCCATGCAATTAAACCATTGATAGAGACCGTGCGTAGAGATCGAGATCCATATATAAGATATGAGGCAATAAGACTGTTGCGCAGAATAGGTGTTGGTTATGATGAAGTTTTAGATCTTGCTCTCTCCGCCCTTTATGACGACTCAAGAAACGTACGCTCTCAGGCTGCAAGACTTTTAGGTAATTTTCACAACGAACGTTCGATCCGTCCACTGTTAAAGGCAACCGCAGATCCGCACTGGAGTGTGAGGGAGAGTGCAGAGTGCAGCCTCCTTAATTTTGGGCAGAGGGCAGTACCGCAGTTGATAAGGGCATTAAATGAAAAATCGTGGACAACAAGATTTCGAGCAGCAAGACTTCTAGGTGAGATTGGAGATAAGAGAGCGATAGGACCACTGGAGCTCCTTTTGAAAAAAAAGGGAGAGAGAAACAAGGTTCGAGAGGTAGTTCGTGAGTCTTTAAATAGACTTTATGGTAGTGCCGCAGCATAATTTTTCGGAGTAGGCGATGAGAATAAAATTAAAACGTGGTGAGAAAGAAAAGAGATTTATTGATAGGGTAAACGAGCTTTCCGGGGAAAATGTATATAGCTGTTATCAATGTGGACGTTGTTCTGCAGGATGTCCTTTTGCCTTTGAGATGGATATTCTTCCAAACCAGATGATAAGGCTGGTTCAGATCGGTCAGGAAGAGGAGCTAATGGGTTCAAAGGCACTGTTTCTTTGTGCATCATGTTTTACCTGTCAGGCTCGATGTCCTAAGGGAATAAATATTGCAAATGTGGCCGAGGCGGTACGCCACCTCATCGAACCAAAGGGCAAAGATTATTTTGGACCAAACGAGGTTCCTGTAGAATTGGCCGATGAACTTCCTCAACAGGTTCTTGTTGCCGTGTATCGGAAGTTCAGCAAATAATCGTGGTTATGGGCCGCAGGCAATGGAGAGATAAGAAGTGATAGAAGTTTACACGACTCCTTATATTTGGCCTGTAGCTTTTGTCGTATAGGAAAAAAATAGGAAGAAGCTATAATGAGACTTCATTATTTTCCTGGATGTACGGTAAAGGAAAAAACTACCAATTTAGATAGTTCCACTTATGCTGCAATGGAGGCTTTGGGGTATGAATTGGTGGAGCCGGAAAATTGGACATGTTGCGGAGCCGAATTTCCCTTAAATGAGGAAAAGATCATAGGCCTTGCTGCTCCTGCTCGGATTCTTCGTCAGGTGGAGTTGGAGGGAGGAGATAAGGTTTTTACGGTATGTTCTTTTTGTTATAATGTATTGAAAAGAACAAATGAAGCCATATTAAAAGATCCGCTTAAGCATAAGAGGATAAATGCATATTTAAAAGATGATATAAAGATCGATCATATAAGTAAAAAGAAGACGACAGGTTTTCCAGAGTATAATGGTGAGGTTAAAGTTCTTCATTTATTAGAGTTCATCCGTGATGAGGTTGGCTATGAGAAGCTGCGTTCTCTCATAAAACGTGATATCAGCGGTTTGAAGGTTGCGGCATATTATGGATGTCGTCTCCTCAGACCAAAGGATGAAGCAGGAATCGATGAGCCCGATGACCCATCGATTTTTGAGGAGTTTCTTGAAAATATTGGATGTAAGGTTATAGATTTTCCTTTCAAACAAGAATGCTGTGGATCCTATCTTTCTGTATCGATGCCAGAGGCAGCTTCGGAGGCTTCGTATAATATAATCCGTTCTGCACAGCTTAACGGAGCCGATGCATTAGCATTGAGCTGCCCTCTTTGCTATTACAATCTCGATCGCAGACAGGATAGAATTAAAGAGAAATTCTTAGATTTTACAGGAATGCCCATACTCTTTTTTACACAGATTCTTGCATGGGCTCTTGGAGTCGAAGAGAAGATTCTGGGACTGGATCAGCACTACTTTGATCCCCGTCCCGTTTTGGGAATCGAGTCGAAAGCTGAGGTTGCATCATGAATGGAAATGGAAAGAAAAAAAGAATTGGTGTTTTTGTTTGTCATTGTGGAGTCAATATCGCAAGTGTTGTAGATGTGGAGCGGGTTGCAAAGGAGTTGGCCTCTTATCCTGGTGTGGTTTTTTCGACAGACTATGTATATATGTGTTCTGATCCTGGTCAGAAATTGATTCTTGATACAATCAAGGAGCAACAGTTAGATGCGGCAATCATTTCTGCATGTTCACCTACACTTCACGAGAAGACTTTTCAAAACGTGGCCAAGCTGGCAGGAATCAGCCCATATCAGATCGAGATTGCCAATATTAGAGAGCAGGACAGTTGGGTTCATTCCGATAAAGAAAGAGCAACAGAAAAGGCCATCAGGATAGTAAAATCTATGGTGGAAAAGGTCCTGCAAAATGAAAGCCTTGAACCAATAAAGGTTGGGATAAATCGCAGGGCCCTTGTAATTGGTGCCGGAATCAGTGGACTGCAGGCTGCACTGGATATAGCGGATCATGGATACGAGGTTCTTCTTGTCGAGAGAAATCCTTCCATCGGTGGGCACATGATCCAGCTATCCGAGACATTTCCCACTCTTGACTGTTCCCAGTGTATCATGACTCCAAAGATGGTAGAGGTCTCACGGCATCCAAATATTAGAATTATGACTTACTGTGAAGTTGAATCAGTTTCGGGTTTTGTTGGTAACTTCAAGGTCAATATAAAAAAGAAACCTCGATATGTAAATGAGACTCTCTGTAATCTGTGCGGCGAATGTGAGAAGGTATGTCCGCAGGTTGTGCAGGATGAGTTTAATATGGGACTGTCATTTCGCAAGGCTATATATATGCCTTTTCCTCAGGCGATTCCTGCAACTTACACACTTGATATAGATAACTGTCTAGGCCTTCTTCCCATTAGATGTGGAAAGTGCAAGGATGTATGTGATGTGAATGCAATAGATTATGATCAGCAGGAGGAGATTATTGAGGAAGAGGTTGGTGCAGTAGTGGCGGCAACAGGTTACGATCTTTACACAATGGATCATCTCGGTGAGTATGGTGGTGAGAAGTATGAGGATGTTGTAAATGGGCTTGAGTTTGAGCGTATTCTTTCTGCTTCTGGGCCTACTGGAGGAGTGGTTCGCAGGCCTTCTGATGGCAAGGTACCAAAAAACATTGTATTTATTCAGTGCTGCGGTTCAAGGGATCCTGAGAATCACAATCCCTATTGTTCGAAGATCTGCTGTATGTATACGGCAAAGCATGCAATGCTATATAAGCACCGTGTTCCTGACGGCAATGCAACAGTTTTTTATATAGATATAAGGACAGGTGGTAAGGCATTTGAGGAGTTTTATCAAAGAGCCATAGATGAAGAAGAGGTACTGTATATAAGGGGAAAAGTTTCAAAGATCATAAAAGAGGGTGATAAGCTTATCGTCTGGGGCTCTGACACACTAACTGGAAAGAAGATTGAAATGGAAGCGGATATGGTTGTACTGGCCATGTCCATGGTAAAGACGGAGGGTGTAGAAGATCTTCTGAAGAAACTAAAGATCGCAGTGGATGCTAATGGATGGCTTGCAGAGGCACATCCAAAACTGCGGCCTGTGGAGAGTCTCAATGCTGGTTTCTATCTTGCAGGATGTGCACATGGACCAAAAGACATTCCAGAGACTGTATCTCAGGCATCGGCTGCTGCGGCCAAGGTAGGAGATCTGTTTGCTCAGGAAGAGCTAATCCATGAACCAACAATTGTACCAGTAAATGAAGATCTATGCAGTGGCTGCGGTATATGTATTCCTGTTTGTCCCTACAATGCCAGATCACTCGATCTGGAGAAAAAGGTAGTTAAGGTCAATGAGGTGCTATGTGAAGGATGCGGTGCATGTGCTGCTGCTTGTCCTTCTGGAGCAGCACAGCAGAGGAATTTGACCGATGACCAAATATTCTCGATGGTTAAAGCTATGTTAAAGGGTTGATTATGTTTGAGCCTAAGATTATATGTTTTATATGTAACTGGTGCACGTATGCTGGAGCAGATCTTGCTGGAACTTCAAGAATGGAATACGTGCCCAATGGGATTAATCTGAGAGTGATGTGTTCCAGTCGGATTGATCCACAGCATATTCTCCATGCCTTCAAGCAGGGTGCAGATGGGGTTTTGATGGGAGGATGCCATCCAGGAGACTGTCATTATGTTGAGGGTAATTATAAGACTCTCAGGAGAGTCATACTATTCAAGAGGATGCTGGAAGATCTTGGAATCGATAAGGATCGTCTCCGGCTGGAGTGGATATCTGCAGCCGAGGGTAAAAAATTTGTTAAGGTAATGAATGAATTTGCCGAGAAGATAAGGGCGTTGGGTCCCATGAATCTTGATCGTTTGACATTAACGAAAGAGGATGTCAGTCATGAGTAAAGTTGCAGTTGACAGCAAAAAGAAAAGCAAAGCAAAGAAGAGTTCTCCTAAAACTTCGACCAAAGGGGCAGCGAAGGCCGTGGACGAGAAGGTTCCTATATTTATTATGGGGAAAAAGTATGAGGTTCCGGCTTCTCTAACAATTCAAAAGGCCTTGGAGTATGCCGGATACCAACTCATTCGTGGATGTGGATGTCGCGGAGGAATCTGTGGAGCATGTGGAACTGTTTACCGCTTTCCAAATTCCTACAGGATCGAAGTCGGTCTGGCCTGCCAGACCGTGGTTCAGCCGAACATGTATATAACACAGATTCCTTTTTTCCCTGCCAACAAGGCTGTATATGATATCGAAAAATTGGAGCCTACAGGCTCTACAGTGGCGGCATTGTATCCAGAAATTTTTAAGTGCGTTGGTTGCGGAACCTGTACACGAAGCTGCCCGATGGATATCGATGTCATGGAATACATAGCAAGGGCGATTAGAGGCGATGTTGAGGGTGCTGCTAAACTTTCGTTTGATTGTGTGATGTGTGGGCTCTGCACGGCAAGGTGTCCTGCAGAGGAGGTTCAATATAATGTGGGAATTCTTACCAGAAGACTTTATGGGCGTCATATTGCACCGCGGGCAAAACATGCAGAAGAGGTTGTGAAGAAGATAGAAAAGGGACGTTTTAAGAAGGATATGGAAAAATTGAAGAAGATGGGAGTGGATCAGCTAAAGAAGATTTACAACGAAAGAGAGATTGAGCCAGATTTAGCAGATGAATTCTGGGAGCCAGAAGATAAAAAATATATTGTTCAGGAGTAATAGTTTTTAATATCAAATAAAATGTTTAAATAATCCATTGTTGATGGAGAGAAGGTTATGCCATACACACAAGAGTTGAAAGAACTAATAAAAATTGTAGAAAAGACCAGACCGGAAAGGGTAGAGAAAAAGAGGAGAGGCGAAGAATTTCCGGCCATGACTCTTAAGGAGAGGGAAGATATATTAAAGTATCATCCCGATTTCAATGAAAAGGGAAGGTCAGAGATCAAGGTTGGTCCTAGCAAGGGCTACAGAATTGCAAATGAGATTGTGGAACTGCTTCATGCAAAGAGCAGGGTAGATCCCAAGGTGGTTGATATATCGAATCCGGATTATGAGACCGATGTGCTCATAATCGGTGGGGGTGGAGCCGGAACTGCGGCTGCTTTGATGGCGAGGGAAAAGGGAATGAAGGTTCTTATAGCTACAAAACTGCGTCACGGCGATGCCAATACTATGATGGCAGAGGGTGGAATTCAGGCTGCAACAAAGAGCGAAAAAGATTCTCCATTCTATCACTATCTCGACTGTATGGGTGGGGGTCACTTTAAAAACGATCCTGAGCTTGTTGAGACTCTTGTGATGGAAGCCCCCAAAGTAATGATGTGGCTTGACAAATTGGGAGCAATGTTCTCCAAGTATGAGGATGGACGTTTTAAGACACTCCATGGAGGTGGCACATCCAGAAAGCGGATGCACTATGCTGGTGACATTACTGGTGCAGAGATCATGAGAACGATCCGGGATGAGGCAAGAAATCATCCTGCAGATATAAAGGTTCTGGAATTTTCACCGGCTGTAGAATTAATACTGAACGACAAGGGAGCATGTGCAGGAGCTGTTCTTTATAATCTGGAGACAGAAGAGTATCTTATAGTTAAGGCCAAGGCTACTGTAATGGCCACTGGTGGTTCAGGACGCCTTCATATCCAGAATTTTATGACAACCAACCACTATGGAGCCACTGGTGATGGGCTGATACTTGGATATAGGGCCGGCGTTCCATTAAAATTCCTTCATACAGTTCAGTACCATCCTACAGGAGCGGTTTTTCCAGAGCAGGCCGAAGGACTGCTTATCACAGAGAAGTTTCGAGGTGCAGGAGCAAACGTTCTTAATATCGAAGGGAAGCAGTTCGTTTATGAGAGAGAACCGAGAGATGTAGAGGCTTCGGCCTTCATCAGGGAATGTACGGTTAGAGGGAAGGGAATACCAACCCCAACCGGCAAGGTCGGTGTATGGTTGGACTCACCAATGATCGACATCCTGAGAGGAGAGGGAACGGTTCGTCGTGAGTTTCCTGGTAAATGGATTCTATTCCATCGCTATGGAATAGATATTACTAAAGAACCCATGCTGGTCTATCCAACGCTTCATTATCAGAATGGTGGACTCGAGATTAATAAGAGAGGGGAGACCGTTATCCCAGGGTTAATTGTTGGTGGTGAGGTCAGCGGTGGAGTACATGGAGAAAACAGATTGATGGGGAATTCTTTACTGGATGTAATGGTCTATGGAAGAATTGCAGGACTTACTGCTGCTGAGTATGTAAAGAAAAAATTTAAAGATGGGAAGCTTACTCTTCAGCACGTTGAGAAATACCACAAAGAGCTGGAAAGAGCAGGTGTCGACACAAAAGGGCGAGTATCACCAATGATTTTACCAGATTACAGTAATCCCGAAGTCAGGAAAAAACAGTTAACAACATGTTATGTCGGGACATTGAGATAATTTTATGAATGGATGGCATCATGCATATTAGACCCAGAGAAAAACCTTTTGGCTTTGAAAAACCAAAATCTCCCCAAGGGGAAATCGAGATAATAGAAGATAGATGTAAGGGGTGTGGATTTTGTGTTGAATATTGTCCGAATGATGTTCTGAAAATTTCGGATAAATACAATTCAAAGGGATATCATCCACCTGAGGTGGTGAATGAGGAAAAGTGTTGCTACTGCGGTTTTTGTCAGCTTATTTGTCCGGACTTTGCTATTTTTATTGTTGAGAAAGAGTCTGAAAAAAGCAAGAAGGCAGAAACCGTTGAGAGTAAGAAGTAGCGGATACTAGAGAGCCACAAAGAGTTAAGGTTTTTAATTAGATAAAAGGGGATGTAATTGAAAGAAAATCAAAAAGGTGTATTAGAAGGGAAGTATAAGCTGAGTGGTAATCAGGCATGTGCCGAAGGAGCAATATCTGCTGGATGCCGCTTTTTGGGGTATCATCCCATTACACCTTCTTTTGAAATCGTTGAAAGATATGCACAGAGATGTGGAGATGTTGACGGTGTATTGATTCAGATGGAAGATGAGATTTCTGTTCTGGCGGCAGTATTGGGTGCTTCTTGGACTGGAAGGAAGGCCATTACGGTAACTTCGGGTCCAGGACTTTCACTGATGTTGGAGCATGTTGGGTTGGGTGTTATGTTAGAGACTCCCTGTGTGATAGTCGATGTTCAGCGTGGCGGTCCTTCAGAGGGTCTTCCCAACAGTCCTGGTAGCGGTGATGTGATGCAGGCAAGATGGGGATCACATGGAGATTATGAGCTGATTGCGCTTTCGCCCAACTCGCCTCAGGATATGTTTGACTTGACCATAGAGGCATTCAATTTTTCAGAGAAGTATAGAACTCCTGTGCTGATTATGGCAGATGAGGCAGTTGGCCATATGACAGATGAGGTTGTTATATCACCACCAGAGCTTGTAGAGAGAAAATATTATCGCGGACCAAAGGAAAAGTATCTGCCTTATAAATGGGATAAAGATTTAATACCACCAATGGTAGATATAGGTCAGGGGTATAAGTTCCATGTAACTGGTTTGACCCATGACGAAAGAGGATATCCAGTAATGGATGAATACTGCCAGGAGTGGAATGTACATCGGTTAATAGACAAAATTCGTCTCTATTCTGATGAAATAGTCAGAATAGAGGAAGAAGAGACAGAGGATGCCGATGTTGTTGTTGTTTCTTATGGTATCTCATCGCAAGATGCACAGAATGCTGTAAAAAGAGCAAGGGAAGATGGGATTAAGGCTGGAAGTTTAAGATTGGTAACCATCTGGCCATTCCCAGAAAAGCAGGTCACAGAGCTTGCGCGAAAGGTCAAGACATTAATAGTTGCAGAGATGAACTATGGGCAGATTTTCTATGAGGTTGAGAGGTGCAGTCGTGGATCTGCCAACACTGTTTTGATCAGCCGTCAGCCGTCTCAGGTTCACCATCATGAAGATATACTTGAAGCAATAAAAAAGGTGTAGGAGAATTTTAATAAAATGGAAGCCTCAAAAACGCTTACAATAGAAAAAGAGCAGAGACATCCAATGGATGAGCTGCTTCGCATGGACAGGATTCCTCATATCTGGTGTCCTGGGTGCGGTATTGGTGCTGCAGTGAGTGCATTTGCTGCTGCACTGGAAAAATTAGAATTCGATCTTGATAAGGTGTGTGTTGTTTCGGGAATCGGATGTACGGGAAGGGTGGCTGGATATATTAAGCTCGACTCCTTTCATACAACACATGGCCGTGCCATTCCATTTGCTACAGGAATCAAGCTGGGAAATCCTGACCTAAAGGTTGTGGTTTTTTCGGGAGATGGCGATCTTGTATCGATTGGAGGAAACCACTTTATCCATGCGGCAAGAAGAAATATCGATATGGTTGTCATCTGTGTAAATAACTTCATTTATGCAATGACTGGAGGACAGGTTGCTCCTACGACTCCTATTCCTGCATATACTACAACTTCACCGTTTGGTAATTTCGAACCTCCTTCGAATATTCCAAGATTGGCAGAAGCGGCCGGGGCAGTTTATGTGGCCCGATGGACCGCTTTACATCTCAGAAGGCTGACAGAGTCTATTGTAGAAGCATTTCAGAGACCTGGATTTTCGGTTGTAGAAGTAATATCTCCATGCAGCATGTATTATTCAAGAATCAATAAACTTGGAGAGGGTATAGACATGCTGCGGTTCTATCATGATAATGCGATAATCAGGCATGGTGAACCGACAGAGAATCTTGATATAGATTATCAGAAGCAGATCATCATTGGCAGGTTTGTTGATAGAGAAAGGCCAACATTTATGGATTCATACAGGAAGTGGCTTTCTGGAGCCGAGTCCATAAGTAAGGAAAAAGTAGATGAAAAGAATTAATTTGAGTAATAACGGAGGTAGCGATTGAAGGCAAATCCCGAAGATGTTTTCACGGGGGTTTACTATATAGATGGGGATGTAGCCTGTGCATACGGGGCAATAGCTGCTGGCTGTAAGTTTCTGGCAGGTTATCCAATAACCCCATCTACAGAGGCGGCCGAGGCATTTGTAAGAAGAGCACCAGAAGTTGGTGCACTGTTCATACAGATGGAAGATGAACTCGGTTCAATAGCAGCGGTTCTGGGTGCAGCATGGGCAGGGAAGAAGGCCATGACTATAACTTCCGGGCCGGGTTTTTCTTTGATGATGGAGAACATAGGTCTTGGTGCTGCCTTAGAGATCCCCTTTGTGATTATTAATATCCAGCGGGGAGGGCCCTCTACTGGGGTTCCGACTCGTACTGGTCAGGCAGACATAATGCAGTCACGGTGGGGGTCTCATGGAGATTACGAAGTGATTGCCCTATCTCCCGATTCACCACAGGAAAGCTTTGAATTTATGATCAAGGCATTCAATCTGGCAGAACGGTACCGTTGTCCTGTAATGTTGATGTCTGATGAATGTGTTGGCCATATGACAGAAAAGGTTGTGATACCCCCGGCATCTGAAATTGAGATCGAGCCGCGCAGGTTCTATAAGGGACCAAAGGAGGACTATATACCTTATAAGAGGGAGAGTGATCTTGTATCACCAATTGTAAAGGCTGGTGATGGATACAATTTGTATATAATAGGCCTGACTCATGATGAGAGGGGTTATCCAATCTCCGATGAGGAAGCACTAAAGAAAGATCTTGATAAGATTTCAACGAATCGTTATTTGGTTGATAAAATAAGAAAGAATCGAGACGATATAATTGAAGTTGTAGAGGATCAGATAGATGGAGCAGAGGTAGTTGTGGTTTCATATGGAATAACGTCTCGAGTCGCTTTAAAGGCAATTGAGCAAGCTAGAAGTGATGGCATAAAGGTTGGAAGCCTTCGGCTTATAACAGTATGGCCATTTCCAGAGAAGAGGATAGAAGAGATTGCGGCAAGGGTGAAGGGCTTTGTTGTACCTGAGATTAACTACGGACAGGTTGCATTCGAGGTTGACAGATGCAGTCATGGAGAGGCAAATGTAATTCTTGTGCCTCATGGTGGCGCATCTGTACACGATCCAAAGGATATTCTTGGTGCTATCCATCGGGTTGCATCTGAGAAGAAGAGATATGAGAATGTTATTGAATATACAACGGGTCTTGAGATGTCAGTCTTTGGAAAGAGACTGGCCGAGATAGCCCGGAAATAGATAAGAAGGGAATAATATGAAAGCAGAAGAAAAAAACACAGAATTAGTTGTATCTGCCTTTCATGATGCCTTGGAGAGAACACCTATAGAGAAAACAAGAGTTTGCATGGTTTCAGATATTCCGTTTCCCCCGAGATTAATTCGTCCTCTTGGAGTTGACTTTTTTCATACCACACGTGGTAGAGCGATTCCTTTTGCCACTGGTATGAAGCTTGGGAATCCTAAATTAAAGGTCGTGGTTTTTATTGGTGATCTGGTAACACTGGGAGGCAATCATTTTGTTCATGCTGGCAGAAGAAACATGGATATTCTTATAATATGTGTAAATGATTCTATATATACAAGGATTGCGGGTGAGGAACTGCCTGTTAAATTAGAACGGATTCGTTTCTCATCATATGGATCTTTCGAAGAATCTTTCAATATCCCGCACCTTGCAAACTCGTGTGGTGCTGTTTATATTGCCAGATGGACTGCATTGCATAAAGAGGAGCTGAGCGGTTCAATATCATATGCATTACAGAAGAATGGTTTTTCATTAATTGATGTACTGAGCCAAAAGTCAGATATATTAGAATTTTATCACACAAATTCTGAAGTAAGGGAAGAGGAAGACACAAATAATGTGGCAATAACAGAGGATAAGAAGATTATCGTAGGGAAATTTATCGATCGTCAGCGTCCTACATTTATTGATTCGTATAATAAGCAGCTCTCTCGGGTAATGGGAGATAAATTTGTAAAGATTGAAGTTTAGTATGAACTAAAAATAATGAGAGATTAGGGTAATGATTGAGATAAGATTTGCTGGATTTGGAGGACAGGGAATTATACGCTCTGGTATCATCTTAGGAAGAGCTATTTCGATCTATGATGAGAGATATGCCACAATGAATCAGTCCTTTGGCCCTGAGGCGAGAGGTGGAGCATGCAGCTCACAGCTTGTAGTATCCGATACAAAGGTTCTTTATCCATATGTGACAAGAACAGATTATCTGGTTGCAATGTCGCAGGAAGGGTATGTGAAGTTTGAGCCAGAACTTAAGGAGGATGGGATTCTTATTACAGATTCCGATTTGGTTAAAACTAATACTAAAAAGAGAGTGCTTTCTATACCTTCAACACGTTTTGCAGAAGAGCTGGGAAATCGGATTTTTGCTAATGTCGTAATGCTGGGATTTGTGACAGCTACAACAAGGCTTGTTTCTGTTGAGGCGATGCGAAAGACAATCCCCGAATCTGTACCAGAAAGATATGTTGATAAAAATCTACAGGCCTTTGATAGGGGATATGAGTTTGGACAGAGTCAAATGGAGAAGAAGTAGCATTTTCGTTCTAAGTAAATTTAAGAAAAAGGGGGAAGAATGAACAGATTCGAAGAAATGAGTGAAGTGTTGAAGGTTCTGGCTCATCCTGCACGATTGCAGATTGTTGCCGGATTGACAAAGGATGAATGCAACGTGTCGCAAATTCAAAGGAAATTAGGATTGCCGCAGTCGACTATATCTCAACATCTCAGGATACTCAGAAATGGTGGGGTAATAAAGGGAAGAAGAGAGGGAACCAAGGTATGCTATAAGGTGACAAGCGATTGGGCAAGAAAGATTATTAAGATGCTGGACGAGAAGGTTATTTTTTAAGATACTATATCTGATTATCTATATGTAGTGTTTTTACAATGTTTTAATAAGAATTTGATAATCTTAGTCTTAATAGTAGAAGCATAGTTCGGCAAATTGTCAAAAATAATTAAGGAGGTAATAACAATGGCTAAAATGGCAATCACAGTGAATGGAGCAGAACCAAAGAATGTGTATCCACCTTTTATTATAGGTTCTTCTGCAGCAGCAAGTGGTGATGAAGTAATCCTTTTCTTCACTCCAGGCGGTGCACCTGCTATGGTTAAAGGGGCTCTTGAGAAATTAAATGATGCTGCAAAATCACTACCCGATTTAATAGAATTGTACAAAGGACTGATTAGTTTAGGGGGCAGGTTGCTTGTATGTGAACTGGCATTCGATGTTCACGATTTTACTGAAAAAGATTTGATCGAAGGAACAGAGGTGGTGGGAGCAACAACATTTGTTTCTGAAGCTCAGGGTGCTCAGTTAACATTTTCTTTTTAAAACAATTGGAGGGTTAAAATGGCTGTTAAAAAATTGAATGCAATCGGATTGAAGTGTCCTCAGCCCATACTGAAAGTGGCTGCCATGCTTCCTCAATTAAGTCCTGGCGATACATTGGAAATCGAGGCGGATTGTCCTTCTTTTCCAAATGATATTAAGGCATGGTGCCAGAAGACTGGCAAGACACTGTTAATGTGCACAACTGATGCCAATGGAAAACACTTAGCACAAGTTCAGATATAACGAGGAATAAAATGAATACCAACGGAAAAGAAGGATTTGAGCCGAAAATTGTCGGATATCTTTGTAACTGGTGTACATATGCGGCAGCCGATCTTGCAGGGTCTTCAAAACTTGAAATTTCCCCCTCTTTTACAGTGATTCGTGTGATGTGCTCGAGCCGGGTGGATTACAATCTTGTGCTTACAACATTTTTTAGTGGAGCAGATGGAATCTTGATTGCTGGATGTCATCCTGGCGATTGCCATTATGATAAGGGTAATTATTACGCTCGAAGAAGATATGGCCTGTTGAAGAGCGTGCTCGGGGCACTGGAAATGGATTCTGAAAGATTGCAGTTGTCATGGATATCTGCTTCTGAGGGTAAAAGGTATGCCGATGTTGTTAATGAGTTTAGTAACAAGATAAAAGAGATGGGACCAAATCCGATAAATAGAAATGCATATTACTAATTAGAGAAAAGATAAATTTCATTTGACCAGATTCATGTGAGATAAACTATGAATAATTCATACGATGTTTTGGTAGTAGGGGCAGGCATAGCTGGTATGGAAGCGAGCCTGCTGCTGGCAAAAGGTGGAAAGAGTGTGTGTTTGGTCGAAAAGCTTCCACTGATTGGTGGGAACATTATCAAGAACGAAGAAAATTATCCTCATCTTGAATGTTCTACCTGCATGGTTGCTCCTATTCAGCAGGAGATATTACAGAGACAGGACATCGATGTAATGACTCTCTGTACAGTAGAGAAGGTAAGTGGTGATGAGGGTGATTTTAGTATTACTCTTAACAAGAAGCCTCGATATGTCAGTCTTGAAGCATGTATTGGCTGCGGAGCTTGTTATGAACCGTGTCCTGTTAGCCTTAAGAATGAATGGGAGGAGAATCTATCAGAAAAAAAGGCAATATATGTTCCCTGTGCTGGTGCACTGCCCAATGTGCCAGTAATAGATGCAGAACACTGTCTGAATTTGAGCGGCAAGAAGAGCTGTAAGGCATGTCAAGAGGCCTGTATGTTTGGTGCAATCGATTTTTCGGAGAAGGCGGAGAAGGTTCAGATTCATGCTGGGGCTGTAATAATAGCAACAGGTTTCGATATTCTCGACACAAAACGGTTCGCAAATCTTGGATATGGAAAATTTAAGGGTGTATATACATCCATGGAATTTGAGAGATTGTATGCATCAAACGGTCCAACATCGGGTGAACTGATTCTCAGGGACGGTGAAAAGACTCCAAAATCGGTTGCCATTGTTCACTGTGTAGGACGAAGAGAGAGAGGTTACTGTTCTGGTGTTTGTTGTATGAGTTCTTTTAAACATGCCATTTTTATAAAACACAAATTGCCAGATGCCGATGTATATGAATTTCATTCTGATATCTGCGTGCCCGGAAAAAGGTCTCAGGAGTTTTTCAGAAGAGCCAAGGATGAGGGAGTAAATTTCATTTTTCAACCAGATCCAGAGAGTTTAGATGTGAGAGAGAATGGAGCGGGTCTTGAGATTACATACAAGAGGGAAGATGGCAGAGAGGAGAGGATTTCTGTCGATATGGTGATTCTTGAGTCGGCAGTGGTTCCTGATGAGAGCACACCAGAGATCGCAAAGATTTTTGGAATCGAGCAGGACGAGAGAGGATTTTTTAAAACATCAGATCAAATAATGGATTCTGTGGAGACCTCCAGGCCCGGAATTTTTGTTGCTGGGTGTGCAGAAGGGCCCAAGGATGCGCAGATGGCAGTTATACAGGCCGAATCGGCTGTGGGTAAGGTCATGAATTGTCTGATGGTAAATGAAAAAACATAGGGAATATTTGGGAGTATCAAATGAGCATGAAGATAGGTGTATTCATATGTGAGTGTGGGCCCAACATTGCAGAACACATAGACATCGATTCTGTAATTAAAAAGATAGTTGCAACAGAGGAATTCAAAGATATAGAACTGGTTATAAAACGCCACAAGCTGCTTTGCTCGAATGAGGGACAGGAATTTCTTGAAAAAGAAATAATATCGAATGAGCTTACACATCTGGTGATTGCCGCATGTTCTCCCAGAGACCACGAATCTACCTTCATAAATGTTTGTAAGAAGACCCCACTGAATCCATACCTTTTCAAGATGGTCAATATTAGGGAGCAGTGTGCATGGATCATTCCTGATAAAGAGGAGGCAACTAATAAGGCTGCACGATATATCAGGGCAGCTATTCGCAGGGTCCTATATCAATCAGAGCTTCTCGAAAGGGAGATAGAGAGCAGACCAGATGTACTAATTATAGGTGGAGGAATAGCTGGACTGGAGGCCGCACTCTCCTTGGCAAGTAAAGAGAGGAAGGTCTATTTAGTGGAAAAAAAAGAATCGTTGGGCGGAAAGGCATCGTTGTACAATCTGTTGCTACCAAGGCAGTCCGGTGGTGTAGATGAAATTCAGAAAAAGATACAGGATGTTGAGAACAGTGAAAACATTCAGGTCTTTACAGAGACCGAGGTTGAGAGTGTTGTGGGATTTTTTGGAAATTTTGAGATTGTTTTAAAAAGTTTAAAGGCCGATGAGTCAAGAACAGAACTTAAGGCCGGTGGTATAGTTGTGGCAACAGGTTTTGACCTTGTAAATCCTCAAGCTCTGTCCGGCTATAAATATACAAAGGATGACGATGTATACACCTCTCTGGAAATAGAAAAAATGATTTATAGCGATGGAAAAGTTTATCTGAAGTCTGGCGAGCAGCCTCGATCGGTAACCCTTGTAAATTGTGTTGGACGGGATGAGAAGGGGTATTGTTCCAGAATATGCTGCGGCGCAATGATTAAGATTGCAAAGGCAATCAGAGATCTGTCGCCGGATATTAAAATTAATGTATTGTACAGAGATCTTTGCCTTCCACATAAAGAAGATCAGCGATTTTTTGATGAGGTAAAAGAGAGCGGTGTCGACTTTATTCGTGTAAAGGGCATT
Organism: uncultured bacterium; assembly: GCA_964651045.1. Lineage (GTDB taxonomy): Bacteria > Zhuqueibacterota > QNDG01 > QNDG01 > DSAB01 > CAZYVD01. Next base: position 38,735 of record CAZYVD010000014.1, read on the forward strand.
AAGCTCAAAGAGAGGCGGATCGAATATACAGGAATGGATGGATCCAAATCAGAAATAACATCAGATATGGTAATCCTCGCTCCGGCAATGGTACCTGCGGAGGGGACCGAAGAGTTGGCCGAGATTCTCGGAATACCCTTAGACGAGACAGGATTTTTTCAGGAAGCACATTATCATTTAAATCCTGTATCAACAACAACCGAGGGAATCTATATTGTGGGAGCGGCCAATGGTCCTCAGGGGATCTCTGAGTCGATATTGCAGGCTCAGGCTGCATGCGGGAAAATATTGACGCGACTCATACCGGGTGAGAAAATCGTTCCTGAGGTCAAGGTGTCTGAGATTTTAGAGTCTTTTTGCACAGGATGCCGTACATGCCTCGAAGTGTGCTGTTATGGTGCTATCTATTTTGATGAAGAAAAGGGAGTGTCGGTGGTCAATGATGTTATTTGCAGGGGATGCGGTAACTGTGCTGCAAGCTGTCCATCTGGAGCCATTCAGGCCAAACATTTTACTTCTCGACAGCTTTATACAGAAATGATAGAGGCGATAAGGTAGATTAAAATAATCAAAGGAATAATTAATGAAAGATATTTCAAACAAGGGTGCACTGATTCCTGTAAAAGGAGGAGTCAGAAAGACTATCTTGGAATTTGCGAAAAGTTTATTGAGAGAGGGTGTTTTTGATGGTATACTGATATCGATGAGAGTTCCGGCAAAGGACTCCTATGCATGGGTATTAATAAAGGATCCCTCTTTTATTGATAAAGCAACTCCTCTTGCTCCCATAATTGCTGTTCAGGGTGCAAAGGCCCTGAAGAGTTTTACAAGAAAGGGTAAGGGAAGCATGAAGATTGCAGCAGTCATGAGGCCGTGTGAAATAAGAGCAACTGTGGAGCTTGTCAAGCTCAATCAGATACATCTGGAAAATATTACACTTATTAGTATTGATTGTCCTGGTGCATTGCCGATGTCTTATTATATTAAAAATCCAGAAGATGGAGAAAAGGACTTTAATGACCTGTTTTCTGGAAAAGACAGGACTGTTTCGACAAGGGCTGTGTGTCAGATTTGTGATCATTTTTCCATTCTTCCCTCTTGCGATCTTCATTTCGGACTGACTGGTGAGGAGGGAGAAGGAGTTTTTCTTATCCCGAATAGTGAGAAAGGTGAGAGAATATTAAAAGAAATGAAGATAAAATCTTCAGAAACACTCACTGATTGGAAAAATAGTGTTAAAGAACTCATTGAGGAAAGGAAAAAGCAGAGGGCGGAAAGGTTCCAAGAGGTCAAGTCCATGGTGGCAGGTTTTGATTCTATGTTGGATACTTTTGCGAAATGTATCGGTTGCCACAACTGTCAGAGTGCCTGCCCAATCTGTTACTGTCGGCTGTGCTACTTTGATTCAGCAGTGTCGAAGCAGGATTCAGATTTCATCTTGCAGAAGGCCAGACGACGGGGTGGGATATCTTTTCCTGTTGATCGAATACTGTTTCATGTAGGCAGGATGTCTCATATGAGTCTTTCATGTGTTTCTTGCGGAGTATGTTCTGATGCTTGTCCTGTTTCAATACCGGTAGCAGATGTATTCAGTTATGTTGCAGATCAAACCCAGGGTACATTTGAGTACAGATCGGGGGAAGATATTGAAGAGGCTATTCCGGTTGCTCAATATCAGTTGGAGGAGGTTAGAGGAGTAGAAGAATTGATAAAGCAAGCCGAGGAGTGATGATTAGAGATGAGTATTCAAATAAGAATCAAGAAGGGTGTAGAACAGGGATTGATAGATTTTCTCAAATTCCTGCTTACAAATGAAAAAGTCAGTGCTGTGTTTACGTTGCGGAAGACTCCAAAGGAAGGTGTTTATGATTATGGATTGATTACAGATTCAGAGATGTTGACGGATGCCGTTCCCCTTCATCCACTAATGCCAGTAAATGCAGGTCAGGAGCTGTCCCGTTTTACTCCAATGAAAAAACCTGTTGCAGCGGTTATCAAGCCGTGTGAGCTTAGATCATTTATCGAACTGGTCAAAAGAGCCCAGGGATCGATGGAGAATTTTCTATTGATTTCTTATACCTGCGCTGGTTGTTTTAGGTTCGATGTATCCTTGGAAGATCAAGGGAATAAACATCTTTCTGATTATTGGAAGGCAGTTGAAAGGGGTGAGAATCCTGAGGGTATTAGAGAGACCTGCACGGTCTGTGAATATTTTGTGCCAATTAATGGAGATGTGACAGTAAAGCTAATCGGTGAAAAATTTAATGATGAGGCTGTTTTAATATTCCATACAAAGAAGGCAGAGGAGATGGCTGAGGGATTCGAAGGGGAAAGGTCTGAGGTAGAACAGTTTAGTGACAAAATCGGTTCTCTTACTGAGAAGAGGCGTTCAGAAAAGATAAAACTTTTTGACAGGATCGGTAAGGAGATGAAGGGCCTGGGTGGTATGATAGATGTATTTGGGAGGTGTATTAAATGCCACGGATGCAGCAGGGTTTGTCCGATATGTCTTTGTATTCTGTGCGATTTTGAATCGAGTCTATTTGACTATGATGTTTCCCAGATAGAGAAGGAACTGCTCAGGAAAGGAGCAATGCGGCTTCCCACAGATACGATTCTATATCAAATTGGAAGGATGAACCACATGAGTTTTTCATGTGTTGGATGTGGGATGTGCACCGAAGTATGTCCTGCCAATATTTCTGTTTCTGCAATATTTTTAAGAACTGGTGAAGAGACGGCTAAATTGTTTGATTATGTTCCTGGCAGAGACATTGAAGAGCCTGTTCCTGTTACTGTATACAAGGAAGATGAGTTGTCAACACTGGGAGAGGAATAGAATAAGACTAATCTATTTTAATGGAGAGATGAAGTATAATGGAAGATACATTTTATCCTCGAATTGTTAGTTTTTTATGTAAGTGGTGCTCTTATTCTGGTGCCGATTTGGCCGGAACGAGTAGAATCAAATATTCTCCTTCAATATTACCAATTCGTGTGATGTGTTCCAGTAGAGTGAATCCTGTTTTTGTGATAAAATCATTTTTTGGTGGTGCAGATGGAGTTTTAATTGGAGGATGTCATCCGGGTGATTGTCACTATCAGTCGGGGAATTACCATACAAGGCGTCGTATTGCAATTTTACAGAAAGTGTTTGATTCTTTAGGAATGGAAAAAGAGCGGGTGAGGCTGGCCTGGATATCGGCATCAGAAGGATCGAGATTTGCTCAGGTGAGCGATGAGTTTACAAACAAGATAATAAGTCTTGGCGAGAATCCTGCAAAGAAGGAGATCTTTTTATAACCAAATAGTGAAGGGAGTTATATGAAGATTCATGAATATCAGGCAAAGGAGCTGTTGAGAAAGTTTGGGATACCGATACCAGAAGGTGAGGTAGTCGAGAATCCCTCGGATGCGGCTGAGGCTGCAGGGAAAATAGGTAAAAAGGTTGTTGTGAAGGCTCAGATACATGCTGGTGGAAGGGGAAAGGGAGGAGGCATTAAACTTGCTGACTCGAAAGAGGATGCAGAGATGAGAGCATCCGAAATAATAGGCATGAATCTGGTCACACATCAGACAGGCCCCGAAGGCAAACTGGTAAGAAAGGTGTTGATTGAAGAAGCGCTTCAGGTAGATAAGGAGCTATACCTGGGAATGGTAATAGATCGTGAAAATTCGAGAGTAGCAGTGATAGCCTCACAAGAGGGAGGGATGGAGATAGAGGTGGTTGCTGCCGAATCTCCGGAGAAGATAATAAGAGTTTCTGTCGATCCAAGGGTTGGGATGCAGCCTTTTCAGGCACGAAAGATAGCTTTTGGACTGAATCTTCCAAAGAAGTTGATGAGAGAGGGTACAAGATTTATTTTAAACCTTTATAAGTTATTTATCAATTTAGATGCATCCCTTGCAGAGATAAATCCCCTGGTCATAACAAAGGATGAGCGGCTGCTTGCTGCAGATGCAAAGATAAACTTTGATGACAATTCACTATATCGCCATGAGGATATACTCCAATTGAGAGATGTAAATGAAGAGGAGCCCACAGAGGTTAAGGCATCGGAGCACAAACTGAGTTATGTAAAGCTCGATGGAAATGTTGGATGTATGGTGAATGGTGCTGGTCTTGCAATGGCGACCATGGATATAATAAAACTTCACGGGTCGATGCCTGCAAATTTTCTCGATGTTGGCGGTGCGGCCTCTTCTGAAAGGGTAGAACAGGCGTTTAGAATTCTTATGTCGGATGAAAATGTAAAGGCTGTTCTCATCAACATATTTGGAGGCATAGTACGTTGCGACAGAGTGGCAAATGGAGTTGTAGAGGCAGCAAAGAGATTGGATATCAGAGTCCCGATAGTGGTCAGGCTTGCTGGTACAAATAGTGAAATAGCTGCCGAAATACTGAAGAACTCGGGACTGACTTTCACCGTTGCCAAGGATCTGGACGATGCGGCAAAGAAGGCAGTAGAGGCAGTAAAATAATAATAAATAGATTGTATTAATTCAACAATTATGAGGTTTGTATGAGCATTCTTGTAGATGATAAAACAAGGGTCGTAGTTCAGGGTATCACAGGAAGTGAAGGAACATTTCACTCTAAGAAAATGATTGAGTATGGTACTAAGATCGTTGCAGGAGTGACACCTGGTAAGGGTGGTCAGGTACATGAGGGTGTTCCTGTATTCAACACAGTTGAAGAAGCTGTTAGAGAGACAGATGCAGATACATCGGCCATTTTTGTTCCTCCGCCCTTTGCAGCAGATGCCATAATGGAAGCAGCAGATGCAGGAATAAAACTCATTGTCTGCATAAGCGAAGGTATTCCGACCCTCGATATGGTAAAGGCAATAACCTTTATTCAGGGTAAGGATGTTCGTCTGATCGGTCCAAACTGCCCTGGAATAATAACCCCTGGCAAATGCAAGATTGGAATTATGCCTGGTTTAATACATGAGCCGGGTAAGATTGGAGTAATATCGAGAAGCGGAACTCTTACCTATGAGGCAGTAGATCAGCTTACAAAAGAGGGATTAGGCGAATCCACATGTATTGGTCTTGGTGGCGATCCTATAATTGGAACAAGATTCGTGGATGCATTAAGGCTCTTCAAGGATGATCCGCAGACAGAGGGAGTGGTAATGATTGGTGAGATTGGCGGATCAGATGAAGAGAAGGCAGCAGAATATATAAAGAATGAATTCAATAAGCCGGTTGTTGCATTCATTGCAGGAAGAACGGCTCCTCCAGGTAAGAGGATGGGTCATGCAGGAGCCATAATTGCTGGAGGCAAGGGAACTGCTAAAGAGAAAATTGAGACCTTGAGGTCGTGTGGAGTTACTGTTGCAGAATCGCCTGCAGAGATAGGAAAAACTATGAAGAAAGTGCTCAAGCAGTAGAATCTTACTTAGCCCAATAATATTGGAGGTAAACAATGGCAAGGGTCGATATTGATAAGTTAAAGAGAATAGTTGGTGAAGAGAATGTTAGAAATAATCCTGAAGTATGTTACGTTTACGGTAGCGACTCGTCTGTACATGAGGCGTTTGCATGGGCAGTTGTGAGGCCGGAGACAAAAGAACAAGTGCAGAAGATCGTAAGGTATGCAAATTCTGAAAAGATTCCAATAATCCCCCGTGGATCTGGTTCTGGCATGTCGGGACAGGCTGTTCCTGTTAAGGGCGGAATTGTTTTGGATATGAAGAGAATGAACAGAATTCTTGAAATTAATCTCAAAGATTGTTACTGCAGGGTAGAGGCAGGTGTTGTTGACGATGATCTTAACAGGGCTCTTAAACCATACGGAGTCTTTTATCCCGTAGCACCCGCTTCGAGCAGGGTAGCAACTATTGGTGGAGAGATCGCAAATAATGCCAGCGGAGTAAGGTCTGTAAAGTATGGTGCAGTAAGAGATTCACTACTAGGTCTTGAGGTTGTTATGGCAGACGGCACTCTTGTCAAACTCGGCTGCTGCAATAGAGTAGAGGCTTCTGGTTACCAGCTCGATAGATTAATGGTTGGATCCGAAGGAACTCTGGGAATAATTGTAGAGGCTATTTTGAAGTTTGTACCAATACCAAAGTATAGATGTCTCGGAGTGGCAAACTTCAATAAACTGGAAGAGGCAGGAAATGCTATAGCTGCAATAATGTCGAGTGGTGCTCAGCCTTCGCTGCTGGAGTTAATGGATAATGTTGCAATAACAGCAGTGAACAAGACCATGGATATGGGACTGCCCGATGTTGAGGCAATACTTATGTTTGAGGCCGATGGAATGGTCAAGGAAGCAGTAGATCATGAAATCGAAAAGATGAAGAAGCTTTGTGAAGAGCAGAATGGTTTTGGAATAAAATACAGCTACGATGCAAAGGAAAGAACAAAACTGTTTGCAGGAAGGAAAAAACTATTTCCGGCCCTGTCGAAATATAAGGAACTCTATTCTTGTACATCTCTTGCAGATGATATGGCGGTTCCATATTCAAAGATGACAGAGATGGCAAGAATGATTCATGATATTGCTGATAGAAATAATGTAATCATGACAGCATATGGCCACTGTGGTTCGGGCTGTATGCATACAAAAATCCTGATGAAGGCTAATGAAAAGGGGCAGTGGGAGGATGCAAAGAGAGCAGTGTCTGAGATATATGAAAATGTGATTTCACTGGGCGGAACAACTTCTGCGGAACATGGAATAGGACTGTCAAAGGCTCCGGCCTTTAAAAAGGAGAAGAGTGATTCTCTTAAGTATATGAAGGCCATAAAGAGAGCACTAGATCCCAATAATATCTTAAATCCAGGTAAGATGATGGATGCTCCAGATGATTGGGTAAAGGCTACTAAGTTAAGATACAATGTTAAATAAAAACTAGAGGGATATGCTAATGGAATTCAGAAATCTAAAAAAGTGGCAGGATAAACTGCATGTTTGCATACGGTGTGGTTACTGTTTTGAGCACTGTCATATTTTTAAGATCACAGGTTGGGAATCTGATACACCACGTGGTAAACTGATAATGCTTTACGGTCTTCTTAGTGGAGAACTAAAGCCCGATGATTTACTTGCAGAGAGGATATTTGAGTGCTACATGTGTAAGAGATGTGATGCTACATGCTCTGCAAAGGTTGAGGTAACAGAAATATTCACCGATGCTAAAAATGATTTACTTGAAGCGGGTTTCGATGTTTATGGTACTACTTCGCGAACGGATGAGGATAAGTGCAGCAGATGTATGATTTGCGTTTCCACATGTATTCATGAAGCCAGGAGTTACGACAAAGAGAATGATAGGATCGTTGTGGATAGAGTAAAGTGTCAGAGTTGCGGATGCTGTGTAGCTGCATGCCCATCAGGGGCTGCGTATAGTAAAGAAGGATTTGGTTTAACCTATAAGGAAATGAGTAAACAGGTCGAACTATTTTTGGAAGGAGTGGCTCAATGAAGGCAAAGACTGTGATTTTCTACTGCAATTGGTCAACATATCCTGGACTGCAGCTGTCCAGATTTAACGATAATGAAAAACATGATGAACATAAGTATATGGTTAGCATGTGTTCTGGTAGAATATCTCCTGAGTTGATCCTGAAGACTTTTCAAAAGGGAGCATCAGGTGTGTTAATAACAGCCTGCCCGGATGATAAATGTGAGCATGGCGGAAATTATAAGACAATAGCAAGAGTCAGACTGATAAAGAGAATGTTAGAACAGTTTGGAGTAAATATAAATCGCTTAAAATTGGAAATGATCGATAAAGGTGAATCGGCTAAATTTAAAAACACTGTTGATAAATTTATGGGGGAGATCAAAGAAATTTGTTCTGAAAATTGATAGTAAATTATACTGTATAGTAAAGTAGTTCTTGACAAATTGATATTTTTTTATTTATTTAATATACATTAAAAAGTGAATAATTAATAAGGTATGATAAATGAGAATTAATAGAGTAAAAAACTTTTTTTACCTTTTTGTCCTGTCAGTTATAATTTGGCTTTGTTTAACTTCTAGTTTGGCACTGGAGGAATTAGTTACAGGAATAGGAATAAGTTTTATCCTAGCAATGTTTCTTGTAGGAACTTATTATAAATTAAACTTGCCTCCATTTTCACTAAAAAGATTTGGTTATTTTTTGATGTATATTTTTGTGCTGTTTAAAGAAATAGTAAAAGCCAATTTTGATGTTGCTTACCGAGTGATTCACCCAAAAATGCCAATCAAACCTGGAATTGTGGTGATAAAAACGAATCTGAAGCAGGATATTGCAAAACTCATACTTGCTAATTCTATTACGTTAACTCCTGGCACATTTACTCTTGATATTATTGGTGATAAGCTTCTTATTCATTGGATCAATGTAAAATCAGATGATATGGAAAGGACAACAAATATCATAGGAAAAAAATTTGAAAAGTATCTGAAGGAAATTTTTAAGTAAAACGGCAGGAGTAATTTTTTTAAAATGATAAATCGTAATATCAACATATAACAATAAAATATTTAAAAGAGGTTGTAAATGACTTACACTGTTTTTCTTGTAATTATTGGGGCAGGTATTTTTCTTTGTTTTTTGAGAATGTTAAAGGGGCCTACACCTTCTGATAGAGCAGTGGCTTTTGATACGATTTCTACGGTTACCACTGCTTTGCTTGTCTTTTTAGGCCTTGTTTTCGGAAGGTATGTGTATTTAGATGTTGCTCTGGTTTATGCAGTTTTAACTTTTATTGGCTCAGTAGCAATTGCAAGATTTTTAGAAAGGGGAATTTAAGTGCAGATGCTTATTGGAAAAATTATTATTGGAATTGGCGTTCTGTTTCTTTTCTTAGGAAGCCTTGGCATATTTAGGTTGCCAGATGTATATAATAGATTACAGGCTGGAACAAAATGTACAACTTTTGGAGCCTTTTTTACTATAATTGGCGTAGGGATAGCAGAACCCGCCTGGTTCTTGAAAACTCTAATTATTTCTCTGTTTATTTTCCTTACCAATCCAATATCAAACCATGCTCTTGGTAGAGCTTCTCGTAAAATCGGAGTCCCCTTGTGCAGTAAAAGTGTTGTGGACAAAGCCAAAGAGTTTAAAGAATACGGGGAGATCAAATGATTTTTGTTACCTTTTTGATTATTCTGATGATAGCTGCAGCAGTTGCTGCTGCAATTTTCAAGAACTTGTTAAATGCCGTGATTGCTTCTGGTATTGTCAGTTTAATAGCAGCGGTTCTTTTTTATTTTCTTCAGGCGCCTGATGTTGCCATGGCAGAAGCGTCCATTGGTGCGGCGCTCGTTACAGCAGTTTTTATTATTGCTTTAAAAAGAACAGGTAGGTATGAAGAATGAGAAAATTAATTAGTTTTATACTGCTTGCTGTGTTAGGTATAGGTATTGTTCGGCCTCTAAAGAAAATTCCCTTTGGAACGCCAAAATCTAAGGTTGGGAAATATTATGTTAATAATGGAGTTAAGGATACTGGCGCTACAAATATAGTTACATCTGTTGTACTCAATTACCGTGGTTTTGATACCTTGGGTGAGGTTACCGTCCTTTTCATTGCAGCACTTGGTCTGGGGGCTGTTCTGACAATCCGTACTGGAAGAAAAACTAAAGAAAAAATAGAGAAAGCCAGTATTGTTCTTTCCACAGGCTGCAGATTTCTTTTCCCGTTTATTCTTCTTATTGGCGCGTATATTTTTATTCATGGTCATCTTACTCCTGGTGGAGGTTTTCAGGGGGGAGCAATTATCGCTTCTGCCTATCTTTTAGTTTATCTGGGATGTAGAGGCAGAAGAGTAAGCGAGAAAGCCTCTTCGGTTGTAGAATCTCTTGCTGGATTAATATTTGTAATTGTTGGTCTGATTGGTCTCTCAGTGGGTGGTTATTTTTTGTTAAATTTTTTACCGAAAGGAATACCAAATTCCCTTTTTAGTGCTGGGATTATCCCTATTATTTATGTTGCTATTGGATTTAAAGTTGGCTCAGAATTGGCAGGTGTTATTGATCATTTAATGGAGGATACGTAATAAACGCTATTTGAAATTTTATTAGGAGATAGAAATGGATATTTCTACTGTGGTGAATTTCCTGACGAATTATGTTTATTATATTGGCTGTTTTGGACTCATCTTGATTGGACTCTATATTATTCTGGTTAAATCTAACCTTATCAAAGTGATTATAGGGCTTAGTATTCTCGATACAGGAGTTAATTTGTTTCTTATCTCTATCGGATATATTAAAAAAGGAACAGCACCCATTTTTTCTAAGTCGGGTATAGAGGCTAAGAATATGGTTGATCCTGTGCCACAAGCATTGGTGCTTACTGCTATTGTTATTGGCGTGGCGGTTTTGGCATTAGCACTCTCTCTGGCGATACGACTCTACCAGCATTATGGAACGCTTAATCTTCGTAAGATAAGGGAGCAAAAATGGTAAATCCAATACTTTTGATAGTTGTCCCCCTGGGTTTAGCTTTTACTATTCCTCTATTTGGTTTTATTTCAAAGAAGATAGAAAAATATGTGCCAGTGATAGGCATGTTGTTCAATTTATGCTTATCCATCTTTTTTATCCCCAAGGTTCTGGAGCATCCAATCATTGTTTCTCTTGGCGGTTTTCCTCCTCCGTTTTGTATCAATCTTTTTGTAGGACCAGTGGCAATTTTCTTTTCTGCCATTATTTCTCTTGTAGGTTTTTTGGTTTCTATCTATGCATTGAACTATATAAAAGAAGGTGCTACAGAAAAATACCACATGCTCTATCTTCTGCTGCTCACCGGAGCTACAGGTGTGGTTCTTACCGGTGATATATTCAATCTGTTTGTCTTTTTCGAAATTCTTTGTATATCTTCTTACGCACTGGTAGCATATCTACAAAATAAAGAAGGGATTGAGTCGGCTGTAAAATATTTAATTCA
>CAZYVD010000015.1:0-44325 GCA_964651045.1 uncultured bacterium
AAAACCGGGAATTTTAATTGTCGTCAGACGGTATTTATAAATGTCGTCAATCATATTTGCTATTTTTCTTGGTTTTATATGTTTTTTGCTTACTATTTGGCATATAATTTTTATAATCACTTATTATCATAGTTGTATCTACAACGGACTTTAAGTTATCAAGATTATTGATTTTTACGTTTAAACTATCAGTTAATTGTTTTGTGTTTACAATTTTTATCTTTGTAGGTTGATTACGGGAATAATAAGAATAGCCAAAATTAACAACAAGACTTAAAAAACTTATTATTATAGCAACCCAAGAAATTAACCTTGTTATATTAAGTTCTCTTTCTCCTCGTGTTTTGTACCTTTTCCTTTTAAATTTTTCTAATTCCGGTAAAGGGAAAAATGATTTATCAATATAATCTTTTGTCAAAAATCTAAAATAATCCCAAGAAGTGGCTTTTCCATCGCCACTGTTACGCAATATAAATGATTCTTTTTCTCTATGTTGGCTACGGGGAATTTCTAATATTAAATTTTCGTTTTTAAGTAATTCCCATAAATTTATAAATTCAGCAATTTGTAGTAAAAGGGTTTCATTATCATTTGGAATTGTAACTTCTTCACCATGTTTAAAATCAAGCCAATTATTTTGAAAGATACCTGTAGTAAGGTCACAATGGTTATTTTTAAACCAATAGAAATCGTAAAAATAGTTCTCTTTAATAGTATTGAGTATTTTTATTTGAAATGGAGATAATTTCATATTAATTTTAGTCGTGTTAAATATTACATAGATATAACATAATATTATCCACCACTCACACCCCAATATGGGATTTCTGCATCAAGAAACAAACATTTTTTTATTTCATGCTGGGTTTTTCACAATGCGCTTTTCAAGACCTAAAGCCTTTATCTGTGTGTATGGTAGAATCAATATTCAAACGAAGATTCGGTATACAGGATGCAAAAATCTAAAGAGATAGAGTTCAGCAAATAATTCGGAAATCGTATAAATTATATGAAATAGTTTTTAAAATGTCAAGAAAAATAAAATATATTTCAGAACACAAAGCAACATGATACATTGAAAGCTGTAAGGTGGCAGATTCTTCTACCTCTTTTATTTGAAATACATTCAACTCTACCAAAGTGGCAGCATGTTTGTTATATTTTCCAATTACTTTAAAGAAATCACTTGACAATCATCTAAAATCTTAGTATACTGAATATGAAGAAATTCCCCTTTAAGCGGATCCAGCGAGGTCGGTAAGGGGTGTTATTAATAAGATTGATACACCTTCCTGGTATACTCGCAGGGAGGTTTTTTTATGTCGAAAAACAATAGGGTCGGAAAATGAGAATAAAAGGCGAATTAATGGATCATCATGCTATGAGACGCACTCTACGTCGTCTTACACACGAGATACTGGAGAGAAATAAAGGCATTGAGAATCTTGTAATTGTGGGTATAAGAAATAGAGGTGATTCCCTGGCGAGAAGAATCATAGAATGCATAGAGGAGGTGGAAGGAAGCAGGGTTCCTCTTGGTGTATTGGACATAACTCTTTATCGGGATGATTTCCAGAGAATAACAGAAAGCCCTGTAATACAGGAAAGCGATATTCCGTTTGATATAACAGATAAAAAGGTCGTTCTGGTTGATGATGTACTGTATACAGGGCGTACAATCCGTGCAGCCCTGGATGCACTTATCGATCTGGGCCGGCCTGCATCCATTCAGCTTGCAGTATTGATTGACAGGGGACACAGAGAGCTACCAATCAAGGCAGATTATGTTGGGAAAAATGTTTCTACTGCAACCAAGGATCAGGTGCAGGTCATGCTTAAGGAGGTAGATGGTGAGGACAGGGTTTTAATTGTGGAGCCTTAAGGGATTCATTCAATTTGGCAAGGAGAGGTTATGCAGCTAAAAAGTCCACATTTACTGGGTCTTGAGGGAGTCTCAAAAGAGGATATTAGTCTCATTCTGGATACTGCTACTTCATTCAAAGAGGTATTGGAGAGGCCGATTCCTAAGGTACCAACTCTGAGAGGCAAGACTGTTGTCAATCTCTTTTTTGAACCTTCTACAAGGACCAGATTTTCATTTGAACTGGCAGAAAAGCGACTCTCAGCAGATACGATTAATTTTTCTGCATCGAGCTCAAGCGTACTGAAAGGAGAGACACTCAAAGATACCATTAAAAATATTGAGGCAATGAAGATAGATCTTGTTGTTATAAGACATGGAGCCCCAGGATCTCCCCACTTTCTTGCCAGATGTATAGATGCTTGTGTTATAAACGCAGGTGATGGTGCACACGAACACCCGACGCAGGCACTGCTTGATATGATGACGCTTAGAGAAAGATTGGGAAGATTGAAGGGTTTGAAAGTTGTCATAATAGGTGACATACTGCACAGCCGTGTGGCGAGGTCGAATATATTTGGTCTGAAGAGTATGGGCGCAGATGTTGGAGTCTGTGGTCCGGCGAGTCTTATACCGAGAAACATCGAAGATATTGGAGTTACAGTGTATTCTCATATAGAAGATGCATTGAGTGAGGCAGATGTGGTTAATGTGCTGCGGATTCAACTTGAAAGACAAAAGGGAGGCATGTTTCCATCATTAAGAGAGTATAGATCGCTCTTTGGCATAACAAGAGAGCGATTGGAGAGAGCAGGGAGAGAGATTATAATAATGCATCCAGGACCAATTAACAGGGGTATAGAAATCGACAGCGAAGTTGCGGATGGTGAAAACTCTGTCATTCTAAATCAGGTTAAAAATGGGGTGGCAGTGAGGATGGCTGTTCTCTACCTTTTGGCAGGAGGAAGGGGTAAGTTTGAAGGAGACGAACATGAAGAAAAATGATAAGGTTTATCCTTTAAAGATCGAACGGCTTGTTTTAAAAGGAGGGCGAATACTGGACCCCCAGATCAATCTTGATAAAAAAGCAGACATACTAATTTCTGATGGAATAATAGAAAAAATTGGAAACATAGATGTAAAAGGGTTTGCTGGTGAGGTTGTCGACTGTACAGGAAAGATAATTGTGCCTGGTCTTATAGACATCCATGTTCACCTTCGAGAACCCGGAAGGGAAGACAAGGAGACCATTGAGACAGGGTGTATGGCAGCAATGGCAGGAGGTTTTACTGCCTTGTGCTGCATGCCGAATACAGAGCCTCCAATTGATAATCGCGGGAGTGTGGAGTTTATTAAAAAGAAGGCAAAAGCTCTGCTTGTGGATGTTCATCCTATTGGAGCAATTACAGTGGGGAGGAAGGGTGTGGAGCTAACCGAGATGGGAGACATGATAGATGCAGGAGCAGTTGCATTTTCAAACGATGGAAGTCCTGTGGAAAACAGTGGGGTGCTGAGAAATGCAATGGAATATCTGAGTATGTTCGATTGTCCTGTAATAGACCATTGTGAAGAGTTAAGTCTTTCGGGAGATGGAGTTATCAACGAAGGAATAGTTTCAACAATGCTCGGGTTAAAGGGAATTCCATCTATTAGCGAGGATATTGCAGTTGCAAGGGATCTATATGTTGCAGAATATACAGGTAGCGCAATACATATTGCTCATGTATCCACAGCAAAATCGGTAAACATGATAAGAGAGGCAAAAATGAGGGGTGTAAGAGTAACGGCAGAGACATGTCCTCACTATCTGGTTTTAACAGAAGAGGCAGTAAAAGATTATGATACAAATGCTAAGATGAAACCCCCACTTCGTACAGAGATGGACAGGTTGGCGCTGATAGAGGCAGTGAAAGATGGAACAATAGATGTAATTGCCTCAGATCATGCACCTCATACTATAGATGATAAAGATACTGAATTTGATGCAGCAGCATTTGGAATAGTGGGGCTTGAAACATCTCTTGGATTGATTATTACATATTTGGTAAAGAAGAATATCATATCGATTTCCGATATGGTAATGAGAATGGCTGTAGCTCCAAGAAGGTTGCTGAATCTCAAGGAGAACAGGATAGAGGAGAAGAACAGGGCAAACCTGACAATGATCGATACAGAGATGAGATGGAGTGTGGATCCTAAAAAGTTTAAATCTAAATCGAGAAATACTCCATTTTCAGGATGGAGTTTAGAAGGTGGGTGTTTTGGTGTATATAATAATGATCAATTGTATTTACAAAAATCTTGACAATAAATTCGAAATATATTATATTGAAAAGCTTTATTTAATCAAAGGAGGATTTATTTGTTGTGAGAACAGTTGTTCCTAAAATAGACGATATAGAGAAAAAATGGTATGTTATTGATGGGACAGATATGATTCTTGGTCGTCTTGCAACTCAGATTGCCACAATACTGAGAGGCAAACACAAGCCAGAATTTTCTCCCCATCTAGATGTTGGTGATCATGTAGTAGTAATAAATGCGGATAAGATCAGGGTAACAGGAAGAAAATTAACACAAAAGGTTTATACTAGATATTCTGGATATCCCGGAGGACTTCGCAAATTTACATTAAGAGAAATGCTCGAGAGGAAGCCCGAAAGAGTTCTCTATTATGCTGTTAAGAGAATGTTGCCGAAGAATCGTCTGGGGCGTAAAATAATTAAAAAGTTAAAAATCTACTCTGGGCCAGATCATCCACATCAGGCTCAAAAACCCGAACCCTTATCCGTCAGCATGAGGAAGGTATGAAGGAAAACACATATTATGCAACAGGAAGAAGAAAAGAGTCTGTGGCTCGTGTCTGGTTGACACCGGGCAGCGGAAAGTTCAGTGTAAACAGGAAAGAACTGCTGGAATACTTTCGCAGATCTACCTTAGAGATGATTATTCGTCAACCATTCGTTGTTACAGAGACCGACGGGAAATATGATGTCAGGGCAAATGTAAAGGGCGGAGGACTCACAGGCCAGGCTGGTGCTATTGTACTCGGCATATCAAGGGCCCTGCTCAAGGTAAATGAAGATTTCAGGAAGCCGCTCAGAGAGAAGGGTTTTCTAACAAGAGATTCGAGAGTAAAGGAGCGGAAAAAATATGGACAGCCTGGCGCAAGGAAGAGGTTCCAATTCTCTAAACGTTAACATTATTTTAACACATTCCCCGATTTTCATATGGGTGCCGGGAGGTTCTAAAAACTTCTCGGTTTTTTGAAAAGATGAAGGGAATGGACGCATAACCCAAAAATTAGGAGATTTTTATGCCAGAGATTACTTTACAGCAGCTTCTAGTATCTGGAGCACACTTCGGTCATCTCACCAGGCGCTGGAATCCAAAAATGAAACCATACATATTCATGGAGCGAAATGGGATCTACATCATCGATCTTAATAAGACGCTCACCAATCTAATGGCTGCATGTGAGAAGGTTACAGAAATTATCAGGGATGGAGAGACAGTACTCTTTTTAGGTACTAAAAAGCAGGCAAAGGATATAATCCAGATCGAGGCCGAGAGATGTGGAATGCCCTATGTGAACGAAAGGTGGCTTGGAGGTACTTTAACAAATTTTATAACTATCAAAAAGAGTATAAAGAATCTTAAGAATATTGAAAAGATGGCTGTGGATGGCACATATGAGACTCTTACAAAAAAAGAGATTCTCAGGATCGAACGAAAGAAAGAGAAGCTCGAGAGAAACCTTGGAGGCATTAAAGATATGAACAAACTTCCAGGGGGATTGTTTGTTGTTGATGTTAAAAAAGAGGCAATTGCAGTTGCCGAGGCAAACAAACTCGATATTCCAGTATTTGGTATTGTGGATACAAACAGCGACCCAGATCCTATAGACTATCCAATACCAGCAAATGATGATGCATTTAAATCGATAAGCCTCATTGTTCATACTGTTGCAGATGCTGTTCTTGAAGGAAAAACAGGAAATACAGGCGGAATGAGTGAGGAGTCGAAAGAAAAGCACACAGAGAAATCTGAAGATCAGACTGTTGAAGAAAACAAAATTTAAGGAGCGTTTTATGACTGTTAGTGCTTCCCAAGTAAAAAAGCTTCGTGATATGACTGGCGTTGGCATGATGGATTGTAAGGCTGCGCTTTTAGAAACCAATGGTGATATAGAAAAAGCCATAGAGTATCTCAGGAAAAAGGGAATTGCTTCTGCAAAGAAAAGGGAGGGAAGAGAGGTCAAAGAGGGTGTAATAATGTCCTATATTCATCCTGGGAATCGTCTCGGTGTGATGGTAGAACTCAATTGCGAAACAGATTTTGTTGCAAAGACCAGCGATTTCATGGCTCTGGCAAAAGATATAGCAATGCAAATTGCTGCCATGAATCCGGTTGCAATAACTCGAGAAGATATCCCGGAGGATGTTGTGAAAAAAGAGATTGAGATATATAAGACTCAGATAAAGGATCAAAATAAACCGGATCATGTTATTGAAAAAATAGTCAATGGAAAGCTTGAAAAGTTTTATCAGGATGCTGTTTTGATGGAACAGAGCTTTGTAAAAGATCAAAACAAGACGATGAAAGAATATATTATGGAGGTTGCTGGCAAACTGGGTGAGAATGTCACGATAAGAAGATTTGTCCGTTACCAGTTGGGGGAAGAGTAGCATTGATAGAGCCCTTCCTTTAAATATGGAAGATGCAAACCAAAAAAATTCACCTGTCTACAAAAGGGTAATATTAAAACTCAGCGGTGAGGCTCTGAGGTCAAACCGCCGCATTACCATTGATCCAGAAATTGTTGGAAAGATTGCAGATGAAATTCAGGAAATAAGGACTCTTGGAGTTGAGATTGGAATAGTCATTGGTGGTGGCAACATCTTCAGGGGATTTTCGGCCAGTGCACGAGGAATGGATCGAGTAATGGCCGATCATATGGGAATGCTGGCAACCATAATAAATTCCATTGCTCTTCAGGATTTTTTTATATCAAGGGGCATGCCTACTAGAGTCATGTCTGCCATAAGACTCGAGAGTATGGCAGAATTTTACATCAGAAGACGAGCCTTGAATCATCTAATAAATGGAAATATTGTTGTTTTTGCTGCAGGAACAGGGAATCCCTATTTTACAACAGATACGGCAGCAGCACTCAGGGCAAGCGAACTCGATGCAGATGCAATAATAAAAGGTACAAAGGTAGATGGAGTATATAGTGATGATCCAGTGAAGGTAAAGAATGCAAAAAAATATGATGTTATTTCGTATGATGATGTTATAAGGAAGAATTTACGTGTAATGGATGCCACTGCTATTACACTCTGCAGGGAGAACAATATTCCAATAGTAGTATGCAAGCTGCTCGAGAAGGGAAACCTTAAGGGTGTTGTGATGGGTCAAAACATTGGAACCATTGTAAAAGGAGAAACCAATGATTGACGAGGTAATAAATGACGCAAAGGAGCGGATGGAAAAAACGATTAACAGTACAAGATCTGAATTGAGCAAGGTAAGGACTGGCAGGGCAAATCTGGCATTATTAGATACAGTGAAGGTGGATTATTATGGAAGCACGGTTCCGCTGAAGCAGGTAGCCAAGTTAGGAGTTCCAGAGCCAAGGCTGATCACTGTTCAGCCTTGGGATCGAAACTTGCTTGGTGAGATAGAAAGGGCTATTCAGAAGGCAGACCTCGGAATTACTCCAAACAATGACGGTCATATAATTAGACTTCCGATTCCTCCACTCACAGAGGAGCGGCGTAAGGATTTGGTAAAATTTATTCATCAATTAGGAGAAGAGGGTAAGATTGCAATACGCAATATACGCAGAGATGCTATTGATAAGCTGAAAAGGGCACAGAAGGAGAACAAGATTTCTGAAGATGAAGAGTACAACGGCGGAATCGATATTCAGGAGCTGACAGATAAATACATTGAAAAGATAGATGAGACGATTGCGGCAAAAGAGAAAGAGATAATGGAAGTTTAATTTTTACTTGATTTTTTAAAATAAATGTAGTATTATTCATAGGAGGTAAATTTCAAAGAATAAATTTATATAATCTATGAATAGTTTAACTTTAGAGAATAAGAGAAGATCTTGGTGGTGGTGGTCCCAGTAGGGGCTGCCACCTGGTTATAAAAAGATAGAAGGTGGGAGCCCGAGAGGGTCATTCCCACCTTTTTTATTATATAAAGAGTCGTGGGAGTGACCCCCACGATTTTTTTTATATGGAGGCAGATATGGAATTAAAGAAGGCAATAGAGAGGATTGTAAATTTAAAAAACCTAAGTGAGGATGAGGCATACAGAGTAGCATTGAAAATAATGAGTGGAGAAGCAACAGACGCACAGATTGCGGCAATCCTGATCTCTCTTCGTCTAAAGGGTGAAACTATTGATGAGATCACAGGTTTTGTTAGGGCCATGAGAGAAAGGGCGGTTCGAGTCGAATGTGAGGGAGAGCCTGTAGTCGATACATGCGGTACTGGTGGTGACAGAAGTGGAACCTTCAACGTTTCTACTTTGAGTGCAATCGTTGCTGCAGGAGCGGGATGTTATGTGGCAAAGCATGGCAACCGTGCTGTTTCCAGCATGTGTGGGAGTGCAGATTTGTTGACAGAGTTGGGAGTAAGAGTGGAAATTGCACCAGAACTAATCAAAAGATGTATCGATGAGAATGGAATAGGATTCCTATATGCACCAGCACTTCACAGGGCCATGAAACATGCTATAGGGCCGAGACGTGAGATGGGAGTCAGGACGCTTTTTAACCTTATCGGACCATTAACAAATCCTGCCGGAGCAAAACATCAACTGATAGGTGTTTTTAATATCAATCTTTCTGAGACTTTGGTAAATGTTCTGAAGAGGCTCGGATCTGAACACATAATGGTTGTACATGGAGAAGACGGGTTGGATGAAATCACAATAACAGCAAGGACACATGTCTGTGAACTGGTCGATAATAAGATTAAAAGATATACACTGGCCCCAGAAGATTTCGGTCTTAAGAGGGCATCACTGGAAGAGGTCAGGGGAGGAGATTCTGTTAAGAATGCCGAGATCGCCATGGCCGTGCTGTTGGGTCAGGGTGGACCGTGCAGAGACCTTGTGCTCATGAATGCTGGTGCAGTCATATATTTGAGCGGAAATGCAGACTCCATTAAAAATGGTATTGGAATGGCAGAGGAGTCGATCGACAGCGGAATGGCATTAAAGAAGCTGGAAGGGTTAAAGGAGATTACAAATAGTGAAAAGTAGAATCAATAGGAGAGGAAGAATCTCTGTTCTGGATAAAATTGTGGATGTGAAAAAAAGAGAGGTTGCCGAGAAGAAAAGATCCAGACCAATAAAACTGTCTGATGTTGAAGAGAGGCATGGAGTCAGAGATTTTGAATCCTCATTAACAAGGCCCGGAGTGTCAATAATAGCGGAGATAAAGAGAAAGTCTCCGTCTGCAGGTCAGATAAACACATCCTCTGATCCCATATCGATCGCCCTGAAATATGAGGAGAGTGGAGCAGATGCAATCTCAATACTAACAGATGAAAGTTTTTTCGGCGGCAGAGATGAGTTTGTGTCTATGGTCAGAGAGAAGAGCAGTCTGCCGATCCTGAGGAAAGAGTTTATAATCGATGAGTATCAGATTCTTGAATCGCGACTGATTTATGCAGATGGAATTCTTTTGATTGCAAGAATTTTAACTCAAGGGCAGCTTAAGTCATTTATAGCGATTGCTCATAGTCTTGGTTTGAGTTCTCTTGTTGAGATACATTCAAAAGAAGATCTAGATGCTGCTCTTTCTGCAGATGCTAAAATAATAGGAATTAACAACAGAGACCTCGATACGCTTAAGATAGATCTCGGCCATTCTATAAGAATGAAGGAATTGATCCCGGAGGACAGGATTGTGGTTAGCGAGAGCGGCATTCGCAGTTCAGACGATATCAAACTGTTAAGGAGTGCAGGTTTTGATGCAGTGCTTGTGGGGGAGGTTTTGATGAGTTCGAAGAATATGGCTAAAAAGCTGAGGTCTTTTAAAAAGATTTGTTTGCAGTGAAGAAGATTCGAACAAAAATAAAGATATGCGGAATTACATCCCTACACGATGCATTGATGGCAGCGCGACTTGGAGCAGATGCTATAGGATTCATATTTGCGGATTCTGTGAGAAGAGTATCTCCAGAAAAGGTATGTGAAATAATAAAAAGACTTCCGCCGATATTGACCACTGTTGGAGTATTTATGAACCAGCCCCTTCAATATGTGAATAATACCGTCGATGAAACAGGGATAGATGTTGTACAACTTCATGGAAAAGAGCCGCCTGGATACTGCAACAGTGTAAGAAGACGTGTGATAAAAAGAATCGATATTAATGAGGCAGATACAAGAGAAACTCTTGTCAAGAAAATGGAGGGCTATTCTGTTTCTGCATTCTTACTCGATCCTGGAGCGGGTGGCGGAAGAAGATTTAAATGGGATAAGGCTCGGGGCATAGCCTATCCCTTGATCATTGCAGGAGGCCTTGATCCAGATTGTGTCAGGACAGTAATAAGGCTTGTTTCCCCTTATGGTCTTGATGTATGTTCGGGTGTGGAGGCCTTTCCAGGAAGAAAGGATTACATGAAGGTGAAGAGATTCATAGAGGAGGCGCGATGAATTTTAATCTTCCAGACGGCAATGGACACTGGGAGGAGTTTGGCGGAAGATATGTACCCGAGACTCTGATGGGTGCACTGAAAGAGGTTGAAGAAAGTTATGTCAGAGCCAAAGTAGATGAGGCTTTCACGAAAGAGTTGGATAACCTTTTGAGAAATTATGTAGGAAGGCCTACACCACTCTATTTTGCAGAGCACCTTTCAGATAAAGTTGGAGGTGCTAAGATCTATCTAAAAAGAGAAGATCTGAATCATACTGGAGCTCACAAGATAAACAACACATTGGGTCAGATACTTCTTGCAAAATATATGAATAAAAAAAGAGTTATTGCCGAGACAGGAGCAGGGCAGCATGGTGTGGCAACTGCTACTGTATGTGCTCTTCTTTCAATAGAATGCACAGTCTACATGGGTCAGGAAGACATCGAAAGGCAGAAGATGAATGTATTTCGAATGGAACTACTGGGTGCGAAAGTTGTTCCTGTCGAGTCGGGATCGAGAACATTAAAAGATGCTATAAATGAAGCAATCAGGGATTGGGTTACAAATGTGAATACTACATACTACTGTATTGGTTCGGTTGTAGGACCGCATCCGTACCCAATGATGGTTAGAGATTTCCAGTCGGTTATAGGCATGGAAGTAAAGAACCAGATAATAGAACACGAAGGAAGACTGCCCGATCTTCTTGTTGCATGTGTTGGAGGTGGAAGCAATGCAATGGGTCTTTTCTATCCATTTCTATCAGAAGATGTGAATATTACAGGTGTTGAGGCTGGTGGTCTTGGCCTCGACTCTGCCATGCATGCCGCATCTCTCTGCAGAGGACGAAGAGGTGTTCTGCATGGTGCGATGAGCTATCTGCTTCAGGATGAAGAGGGTCAGGTACTTTCCACGCATTCGATCTCTGCAGGTCTGGATTATCCAGGAGTTGGCCCAGAACATGCATATCTTAAAAAGACAGGAAGGGTAAAATATGTTTCTGCAACCGATGATGAGGCACTCAATGGTTTTCGTCTCCTTACAGAGTGTGAGGGAATCATTCCAGCACTTGAAAGCTCTCATGCAGTTGCGCATGCTGTAAAGAGTGCATCGCAAATGGATTGTAATGATGTTGTTGTTGTTAATCTTTCTGGTAGAGGCGATAAGGATCTTGAGATAGTAAGAGGTGTAGAATGAATCTTGAAAAGATATTCTTTGACCTTAAAAAAAAAGAAGAGGCTGCACTGATAATCTACTATCCGTTCGGATTTCCATCCATTGAAAGTTCTGTTGAAAATATTACCATTATCTCAGAGAGTGGGGCAGATATCATAGAAGTTGGTGTACCGTTTTCCGACCCGATTGCCGATGGACCTGTGATACAGGAGGCATCATATGTTGCTCTTCAAAATGGAGCGACCCTTGAGAGGTTGTTCTCTGAGATCGAGAGGGTTCAGATTGCAACTCCATTGATTCTGATGTCCTATCTCAATCCTCTTTATTCATTTGGGATGAAGAGAGTTATCAAAAATATGAAGAGAACAAAATTTTCTGGTCTTATAATTCCGGATCTTCCTGTAGAGGAGTCTGATGGATGGATTAAGATCTCAGGCAGGTCTAAAATCGATTTGATATTTCTCCTCTCACCTGTTTCCGGACAAGAGAGAATCAAGATGTGTGCAGAGAGCTGTTCTGGATTTATCTATTGTGTGAGTGTGACAGGAACAACAGGTGTAAGGGAGAGGTTATCACCAGAGATCGAAAAATTTATTAAAAGCGTTAAGAGTGTTACCTCAAAACCCGTTGCAGTAGGATTTGGAATTTCTGAGTGCAGCCAGGTCGTAAGTCTCAGCAGTATTGCTGATGGTGTAATTATTGGAAGCAGGGTAATCGAGTCGGTAATGAAGAAGGAGAGTCTCGGTGATGTTATTAGAGAATTTAAAAGGTCTACAAGAAGAGGAAAAGGGAGATGATAAAATTTGATATATCGAAATTTAAACATCTTTCCACAGAAATCGATCTAGTCGCAGAACCCATTGTCGTCTTTAAAAACCTATATTTAGAAGAGCCCTTCAGCTTTATATATGAATCTCTCGAAACAAGGGGAGAAAGAGGAAGGTACTCGTTTGTGGGTGGTAGGCCCTTTTGTATAATAAGTGCACGCAATAGAGATGTACGAATTAAATTTAGAAACAGTCTTTACAGAGAGAAGACCAATCCATACGAACTCTTAAGGGAGATTGTCAATTGTTACGATTCCCCTTTAAACATTTCACCATTCTCTGGTGGGGCAGTAGGATATCTTTCATATGAAATGGTGAAATTTTTTGAAGATGTTCCATGTCGCAAACCAGATGAGGTAGGAGCACCAGATATGGTCTTTCTTTTTCCTAGTGAGCTGATCGTATTTGATCATAAAGAGGGCAGTGTGAGATGCGTTGTATATAGTGAAGTTGATAGTGATGAGAAGTTAAGGAGTCTTGTTTCAAGGCTGAAGAGATCCTCATGCTGTTTGGATACTGTTGAACCTTCCATGACCTCTGTCGATATGGCTTCCAGATCAAATTTTAGTAAGGAGTCCTACTGCAGGGCTGTGGAGAGGGCAAAACAGTACATTCAGAATGGTGATATATTTCAGACTGTTATTTCACAGCGGTTCTCATTGCCAGTGTCGGAAGATCCATTTTCAATTTTCAGGGCAATGAGAGTAACAAATCCATCCCCTTACATGTACTTTCTGAATCTCGGTGGGTTTTATCTTCTTGGTTCATCACCAGAGGTTCTTGTTAAACTGAAAGGGCGGATTGCATCGACAAGGCCTCTTGCAGGGACTCGCCCACGAGGAAGAGATGAGAAAGAGGACCGATCTCTTGCAAATGAACTGCAAAGCGATGCAAAGGAGTGTGCTGAACATATAATGCTGGTGGATCTTGCAAGAAATGATCTTGGCCGTGTATGCGAAAGCGGAACTGTAAATGTAACAGAACTACTCGAGGTTGAATACTATTCTAAGGTAATGCATCTTGTATCCAATGTAGAGGGTAGACTCGAGGCAGATAAGGATGGTTTCGATCTTCTTGCAGCAGCTTTTCCTGCGGGCACGGTTTCTGGTGCACCCAAGATAAGGGCTATGGAGATAATAGATGAACTTGAGCCTGAACGTAGAGGTATATATGCAGGCTCTATTGGCTACTTCAGTTTTAATGGCGATATGGATATGTGCATAGCAATAAGATTAATAATAATAAAGAGCGGCATCGCCTATGTTCAGGCTGGAGCAGGAATCGTTGCCGATTCTAACCCTGAATTGGAATATCAGGAGACTCTGAATAAGGCAGGCGCGCTTTTTCAGGCACTTGGATTTGGAGGAAAGAGATGATTTGCATGATCGATAATTATGATTCTTTTGTTTACAATCTGGTTCAATATCTGAGTGAGCTGGGAGAGGAGATTGCAGTGTTTCGGAATGACAAGATTTCTGTTCAACAGATCAGGGATTTGAATCCCAGAGCCGTGGTCCTTTCTCCTGGTCCAGGTTTTCCGGTCGATGCCGGGATATGCATGGAACTGATCTGTAAATTAAAAGGAATTATCCCTATATTCGGTGTGTGCCTTGGACACCAGTCGATTGCAGAGGCTTTTGGAGCAAAGATTAAAAAATCGAATCATGTGGTTCATGGAAAGACGAGTAAGATTTATCATGATAATAGATCGATTTTTAAAGAGGTTGAGAATCCATTCCAGGGTACAAGGTATCATTCTCTAATTGTTGAAAGAGCCACTTTGCCTTCCTGTCTGGAGGTCAGTGCATGGACAGAGGATGGAACAATAATGGGCATAAGGCACAGGGAACATTTAATAGAGGGAGTTCAGTTTCATCCCGAGTCAGTTCTGACAGATGAGGGAAAGGCGATTTTGAGGAATTTCTTTGGAGCTCTCGACCATTGATTAGTAATTTAAATTGATCGTTTTATGAATTTTTGTAGGCATCTAATTGTTTGCTACAGATATATCGACTCTATCAGGACTGGTTAACATGTAATCATTTTATAATAAACAAGGGCATATGCATGGCATTTAATATCCCCCTTTTTCAAAGGGGGATTATAGGGGGATTTGTTAGATTCTTCTGCTCAGCAATTAATGTTCCCCTACCCTTGTAAATTTCAACACACACGAGAATTAGATTCCTCGTTTTTTTGGATTGCGCTGGCATGCTGCCGCTCTTAAATCGGCGCCAAGACGCCGCAATCCCAAATTAAATTATCACACGAGTATGTCTATCATGTTTAATTTTAATCGTGTGGCACGACTCTTGTGGTCGTGCTTCTTAATATTCCCCAATCATTCCCAAACAGGAGTTTGGGAACCAGAGGAAAAAATATTGTTATATTGGAGGGGTATTTGCAGGGCCTATTCACTATTCACTACAATACTATTCACTATCCTCCCTTAAAATGACAAGTATTGCACTCTGAGGAACCACTAGATATGTTTTCCCATCATATTTAATCTCAACGGCAGCCTTTTTTAGAAATATCACCTGATCCCCGATATTGACTTCCATTGGAACATATCGCATTTTATTTTGATAAGACTTCCACGGCTCGTTGTCAAGATCGATTGGTTCTGCCAGAGGTGTGCCCGGCCCTGTTGCCATTACAGTACCACTCTGTACCGACTCCCTTTCAGATACAGTCTGAGGAAGATAGAGGCCTACCTTTGTCCTTTCTTCACCCTTGGAGGGACTTATTAGCACTCTGTCCCCAAGGACTATTAGTCTGCGATTGCCCTTTTTCAAATATGGTGTCATTAAAACATAATATAGTCAGAAATCGGTTACTTGTCAAGGATATTAACAATCCCTTGAATGAGCCCGTTGTTTGGCCAGATTCCAATTTTAGAACCAATTGTTCTGTATCGAGCGACTTGAGTGGCAGATTACAATCTTCTTATAATACCCTTTACAAAAGGTGCAATGCATAAGGAAGTCGCACTCCAATATTGATTAATAAATCTCTTGTGTATACTTTAAAAATTCTTATTTTAATAAAATAAAAAAAGAAAGATTAACAATGAATGTTGATAGAAAAAGTAATCCATTATTTTCGCTTCGGAGTTTTTTTCTGCTTTTTGTCTATTTGACAGTTGTGGCAATATTAACATTAAAACCCTTTAATTTTTCATATCTATATTTTCGTAAGGCCGTTGGCTTTGGACTCTCATCCATATATGTTTTAAACTCAGAGTATTATTATGTTGACATCATCAACAACATACTTCTTTTTATACCTTTTGGTATTATTCTACACAGCATTATCAGGAAAAGAGCGCATAAGAGTAGTTTTAGACCACTTCTTTTTGTTTTTATGATTTCATTTTTTGTTAGTGGGTTGATTGAGAGCGCACAGTTGTTTCTGGATCGCTGGAGTTCAATTTGGGATGTTGGTTCCAATGTAGTTGGTTCATGTTTTGGCTATTTTATTGCAGAAAAATTAGATTTAGTATCGATCGCTGAAAGGATTTTTGAAAGCAGGAAGAGATTAATCCTTTCGAGAGCAGTAACGATTCTGTATTGCTGTGTTATTTTTACGATTTTTCTTATTCCTCCATATCTCAATACCTTTGATAATTGGAGCGAAGATTTTCACCTTTTAATCGGTAATGAAGAGACCATGGACAGGCCGTGGTCTGGTAAAATATTTCTTGTTTCTATCTACTCCACATCCTTGAAGTCTAATCAGATCAGGGATCTATTTAGTATGGGGCCTGATAATAAAGAGGTAGAGAGGAGAAAGTCGTTGGGTTCCATTGCACTTTATACCTTTAATGCAGATTCGGGTAATCTGATACTCGACCGGTCGGGATATCGCCACAGTCTTGACCTTGAGGGGAGAGAGATAGAGTTGTTTGATGGCGGTATAAAGATATCCGGTGGTAATGGTTTAAGGAGTCTTGCCAGTGGTAAAAAAATAGTTGCCAGGTTAAAAGACATATCACGATTCAGTGTTGAGGTATGGCTTCAGGTAGACGATCTGACTCAAGGTGGACCTGCGCGCATAGTATCTCTATCTGGAGGAAGAGAGATAAGAAATTTTACTCTTGCACAGCAGGGCAGTGCGCTTCACCTGAGGGTTAGAACTCCACTGACAGGTCGCAATGGTTCAAGAATAAATCTAAAGGCAGAGGGTGCAATTAGCGATTTTGATGTTCACCATTTAGTAGCAACTTTTAACAGAGGAGTAGAGATGCTTTTTGTTGATGGGAAGCTTCATCCAGATTTTATCTCCGGCCATCTCGATTATCTTCCAGAGATCTCCGGGCTTGGCAGTGGATTTATTGGGAAGACAGCTTTTCTGTTTATTCTTTTTTTCCCACTTGGATTCATACTCTACTGGTCATCAAGAAGAAGAAATTTTATAACAATTTTTATCGCTACATTATTGCTGATCTCTCTATTTGAAGGATACATTTTTGTAAGATTTGGCTGTAGGGTTCTCGTTCTTTATGATTTCATGATCCTACTGTTCTCATTAATAGGTGGTGTTGTTGGGGCTATTTTAAATTATTGTTTCTTAAAGGAGGATATGACAAATGAAAAATAAATACATCTTTTCACAGAATTTGCGAGCAGCTCTGTTTTCTACTCTGCTCATAGCCTTTTTTATAGGATGTGGTGCTGGAGTCCCCTTTACAGGCAGCCCTCAAACCGGAGTTGTCATTCGATACTGGTTTGAACCAGGACAGACTCTGCACTATAGCCTGGAGAATCAATCTTCAATAAATACAGAGATGATGGGTGAGGCTGTAGAGATGGGATCGGATATCTTTGCAGAGTATACTCTGGAAGGAAGAGGCAGAAACAGTGATGGAGATCTGCTTATAGGTGTAACTGTCGATACAATGAAAATGGAAATACGATCGATTCGGGAAGATCTGGTTCCTGATCTTTCATCTCTAATTGGGAAGTCCTTTGGTCTTGTTCTTTCTCCAACGGGCGAAGTAATGGAGTATATGGGAACAGAGGATCTTTTTATTGATTTAGGACAGATGATGGGTGGACGCCAGAACATAAAGGATAGCTTCAGGAATATCTTTATATCACTCCCAGAACAAGAGATAAAGATAGGTGACAGTTGGACAGAGAATGGAGAAAGAATGGAGACTGTAATGGGAATGGAGGTAAATTCCCGTTTTGAGTCTATAAATAGATTTGAGGCAGTTGAGGAGGTAGACGGCATGGAGTGCCTTAAGTTTACAACAAAGAAGAGTGCGGAAATGAATGGTGAGGGAGAAAGAATGGGCACAGGTTTTGTGCTTGAAGGCAATCTGGATGTGTTTATTACATGGTATTTTGCATACAGAAGAGGGATTCTTGTGAAGATGGAAATAGACACATTTTTAGAAGGAAATATAGCAGTCGGGGGTGGCTCGGGAATGACCATTCCTGTTACATCTGAAACAACAGGTCATGTAAGGCTCACATTATAAATAGTCGGGAGTGAGAGATGAATAAAATAAACAGGTTTATATATAATTTTATACTGCTTCTTACCATTCAGCTTTTCGGCCAAACAGTTGTACCAGAGGAGGGTCTTGAATCGATAACTCCACAGGAATTGAAGGTTCATGTCTATTTTCTTGCTTCTGATTCAATGAAGGGCAGGGATACTCCAAGTCATGAACTTGATTCTTGTGCAGCATATATAGCATCCGAGTTTGAATCTTATGGTCTTGGAACAGAACATCATTATCAGAGATTCAATCTTCTCAGATCGAGACTGAGCAGTCCAAATTTGCTCACTATATCTACACCAGATGGGTATAAAGAATATAAAATTAAATACGATTTTGTTCCGCTTCGTACAACTGCAAACAAGAGGATTGAGGATCGTATTGTAGTTTTTGCTGGATACGGCATTACCGCTCCTGAGTATGGTTATGATGATTATGCAGGTATAGATGTTGTTGGAAAAGTTGTGTTAGTGTTTACTGGTGAGCCCCAGGAGGATGATTCTACAAGTGTGTTTGAAGGCAGGAGAGATACTGAGTACAGCATGGTTCTTACAAAAGTCATGAACGCATCGGATCACGGAGCAGCAGGCCTGCTCATAGTGACAAAGCCTGATAAGAGGTTTTTGCGTCCTCCCAACTACTGGCCCAGCCTGATGCGAAAGAGGCCCAAGGGGGCAGTGCCACTGACCCTTGATGAGAATACAGGTTCAAGAGTCGTTTGTATGAGGATAGGCAGGAAGGCGGCAGAAGATGTTTTCAAATATTCAGGAACGAACATGAAGGAGGTCTTTGAGTTAATAGATCAAACTCTTATTCCTCATTCGTTTGATATAGACAGCATTACGGTCACGATGCAGACGACCCTTGTGGCAGATACCCTCCATACTCAGAATGTTTTTGGATTATGGGAGGGATGCGACCCTGAACTGAAGAATGAGTTTGTAATAATAGGGGCACATTATGATCATATAGGAATAGTTAATGGAGAGATTTGTAATGGTGCTGATGATAACGCCTCTGGAACGGCCGGTCTGATGGAGATTGCAGAGGCTTTTACAAAATGCAGAAGACGTCCAAGACGATCAATACTCTTCATTGCATTTTCAGGTGAAGAAAAGGGACTCTTTGGTTCGAGATACTATGTTAATCATCCACTCTTTCCTTTAAAAAAGAGTGTGGCAATGCTCAATCTTGACATGATCAGCAGAAACGATACCAATGAAGTTGCGATCATTGGATCGTTTACAAGCTCATTTCTCAGGAAAAGTGTTGAGGAGGCAAACACAGGGATAGGTATGAAGCTGCTATACGATCAGGATCGATACTTTATTCAGAGTGATCACTACTCCTTTTATAGAAAAGGGATTCCTGTAATACTATTCAACTCAAAGGATACGCCCGATTTACACAGACCCACAGACGATCCTGAAAAGACAATACCAGAGAAGATGGCTCGAATATCTAAACTAGTATTCTCTACTGCATGGCTTGTTGCAAATAGAACTGAAAGGCCTGATTTTATAAAGTCTCGATAGAGCTCTTTTGTTGCTTATAGGTAGAATTTGAGGGATCAGGTCGGCTGTTTGTTTTATATGGAGATGCCACCGCACAGTTTTGCGATGGCATCTTTTATCTCTCAAAAATTTTACACTCTTTATTTGGGCAGCATTGACTAACTATTTACCGCACAACTATCATTTTATGCATCTTTGTAAATGTGCCGGCCTGCATTCTAATAAAATAGATTCCGCTCGGCACCTTCTCGCCATTTTCATCGATTCCTGCCCATGTCATTGTATAATAACCGGCCTCCTGCCTTTGGTTGATGAGTGTGATTATTGGACGTCCCAGAAGGCTGAATATCTGAATCCTTACCTCACAGGCTTCAGGAAGCCTGTAATTAAAGGTTGTCTGCGGGTTGAATGGATTGGGATAGTTCGGCGAAAGCTCAAAATCGGATGGAATTGGGTTTATTCCTTTAACGCTGATAGGGCCGAATATTCTGCTCTTACCATCTATTGAGATTTCCTCAATCTTATACCAGTAGATAATTCCATCTTTGACCTCTCTGTCGACAAATGTATATTCTGCACCTGTTGCACCATCTCCGCGGGGTGGTATTACCTGTGTGTTTATTTTTTCATAGGTTCCTTCTTCATTTTCACTTTTCAGTACATTGAACCCTGCACAATCCGATTCTGATTCTGTTTTCCAAAAGATTGTAACACCATCTTCATGTGATGCCTTGGCAGAGATTTCTGTAATTGTCACTGGGAGTGAAACATCACCGCCTGTGTTGTCATAGGTCAGATTGACATAAGTAGTGTTGTCATCATGGAACGTTAAGTCCACAAAGCCTCCAGGATTGAACTGAAGGTTCGATGTTCCGGAACTATTTTTTATATAGAGCCTCACAGTGGCGACCTGTATTCCATCTACCGTTACAGTTACTCCGTTTCCCTCACCGCCGCTGTAACTGACTACTTTTACCTCCCAATTATAGTTACCAGTTATATCACCAACCATCATATCGCTGTAGTTTGCTCCAAGATGATTTGTTACCAGTTTAGGATCATGCCATTCAAGCTCACCAAAGTCGTAGAAACTATTCGACATCCCACACTCTATGTTAAAATTTCCGATACCGTCCACATCTGCATCTGAGTCGGCCTTTAAACCGATCGTTACATCCAGATATGATCCAACTGCATCTGTTCCAAGCTCAGTGGAGTAAAAGTACCATGTCCAGTTATCTTCGTGTACCTGAGAAAACAATATGTTTGCTGACAGGAGAATGATGGAAGAGATAATAAGGACTGCTGCAGGAAAAAACTTTTTCATGATTTGCCTCCTATAAAAATCTCTTGCCATTAATTATTCGTAATATAATCATTATAGCATGAAACATCAAGAGATATTTTCTATTTTTACCGAAATAAATAAACTTGCACTTTATCTCTATTTTTAGTATACTTAAACCATTAAAGCAGAATGCGTATCATTTTTTCTATTCTTTTGATTTCGGGTTTATAGAGAGATGAATCAAGAGGATTTTTTTGTAATTTCTCTTCTAAGAGAAAGAGGCGTGACTGGAGATATGAGATCAGCTTCTCTTTCTTCAGATTTGGACTGTAGAGAAAGAGCTTGTTGCGACGATTTTTTGCACTCATCTCCAGAGGAATCGCAAAGAATGGTGTTGTTATCATAAGGATGTTCTGTGGTGAAATTATTTTTCTTGTGAGGAATCCCTTATCAACAAGAAATTTGAGTTCTCTGTCGAGAAGCTCTGCAGTAATGGGAAGTGAGATGCTGATCTGGGGATAGATATCTATTTGAGTTGCTTTCTGCCTGCTAAAAATGAGTGCCATGGCCTCTATCTGCAGTTCGTTAGGCAGGAAATCGAATATTGGTCTGATATGTTTCTTTTTCGGTTCTTTTGGGTTCTGAAAATATAGTATGTTTGTACCCTGAGTTATTTTTTCCATTCGCTCTCTGATAAGGTCTTTTGATTTTGTGGGAGGCTTAAAATTTTTATTTATCATGAACGGGATACTGAATTTATTGAGGCTGTCGAGAATTGAATGGGCAGGACTCTGTGAGAGGAAGCGGCGTTTCTTTGATTCTTTTTCTATGAGTTTTTCCCATTCTTTTGTATTGAATATAGAGGAGGTTTTTTTCTTTTGAAAAGGTATTTTAACAGGCCGGGAAGTAATAACTTCTGCTCTTTTAGACTGTATTTTTTTACTCTGAGGCATCTCTGTTGAGCGCTCCTTTACTGGAACCTTTTCAGCAGGTTCTGGATTTAAAAAGAAACGGATTGTGCGGCTAACAACGACTGGTTCTCTTCGTATAGAAACTATTGTCCAGATCAGCAGAATATGAATAAGCACGGAAAGTATTATGGGAATTCTAAAGTTTTTCATTAAGATTCCAGATTGGGTTAGACATGTAATATTTTACTCGAAATTTTGCTGCAATGTTCCTGCCGCAAAAACGATAAATTTTGGGAGATATGATGGAATCTGCATTTAGATTATTGTATGAGGGAGGGATTATAATGATTCCCCTCCTTATAACATCGGTCATAAGTTTAGCTGTTGTGATTGAAAGATCACTATTTTTACGGCGAAGCCGTATTGTACAGCCAGAAATAGTAGAAATGATTAATAACATCAAGAAACTCAGCGACATAGAAAATTTAATGGCCAGATTGAGAAATTTTACTGGCCCATTTGTCAATATAATCAGAGTAGGTATTGAAAACAGGAACATGCCAAAAGAATATGTCAGAGAGGCTATCCTAGACCAGGGCAGGCAGGAGGCAAGGATACTTGAGAGGGGACTGGTCATTCTTGAGACCGCTGCAGGGATTGCTCCTCTACTCGGACTGCTCGGCACTGTACTTGGGATGATCGAGGTGTTTGAGGTCATCTCAAAACAGGGTGTAGGCCAGACTCAGTCACTTTCAGGAGGCATTTCACAGGCACTCATAACAACTGTTGTGGGCCTTTCGATTGCGATTCCAGTGCTCGTTGCATATAACTATTTTGTTAATAAAGTTGAAGAGCTCGTTTTAGAAATTGAAAAGCATTCGAACAAACTTCTCTTAAAGTTAGAAAAGATAACTGAATAGAAATTGGAGAATAAAATGGCTTCATTGACCAAAGATCGGATCGAGACCTTATTTAACAGATTTTCATCCAAAAGGATTATTGTGATTGGAGACCTTATGCTCGATCACTATGTGTGGGGAAATGTTTCGAGGATATCTCCTGAGGCGCCTGTTCCGGTTGTCGATGTTGCATCAGAATCATTCATGTTTGGCGGCAGTGCAAATGTTGTGCACAATGTTATCACTCTTGGGAGCGAAGTGATTCCTGTTGGTGTTATAGGGTCGGACGAGTATGGTGATATGCTTAAAGGATTGTTTAAAGAGAGGAATGTCTCTACAGATGGTTTATTGATAGACAGAAGCAGGCCAACAATTGTAAAGACCCGCATAATTGCTCACAATCAGCATGTTGTAAGGGTGGACAGAGAATTAAGAGGTTATGTCGATACAGGACTTCAGGATCGCATCATAGAGTTCATTCTGGATCGGATCGATGAGATAGATGGAGTAATTTTTCAGGATTATGATAAGGGAGTCTGTACACCAAAAATTATTACCAGTGTCATAGATACAGCAGTGTCCAAAAATAAGATGGTTTTTGTGGATCCTAAATTCGATAATTTTTTCCATTATAAGGGTGCTACACTATTTAAGCCCAATCGATTGGAGGTATCTAATCGTTTGAACATCAGGCTGGACTCTGAAGAGGAGATTGAGAAGGCAGGAAAAGAACTGTTGAGAAGGCTTGAATCTCAGGCAGTCCTTATAACACTGGGTGAGAAGGGAATGGCACTGTTTGAGGACGGTAAGAAGTGGCTTCATATAAAGACGAGAGCAAGAAGAGTACATGATGTTTCAGGTGCTGGTGATACTGTGATCGCGGCGGCAGCTGTTGCAATGATAAGTGGAGCTACTGCACCAGAGGCAGCAAATATTGCAAATTTTGCAGCAGGTATCGTATGCGGCGAGTTGGGAGTAGTACCTGTAGAAAAGGAGCGACTCTTTAATCTTTTAATGGAACAGACAAGAGGCAGTTAGATATTTATGATCTATTCAGCCAAAAAACGTATAGCGGTTTTTGATGTCGACAGAACACTGATAAGAGGCACATCTGCAGAGATTCAGCTCATACGTTTTCTTCGTGAGAGTGGATTACTCCCATTTTCAAATTATATGAGCATGTTCTTTGGTGGAATAAAGAGACTGCCATATGGATTCAATGAGGCGTTCCTCAGAAATAAGCTCTACTTAAATGGCATTT
The DNA here is from genome assembly GCA_964651045.1 of uncultured bacterium. Classification (GTDB taxonomy): domain Bacteria; phylum Zhuqueibacterota; class QNDG01; order QNDG01; family DSAB01; genus CAZYVD01. The sequence goes on from CAZYVD010000015.1 coordinate 23,916, forward strand.
CAACAGAGACGATTTCTTCATTGATTCCACATTTCTTTGAAGAAAGGATTAGACCAAGGATTTCAAAAAAAGCTACTGATATGATGCATGAGCTTAAAAAGGATGGTCATGAGATTCTGTTAATATCCGGCACGCTTGACTTTATTCTCGAGTTTCTTGTGAAGAATATAGGTGCCGATGGAGGAGTGGGATCGAGGATGGAGGTAGTTGACGGAAAATATACAGGAAGAATAATAGGTCCATTTCCATATTACCACGATAAGGTTTCGACTCTTCAGGATTACTACAGGGATGTAAAAATTGATTATAGAAACTCTTTTGCATTTGCAGATAGCTGGGCCGATGTTCCGCTGCTTTCAAAGTTTGGAAATCCAGTGGCGATGAATCCAGGAAAGATCCTGGAGATAATTGCCAGAACAAGAGGATGGAAAATAATTAAAGATAATGATTAATCTTTTTCAAATTCAAAGAGGGAACAGTGATGGGTTCTTATTTATTTATAATTCTTCTCATGGGCTTGATTCTTGTTGTTTTGATACTTAAGCCTGAATTGGGAATGCAGTTCAAGGCCCTGACAGAGAAGATCGCATTTGATGCGGAATGGAAACCATCGAGGAGCACAAGATGGAGATTCATAATTACAGGAGTATTCATAGAGATACTCTTTCTCGCAGTTTTGATACTTCTGCTCATCAAATGAACCGAATAAAAAATGAAGGGCCGGATCCAAATTTTTGATCCGGCCTGCTTTTTGGGAGGGAGAGAGAAGTGAAGTATTAGATTTTGTATATGTTAACAACTCTTTTGTCCATTTCACTCTATTTTACGCCCGAAATTGGCTTATGTTTCAATATATTTCTCAATGACAATTATTTGTGACTGAGACCATGAGGAGGTTTTTATTGATTATTAAATAGAAATTGTTTATAATTGAATTTATTATGAATATCAGTGCCACTACATATAAAAAATTATCTCTAGATAGAGTCTTGGTAATGGATCTTGAAACAACAGGGCTTGATCCTGAACGTGATGAGATACTTGAGATTGGGATTGTTAGGATGGATTGTGGAAAGATCACGGCAAGATATGAACAGTTATTAGATCCATTGACTCCGATTCCTGATGTGATAACACGACTCACTGGAATCACCAACGAAGAGTGCAGGGATAAGCCGACTCTAAAGGAGGTATTTTTCGATGTTGTAGATTTTCTGAAGGATGGATTAATAGTTGCCCATAATGTGAGGTTTGATCTTGAATTTTTAAATCGATCATGGATTAGGCTTATTCACGATGACCCTCCAATTTCTGAAGAGCGTGTAATAGACACGCTCGAGCTTTCAAGAATACTTCTTCCACAGCTTACGACTCATCGATTGGGATATTTGGCTGAGTTCTTCGGCATAGATGTGAGATCTTCTCATCGCGCTCTTGCCGATGCGGAAGTAACAGCCTTTGTCTTCAGGGAACTGATAAATCTGTCTCTAACCCTGAACAGAAGGATTGTTTCGAATTTTCTGAAAATAATCGGTGGAGATTCTGACGGGCTTGCTATCTTTTTCAAAAACCTGAACACTCTGGCTGGGCGAGGAGGGGATGTAAAAAAGAGATATGGTCGAGGGTGGCCGTCCAACAGGCTGGGATTAATGCAGAGTAGGACTGGGGATGAAAACAAGGCTAAGATCACAAACGATGAGATAGATGATCTTTTTAAAAGAGATGGGATTCTTTCCAGAATAGTCTCCAATTATGAGTTCAGAAGACCCCAGCATGATATGGCTCGAGTAGTTGCAGGTACGCTTAATCAGGATGGTTTCCTTATTGCAGAGGCTGGCACTGGAGTGGGTAAATCTTTTGCTTATTCTATTCCATCAATATTGTGGGTGAGCAAAAATAGGGGCGAAAGAGTAGTAATCTCCACTCACACTCGAAATCTTCAGGAGCAGCTGTTTTATAAAGATTTGCCTCTGCTTTTTAACACAGGATTGTACAGCTTTTCTGCTGTAATTTTAAAGGGAAGAGCAAACTATATATGTCTTAGAAGATTTCGCGATGCTCTGGCTAATGTTGACAGTAATTTCTCTTCAACAGAGAGAAGGAGACTTCTGCCTCTTGTGATCTGGATTGAGGAAACCCAGACGGGTGATATTGAGGAGAATGGCGGTTTTTCGGTGGAGAGGAACAGGAGATTGTGGTCAAAGATTCAATGCGATGCAAGTTTTTGCAGGGCACCGAAATGTGAATTTGAGATGGATTGTTTTTTCCAGAAGATACGCAGATCGTCTCATTCCGCATCCATAATAATAGTAAACCACTCGCTTCTTTTTTCTGATATGGTTTCTGAGCATAGAATTTTAGGTGAATATGATACATTAATAATAGATGAGGCGCATCAGATAGAGAAGAGCGCATCCAGTACAGTAGGTGAGAGCCTGACATCGTGGGAACTGAGAGACCTTTGCACCAGATTATATTCAAGAGATGATGAGGCAGGGATAATCGGCTATTTAATGAAAATAATAAAAAGAGAGAAGAGACTCGGCAGAAGAAGGGAAGAGTTGATCGATAGACTCAACACTCTTATGAAGATTTGTACGAATACATTGTCAGATTCAGACTCTCTTTTCAGAGAGGTGGATAGAATAGTTACAGAAAGATTGAGGTCAAATGAGATATACAAAAAGCTCAGGCTTCGCAAACCGGACGATCTTGCTAAGTCTTTTCAGCACCAGCTTGCCTCGCTTGAGATGCTTATCGATAAACTGATGGATGAGGTATTAAATCTGTTGTCAACATTAAATGAGTTGAATCTTAAAAATATCGACGAATCGATCTTTGAGCTCGAAGCAATCAGAAAGAGAGCAGAATCGCTTTTCAGTGTTATAAGATTCCTCAGAGAAGGGGATTATTCAGAACATGTTGTATGGTGTGAGATTGTAGGATCGGATGAAAAGAGATATTCAAAGATCTATTGTGTACCACTAAAGATAGCAGATATATTATCAAGCCGTCTCTATCCTGGATTAAAGAGGTGTATAATGACCTCTGCAACACTTTCAATTGGCGGAAATTTTGATTATATTATTAAGAGGCTGGGTCTGGATTCTATAGAACAGGATCGTTTGACTCTAAGGGCCTTTGGTTCTCCATTTGATTTTTCTCAACAGGTGGCCCTTATAATTCCATCATATCTTTCCGATCCAAGAGAAGAGACGTTCTCAAGGGATGTGGCTGTGCTCCTTGAGGAGCTTTTATCCATACATTCTCATGGTACAATGGTGCTCTTCACTTCACATAAAATGCTTCGTGATGTTTATTATAAAATACGTCCAGGTCTTGAAGGCAGGAATATCAAGCTGCTTGCACAGGGAATAGATGGATCAAGATCACTGCTGCTGCAGATGTTCCAATCTGATAGAAATTCCGTTCTATTTGGTACAAATAGCTTCTGGGAAGGAGTTGATGTACCAGGAGAGGCTTTGGAGCTGCTGATAATAACCAAGATTCCATTTGATGTTCCGACCGAACCGATAGTTGAGGCAAAAATAGAAAAGTGCAGATTGGAGACTGGCAATGGATTCATGAACTATACTCTGCCAGAGGCTGTTGTGAGGTTCAGGCAGGGTTTTGGACGTCTCATACGATCCTCAGAAGACAGGGGTGCGATTCTGATTCTCGACAGACGGATCTTTCGGTCAGGGTATGGCGAGATATTTCTTGACTCTATTCCAGTAAAGCCGATCATCTGCAATAAGCAGACGGAACTGTTGACCACTCTTGGTGAGTGGTTTGATTCGTAAAAAGAGATTAAACATTAACAATAAGGTGGTGATCATGCAGAATAAGATTTTAAAAGAGGGATTGACCTTTGATGATGTTTTACTGATACCAAACCATTCGAATGTTTTGCCACGCATGTGTGATGTCACAACAAGGCTGACTCGGAACCTCACTCTTAACATTCCTGTGGTGTCTGCTGCCATGGATACGGTAACAGAATCGAAATTGGCTATTGCTATTGCAAGGGAGGGTGGTATTGGGATAATACATAAGAATATGTCTCCTGTTAGACAGGCAGAGGAAGTTGATAAAGTTAAACGTTCAGAGAGCGGCATGATTACAGAACCGGTTGCACTGCCTCCTGATAAGAGATTAAAAGATGCCTGTCAACTGATGGATCGCTATCACATTTCAGGAATTCCAATTGTAGATGGGAAAAGACTGGTCGGCATCCTGACAAACCGCGATCTCAGGTTTGAAACAAACCTCGATCAGCTTATTAGTGATGTGATGACAAAAGAGAATCTGATTACCGCCCCTGAGGGCACAAGTCTCGATGAAGCCGAGAAGATTCTACAGAAGCATCGTATTGAAAAGCTGCCGATAGTGGACAGGGATGGCAATTTAAAGGGTTTGATTACTGTTAAGGATATTCAAAAGCGAAAGGCATTTCCAAATGCTGCAAAAGACTCTGGAGGAAGATTGATTGTGGGAGCAGCAGTAGGTGTATCTTCAGATACAATGGAGAGAGTAGGTGTTCTTGTAGAGGCTGGTGTGGATGTTATCTGTGTTGACACTGCCCACGGCCATTCGGAGGGAGTGCTCAGAACTGTACGAGAGATTAAGAAAAAGTTTAGCAAACTCGATCTAATAGGCGGGAATGTGGCAACAGCAGAAGGGGCAAGGGATCTAATCGAATCGGGTGTTGATGGGGTTAAAGTGGGTATTGGACCAGGTTCTATATGTACAACAAGAGTCATTGCGGGGGTTGGGGTGCCCCAGATATCGGCTGTAATGGTATGTGCTGAAGTGTGCAGGAAGATGGGTGTGCCTTTGATCTCTGATGGTGGGGTTAGGTATTCAGGAGATATGGCAAAGGCACTTGCCGCTGGTGCAGATTCTATAATGCTCGGATCACTTCTTGCAGGTGTGGAGGAGAGTCCTGGCGAGAGAGTATTGCTTGAAGGAAGAAGCTACAAGGTCTACAGAGGAATGGGATCGCTTGGTGCAATGGGCGATGGAAGTGCAGACAGATATTTTCAGGAGAGCAATGAGAGTCAGAAGTATGTTCCTGAGGGAATAGAGGGAAGGGTGCCTTATAAAGGAAACCTTTCAGATGTGATATTTCAGTTAATAGGAGGAATCAAGTCTGCAATGGGATATTGTGGTGTGCGGAATATAAAGGAACTTCAGGAAAAATCGAGGTTTATTAGAGTCACAGAAGCAGGCGTTAGGGAGAGTCATCCGCACGATGTGATAATCACAAAAGAAGCACCAAATTATCAGAGAAGATAAAGAGAAACCGAGAAGTTCGACAGCGCCGGATTTAGGGGGAATTACCGACTGCTGTGAAGCTCCTCGGTTTCAAAAATGGAGAATGATTATTTCGAATTAACGATTCTGCTAAGTTTTGATTTAATGTTTGCAGCCTTGTTCCGGTGGATTATACCTTTTACCGCCAAGCGATCGATAATCGATACACTCTTTCTGTATTCTGCCGTGGCGGTCTCTTTATCGGGTGCGTTTTTTACTTTCTTTATAGCGCTTTTCATCATCGACTTTTTATGCCTGTTTCTTAAGCGCCTTTTGGCATTCTGCCGGACTCGTTTTGCTGCTGATTTGTGCTGTGGCATAGATCACTCATTTTTTGATTTAAAGGACTAAAAATATACAAAAAGAAATATTAATTGTCAAGATTTTAAAATGCAAAATTTGATATTAAATATTCAAGTATTAATTTAAGGAAAAGAAAAATGGTTAGAAACAACAGATCTTCCTATCAGCAGGATCTATTTGGTGTTTCAAAGAGCTCTGCATTAAAAGAGAGAGTAAGAGAGCTTGATCGATTGATAAAAAGAGCATTGAGGAAGAAAAATTTTGAGAGTGCAAATGAGTTTATCAGAGAGCAGGAGAGAATCATTAGGGAACTTGTCGATATTGGAGATAAAGAGATAACAAATGATGGGAGCGGGCACCATTATGATGACGGCTGATAAAATTAAAATAAAGATCATAAGGGAAAAAGGATGCGAGGATCTACCATTTCCTCGATATCAGACAGAGGGATCTTCTGGAGTAGATCTATATGCAGCAGTAAAAGATTCTGAAGTATTAAATCCAGGCGAATTTAAACTTATTTCGACTGGCATCAGGGTAGCAATTCCACAAGGTTTTGAGGGTCAGGTAAGACCCCGCAGTGGCCTGGCATTAAGGGATGGTATAGGACTATTAAATTCGCCTGGGACAATAGATTCTGATTACAGAGGTGTAGTTGGAGTAATCCTGTTCAATTTTGGGAAAGACCCCTTTGTAATAAACAGGGGAGACCGCATTGCTCAACTTGTGATATGCAAATATTTCAGGGCAGAATTTGTCCCTGTAGATAAATTGGATGCGAGCATCAGGAGTTCTGGAGGATTTGGTTCCACAGGGATAAGATAAGAAAAATTCTTTAAAACTTTTTTATATTTTTAGTCGTCCATAGCATGAGAAATATTTTCGATCTAAAATGAAGGGAGGCTGCTATGGACAGAGTATTTAAAAGATCTTGTGCTAAAAATTTTATTTTGCCATTCTTAGTACTCTTTCTTTTCAGCACCATTAACGCTCTTGCAGCGGCCAAGGATCACAGGAAGGGATATCTTGGCGTATATCTTGAACGTATTACAAAGAAGGAAAAGAAGGATCTAGGAATATCTCATGGTGTGAGGGTTGATGATGTTGTTGAAGGAAGTCCTGCTGATAAGGCAGGAATTGAAGAGGATGATATAATTCTCTTTTTTGACGGCAAAAAGATTGAGAGTGTTGATGATCTAATAGAAAAAGTAAGGGCTACCAGGCCAGGAAAAGAGGTTCGAGTAACGATTTTAAGGGACGATAAGCGTAAGGATTTGAATGTTAAAGTGGGCAGACAGAGATCGATCTCTCTCTCATTAGGATTGGGTGATTGCGATAAAGACATTGTGCTTTCTGGATTTGGGGGCGGTTATTTGGGGGTACGTCTATATAGAGTTACGGAAGGTCTCTCTGAGTATTTTGGAGTAGAGGAGGATGGTGGTGCCCTGATTCTAAAAGTAGAGGATGACAGCCCTGCAGAAGAGGCAGGACTTAAGGAAGGAGATGTAATAATTAATATTGAAGATGAGGAGGTCAGTACACCCGAAGATGTGTATGATATTATTTCCGATTTTGAGGAGGGAGATAAGGTTGAGCTGACCATTATTAGGCATGGAGATAAAAAGAAGATCGTTGTAGAGCTTGGTGAGGGGATGGGCTCTAGTATAATAAGAATATTAAAAAGAGGCAGTCGTTTCTATCCTTTAATTTCGCCGGGCATATACCATCCTAATTTTGAGATCGAAATTAAGAAAATTCCAAAAGAAAGATACGATCATCTGATAATTGAAAAATATATGGATAAGATGGGAAAGTTAGAGGATATAATCGAAAGAAAGATAAAAAGAAGGAAATGTGATCTAATAGAGGTTATTGATACATAAGTAAATAACATAATGTATCCATTTCACAGCTGCCAGGATCGATTTTCTGGCAGCTTTTTTCTTGCATCTTGCCATTTAATAAACTATATTGATAAGCAATAATAATATCTGGTTTTGATCATGATACATTTAATCCACTACTTTATCTTATCTGTGGTACAGGCGGCAACAGAGTTCTTGCCAATATCTTCATCGGGTCATCTTCTGTTTTTAAAGGGAGTTTTTCACAGCCTCGACATACCCATTATTTTTGACATTATAATCCATGTCGGAAGCGCAACAGCCATAATTTTTTATTATCGAAAAAAGATTGGCGAGACATTGCTGCATTCCTTCTCAGAAGTGAAGAATAGAGATTTTAGCGGAACTCATTTCATCTTTTTATCATATGCTGCGCTCTCTACCATTATTACATTTGTTTTCTATATAATAGCTAAAAAATATATTGAAGCAAAATATCAATCACCTTCGGTACTTTTCTTTACTTATCTTGTTACAACTGTCATACTTTTCTCAACCTTTTTTGCAAAGAAAAGGCCTCAGATCGATATTTCAAAGAGGTCGATTCTTTTGCCGATAGTTGTGGGGCTTTTTCAGGGTTTTGCAATCATGCCCGGTATTTCTCGTTCAGGGGCCACAATATCGCCCCTTCTTTTAATGGGAATCAAAAGAGAGGAAGCAGCCTACTACTCCTTTTTTATGGCGATTCCTGCTATAATTGGAGCACTCATTCTCAAGATTGGGGAACTGGGTAGCATGGCATATCTCAGAGACAACCCTTTAATAATAGTTGTATCTTTTATCTTCTCGGCAGTGTTCAGCTACTTATTTCTCTCTCTTCTAACATTGGTATTGAAAAAAGGTAAATTCTGGCTCTTCTCATTTTATACCTTACTTGTCTCTATAATTTGTTTGTTCATATTTAATGTTTGAGAATGGATTATATCGAAGTCAAAAAAGAGATCGAAAAGGGTAAGCTCTTTCCCGTCTATTTTTTCTTTGGAGAGGAAAGATTTTTCATTGATAAGCTTGTCAAAATGATTGTCAATAAGGCTGTTGATCCTTCTGTAAGTGACTTTAATTATGACTGTTTTAACGCCGAAGATACAGAGGCAAGGATAGTTGTTGATGCAGCCTCCTCGTTTCCAATGATGGCAGACAGGCGTGTTGTTGTATTAAAGGATGTTCAGAAATTCTCATCAGGCGATAAAGAGGTGCTGCTAAAATACATTGAAGATCCTCTTGATTCCACATCTCTTATAATTACAGCAGGTCAGGTGGATAGGAGAAGGAAATTTTATAACAGACTGATAGAGTCTTCTCACTGGGCAGAATCTAAAAAGTTATATGAAAATCAGGCAGTTGAATGGGTTTTAGGTGAAGTTAAAAGGAAGGGTTTTACAATATCTCACGAGGCTGCTCTCTTTTTGGTTGGTCATTCTGGGACATCTTTGTGGAATCTGTACAATGAGATAGAGAAAGTCACAACTTTTTGTATTGATAAGAAAAAAATAGATATTGATGATGTGGGCATGGTTGCAGGAATGACTCGTAAGTATAATACATGGGAACTAACAGAGGCTGTATGTCGTAAAGACTTAAAGAGAGCATTAAGGATACTGACTAAGATTATCGACGAAGGACAATCTCCTGTTGGCATTGTTATTGATTTGACAAGAAGAATATTGATTCTGATGAAGATCAGAATCCTGCTAGATATGGGATTGACCCACCAGGAGGCAGCAACTAAGTTGAATCTTCGTCCATTTTTTGCTCGTCTTTTTATTGAACAGTCTAAGAGGTTTAATTATCAGGAACTTGAGAGGGCTATATTTACTCTTAGATGGGCTGATGTACAGTTAAAGTCGCAGTCCATAAGATGCGGAGTAATAATGACAATGGTAGTCTACTCCATCATTAAGGGCGAACCAGTCAGCAGTTGGGAGTAGTATTTATCATAAATCGATGGAACTTTTTAATGGTTGATTTGTTAGATAAAACAAAAAAGATGGATGAACTGACCGATGTCAGGGTAAAGGTAACACCAAGCGATGAAGAACTGATAAAACGATTCCAGGAAGGTGATGTATATGCATTCGAACAGATTGTCCATCGATATAAGAATCAGTTGATAAACTTTGTATACAATTTTATTGGTAATCGCATCGAGGCAGAGGATATCATTCAGGAAACATTTCTGCGGGTCTATAAGAACAAGCATCTCTATCGAAATATAGCAAAGTTTTCCACATGGATCTATACGATAGCAGGAAATCTGGCAAAGACAGAATTAAGAAAGAGGCGCAGGAGACGCCTCTTATCATTAAACAAGATAGGATATAACGATAAAGATTATGATGTTCCTGATCTATTTGCCTCTCCAGAGGAGAGGGTCGATGGAGGAATGAAGGAAAAGGAGATCAGGGAGAAGATTCTTGATCTTCCACAAAAGTTCAGAGAAGTAGTAATATTGAGAGATATAGAAGAGTTTTCATATGAAGAGATAAGTAACATTTTAAAAATACCAATCGGTACTGTAAAGTCGAGAGTAAACAGGGGGAGGCTTAAATTACAGAAATCACTTCAACATCTTTTGGATTAGGTACATGGAGGATTGTCCATGGATCCTTGTGAAAATTTTTTAAAGTCAATCTTCGATTTTGTTGATGGTGAACTGGATAGAAAATCCAGGAGGGAGCTGGAGCACCATTTGAGAGAATGCTCAAGATGTACAGAGCAGTTTAATAGAATTCGAAGATTGAGAAATCACCTGAGGGAGTTGCCCCAGATGAAGGTGCAGGATCATTTTATGATTATTCTTCGCGAGAGGATTCGAAGGGAAATAGTACCCAGAGGAGGAGCTGCTCCGACAATTAATCTCAAGCAAATCTCGTGGGTGCCTGCACTGGGTCTAATAGTTTTTTTGATTTTAATGAGTTCCTCGATTTTGGATAGACCCCTGCCGGTTTTTAATCAGGTTCATACTGTTCAGGGTCAAAAGATCTCCTCAATGCAGGGTATTGCTGGTTCAAATATCAATTATGTCATAGATGACTTTCCATACGATATTGAGAGTGAGTATTTTGAATATGATAATAAAAAACCTGTAACCCACATCGATTCTCTTCTCTTAAAACGAGATTTAAAAAAGATGAAGGCTCACATCAGGGCTGTAAGTTTTTAAAAGGTTTGTCATGTTATTAGGAAGATATATCATAATCATTCTAATTGTGGCTCTTCAAAGTGCAAGCAGTCAGGTAGTGAAGAAGATGGTAGATGGTCAGTGGCGAAAAAAGATGGCAGAGCTTGTAAGAAGGGCGGAGAATTCGATTGTAAGCATCCACACTTTTGTACTGGATGGAGAGGAAAAACAGTGCATGGTGGGATCTGGATTTGTCTATAACAGAGATGGTTTTATAGTAACATGGAGGAATGTTGTAGAGGGTGGTGACAGTATAGTAGTTAATTTCACGAATGGTCGTAGTAGTGGAGGAAGGATTGTTGGATTCGATAGAACTGCAAAAGTTGTTCTATTGAAAATTAATTGTAATGATCTGCTGCCGGTGCAGATGAGAGAGTCAGGGGAGCTGGGCGAGAAGTCATTTGTTGTAATTTTAGGAAACTCTCTTGGAGTATTCCCGTCGGTTACTTTGGGAACATATATGGGGAAAGAAAAGAATGGATTTATTAAACTCAATGCAGTTGTACCGCCTGGCAATTCTGGGGGAGTAGTACTTGATGAAGAGGGAAATGCAGTGGGGATTTTTGGAGGATATGCATCGTCTGGTGATGATATATCAAAATCAGAGATTTCTACTGTAGGCATAGCCTTCCCTATAGATTACCTCAAGAGCGATCTTGATAGGATTATCGATGATTATCAGAAAAGTTCTGGGTGGGTTGGGCTGTCTGTTCTCGATCTGGAGTCTGATACTGAGACCTTTGGTGTTCGGGTTGTTGGTGTAGTTCCTGATGGCCCTGCTGATCGTGCGTCAATATCTTTGGGAGACACAATAATCGGTTTTGAAGAAAGAGCCGTAAGGAGTGCAGATGAACTTGCGACGTGGGTCAGGAGTGTTGTGCCAGATAGAGTTGTAGAGTTGAAAATCAAGAGGGGAGAGGGGTACATAGTTAAATCGGTCCGAATTGGCAGACGGCCGATATTGAAAATGGGGAGGAGATAGAATATAATGAATAATAAGGAAGTCAGTCCATTTACACCAGGTAGTCCAGTTCCTGTTGAACTCTTTGTGGGGAGGTCAGAACAGATAAAAGAGCTAATTCAATATGCCAAACAGATTTCGTCAGGGAAACAAGAAAACATATTTTTAACGGGTGATCGAGGAATAGGTAAAAGCTCACTGGCCTCATTTGTAAGACATATTGTAAGCAACAGGGAGAATATACTTAGTATTCATGTCTTCTTAGGTAGAGTATCAACATTAGAGGAAGTGGTGCGTCATATCTTTGAGCAGATATTAAAAGAAACAAAAGAAGAAGCATGGTTTAATGATATAGCTAAATTTTTCGGCAGGTATATCAAAGAGATAGGTCTTTTTGGTATATCTGTTAGCTTTAACCCTCCTGCTGGAGATTTGAAAGAGTTAGTTAGAAATTTTCCTGAGGCTCTTCATAATTTATTAGAAAGAATAAAAAGACAAAAATCAGGATTGTTTATTATTTTAGACGATATTAATGGACTGGTTGAAAAGGAAGATTTTGCAAATTGGTACAAGAGTTTTGTAGATGAGGTGGCCACTCATTTTAATAAAGATTTTCCTGTTTTTATCATGCTGATAGGGCTTCATGAAAAGAGAGATGCTTTATCCCGACTTCAGCCATCATTGATGCGTATATTCCGTGTTGTGGAGATTGAGAAGCTTTCAAATAAAGAGGTAAAGGATTTTTTCTTGAGTGCTTTTGGGCGGGTTGATATAAAAGTAAAATCTGAGGCCATGGAACTCATGGTACGTTTTTCTAGTGGATTGCCACTTTTAATGCATGAGATAGGTGATGCTACTTTTTGGATTGATACCGATGGAGTAATAGATGAGAAAGATGCAATTAATGGTGTAATTGCAGCGGCTGAAAAGGTAGGACAAAAATATTTGAATCCAAAGGTCTATAATGCAGTTCGGAGTCCCAGATATAGATCTATTTTAAGGAAATTGGGCAAAAGACCGCTTTCAAGAAATTTTATCAAAAAGGATGTGGAAACAAGACTTAATGGTGAAGAAAAAAAAGTATTTCACAATTTTTTAAAGAGAATGAGAGAATTGGGAGTAATTGAGGGCGACTTTGAAAGAGGACGTGGTGCCTATAGATTTGTAAATGAAATATATCCTATCTATATTAGGATGGAGAGCGAAAGGGCTAGAATGAAATAACAGGATCAAAACTATCTCTCCATCTGGATATTGTTGATGAAGCCATTCTTTAAATAAATTCTCAACTTTTTATTGACTTTGCCTCAATTTTTTTTATATTGTGATCGTCCAATCTTTGGTATAAAAAGGGAGGACGGGTGGGTATTCTGAGTAGAGAAAAGAGGAGTTTTCTATTATTTTTATCAATAGTCATTCTAATTGGAGTGGGATTTTTTTTACCTTTGTCGGATAGAAGCTTGATGGGATATGTTTTAAAAAGCATTGTATTTATTCTTGTGATAGTGCTGATATATTCCACTTCACTTGGCAATTTAATAGGAGAAGCCGATAGAAACAGAGACTCTGATCTTGTTCAGAGAAGAGGCCTTGTTGGCGACTTCTCAGAGCTTGAGGAACAGGAAGACTGGACAGGTTTTGGAAATGCATTTGAGAAGTATTACAGGACATTTCTACCAGTAGTAAGGAGTGCAGTAGTAGGTTCATCTATTGGGCTATATTTTATGAAGGGTAAAGATCAACTCGAATTTCAGGCAGGAGAGGACAATTCGGGATATCTGATGCAGAAGCTCAGGGTCGAGGAGGGAGATCTTGTAGAACAGGTTGCAGTACAGAATTCTCCCATTATTGAACCAGATCTGCCTGATGGATATTTTCTACCAGGCATTCCAGATACAATACTGCACTCATTTTTGGGTATACCATTGAATCTGAAAAATAGAGTTGTGGGAGTCCTTGCAGTGGGGAGTTCGGCGTTAGAGGGATTCAGCTATGAAGATCAGGAATTTGTAATCAGATGCGGAAAGCTGTTGACAGAAGTGATGGCTGCCTATCATCAGGGAATGCGGTGTGAGATTGACATGGAAGTTGCCAGAATGCACATAGAACTTGAAAAAAAGCTCAGCAGCGTTAATGATGAGGAAGTTGCTGTATCCCACTTTATCTACTACCTGAAGAGGATATTCCCCTATGATCGTTTCTCATGGTGCATAAGAGAAGGTGAACAGGGTGTGATTAAATATGTTGATGGAAAACTCGATCAGTTGGGCAAAGGGACTCGTTTTCCATTGGAGGAGGGATTGAATGGATGGGTGATTAAAAGAAACACACCTCTTGTAATAGCTGATATAGAAGAAGGAGATTATACGAGACCAAGATATTTCAAAGATGAATATACAAGGCATGGCCTGCACTCTTTTTTGGGTATTCCACTCGGGGGAGAGGATAGTGCGTGGGGAGTTTTAAGCATTGAGAGTGTATCTAAAAATCAATATACTGAGAAGGAGAAGGACGTATTTTCATCTATTGCCATACCCTTCAAGATAGCTATAGAGAGGATTAGAAAGGAGAAATAGATGGCAAAGGCAAAATCGTTTGTTGATAAACTATCGAAAGCGAGTAAGATCAAAAGAGAACACTGTCCTGAATGTGGAGAAGTCTTAACTACAATAAAATTGATAACATCTGAAAAATCACAGAAGAGCGGTGCATGGAGATTCAATCAAAAATTCATTAATATCTGCAAGTGTAATCAGAAAGAAATTACAGGCTGATTCTAAGGAGCAGAAGTGAGAGTTAAAAGGTGCGTACTTGCTACAAGAAATTTAGACAAGGTCAGAGAGATAAAAGAGATTCTCGGATCCACGGAATGGGAGATCGTCTCCCTTGACGATTTTCCAAATACACATGAAATCGATGAGGATGGAGATACTCTGGTTGAGAATGCATTAAAAAAGGCAAGGCTCTCATATGACTGGACAAGACTTCCTTCAATTGGGGATGATACTGGACTTGAGGTTGATGCACTGAATGGTGCCCCTGGTGTTAGATCGAGTCGTTTTGCAGGCATGGATGCAAGCTATGACGACAACATAAGAAAGCTTCTGGATGCGATGAAAACAGTTCCTGCAAATCAGAGAAGTGCAAGATTCAGGTGTGTTGCTGCCTTTGTTGATGGGAGAGTAGAAAGATGGGTAGAGGGAACATGCGATGGAGTAATTCTGACTGAACGCAGGGGTAAGAATGGATTTGGATATGATCCACTTTTTTTTCTGCCAGAACTTGGAAAAACCTTTGCTGAAATGACTCTTGTTGAGAAGAACAAAATAAGTCATCGAGGGATTGCATTTCGCAAAATTAAAGAGTTATTAGAAAATTATCAAAAGGAATATATTGGATGAATCGGGGCGTAGCGCAGACCGGTCAGCGCGCCTGCTTTGGGAGCAGGAGGTCGTGAGTTCAAATCTCACCGCCCCGACAAGAGAAAGTGAGAAAGGAGCTTTTTAATTATTGAGCTCCTTTTTATATTTTAAACCAATCCATTTTAAGCTTATGATTGTAGCTGTAACAGGAGCATCTGGACATGTTGGCGGAAACCTTGTTCGTTTACTATTGGAACAGGGACATAAGATTCGAGTCCTGCACCACATTGATAATCGCTCTTTTAAAGGGCTTGATGTAGAAGTCTTTAGAGGCGACATATTAGACAAAGGATCTCTTTTTCCGATTTTTAGAAACGTAGATATTGTATTTCACGCTGCAGCCCTTATTTCTTTGTCGATGAGGGACTGGAAGCATCTTGAGGCTGTGAATGTTTGTGGCACCCGTAATGTTGTAGAGGCGTGCATTTCGTGTAATGTTGGCAGATTGGTACATTTCAGTTCGATCCATGCACTTTCACAGGAGCCGTTGGAGATTCAAATCGATGAGAATCGGAAATATGTAGATTTTAGGGGTTCGCCGCCGTATGATCGGTCAAAGGCTCATGGTGAAATGGAGGTATTGAAGGGTGTTGATAAAGGTTTGGATGCTGTAATAATCAGGCCGACAGGAATAATCGGTCCCTTCGATTATAAACCTTCCCATACAGGGAGGATGCTTCTTTCATTAGCTGGCGGAAGATTACCCGCACTCGTTAAAGGAGGTTTCGACTGGGTAGATGTGAGGGATGTTGTGTCTTCGACTCTCAGGGCAGCCATAAAAGCACTGTCTGGATCAAAATATATTCTTTCGGGTCACTGGGTTTCTTTAAAGGATATGGCCGAGGTTGTAGAAAGACAAACTGGTGTTCCATCACCCCGACTGATTCTGCCTGTATGGGTGGCAGAAATCGGGGTTCCATTCATTACAGCATTTTCAAAGATTGTAAGAAGATAGCCACTCTATACCAGGGTATCATTAATGGCTGTTAAAAACAATATGTCTATATCTCACACAAAAGCAGCGAGTGGATTGAACTACTCTCCACGTCCATTTGAAAAGACGATAAGCGACACTCTCGAATGGTTTTCAAAATTTAACTATATATGATGGATAAGTCCATGCGTGTATTAATAGTAGGCGGTACAGGATTCATAGGATATCATTCTGCACGTGAATTTCTAAGACGGGGTTTTGAAGTTACTGTACTGGCGATTCCACCAATGCCAAAGAATGATCTATTCCCTGATGATGTTAAGGTAATACTATCAGACATAAACAGGTTGAATGATGAATTTTTAAAAGAGCTGCTATGCGGGTGTTATGCAGTTGTATTTGCAGCAGGCGCAGATGATCGTACACTGCCCAGATCTCCCGCATATGAGTTTTATTACAAAGCCAATGTGAAATCTTCAGAACGACTGTTTCGGCTTGCTCGTGATGCAGGGGTAAAAAGAGGAGTTTTGATCAGTTCATATTTTGCACATTATGACAGAATTTGGCCTGAAATGAAATTGTCGTTTCATCATCCATATATTCGCAGCAGAATAGAGCAGGAGAGTGTTTCTCTGGAGAGTAGTTTACCCGATCTTGAACTGGTCATACTAGAACTTCCTTATGTATTTGGATCTATGCCAGGTCGCCCACCTTTATGGAAACATCTGATTAACTACATTAGACTACCCATTCCTCTATTTTATACAAAGGGTGGAACAAATTGTGTGTCCGTAAAAAATGTAGCAGAAGCAGTAGTAGGAGCAGTAGAGTATGGCAGGGGTGGAGAGAGATATTTAATAGGTGATGAGAACATCACATGGCATGAGCTGCTTGGTCGCCTATGTTTTTTAATCGGAAGAAACAAGAGGGTAGTTGAACTGCCCACAACACTTGTCAGGTTTATGATGAGGGCAGTCTATATATTCTTTAAATTGAGAGGCAGGGAGAGCGGACTGGATCCTGTAGAGATGGTAAGACTACACACCATGAATACATTTTTTGATCCTGGTCCTTCAAAGAGAATCTTGAAGCATGGTAGTGGAGGGTTAAATGAAGCACTCTCAGATACTGTAATGGCATGCATGATAGAGGAATGATCAAAAATGGAGAATAAAGTTATGAAAAAAAATAGAGCTGTTCTGATATATGCTGCAATTTTCTCGCTCCTTCTGGGATGTGAGAGATGGCATAAGAGGTGGTATCCATATCAGGACCCATATCTTCCGATTGATCGGCGTGTAGAGGATCTCGTCTCAAGGATGACTCTGGAGGAGAAGGTCTCACAGATGAGATACGATGCACCATCTATAGAAAGGCTCGGGATTCCACAATATAACTGGTGGAATGAGTGCCTTCATGGTGTTGCCCGTGCTGGAAGAGCAACAGTTTTTCCCCAATCTATAGGTCTTGCTGCATCCTGGGATACAGATCTTGTTTTTCGTGTTGCTACAGCAATATCTGATGAGGCACGTGCAAAACATCATGAATTTGTACGAAGAGGCAAAAGGGGAATATATCAGGGGTTGACATTCTGGAGTCCAAACATAAATATCTTTCGTGATCCAAGATGGGGAAGGGGTATGGAAACCTATGGAGAGGATCCATATCTAACAGCAAGAATAGGAATCCAATTTGTGAAGGGACTTCAAGGGAGTGATCCAAAATATCTGAAGACAGTCTCTACTGTGAAGCACTATGCAGTTCACAGCGGGCCAGAACCGAATCGCCATACATTCGATGCATGGATAGATGAAAGGGATTTGCGGGAGACATATCTTGAACCATTCAGGGCCTGCATTGAGGAGGGATGGGCCTATTCGGTTATGTGTGCTTACAATCGTTTTATGGGAAGTCCGTGTTGCGGCAGCAGCAGACTGCTTAGAAAAATCTTAAGAGAGGAGTGGGGTTTTAACGGGTATGTTGTTTCAGACTGCTGGGCGATTGCCGATTTCTATGAGAATCACAGAGTAGTGGATTCACCAATAGAGGCAGGAGCCCTGGCGGTTGAATCAGGCACCGATCTAAATTGTGGAGTCGTATATAGAGATCTTGCCGAGGCTGTCAGGGAGGGTATATTAGATGAGAAAAAGATTGACATATCTGTCAAGAGGCTGTTTAAGGCAAGAATGAAACTTGGTATGTTCGATCCTCCCTGGATGGTTGGCTACAGCACAATTCCATATTATATCGTTGATTGCAGGCGACATAGGAGGCTTGCACTCGAGGCTGCAAGGAAATCTATTGTACTTCTGAAAAATGATAAAGAGTTTCTTCCTCTGAGTAAAAAGGTTAAGAAGATCGCAGTCATAGGTCCAAATGGTAACGATGTAGATGTTCTTCTTGGTAACTATAATGGGACTCCTTCAAATCCTGTTACAATACTGGATGGAATTAAAAACAAGGTATCAAAAGATACAGAAGTAGTATTTTCAAGAGGGTGCAATCTGGCAAGGGGGATGATATCTCTGGATCCTGTTCCATCAGATGTTCTTTTTACTACTGATGGCAGTCGCAGAGTCAATGGATTGAGGGGAGAGTATTTTAACAATAGAAATTTCAGAGGTAAGCCTGTTTGCATAAGAACAGACAGGAATATTGATTTCAATTGGTGGGATGGTTCTCCATTTCGCGGACTGGATGATGATGATTTTAGTATAAGATGGGAGGGAGAATTGGTTGTTCCCGCAAGTGGTCTCTATGCAATTGGGGGTGAGGGTATGTCGGGATTCCGAATTTTTCTGAATGATTCTCTTCTTGTCTCGTTTCGCAGCAGGCATCAGAGTGTTAAGGTTTACAGGAATGTATATCTTAAGGCAGATGAAAGATACGCAATCAAGATAGAGTATTTTGAAGAGCAGGGGTCGGCAAACTTTCGTCTTCTATGGGGAATTTATGATCGTAATCTGGAAGAGGAGGCAGTAGAGATTGCAAAGAGAGCAGATGTTGTTATAATGGTTTTGGGTTTATCTCCTCGTCTCGAGGGAGAAGAGATGAAGATCGATATAGAAGGATTTAAGGGTGGTGATCGAGTCAATCTTCGCCTCCCGGATGTTCAGGAGAGGCTGCTTAAGAAGATATATGAGGTCAATAGGAATGTTGTACTTGTTCTCATGAACGGTAGTGCTCTTGCAGTGAACTGGGCGGACAGAAACATACCAGCAATAGTGGAAGCATGGTATCCGGGTCAGGCAGGAGGAGATGCAGTAGCAGATGTACTGTTTGGTGATTACAATCCTGCAGGAAGATTGCCTGTAACATTTTACAGGTCAATAGATCAGGTTCCACCCTTCAGCGACTATTCGATGAAAGGCAGGACTTATCGTTATTTTAGGGGATATCCCCTCTATCCATTTGGGCATGGATTGAGCTACTCGAAATTTAAATATAGTAATTTAAAGTTGCCGCAACAGATTACAGCAAATGAAGAACTGGTTGTATCTGTAGATGTAGAGAACATCGGCAGATTAGATGGTGAGGAAGTTGTAGAGCTCTATGTGACAGATTGTAAGGCCAGCGTATCGGTTCCGATTAGATCTCTTCAGGGCTTCAGACGTATCTTTTTAAAGTCGGGCGAGAAGAGAAGGATTCGATTCAGGTTGAAGCCAAAACAAATTTCAATAATCGATGATAGTTACAACAGAGTTGTTGAACAAGGTATGTTTAAGATTTCTATAGGAGGTAAGCAGCCAGGCTTTTTCGGAAATGCAGATGCAAAATCTACAGAGGTTCTAACAGCATATTTTGAGGTTGTTGGTGGAGGAGATAAAAATTAAAAATTGAGTTTTAATTTTTGTACTAAAGCGGAAATCTCGTATGTTTTGAAATTTACAAGGGGGGAACATTAATTGCTGAGCTGAAGAATCTTACAAATCCCCCTGTAATCCCCCTTTGAAAAAGGGGGATATCAAATGCATCGCTCAACCAATCACGCAAAGAATTCTTCTGGTTCCCAAACTCCTTTATAGGAATGATTTGGGAATCTTAAGAAGCACGACCACAAGGGTCGTGCCACACGATAAAAATTAAACATGATAGCCATCCTCGTGTGAGCATTAATTTTGGACTGCGGCGCCTTGGCGCCGCTTTTGAAAGCGGCAACACGTTGCCGCAATCAAAATTAAGAACATTCATTACTGAAGAGAATAATTTATCTTCAAACAACAAATCCCCCTATAATCCCCCTTTGAAAAAAGGGGATATAAGATGCCGGATGGATGATGAAGAGTAGTAAGGTTTTTACTGTATGATCGCCCAGTATATCTATGCTGGGCGACCTTTTTATTTTTGGGGGAAGGGTGGCATTGCCTTTTTGCGTTTTCGTTAATGAGA
>CAZYVD010000016.1:0-43662 GCA_964651045.1 uncultured bacterium
ATATGTTATGTATTATCTAAATTTCTAATATTTAATAAAACGCGATGAAGTCAGGACAGAGACCTCATAAGTAACGGAAAGAGGCTGAAATATCCAGTCATTTATGTTGTGCAGGAATCCTGTGGATATCTCTTTAACAGACTCTACTCTTCCAAGATCAATCTCAACATCAAGATCCACACCCTCATACCCCTGCCAGACTCTATAATCGAGAGGTGGAATAAGTTTATCCGGAGCGCACACACCATCTGTAAGAGCTCCATCACCCCCTGCAGAATACCTCCTCGAATAACAACTTCTGCATCTAACACTGCATCCCACGGCCTTATGTTTTATCTTCCTGAAAGGAGCAGGCAGAAATCTCTTCTCATCTGTATCTTTATATTTTTCCCTTAATCTATTCAACTCTTCCTTCAATTTCTCAACCACACCGCTGTATCTTTTATCATTGTAGAGATTGTGAAGCTCTTGGGGATCTTTCTCGAGATCGTAGAGTTCCCATGCATCGATATCAAAATAGAAATGGATCAACTTATAACGATGCGTCCGAATTCCATAATGCCTCTTTACACTATGTACTGCAGGATATTCAAAATAGTGGTAATAGATAGACTGGCGCCAGTTTGCAGGGGTCTCACCCCTGAGGATGCTGCGTATCGACTCGCCCTGAATATCATCAGGAATCTTGACTCCTGCAAAATCCAGAATAGTAGGTGCAAAATCGAGATTTAACACCATATCTTTCTCATTGACGCCTGGCTCGACCTCACAGGGATATCTTATGATAAGGGGTATCCGCAGCGACTCTTCATACATAAAACGCTTGTCAAACCAGCCGTGTTCTCCAAGGTAAAAACCCTGATCCGAAGTATAGATTACCACAGTATCGTCTCTCAATCCCGACTCATCCAGATAATCGAGCACCCTCCCTATATTATCATCTACAGAAGCAACACATCGGAGATAGTCCTTTATATACCGCTGATACATCCATATCTGCAGATCTGTTCCCCTAAGCCCGGCCATCCTAAATAGTCTGTTTCTCGGTCCATATGCGGCATCCCATGCACTCCGCTGGCTCTCATTCATCCTTCCATATACAGAGTTCCAGTAACTGATATCTATCTTCTCTTTATCTGTTAGAGGAGTATTTTTTTTCTCTGGAGTGACCTTTAAATCGTATGCCATAAACAAATTATCTGCAACCCTCATTTCCTGCTGCCTCGCAGCATCGGAACGAGTCCTGTAATCATCGAAAAATGTATCTGGAAGAGGAATCTTCCTGTCCTCATAGAGATGTAGATGATTCGGCCCTGGCATCCAGTTCCTGTGGGGAGCCTTATGGTGAAGAAGAACACAAAAGGGTTTTTTTGATTTTCTATTTTTCAGCCACTTCAGACAATCATCTGTTATCAAATCGGTAACATAGCCACTGCACCTCTTTCTCTCACCCATCTCTATAAAATCTGGATTATAATAGTGACCCTGCCCCTGAAGAATCTTCCAGTAATCGAATCCCCTCGGCGTGCTCTTCAGATGCCATTTACCGAAGAGAGCCGTTTGGTACCCCGATTTCTGTAGAAGCATTGGAAATGTCTGCTGGTCTTGTTCAAACTTTACAGAATTGTTGATCACTCCATTAATGTGACTATACTTTCCAGTGAGCATAACCGCTCTGCTTGGTGCACATATTGAATTTGTACAGAAACTCTGGACAAATCTTACCCCATCTCTTGCCAGTCTATCGATGTTTGGAGTGCTATTGATGCGACTGCCATAACACCCAATGGCCTGATATGCATGGTCGTCACTCATTATAAAAATAATGTTTGGACGCTTCTTCCTGCCATATCTCGAACAGGATATGTTCAGACCCGGAAAAGAGATGAGAAGAGATCCCGCACCTATTGTCTTTAGAAAATCTCTTCGATTCTTCATTAATTCCTCTCAAATAATTCGTTTAAAGAAAACGTGATGAGAAAAATATTTTTCATGATTAATATTGATAAAATAACCTGCTTAAGTAAAATAATCAAGATATTTCATCAAAATTCAAAACAAAAAGTTCTCAGATTAAATTTATATAAGAGATTTTTGTTGACATTGATGATCGTAATAATATATTAAAAACATCATGTCGAACCCGAAGGTAAATATTACAATCTGGCCTGATAGAAGAAAACATATAATCTCACCAATGCTTCACGGTCAGAACATTGAAAATCTCGGCCAGATCATATACGACGGTATCTGGATCGAAGAAGATTCTGGCTATTCAAAATACAGCGGAATAAGAACAGAACTTGTAGATTCTGTTCGTGAAATCAGGGCAGGTGTAATAAAATGGCCGGGTGGGCCTAGCTGCGAAACTTATCACTGGGAAGATGGCATTGGTGAAAGAAAATCGCGACCGACAAGACGCAATATATACTGGGGCGGTAGTGATCCAAACAGCTTCGGAACAGTGGAGTTTATCGACCTTTGCAGAAAGGTAAATGCCCAGCCAGTAATCTGTCTCAATGCAGGTACTGGGAGTATAAAAGAGGCCGCAGAATGGTTGGAGTACTGCAACTTCAGGGGAAACAGTAAACTTTCCAGCATGAGGAAAGAAAATGGTCACGATCAACCCTTTAATGTCACATACTGGAGCTTTGGATATCAGCCGTGGGACTATCTCTCACCTTCACAGTATTGTATGGAGTTTCAGCGATGTAGTTCGCTTCTCAAGGAAAGCGATCCCTCGATACAACTCATCGCATGCGGCAAGGATGAGAAATGGAATCTCTCCTTTTTCCAGAATCTTGAAAACAATCTAAATCTTATAGATCTTTTTTCAATAAAATCGACATTTTCATCGAGACAGGCAGGAGGCGGAAGCCATCCCGAAACAGAACAGGAGTACTATGCAATATTTGGATATGTCCCGATGCTGCACTCACACTTGGTAGGGGCATTAAACCTTCTGAACAAGGTTGAAAGAGAAGGTAAGAGAATCGGGCTCGTACTTGATCAGTGGGGAATACATCATCCAGGTGCTGTAATAGAAACAG
Organism: uncultured bacterium; assembly: GCA_964651045.1. Lineage (GTDB taxonomy): Bacteria > Zhuqueibacterota > QNDG01 > QNDG01 > DSAB01 > CAZYVD01. The sequence goes on from CAZYVD010000016.1 coordinate 3,051, forward strand.
GAATGCATCAACCAACAACATTACGCGATGCACTCGTTACAGGCTACCTGCTCCATCTCTTCTACCATCTGTCCGACTATCTGACCATGGCAAACCTCTCATACATGGTAAACGGCCTTCACACCCTTATGGTGACCAGAAAAGAACTTATAGTCAAAACACCGGTATACTACATCTTTGAATTACTGGCAAACCATACTGCCAATACGATGATAAAGACAAGAGTAGATTCACCATTGATAAAAATAAAAACACAATCTGGAAATAGAAAGATTCCAGTTGTTGATGTATTTGCATCTATTAACAGTTCATACAATCAAATAACGATAACTCTCATCAACATTCACATAGAAAAGCAGGCAAAAGTTAAAATCAATATTAAAGGAACAGATTCTGTTAAGAAAGGGTTTATAACATCACTCACAGCCGACTCTCCAAACGATGAAAATAGTTTTATATCACCACATCTTGTCAAACCGCAGAACAACATTTTAAATGAAACGAAAAATCCCCTTGAGCATACACTTCCGCCACACAGTGCAGTAAAAATAAACATCAGGCTGACCTGAAAAATCATGCATAAAGTGATCTTAAAAATCTCTATTGCAGCCATCCTTTTCCATATGCATGCAATCGATCGATTAAAAGATGAGAGAGAAATCTTAAACAGGGTAGAGGTAAAACAGCCACTAAGCAAAAATACGCTCAATAGGACGATTCTCGAAGATCTAATCATATACTTTACAAATAGAGAGAGAATTAAAAAACATCTCCCACCCTGCAGAAAGGATGAGACTCTACGCATACTCTCCTATGAACACAGCAGAAAAATGGCATCAAGAGGCAGGATATTTCATAATAATTTGCCTGAAAAAAAATTGATCGATTCTTTTTCTGTTATAAAGAGTTTTGTCACTGGTGAGAATGTTGGAGTAGACTATTTTTTAAAAATCGCCTCGATACCATTCATTCAAAAAAAAATAGAGGGCAAAATCGTATATATCAGGGCAGATGATGGATCGGTAATCAGACCGCAGACCCATGAAGAGTTCGCAAAGAATATGGTTAAAAGCTGGATGAAATCAGAGGGTCACAGTAAAAACATATTGAATAAAAATTTCAATAGAATCGGAATAGGGATAGCAGTTGGCAAATTCAATGGTCTTGATGCAATATATGTCACTCAAACCTTTGTAGGGCCGCTTAAAAAGATTAAACATCATTAAATTTTTTATTGCCATTATCCTTGGGAATTTTTACATTATCAATCATGGAAAAATCAACCCTTTACTTTGAAAAACCCGGACCAGCAAACACAGAACAAACCTTGAGGCTCGCATCTGACTGGGCAATGGAGCTGAAAATCAAAACAGTTGTTGTAGCATCAACCACTGGGAAAACAGGGCTGCTTGCTGCCGAGATATTCAAATCAAATCGGGTCATAGTTGTCACCCATTCTACTGGATTTGCAAGGGAAAATCATCAACAACTTATCGAAGAAAACAGATTGAAGATAGAGAAGCTTGGTGGTAAGATATTAACCTGTCAGCATGCATTTGCAGGAATCAGTCGTGCCGTACGATTCAAATTTTCCACATATCAGATCGATGAAATCATTGCAAATTCGCTGCGTATATTCGGCCAGGGGATTAAGGTGGCAATAGAGATATCACTGATGGCCTCCGATGCAGGACTGATAAGAACCGATGAGGACATAATCTCTATTGGCGGTACAGACAGCGGTGCAGATACTGCTGCAGTAATAAAGCCCGCCAATGTTGCCCGTTTCTTCGACCTTAAGGTTAGATCGATAATCTGTAAACCCTGGAATCCATAAGGAAATTGAATATGAATGGGAACAATAGAAAGGTTGCCCTGATCACTGGCGCCTCAAGCGGAATCGGAAGGGCAACTGCTATAAGATTTGCAAAAGAGGGGATCATAACTTCACTGGTTGCACGGAACCGTACAAATCTCGAAAAAACATACAGAGATGTGAAAAAGGCTGGATCGGAGGGTATTGTTATAACTGCAGATTTGACAAAGGAGAATCACATATCTAGATGTATTGATAAAACCATAAAAACCTTTGGCAGGCTGGACATCCTTGTTAACAGTGCAGGAATAATTGGATCTGGAAGCATAGAAGACACAACACTTAAAGATTGGGACTACATGTTCAATATTAATCTTCGTTCTGTGTTCTATTTGACTAAACTCGCAGTCCCTCATCTTAAAAAGACAAAGGGTACAATAGTAAATGTATCGAGTGTTACTGGACTCAGATCGTTTCCAAATGTGCTTGCCTACTGTGTCAGTAAGGCCGGTGTCGACCAGTTCACAAGATGCACGGCTCTGGAACTTGCAGAAAAGGGAATTCGTGTAAATGCGGTAAATCCAGGAGTTGTGGTAACAGAACTTCACCGCAGAGGCGGAATGGATGATAAAACATATAAAGATTTTTTAAAGCACAGCAGAAAGACCCACCCACTCGGAAGAGTCGGCAATCCAGAGGAGGTTGCAGAACTTATTGTGTTTCTGGCCACTGACAGATCAAAATGGATAACAGGAACTACAATAAGCATTGATGGCGGTCGTGCCCAGACCTGTGCAAGATAGATAAAAAAATCTCATATTTTGAAAGGATTAAAATCATGAAAAGACAAAAATTCGCTGTATCGTATCTTCTGCCATTTATTGTCATGTTTGTCCTTGCAATGTGTGCACCAACAACTGTAGCATTAAGAGAGCCCCCGCCTCCGAGGCATGAGAGGGTCACTGCAAAACCATTTCCAAATGCGGTCTGGATCGGGGGACACTGGCAGTGGAAAAGTGGAAAATATGTTTGGGTTTCTGGGCACTGGGTAAAAAATAGACCTGGTAAAAAATGGGTACCAGGCCACTGGGTAAAAAGAAAACATGGATGGGTGTGGATAAAGGGATACTGGCGTTAGAAGAATCACTACTATTTCATTTAAAATTGTAAAAAGGAACATCCTTACATGAAAAGGTGTATCCTTCTAATAATGGTTCTTTTTTCCTCTTTTGGAGCATATGCAAAACAAAGAGCTATGAGTGTCAAAGACCTCTGGTCGATGCGCAGGATAGAGGAGATTGCCCTTTCACCAGACGGGGAGTGGATTGTCTTTACTCTAACACAGTATGATGTAGAAAAGAACAAGGAATATACAGACATCTTCCTTGTAAACAGCATGGGAGGCGATGTCCGTCAGCTGACAACATATAAAGGGTACGACGGCAAACCATGCTGGAGTCCAGATCAGAGATTGATCGCATTTATCTCAGAAAGAGATGGAACCCGTCAAATCTATGCGCTCCCCACCGATGGTGGAGAAGCCCAGAAAATTTCCGACATTCCCGGAGGACTACAGGATCTCATCTGGTCGCCAGATGGAAAATATTTCGCATTTACTGCCAGGACTCATCCTGCAGATAAAAAAATCTCATCCCAAAGTAGAGGCAGCAATACAGGCTCTGTTATATTTGACAATCTATCCTGCTACCGTGATGATGGAAAACAGATGGGCAAGATTCACATATTCGTTATGCCTGCCACCGGAAAATCATACTGGGATGTTATACCTCAGAACATCGATCTCGGTTGGATCCGTCCCGAGAGGTTTAAAAACTTCACCTTCTCTCCAGACGGCAGAGAGATAGCCTTTGTTTGCGACACAGACTCTTTATCCCCATTTTCTACAAACAGCGATATATTTGTTGTACCGTCAAGAGGAGGAAGGGTAAGGAGGATCACAAAGAGTCCTGCAAACGATGAGAGGCCTGTCTACTCTCCTGATGGAAACTATATAGCCTACAGGTCAATGAGATACTCAGGCTTCCCCTTGGATCAATATGACCTGATGATCTATAATAGAAAAACTGGTAAGCTGAAAAACCTTACCGATGAGTTTGATCTCAACATAAGAGAAATCGCATGGGATCCTTCATCAAAAAAGATATTCTTTACATCCGATGATCAGGGAAGAGTTGCAATATTTTCAGTAGAGCTCAAGAACAAGAAAATAAAGAGCATACTGCTTACAGGATGCAATACTAATCTCTATGTATCAAAAGAGGATGACAAACTCTATTTCTTAAGAACAAAGATAGATATTCCAAGAGAAATATTTCAGTGCAATAAGAAGGGCGAAAAACTATTTCAAATAACATTTTCCAATCAGAAACTTTTAAACGAGCTCAAGTTGAGCGAGATGACAGAATTCTGGTTTACAAACTCCGAAAAACGACTAATACACGGATTCATACTCAGGCCTCCATTCTTCAATCCATCTAAAATCTATCCAGCGGTTCTGCTCACACACAACATAGTCGATGATGCATGGAGAGATGAATTTGTCTATCACTCCAGTCCACAGATGTTTGCCTCCCACGGATATGTAGTCATAATGATCAACAATAGAGGTTCGAGGGGATATGGAAGAGACTTTCACTTCCTTGCATCAAGAAACTGGGGTGGTGCTCCATACAGGGATATAATGAGTGGACTGAATTATGTGTTAGATAAATATCCATTTATTGATAGTAAAAAAATTGTATGTGTAGGCAGCTATATGACCAACTGGATAGCAGGACACTCCACCCTATTTAAATGCCTTATATCTGACAACGCAATCTCAGAGCTCTTTTCTTTCTATGGAACAACAGAGCAGAGATGGTTCGCAGAGTGGGAACTGGGTGGAAATGTATATGAAAATTATAAACTCTCCAGAAGATGGTCACCAGTAAGGTATGCAAAAGATTTTTCAACTCCCACCCTCATAATACACGGTACAAAAAACACAAGAGTACCGATTAATCAGGGCCTGCAGATGTTTACTGCGCTGCAGAGGAAAAGAGTTCCATCAAGACTTCTAATATTTCCAGATGAAGGCCGCATAATCTCAAACCCAAAAAATGCAGAAACATGGTGGAATACAGTATTTGGATGGATCGATGAGTGGATCGAAAAATAAACAAGACGATGGGCAAAATGATCAGAAAAATACTGCAACTCCTGTCGTGATAACCGATGTTCTCGATCTTCACGGCTTCTTTCCACAACAGGTAAAAGAGGTCGTTGAAGAATTTCTTCAGAATGGCAAGAAGCTCAATCTCACACATTTAAGAATAATTCACGGTAAGGGAAGAAGCCGTTTAAAATTTGAAACTTACAGAGTACTAAAGTCGAATCCACTTGTTAGAGATTTCTATGATGCCCCTCCTTCATCAGGAGGATGGGGAGCAACAATTGTTGAACTCAGGTACTGATACAGATAAGAGACTGTCAATGAATACAAAAAATCTTAAAAATCTTATAATCGATAACAGGCACAGAATAGTATACATCTCAGCTCTTCTCTTTACGACAGTATGGTGTGGTTCAATAGTATGTGCTCCCCTGTTCTCTGAGGCAGGCGGGATGCTTCAAAAGATATCAGCAGTCATAGTCATGTTTTTTGCTCCGATCTGTCATCAGTCACCAATTCGTTCCTTTCATATCGGGGGACACCCAATGGCAGTATGTGCACGGTGTTTTGGCATCTATGGAGGATTTCTGCTCGGTCTTATTGTATACTTCTTCATAAGAGGCACGGAAGAAAAAACTTCTCCTCCACCATATCTCTTAATAGCTGCAGCCTCTCCCATGATTCTGCAAATTATTCTTTCTAAATTTGAGATAATACCGTCTACCAATATCATCAGGGCAGTGACTGGACTGTTGCCAGGCTTTATCTCTGTATGTTATATCATGCCTGCCTTGAACCAGCTTGTAGATTTAAAAATTAAAAATTGAGGTGATAAACATGGAAACAACCCCAAGCAAATTAGTTCCGGCACTCATTGGAGGCTCCATTATAGCCGTTCTCTCAACAGTACCAATTATCAACGTCGGAAACTGCCTCTGCTGTATGTGGGTAATACTTGGAGGCTTTATCGCCTGTTACCTTTACAGCAGAGATTTCAAAGAGGGTCAGATACTCTCTGGAGGAGATGGAGCACTCGTAGGACTCCTTGCTGGAGTATTCGGTGCTCTGTTTGGCACATTTCTTTCCTACTTCTTCATGGCAGTGGCTGACTATAATCCAGGCAGAGAGTTCATACGGTCGCTTCTCCAATCGAGGCAAGATATACCACCAATGCTGGAACAATTTTTAAGAAGCATAGAGGAGAGCGGAACGATAAATCCTGTGCTTGCACTGATTGACTTCTTCTTCTCTTTAATTATCGATTCGATCTTTGGAATGATAGGTGGAATAATAGGTGCTTCCTTCTTTAAAAAGAAGGGTGAAGAAAAATCTGGAAAATAATGAAAAAACTACCCTCATATATTATACTCTTTTTTATTACACTCCTTGCCTGCTACCGCGGAAACGGATTGAGCCCAAATGGATCTGACACAAACATCTCAGGCATAGAGGGGATAATAACATTTACTGGAGAGTGGCCAGATTCTACACTCGAAGTTCGCGTAGCAGCCTTGAAAAAATATCCTGCCGGAATCACAGACCCCGACAGTCTCCTTCTCTTTGTTCTTAACGCCTATACAAGAGGCGAACTTGTATTTAGTGATACGATACCACGATTCATCAAAACCTACGACTACACCCTTAACCTCCAGCCAGGAAAATATGAGTGGATAGTTGTGGTGTGGTTCCCCGACATCGATGACTATCTTCTTGGAGTAAAAGAACTCGGCGCATACTATATCGATCCAGAGGACACAGAATCTCCAACACCTGTAAATGTAATGCCAGGCGTGATAACAAAGGGAATAGACATTACCACAGATCTTGAAAATGTTTACAGAGACTCACCCTTCTTTTAACACAACAGAGATGCCATGAAAAAATCAAATATTTACATAAAAAGAGCCGTGTTTAAAACCCTTTTAATTCTGTTCCTCATTAATGGAACAGTACTTCAGATCCATGCTCAGCACAAAAGCAGAACAATTCTCACGGGTAATGTCTCTGATGCGAAAACAGGCGAACCGCTCATAGGGGTCAATATTTTGATAAAGGGAACGGTATATGGAACATCGACAGACGAGAATGGAAAATTCAAAATCGACTACCTGCCAGCAGGAACATACGATGTAGAAGCCACAATGATTGGATATAAAAGCCAATTGAAAAAAGGAATCAGAATTCGGATTGGAATGGTGAGTCGCATAGAGTTCAAGTTGCAGCCTACAGTGCTCCAGCTGCCTGCCCTTACCATCACTGCCTCAAAGAGCAGGCGCCTGATAAAGGATACTCCTGCCACAATCGATGTGATAAGTACAAAAGCAATACAATCAAGAAGCGCCATGAGCCTAGAGGAGATAATCCAGAACACAGCAGGAATAGGTATCAACAAGGGCCAGATAGACCTCAGGGGATCAACAGGATTCAACTGGGCTGCAGGAAGTCGGGTCCTGCTTATGGTAGATGGTCATCCACACATTTCCGCAGAGACCGGAGGAATAAACTGGGACTCACTGCCACTCGAAGAAGTTGAAAGGATCGAGATAGTAAAGGGAGCAGGCTCTGCAATATATGGCTCAAATGCCATGGCAGGAATGATAAACATAATCACAAGGGATCCATCAAAAAATCCAGAAACAAGGATAAAACTCATGTGGGGTTTTTATGACGAACCCTCATATCCGCAGTGGCGTTGGACAGACCGTTTCCTTACATATCGACTGAGAGAATTACACAAATTTGATCCTATAAGTGCGCTCTCATTTGGAGGTATAGATCTTTCCCACAGCCGCTACATTGGAAGCGTTGGATTCCTCGTTACTGCTGGACTTAAAAAATCGACAGGCTATACTCAGAATGGCCAGTATATACGCTGGAACATAACTGGTAAGGCAAAGATTCCACTGCCGCAATCAATAAAATGGACTCTTTCTGGAAAATTGACACGTAACGACAGAGGCGATTTTCTTCAGTGGTTGAGCCAGAGCCAGCCAATGAAGGTTCCTGAAGAAGCAATCGGGGACTGGGTTCGATCAGACAAAATGAATATTCACTCTACATTCAAAAAGGCAGTAAATAAAAACCTTGCATTCACTGCCAAACAAAACTGGTATAGAATATACTGGAAAAACCATTTTCACGATAACAAAGACTACACAATTGCAGACAGATTGGGTACAGAACTACAGGCCGACTATTTCCTTGGTAGTAATTCCTTGACATTTGGAACAGAAATAACATACCACAGGGCAGAATCGATGATGTACGGCAACAGGCACATCTATGATTTTGCCATATATGTAGAGGATGAGGTCAGGTTTTCTCCAAAATGGATTATGACTCTGGGAACAAGATATGATCATCACACAATAAAAAACATATCGACCGATCATCAGATAAGCCCAAGAATTGGTCTTGTGTTTCACCCTCAAGAGAAGAGTTCAATTCGGCTCTCTGCCGGACACGGATTCAGAGCACCTTCAATAGCAGAAGTCTTTGCAAATACGACTGTTTCAGGATTCAGAGTCATTCCAAATCTCAAACTCAACAAAGCAGAAAGAGCGTGGAGTTTCGAACTTGGTTTTCGTCAATCTTTAGCTCTGAGAGTTTTGCCGTCAAAAAATTTCAATCCAGCCCTTATGCTCGACATGGCTCTGTTTTACAGCAGATACAGAGACATGATAGATGTCGATATAAATCTTGAGGAAATGGCATTCCAATTCAAAAATCTCAATAAAGCCAGAAACATGGGATTTGAGATCAGGCTTACGGCAGCCTTCTTTAACCGACTGCTCTCAACAAATATCGGCTACACCTACATTGACCCGATCAACCTGGAAACAGGAAAGATGCTGAACTACCGCTCACGACACAGGTTTGTTTCTGGAGCAGTTTTAAATATATGGAGATTGACGATAGGACTCGACTACCGATATGCCAGTCGTATTGAAGAGGTCGTCATCTATCCCTCAGATGAAAGGGTACCAATGCATGTCGTGGACGGAAGGATAATACTCGATCTTCAGCCAGTCACAATCAGTATCGAAGCAAAAAATCTCAGAAACTATAACTATACACTCAGGCCACGATATCTCGAACCCATACGTCATTTTATAATCACCATCCGCGGGAAATTTTAATTGACAGGAAAGGGATGTACATGGAAAAACCGGTAATGATAAGTATATCGGGAATAAGAGGAGTTGTAGGCGAGGGACTCTCACCCGAATTGTTAGTAAACTATTCTGCTGCTGCAGGCACTTTTTTTGGGAAAGGAAGAGTAATGGTGGGAAGAGACTCCCGTGTTACCGGAGAAATGGTAAAGGCCTCTGTTTTTTCAGGATTGATGTCTGTAGGTTGTGATCCGGTCGATCTTGGAATCTGCCCTACTCCAACACTGCAGCACACAGTGCAGGAGCTGGAGTGTGTTGGAGGAATAGTCATAAGTGCCAGTCATAACCCAGGTCAGTGGAATGGCCTTAAGCTGATTGGCCCTGACGGTCTATTTCTCGACCAGGATCAGGGAGATGTAATAAAAAACATAGTTCATAAAAAGAGTTTCAGATATGAAAAATGGAACAGGGTCGGCAGACCGCTTTCATATTCTCATTCTATTGAGGATCATATAAGATCTATTCTTAATGTAAAATATATCGACATAGAGAAAATACGTGAAAAAAAGTTTCGTGTTGCTATTGACTGCGTTAATGGAGCAGGTGGAACAATCCTGCCCCGACTACTGAAAGAACTCGGATGCGAGGTCTTTGCAATAAATGAAAAGCCAAGCGGACTCTTTGCTCACAATCCAGAACCACTTCCCGAAAACCTGAGTCAGCTTTCGACACTGGTTAGAAAGACGGATGCTGATGTAGGTTTCTGCGTCGATCCGGATGTAGACAGATGTGCAATCGTAACAGAGAAGGGGGAGCCCATTGGCGAAGAATATACTGTAACAATAGCAATAAAGCATATACTCTCTAAAAAGAGAGGTCCAGTCGTGGTCAACGTCTCCACGACAAGGGCAGTGGATGATGTTGCATCGGAATCAGGATGCAGGGTCATGCGCACTCCAGTTGGCGAGATAAATGTTGCAAAAAAAATAAAAGAGGCAGGAGCAGTGATTGGTGGTGAGGGAAACGGTGGTGTAATCCTTCCAGATGTACACTTAGGTAGGGATGCACCAGTTGCAATATCGCTCGTCCTTCAGCAGCTCGCAGAATCTGAACTTTCAATGAGTAGCCTTTATAAATCTCTGCCTCAATACTATATTACGAAGAAAAAAATCGAGATCGGATCCTCAAGACCGGAACAGATAATTGAAAAACTCGGCAATCATATCTCCGATGCAGCTATAACGAGAATCGATGGAATCAAAATAGAGTGGGCAGACTCATGGGTTCATATTCGCAGATCAAATACAGAGCCAATAATCAGAATCATTGCAGAGGCAAAAACAAAAAAGGAATCAGAGGAACTGGCAGATTCATTTTTAAATAGAATCAAAAGTATTGCGAAACCAACGGCAAATTAAATATGTATAAAAAGAAGTCTCTTAACAAAAAAGGGCTGGCGCAGAAAAATGGGGCCACCCATTTTTTATATGAAAAACCACTCTGTCATGAAAAAAAGATCGATTCTGTGTATGCTCCTTATTATTCTGCTCATTCAATCAGCAGGAGCATCAAAGAGTAAAAGCTGCCGATTTGAAAATATTCGCTGTAGGGGTAGCTCTCTAATCATAGACCTAAGAGTGAAAGATTTAATCAGTGAAAAGATATTAAACGGCCTGCAGAGAGGGATGACAGTGACAGTAGAGTATCAGATTCAACTTTGGAGAAAAAGGCCAGGCTGGATAGATAAATTCATTTCAGAAAGATTGATACGAATGAAACTCACCTATGATACATGGGAAAGAAAATATGTAATTAGCAAAATTGAAAATCAAGAACGCACCGTTAACGAAGAGATGCTCCACCATGCCTGCTCATATTTAAAAAACATAGAAGTAACATCAACAGATAGGTTGGATCCAGGAAAAAAATATTTTCTAGCTGCAAGAGTCATACTTCATCCACTATCTGTTGAAAACATTGAGGAAGTGAGGAGATGGCTTGCAGGAGAGGTGCGAGAGCTTAATCCAAAATCTATAACATCATCCGAATCACCTGGTAAAAAAGCGGGTAAATGGTTTTTAAGTATTTTATTAAATTTAACTGGTTTCGGTGATAAGATTGTCTCAGGCAAGAGTCCCCTATTCTACTACAAAAATGGAAGAGTGATTATTAAAAATGAAAAGGTTCAGTGATTTTAACTCATTGTGCGTAATTGATATAGGAACAAATTCTATCCTGTTTCTAATCTGTAAAACCGATGATGCAGCAAATGTGCTGCCCCTCTATCAACAAGCAGTTACTACACGTCTGGGAGAGGGAATATCAAGAACCGGATTCATAAAGGATGAAGCACTTGCAAGAACAATCGAGCAAATCAATAAATTTACATCATATGCCCGCAGGAGTGGATGCTCAAAATTTAAGGCCGTCGGCACCCATGTGTTCAGAGATGCATCAAACGGTAAAGAAGCAGCAAAAGCAATTGCCGACCAGACAGGCATAGACATAGAAATTCTCGATGAACACCAGGAGTCGATGTGGAGCTTTTACGGTGTTGTAGAAACACTGAACATCGAATCTGAAGTAACAGTAGTAGACATCGGCGGTGGAAGTACAGAGATCGTTACAGGAACAAGAGACAATATCACTTGCTATCACAGCATTAAAATTGGTGGAGTAAATCTTACAGAGAAATTCTTAAGACACGATCCACCTACTGGTGAGGAACTAATGGAAATGAATGAGAGAATATGTTCATCTCTCGGCCCAAGAGCCCTAAAGCTTCTTAAAAACGGCTGTATTACAATAGGACTCGGAGGTAGCGTTACAACACTGGCCGCCATCGATCTTAACATGAAAAAATATGATGCGTCGAAAATCAACAGCCATGTGCTCTCCATTCAGAAGATAGAGGAAATTTTTAACAATCTTTCAAGACTGAAACTCTTCAGAAGAAAAAGGATACTGAAAATCGACCCTGCAAGGGCAGACATTATAATTGCAGGAGCTGCAATTCTCCTGACAGCAATGAAGCTAACAGGCCTCTCCCATATCAGGGTTAGCGACAGGGGCTTGAGGTTTGGCATCGCTAAAAGAGAGTTAATTTGTAAATATATAGGGAGGTACAAAAAGTGAATCTATTTAAAATCTCCATTTCATCGCTCCTCTTGATGATCTGTGTTCAGAGAGGTCTTACGCAACCGGCCCTCTATTTTGATAATAGTAAAAACAAAACCGCTGCTTATCAAAAAGGATATACCAAACTAATCGGTTATGGAAAGCCGATAACACTGGTCTATAAGAGCTCAACTGCAAGATTGCCAGAAAAAATTAGCAGGATCAAAAAAATCTGGTGTGTAATCTACACATCACCAACCCGCATGCCCAAAAAGATTCCCATGACCAGATACGACGGCGAATGGAAGACCACATACACGGTTACAGATACCTCTGTGAAGATGTTGATGTTCTACTTTGAGGTCGAAGATTCTAATGGATTTAAACCGAAATCATTCAACAATATCTATGATCTTTTGATGAGCGATTCCTCAGGAAGAGCTGTAAGAGGAGCATATCAGACAAGGGCACTATCATACACTGGAATAGTACAATACCGCAGCGAAAATCTCGACAGGGCGCTCTATGATATAAGAAATGAACTCCAAAACTATCCTGACAACTACCAGGCAAGAATCTTCTATTACATTCTCATGATCAAGAAACATAACAATTCGAGCCAGATAAGGAAGAAAATCGAAAAGGAGATCAAGAGCATTGTAAAAAAGAATCCCCAAAGTGAGAAGATTCTTAGATTTGCGGCAAATGCATACCGTGTAATAGGAAACAAAAAAAAGGCAAAATCAGTTGAAAAAGAACTGATCCAGAGATATCCGAAAAGCGATGTTGCAGCATATTACGCATTTCAAAAAATTATGAAAGAGAAAAACTCTTCACAAAGAGCCGCAAGGCTCGAACAATTCCTAACCGATTTCCCAAATACATCTATGAGAGAGCTTGCGCTCTCGAGTCTTGCAGAAGCAATAATAGATATTGAAGATTCTACACGCTTCACAGACATAGGTGATAGAATCATGGAGATTGCAGAGACCAGAGTATCGGAAAACAGCCTGGCAGGCCTTGCAGGAATAATGGCAGAGAAAAGATTTGAGCTGAGTAAGGCAGAGTCGTATATTAAAAAGGCGATCGAACTGCTGAAATCCAATTTCAAAAAATCCCGTCCACCTCAATTTACAATAGATGAATGGACGGAAAGCATGAAGACAAATGAGGCTCGCTACCGCGACATTCTTGGATGGATATATCTTCTTCAGGGTAAGGTAGACCTTGCCATATCAGAATTGAAGAGTGCCGTAAAGGGAACATCTCAACCAGCCGTATATTACCACTTAGCAGAAGCCATGAAGAGAGCGGGTAATATCAACGAGGCTCTTGTAAATTATGGATTTGCTGTTGTCTTTGGAGGAGAGATAGCAGAGATAGCAAACAATGAATTCGAAAAGATCTGGAATGAGCTGAAAAAAGATACAACTGGAAAGGATGATTTTCTCGACAGCCTTGCACTTCAAATCGAGAACGACTTTGAAGAGAGGGTGCTGTCAAGAAGAAGAGTATATAAGGCACCGGGCTTTCTCCTCCCAGACATTAATGATAACTGGATATCCCTGTCAGATCAAAAGGGGACTGTCACGATCATCTGCTTCTGGGCAACATGGAGCAAATCCTCATTAAGAATGCTCAAAACTCTTCAGGAGCTTGCTGGCGAATATGGAGAAGATGTACTATTTTTAACAATTACCACAGATACCGATTTCGGGAAGGTGTATAACTTTATCAGAAAGAACAAAATCGATCTGCCTGTACTATTCAACAAGAATACTGATAAGGAGTATAAAATCAAGGGCGTGCCGACTCTGTTTGTAATAGATAAAGAAGGAAATGTCAATTTTGAACACAAGGGCTATGCTCCAACCATCTACGAGATAGTGTCGGTTGAAATAGAGGACTTAATCTAAATACGATTTTAAATGAAAACGCTTTACACAGCAGACCTGCACGGCTCTCTCCAACTCTACAGAGAACTCGAGGAGATTGTAATAAGTGAGAAGATTGGTCTTGTTCTCATAGGCGGAGATCTTCTACCGAGAACCGGACACGATAATCTCAGCCTCATAAAACAGAAGAGATTCATTGAAGAGAAAATCTATCCCTTTCTCCTGACTATGAAAAAGTGTGCAGCAGAAGTTGGCATCATACCCGGGAACAATGACTGGCAGGAATCTATTAACACAATGAAACAGCTTGCTCGGGAAAATCTTATTCACCTCCTCCATCTCTCACCCCTTGAAATTAATACTAAATTAATCATCAGGGGATATCCATACATTCCCCCGACCCCATTTGCACCAAAGGACTTCGAAAAATGTGATATGAGGAAAGACTCGATAGATTCCACAAATCCATCTGCAGTGATAAGTAGTGGAAACAGAATAGTAAAGATAGAGGAGAAATCATTCTTTGCAAAACGGGGTTCAATCGAGGAAGATCTTGATAGAATGACAGAATCGGATATGGAGGAAAGATCTATCTACATTTTTCATGCTCCTCCCCACGACTCTCTTCTCGATCGTCTACACAATGGTAGTGGCGCTGGCAGCAGGGCTGTGAAGGAATTCATTAAAAAAAACCGTCCATACATCACTCTCCACGGCCATGTTCATGAATCTCCAGAGGTTACCGGAAGGTGGTGGCAGTTCTTTGGTACAACGCTTTCCATAAATCCAGGCCAGTGGGGGGAAATGATCTCTGCCGTGATATTCGAGACAGACAGCCTCTATGAGACTATGTATCATACAAAATATGGAAAACTCAATGATCCAATAATAAAAGAATGATGGAGATCTCGAATGCACAAAAACCTCCTTAAAACACTTTTTCTACTCTATTTCTTCTCATTTAATACATATCTTCTCTCAACCGTTCCCCCAAAATTCAGCATCAAAACACTCAATATAAAGGGAGTTGCAATCGAGCTCATAATAGATGATATCGATGGAGACGGAGCAGAGGATATCCTGGCCGTAAGCTCTCTTTCACATTTCCCTGCAAGCAGAAGCGAGCGTATAATCTCTCTTTTCAAGCAGAAGGCCGGAACATTTCATCTGAGTCCAGACGCAACAAGAAGTCTTGATTGGGAAGAGGTAATATTTGATATTGGAGATATAGATAACGATAGAATAAAAGAACTGCTCTTCATCAAAAGAGATGGAGTTTACTTTAACAAACCCTGCGATTTAAAAACAGGAAAAAGAGCACGACTTCTAATAAAAACAAACTCTCTCATCACTTCCAGCGATCCATCGAGAATATTCAGATATCACTTTATAAGAGACCTCGATTGTGATGGAAGAGATGAAATCCTTATTCCACAGCCTGAACAATTCTATGTGTTTTCACAATCAGGTAAAAATGTATACACTCTGACACAGAGGTTGTGGATATCCCCTGAATTCATAATAGATAAGAATGAAGGTGTCAAATTTTTATATACTCTACCCAACCTCATACAGGCCGACTTCAATGGTGACGGAAGATCAGACATGCTTGTTATTAATAGCGAACAAATAGACATCTTTCTCCACCAGATTCCCGACACCTCGATAAACATAATACCCCTAACGCCTCCTCTCTACAGATACTGGATGGGGATGAAAAATGTGCACTCTTCTGTCTTCGAATCTGCTGCTCCTCCCAGTGTCTCAATCGAACCTGTGGATCTAGATGGTAACGGATATGTAGATGTTGTGGTATCGAGAGCAGCAAGAGGAGGTTTTACTAAAAATATAAGCCAGATCCAGATCTATATGAACAGGTCTGGACACTATGATACAAATCCAAACCATATACTAACCGCAGAAAACTTCAACGGTGAACACATCATCTGCGACTTCAATAGAGACGGACTGCTCGACATCGGACTGCTGACACTAAGGACAGGATTCATACACACAGCAGAGTTTTTGCTGACAAAAAAAGTGGGCTATAAATACCAATTCTACCTAATGAGAGAAGACCGCACCTTTCCAAAAATACCAGATGGATCTATCTCTTTCTCAAGAAGAGTCAGCATAGCAGATATCATGAATGCAAGCCTGTTAAGCAGTACAGATGGCGATTTCAACGGTGATGGAATCAAAGATCTTATAGTACCAACAGATGAGAATGAGTTTACAATATTTCCTGGAGACGAGAGAAAAATATTTACCAAGAAAAATTCCATAAAAATCGAGGTTCATCTATCCAATCACTTTTGCATAACCGATTTAAACAACGACGGGATATCGGATATAATATTATGGTATACTGAAAGTAAAACTATGGGGGACAAAATCGTCCTGATTCAAAGCAAGGTCGGTGATTATAGATGAGAAGATTAACAGCATCCATTCTTATTTTTCTTATCTATACAAATCTTGAGGGCCAGAATCTAAGAGTAGAAAAAGTTACTCTATTTGGCAATACAAGAACGAAAAAAGATGTAATTCTCAGAGAGCTCAACATCTGCGGTGGAGGTATGCTTTCATATGAAACACTATCGAATGAGCGCACATGGCTGTTGAGACTCGACTTTTTAAAAAGAGTAGAATTTCTCATGAAATCTGGTTCTGCTCCTGATCTGGTAAATCTTCTTGTAGTAGTTCAGGAGAAGGGATGGCTTTCAATAAAACCCATTCTGAGTAACAACGATCTCTTCGGATGGTACGGAGGAGCCACTCTGACCATAAGAAACCTCCTCGGCAGGCGAAACCGCATAGATTTTACATCTCAGCTCGGATCAATTAGAAACTTCGAACTCTCATGGGAAAATCCATGGATGGGAAGATCAATTCGACTATTCGCAGGAATCGATCTGTTCGATACATCGTACAGATACATGTATGATGATCATCCGGTACATTTCAAACTCAAAAGTTCGGGTGGTTCACTCTTCATAGGAAAATCATTTGGAAGAAAAACAAGGATTGGTATTCGGACAGGATATGAAGAGCTTCGAACAGACGATACCTCTGCCTCACTCTCAGGAACTGGTATCGACAGAATTCTGGGACTGAGATGGTTTTTCTCTTTCGATTCGAGAGACTGGCCCCTGTACCCCAAAAGGGGACTCTATATCTGTTCCTGGATCGAACGCTCCTCTGTACTCGATTCAAAACCTTTCTGGCATTGGACCGGCGAGATCAGGTTTTATGGTTGTGTATATAAACAAAATATTGCTGCACTTCAGATATTTGGAGAATTATCAAGGGGTAACATTCCAGTAGCAAAGAGAATCCATCTTGGAGGGGCAAGAACTCTAAGGGGATACAGAACAGGAACACTTTCTGGTGAAAACTGCCTTTGGACCAGCCTCGAATACCGCTTTCCAATTATCTATGAAAGAAATCCTCTTGCCGGAATCCATGCAGGTTATGCAGGAGTACTATTCTTCGATGCAGGCACAGCATGGTTCAATGGAGAAAGATTCTCATCACTGAGGATAATCGCTTCTGGGGGAATCGGAATCCATTTTATTCTGGATCGCTGGGTGTTCAGGATCGAATATGGAAACCATGGAAAAGGCTGGGGCTTTATTAATATTGGTACAGGAGTAAAATTCTGATGAAAAATAGAAATAGACTCTATATGTTGCTTCTGGGTCTTCTGTTCGCATCAACGATCTACTCTCAGACCTTCATAGATTCTACACTGACAGGAACAATCATAACAGAGGTAAAGGTATATGGCAACAATAAGACAAAACAATCTATTATACTCCGTGAGATGAAGCAGAGAGTGGGAGATCGGGTTGTTCCAGAGATTCTTGAAGAAGACAGAAAAAGAATTCAGAGTCTCAACCTTTTTAATCGGGTCGTACTGCATGTGCGAAAAAACCAGGAGGGTGCCGCAGTCGAAATTTATGTAACAGAGAAGTTTTACTTTTATCCGTTTCCTATAATTTTTTTCAGCGAGCAGGATTTCAAAAAATTCTCGTATGGAGCAGGAGTTGTCCATTTAAACTTCCGCGGCAGGGCAGAAATTATCGATGGAATCTTCTGGCTCGGCTACAACCCGCGAATCCACCTTGAATACTACAATCCATGGATATGCGGAAACCGTCATCTTCTATTCTATACAAACCTCTTCAGTCAGAAAATAAAAAGCAAGCACTACAGAGACCAGAAAGTATATGAGTTGCATTCGGGAATATCGATCGAGATAGGAAAGCGCTTCGGACTGTTCTCATATCTGAATTTTAATCTCGGATACAAACAGATCTCTATCTCACCACCTCAACCGTACGAAATGGTATCAGGAACAAACAAAGATCTCCTACCAAGTGCTGGAATCAGTTTCTTATACGATTCGAGAGATCTAAAAGAATATCCCTCCTCAGGCTGGAAGATATACCTCTGGGTCAATAAAAAAGGTGTTGGCTCCGTTACAGATGTGGATTATTTGTTCTACGGTTTTGATATTCGAAAATATATACCATTAGGCAGAAGACCTTCCATAGCATTCAGGTTTACAACCAATCTCTCAGAGGGTAGAGTCCCTGTATATGACAGAGTCTACCTGGGGTACAGCGAGAGGATAAGGGGTCACTTCAATCTGGTACGTGAGGGTGAGAATAGAATCATCTCAAGTATCGCCCTTCATGTTCCACTCCTTCCGATTCGTTATTTCAGTATATCAAACCTGAACCAGCTTCAGAATCTTAAGTTTGGCATCAGCCTTGGCCTTTTTGTTGATACTGGAAGCGTGTGGTTTCAAGGGGAAAATTTGAAATCTCTGAAATTTACATCTGGCTTCGGCTTTGGAATTCACTTTCACGTTCCTTATATCAATCTCCTGAGAGTGGAGATGGCATTCGATGAAAAATATAACTCTCAGTTTATAACAACGTTTGGTGTTGATATATAAACCACGAGGAGAGAAGAAGTGCATAGAGAAATCTTTTATGCAGCTCCAGAAAATGTAAAGAAGGAATATCTATACTTATTTGGAGAAGAGGTACATCATCTCCGCCGTGTTCTCAGAAAGAAAGAGGGCGATATTGTATGGGCAGTGGATGGTATTGGGGCAAGTTATGAGGTAGAGCTGATTAATATAACAGACCAAAAGGCAGAGTGCAGGATTTTAAAAACAACAAAAATGGCGGGTGAGCCCGAAGCAGAAGTAACACTCGCACTCGGAATGCTAAAGGGTGAACGTTTTGATATTGCTGTGGAAAAGGCCACAGAAATTGGTGTTCGAAGAATCGTACCGTTTATAAGCGAAAACTCAACTGCCCATGCAACTCATGCAAAGATATCAAGATGGAGGCGCAAATCGCTTTCAGCAATGAAGCAGTCAACACGATCCATACTGCCAGAGATAACAGAAACAAAAAAGTTTTCTGATCTCTTTAAAATGGAGTGCGAATCTGAATATAGATTCATTGCTCACCAATCTGACGTGAGCCGTATACTCGACATTAGAAACAGCCCAAGCAGTAACACTGCAAAGAGCGTATTTGTAATAGTCGGGCCTGAAGGTGGATTCTCAGAAGGGGAAGTTGCAGAGGCAGTGAATCATGGATATATTCCAATAGCATTAGGCAAGAGACGGCTTCGATCAGAGACTGCCGCAATAGTGATCACAACATTGATCCTTTTTCAGCTCGGCGAGATCAAATAGAAACGAAAGAAGCAGATCAGGGCTCCTCTATCTGTTAATCTATCATATCTTTATTCATAATCATCCGTACTATTCATAAGAAGAGAAAAATTTACAATCCTATAATTGGAATAGAGATTAAGAATTTTTAAATGGGCATTCTTGCAAATCACCCTGACCCTCAAATTTTGGGTATATAACCCGCCTATTTTTTACTTCGATTCAGATTTGTTATAAGAGGAAACAGTATACCAAAGATAATCCCATTTCTAAATGATAAAGACCAGTCAACATATCCAGAACCATGAGCAATCAGGCTATATAAATAAGAAACCAGTATCGATATCACAAAGGTTATGCAGAAGATAAGAAAAAAATTGACTGCAAAATTCTTAACACTCATTTTACCCTCCTTAGGTTAATTTGAGACATATCAATACCCCACTGTTGTGATATATCTTCAGACACTAACAGTGGGGTATTTATATCAAGGTATTAATACAAGATCAAGAGTAACAAAAGAATAACATACAATTTATCTGATACAGAACATTTCAAAAAAGCTATCTCACAAACACATCATCCGCCTTTACTATTTTCACATTGCTCTCATCGATCTTGAGTCTATAACCTTCTATTTCCTTATCCTCAATCAATACCTTTTCTGGTTTTGGAGTGGCATATTTAATTGGACTCGGCAAATTCTTAACCAGCGCCTCTTTAAGCTCCTTTCCATTTTTTGTGATCATTACTATCTTCATGTTCTTATACTGGAGGTGTTTTTTTATTGCACTGTTTACATCATCAAGAGTCAGCATATCGAGCATCTCGGGCAGCTTTTTTAAATGATCGTCTATTCCGTAGAAAAGATCATCTATCTTGTATCCAAGACGCATATCTGTTGTCGAAGCATAGTGGAGATAATATTTCTTAAGGAATCTTTTTGTCAGTTCAAAATCTTCCTCTGTCATACCATTATCTACAAGCTTCTGAAGCTCTCTTATCGCAGCCCGCAGTGCAAAATGTGCATGCTCGTTCAATACAGGCCTTATCCATATCTCAAAGATCTGCTGTCTTCTTGAAACATTTGCCGGTGGAAATTGACGCGCCCATCCATTTGGGAAACACTCTATGTAAGAGTAGTCTCCATAGTTCATACCCCTTGCCTCGCGAATCACCTGATAGAGATGGCTGCTCGAGTTTCTATGTTCTCCGAACCATGAATTGGCAATCCACAATGCATAGTAATCCTTATCTCCTCTAAGTACATCTATTGGAAAACCAATGCTTATTGCAGTCGATTGTGTCTCTTTTTCAACAAGGACAACCTCAAGACCATTAATCGGCCTGGGTTTCGGTTTCTCAACAGGTCTTGTAACTCTTGGAGGAAGCTGTTCAAGACTCATTTTTAATTTTTTTAGGATCGAACTACTATAATTCCCACCTATGCCGATAACTACATTATCCCGAGTAAAGTGAGTCTTGTAAAAATTCCTGACATGCTCTAGTGTAATAGATTTTACACTTTGTATCAGGCCCTCCTCTGGATGACCATATGGTGTGCCCTTAAAAATTTCCCGATAAAGTAGCTCCTTTCCAAAGGCCTCATCATTTGAATAGCGCAGTGTCTTTTCCAGATAGTTCAGTGTATTTGTCTTTATTCTATTAAAATCCTCCTCTTCGAATGCAGGGTAAAGGATTGCCTGAATAAACAAATCAAGATACTCTTTTACTTTATCCTTATGGACACGTCCCTTTATTATTGTCATCTCCTTATCTACAGCGGATGAATAATAGGCAGCCATTGGATACAGTTTTTTAATGATATCGCTATATTTATTCTCCTGTGTACTGGCCTCTGTCAACATCGCGGCTGTCAAGGCTGCCAATCCCTCCTTCCCTGCAGGATCGTCCTGAGAACCCACCTTGAACCACACTCGAAATGAAATCGTTGGATCAGACGGCACAGGTAGTTCCACGGTTTCGATTCCACGTCTCGTCTTACAGGATACTATCATCATTATGCAAAGCAGCAAAATAAAAGCAGTATATAAACTTTTCGAGATCATTTCTACCTCCCCTTTAATACTACCACAGTTCTTTTTTCTTTCCTTAAAAATTTATTTGCAGCCTTCCAGACATCTTCGGGTGAGACCTTTTCAATAGTACTGTAGAGCATATCCACACCATCTATGTCTCCTGTCATGGCAATCATCTGAGCAAGGTTCCCTGCAACATTATCGGGTGTATTCAGATCCATGAGAAAGCTGTACTTCATATTGCTCTTCAAATCTTCAAGCTCCTTCTTATCCACCATGTGTTTCTGAAAGTAGCCTATTGCCTTATAGATCTCATTCTCAATGTTACTAATATCGCTCTCCTTCTTTACCATGGTATAGATTGTAAGAAGTGCTGGATCACGACTCGATGAAAAATCGGCTTCTATAAACTGAACCCTCTGTTGATCAAGCACAAGGTTGTTGTAAAGTTTGCTCGTCTCACCAAAGATCAATTCACCCATTATTAAGCATGCAGCCATCTCAATATTCCCTGGATCGAATGAAACAGCCGATTTATATGCAATTGTGAGAATCGGAAGCGTCTTTCCTTTAAATGATACATTTACCCTCCTCTCCCCTCTTTGTTCTGGTTCGACCGGTATAGTTGGTGAAACATACCCCTTCTTCCAGCCTCCATAATATTTCTGTGCCAGCTCAAACACACGGGAAGGCTTAACATCACCAGCAACGAGCAAAACAACATTCTCGGGTCGATAATACCTTTTAAAGAAAGATTTACTGTATTCATACATCGTCGGCATTGCTTCAATGTCTTTTCTGAAACCTATAGTCGTATGTTTGTAAGTATGTTTATCAAATGCCGTATCCATGAGTTTTTCAAAGAGTACTGAAAAAGGATTCGAGAGCCCTTTGAGATATTCCCCATAAACAGCTCCTGCCTCGGTCTTGAACGCCTGCTCTGAATATGAGAGATTCTGAAATCTATCGCTCTCCAGTTCCATGACCCTCTCCAGATCCTCTTTGGCAAAATTCAAATGGAAACATGTGAGATCATTTGATGTATATGCGTTTGCATTGGCACCCATTGTGGTTATCAATGAATCATAGACAGCACCCGGATACTTTTCCGTCCCTCTAAACATCATGTGTTCAAAAAAATGAGCAAATCCTGAATGACCCGGCTCATACTCATCTCTACTCCCTGTGCGAACTATTGTATAGTATGCTACTATTCCCTCGCTCTCCATTGGAATCACTATTATTTTAAACCCATTATCCAGCACCTTTTTATGATACTCGTAGGGAAATATTTCCCCTCCATATAGCGCCGCTGTTGTCGAAATTACAAGGCAAAGTACAAAAATAAAAACACAGGCCAATGAAAATAGTTTCACTGCCATGTTGATCCTCCTCAATTTAGTTTATATTTAATAATAACGAAATAATATACCAAATGGTTTCTTATAAAGCAAGTAGGGATAGTAGATTTGAATGATTCCTATTTTTCAAGGTTCAGCAAGAGGCTAGTTATTGTATTCAGCACAGCCTGAAGGCATGTGCCGTACGCGTCAAGATTCTATATAATTTACACTGTTAGGGACACTCTATATCCCTGATAGGACCATGCGCAGGATAGAGGCGAGTTGCGCCACGTGATCGTAGAAGCTCCCAACTCGCCACGGCAACAGGATTATTAAATGCGTAAGACTCTAACGGAAGATCACCTGTAAAGACTGAACCATCATCAAGAAGCAGCGAAACACAATGCTCAGTATGCCCAGGTGTATGGAGTATCTCCCCATCAATCCCCATCTGTTTTAGTATCTGGCGGCTCTGCTCAAATGAGATGATGATATTTCCATCCTGAGTGATCTCAACATATCTGTCTTCTGGTTTCGTCCAGGTCTTCATCCGCCAAATAGCGTCAATTTGTACATCTACAACCAAGAGGGGAATGGTTTCCATTTTCAGTTCTTCGGCCAAACCTGCATGGTCAATGTGATAGTGGGTCGAAAGTGCATAACGAATCTCGTCAATGGGTATGCCCTTTCTCCGCAGATTCGCCTTCATAGTTCCCAATGTTCCAGGCCAACCAATATCAACCAGTAGCCTAAAAGTACCAGCACTCACAACCCAGTAATTAGTTGAGCGGTAACCAACATTTACAATTGTCACAGGTGCTGCTCTTCCCATAGTTAATTAAGCACAAATGCAGTCACACGGCACTGCTTTTTGTCTAACTGATATTTTTAATTTTATTATGATTAAATATTAAACGCAAATTTAGATACTACCCTTGTTGCAAAATATTGTATTATAAAAAGCATAATACAAAGAAATACTATAATAAAAATATCGATCGTCCTATTTAATAAAAATATTTGTACACCTGAAAATTTGTTTATCCAACCAATTAAAGACTCTTCCTGCAGCGCAAGAAAACCTACAGGCAGTGCTTCCAATGTTGTAATAACTGCTGTAAATATACTAATATTTCTTGATGCCACAGAAAATTGATCTATATTCTGATTTATATAATGATATCTCCGGCCAATATATAAACCAGCTATTATTCCCAACAAGAAATTGCCAATAGGTAAGCCCATAAAAAAAGCAACAGCAATAAAAGAGCAATATATATAAGCAATAACCAACAGTGATTTATTAAATCTGTAGAATTTGTGTATCAGCCTTTTTAAAAATAGAATATCAATAATGATACCAATAGTAAAACCTGTTAAAGCAAAGATTTTTATAAATGATTCAGGAAATGAGAATATCTTTAAGATATTCACTAAAGAGAGCGGCCACCAAAACAATACCAGCAAAATTATAGGTATCAAAGTACCGAGTCCGAGACCTATTATGCAAAATTCTTTTTTATTCACACTTATCACTAAATCACAAAAGATATCCTATACCTTATAACGATTCTTATCCTGACTAAATAAAATTGCTACTGACAAAGCGGTTTTCCATATGCAAAATGATAATATCCATATCTTCATCTATCTG
The DNA here is from genome assembly GCA_964651045.1 of uncultured bacterium. Classification (GTDB taxonomy): domain Bacteria; phylum Zhuqueibacterota; class QNDG01; order QNDG01; family DSAB01; genus CAZYVD01. Next base: position 27,900 of record CAZYVD010000016.1, read on the forward strand.
ATTAAAGATAATACTAAGAAACTTTAAAATCTCGAGATGAAACAGGCTCCATCTCCAAATAAATTTATTATTGTCACTGACCCGACAAAAAACAAACACCAGAACACGATTCTTGATCCAAAATGAATCTCTTTTGGCAACCCTTTAGTTTTATAGGCAGATACAATATTTTAATTTTCACAAAATTATTACTTCCTGCAGATATAAAAACAGACGTTAATTGTTGGTCGATTTAATTTATAACTATTACCTTCTGATTTTGTGTTATTTTGTCTGTCTTCATGCGAATAATGTATGTACCGCTTGGAACTTTTATACTATTCTCATTAGTGCCATTCCAATATATATGATAACTTCCTGCGTTCTGCAGGCCGTTGTACAGCACTTTGACCGGGCTGCCCAGCACATCATAAATTGTTATGTTCACATGAGTCGCTTCTGACAGATGATAAACAATATAGGTATCTGGATTTAACGGATTGGGAAAGGCCTTTTCAAGAAACGTTTTCTCTGGTGGTTCGCCTGGTTGAAATAAGATAGGTGGGTAAGTGGTTACATTACCCTGAATGTCTACCTCTGAAATGCGGTAATAGTAACTATGCCCAGCTTCAATAGTAAAATCAGTATAGGTATATTCTGTGCGGTTTGATGTGTTTCCCTTACTTTTCATTGCATCATTAGTTAGGTAACTTGTCAAACACTGCCAGAGATCACTATTTTCCTCCCTTCGTTCCAAGATAAAGCCAGCATTATTTACCTCGCTTTCAGTAATCCATTTAAGAATCACGGATTGGCCGCTTCCTGCTGTGGCAGTGAATGAACTTATGGTAACGGGCAAAGAATTATCTGAAGATGTTGAACTTAAGGTATAATAATAACCGTCTGAAAAGTTAGATCCCGATACTGTAAAATTTGGTGAACTGTATGAGCCTGAAATAATAGCCGCATCAGAAAATGTCCCGTCCGAATCTTTCAGCAGTCTTAATGTAGTGCCGTCTGTTACTCCCAGATCCGTACAATCAAAAATAATATCACCCGAGAGTGATCCAAACACCTCCATTCTCCAGACTCGATTTAATCTCCTGTCTATCCCGGCCGGTACGTCTAAGAGATTGGCCGAAAGGCTTCCGTTGTCATGTCCGAAGATTATCCGATCTGTTCCTGATATATCGCTGTCTGTGATGGTCATTATGGATGAACTATTGGAATTGTCTGCAGACCATACTGCATTTAAATCTGTTTTCCCAGAGGTTACCGAGCTTGCAATAGGTGCCGTAGATGTGACCCAGTCATTTGAGTCCATATTTGTAAGAGTGCCGTCATTTGAGTAGCTGCTGTTATCGGTAAGTGTTGTTCCGCTTCCATCTGACATTTTATAATATGCAACCAATCCGCTTTCGTTGCCGTTCAATGTTTTATGCATGTATTCCTGTATCTGGGATTGTGTGCGAGCGTAATTCCAGATTCGAACCTCGTCAACATATGCGTTACAATAATAACCTGCGTTGCTTTTGCCTATTTTAAGAGAATGAGATGTTGACGGCAAATTACCGCTGAATGAATATCCTGAAAGATTATCAAGTGACCCGTTGAGATAGAGGTAAATCTTTTTTGCCGAGTTGTCAATTACGGCAGCAATATGATACCATTTACCAGTTTGTAAGGGAGTCTGTGCATAAGCGGTCTGGGTTGTATTAAATGTAAAATCAACCGTATATGCATAAGTTGTACCGAATATCCAGCCGTCGTTATATTCTCCTTTTGATACTATCCTGTAATAATTTCCACCTGACAACACCTTGTAATTAACCCAGGCCTCCACAGTCATTGAACCCGTAATGTCGAGAACGTCATTATCACTTATTTCTACATAATCATTTACCCCGTCAAAATCGAGGGCATAATTTTGTGCATTGGCTACTTCCAATGCCAAACACAAACTCAAACAGAAAAAAGTAATGACACGCATACTGCCTCCTGTTTTTTTGGTTTTATTATAGTTCTACATTGGAACTTTTATCTATTATCCCAATCAATTGCCCTTAATAGTGGAAGTTATAGTACTTACTAAATGCTGTCTATGTGCCGGGTGAATTCAAACTCACATGCCGCTATAGAGTAAAGTGGAATATAGGTCAGGTATAGTTTTTTGTTATGTGTTTAAAAATCATTTTCCAGTATCGCTCCATATTCTCTCAACCAGTTTCTTGCGTCTTTATATCTAGATATTTGGTTTGAAACTATTATCCAGAATTTTGGAGTATGGTTTAGTTCTAGGAAATGTACTAACTCATGAACCACTACATAATCCACGACAAACATTGGCGCTTTAATTAATCGCCAGTTAAAATTCAAATTATTCTTAGGTGTACAAGCGCCCCAACTGTACTTTAAATCAGAAATGAGCACCTTATTATATGTTACTCCCAAACTTTTAGCATAACGTTCGACTCTCTCTGGAATTATCAATGAGGCTTGTTTCTTATACCATTCTCTGAAAACTTCACTTGCACGCTCCGCAGAAACAGCAGCCACAATGAATTTTCCAGAAAAGTGAATCTCTTCCAAATCACTCTTTACTATTTCCAATCTGTATTTCCTGCCCAAATACAATACCGTCTCGCCCGAAACAAATTCTTTGGCTGGAACTTCAGATGAATATTTTTGAGTACATTTTATTTTTTCGTAAATCCATAATTTCTTGCTTTCTACAAATGAAGCAATTTTTTCCTCAGGCATCCCTTGTGGTGCCTTCACTACTACGGAACGATCCCGTTCAACAGTGATGGTAACGGTTTTCCTGTCAGAATATTTTACTGAATAATATAAATCCATTACTCACTCAGCATATAAAATGATATCGTTATTCGATTTGGCAATTTCCATAATGCGTGAAATAATCTGATTGCGATTTTTCATCACATTGGGAAGCTGATTGAATCGTTGTGATAGCAGCACTTTTTGAATTTCTGCCTTGAGGCGATTAGTAGCTGGAATGCTCTGCCAGAATCCAGTCAGCTCCAATTCGCGCTTGATTATATCAAATAGTTCACGTGTTAATTCAACCAGATTATCTTCTTCTTCATTAGTTAATTTGTCTTCTCCATGAACTTTTCTGTAAATTTCACGGGCAAGTACACGGAAAAACGGCATCTGTTTTTTACGATGCAAACCGCCCGGTGGTTTGGGCATGTTCTTTATCTTTTGTCGTAGTTTTTCCAGTTCTTCGTATATCCGCTGCCAGTTATTTTTGAATTCTTCCAGAATACGCTCTAGGGCTTCAGCAAAGGAAGCGTACAATTCCGGATCTTCATCAAAATGAATGTCGATATGATGACGGATCGCGTGTTCAATTTCTGCGGCTTTCGTCTTGACGCGTTTACGTTTGCCAACCTCTTGCTCAAAATTGTCATCTATGATGGAAATGGGTGCTATTTTTTGTTCAATACCTTTCGATTTCAAGTAGGTATCGGTAATGGAACGCAATTTGGGTGGAATTCCCTTCATGCTAAATCGTTGATCGCGAAAATGCCTTTGCGCCAGAGCGTTGATTTCAGTAAGCATCTGATAGTCTTTGAAAAATTCCAACGCTTCTTTGCGCGGAAATACCCCATTCATTGCTTTGGATAATTTCTGAAAAAGCAAAATGTAATCAAAACGAATGTCCTCATCGTAGAACAAATCAAAAAACGCATCATGGTCAGTCAGGTCGGTCAACCCATGCTTTTTGAGGAACTCCATAATTTCTCGATGGGCAGCAATTAAATTGTGGAGTTCTTCTTCCTCAGAACCTAAAGAATCCAGAATTTCTTTCTGCTCCCGCTCGTCGTAACTATCAATTGCCTCTTTCAGATGATGACCCACACCCACGTAATCCACAACAAATCCTTTTTCCTTGAAGGCGTCACCAATGCGGTTTACTCTGGCAATAGCCTGCAGAAGGTTGTGGGCAACTATTACACGGTCAAGATACATAACCTGTTCAATGGGCGCATCGAATCCTGTGATCAGCATATTCATCACCACCACAATACCCACATCTCCCTTGATACCATCTTCTTCAACATCAAAGGGTAATTTGAAACTTTTGATGATGCGCTTATGTTTCGCCGAATCAGAACGTTCCTTGATATGCGGCAGATCATTATGTCCTCCGGAAATTACCGTTTCCACTCGTAACGCTCGCAGGTAATCCAGATTTAATTTTTGCGGATTGTCTTTTTCCAGTTGGGCAATCTTTTCTTTCAACGCATCACCCAACGCCAATTCGTAACGCACCGCTGCTTCCTGCGATACTGCCACAACCTGTGCTTTGTATCCGTTGGGAAAGATATGTTTAACGTAATGATCAATCATATCTTTGGCTTTAGCCCGGATGGTTTCTTCCGCTTCCAGATAGGCTTTGCGGGAACCGTAACCCAGAATCTGCAACCGTTCGGGCAAATTGTAATCGCTGAACACATCTTCAAACGCTACATCCATTCCTTTTTTATCCGCAATTTCCGCTTTGTGTGTTCTTCCCTCGTAAACGATTTCCAGCGTTACGCCGTCGTCAATCGCCTGCCGCATTGTATATTTGTCGATGTAATCACCAAAAACCTTTTCCGTTTTGTCGATGGGCGTACCTGTGTAACCGATTTTAGCCGCATTGGGCAGTGCACGATCCAAATTGGCACCCAACAGGGCATACTGGGAGCGGTGCGCTTCATCGGTCATAATCAGAATATGCGGACTGGGATTGAGTTCCGGGAACACTTCCTTGAGGTCGCGTTCCTGAAATTTGTGAATCATTGCCATTATTAGATCGGAAGAATCGCCAGGGAGCAGTTCCTTCAGTCGAGCAATGCTGTACGCTACTTTGACGGTAAAGCCCACGCTCTGACTGGTTTCCGCTAGTTGCTGTTCCAGTTGTGTGCGGTCGGTAACAAATACCACTTTCCATTTACACAGTTGCGGATGCCGATACATCTCCCTTACCATGAACATCATTGTTAGCGATTTGCCTGAGCCCTGCGTATGCCAGATGATCCCGCTGCGTTCGCGCCGGTTTTTTCCTGTTAACAACCGCTGTACTGCTTTTTTTACTGCTCGAAATTGCTGGTAGCGGGCAACAATTTTGACCAGTTGCCCCTTATCGTTAGTGGTGAAAATGGTAAAAGTGTGGATAAGGCTTAATAAGTTGTTCAAATCCAGCATGCCAGCAATTAGCCGCTGCTGATCGTTGGGCGCTGAAGCGCCATGCGAAAGATCGTTCAGCATACGGGGATAGGGATCCGCCCAGCGGAAGAAATATTTTTCCAGTTGGGAAGAAATAGTACCGAATTTACATTGATTGCGGCAGGTGGCCACCACAAATTGATTGTAATAAAACAGTTCCTGATTGCCCTCCCGTTTGGTGCCGCGCTGCTCGCTGTAGCGCAACAGTTGGTCAATGGCTTCCGGAATGGGTTCGTGTGCTTTGGGCGATTTGCACTCCACCACAACAACCGGCAGTCCGTTGATGAACAGTACAATATCCGGCACAATGTGGTGTTCCGTTCCCGGCACACGGACTTTAAACTGGCTGATGGCAAAGAAGGAATTGTTTTCCGTATGGTCGAAATCAATGAAACGGACCGTGGGACTGCGCTCGCCTGTTTTGCGATTCACTGAAACGCTGGTGTTTTCCAACAGCAGATTCAGCACATGGCGATTGTTTTCAATCAGGCTGGTACCCGGAAAGGTGGTAATCCGGCGAATGACCTCTTCAATCTGGTCATCTTCCAGCCAATCGTTAATTTTCTTAAGCGCCCGGCGCAGTTCCGGTAAAATCACCACCTGGGCGAAATTGTCCCGCTCACTGTCCAGCGGCAGTTGCGTCTGCTCCAGCCGCTTAACCGTCCAGCCCAGATCTTCTAATTGGTGAAGGAACGGTTCTTCCACATGGTGCTTTTCGTCGATTTTAATCGGATCAGGTATTTTCTTGTTGATAGTCATAATATTGTTCGATGATTACTTTAATTTTGCACAATTACTTTACCAAAGTTATTGTGCAAATATAGCGTTATTCATTTATATTCAACTTTTCCTCATTTAATCGCTGTAAGGCAATCTGAATATGTTCTTTACGAAATAGCCTTCTTTTCCGATCATTCCATTGCCACATTGCACGAACGATATCATTTACTTTTTCATGTTTGATTAACCAGTGCACCGAAGACAATAATTCCATTCCGTAAGGTGTTTCAAAGCCTTCGACCAGGTGCATTACCTTTTCCAGTTTTTGTTTTTCTGCCACATGTTTTTCTAAAAATGCATCGGCTTGCTTAACCGCATTAGGAAGCAAATTGATTTCAACATCCGGTTTTTGCGTATCTCCGTAGCCGCGAATAAAATGGCCTTCCATCACTTCTAGCACTTTGTTTAAATTGTGCGCATAAGGTCCGTAGATATGCTTCACATAATTCAGGCGCAAGGGAATTCCCGATTCCTGCAAAAAATACGCTAATTTTTGAATTTCCAGCAAAGTTAATCGATAAGCATGACGGGAGTAAAACTGCATTAATTTAATAAACAACGCACGGGCAATGGTCATTTTAGGTTTTTTAGGTTTAACCGGCATTTCTTCCGGCAGGGGAGCGCCTTCCGGTTCATAAACCAGAACTGTTACTTCCGGCATACCGGAGAAAGCCTCTTCTATCATTGTTTTCACTTTTGCCCACTGCAAACCACCCAACCCGCTGCCCAGCGGTGGAATGGCGATAGAACGGATTCCAAGACGTTTGATCTCTTGCTTTAGTGCTTTTAGCCCCGATTCAATGTATTCGTATTTCGATTTGGCTTTCCAGTGCGTTTTGGTAGGGAAATTGATAATGTATTTGGGATTGACAAACGAACCCGTTGCCCACACCTGCACTTTACCTGGCTTTAATTCACCCTTGCGGCAGGCTTTTTGATAAGCGTTAAAATAGGCTTCGGGAAAGGCTTTTTTGAATTGTAAGGCAATGCCCTTACCCATAATGCCAACGCAGTTTACGGTATTCACCAGGGCTTCGGCATCGGCCTTTATGATGTTGCCTCTGGTAAAGGTAATCATTTTGGCCTCCTAATAATACCAATCCTGACGAATGTTGACTGGTATATTGGTTATCCCAAACCGTTCTAAAATTGATTTCACTTTTTGTTTCATATGACGATTGAGAACTCCGATTTCCTCAACCACATCCAGCGGACAGAATTGGTAAATAAGAAATTCGGCCTGCTTACGACGTTGGCGATCCAAATCATCATTTGTATCGTGCCAGTATTTGGCATAAACGGTTTCCCAATCGATTTTGTCCAAATTTTGCGTATCATCAAACCAATCTGTGAAAATAGCAATCCCATGCCCATCAGAAAATACGAACTGAAGTTCAAAATTCAAAACTTTTTCAACAGTAGAAATAATGTAGATGATAGGCTCTTGTCCTTCATTGTAACCATCGACCCATCCGGTATGCAACTGATACAGCATAGGAGAACGCGGCCCGAAATAAAAAGAAACATAATCGTGCACCGTTCCGCCTGGTCCACATGGAATATTGCGTTGACGTCGCACATTCTGAATATCCACATTGTGGATGGTACGATACACCAACCCGTCATTCGGCACGTGGTTGGGCGCATGGAAACCGCCGCGCTGAATACACACCGCCAGATTATCCACGTGGATGATCCGGTAAATAGGCGTCGGTCGGGGCACATTCATATTGCCGCCTCCGTTTGCCGTTTTTTCAACAACTCCGTCACCCGCACCCGCCCGGTGAGCAGGTCTTGCATCAAGGCGGTTTTAAGTTTTTGTAATTTCATTAATAATTTTTTTTGTTTTAATATCGCCTTATCTATTTTTAATAATTTTTTTGATATTTTTATTTGTTCAGATATTTTGGGCCTTACAATTAGTATTTTCTTTAAATGGTTAGGATAAATATGAATCACTGAACTCCCTTGTCCAAGTAATGCTTTTTGCCTTTGAATTTTATACGAATTCAATAAGAATGACAAATATATTGGTTCAAAACTTTTTGTTCGGAAAATGATAATGTCGCCACCAGCATATGCTCTATTCCTACCAATATATGTTATACATTTACCAATTTCTTCATGAGTTTCACCTGACCCGGTAAAGAGTATATCACCATATAAAATTGGTGATCTATCTTTCACAATTTCTTCTGGTACCTTAGAATATAATATTTCAGTGTAAAAATCATATCTAGTATAGATTTCACCATATAAAATACAATCAACCCCATTCATTGATAAGTTAGATTTTGAAATTGTTAAACCTTTAAAGAAACTTCCATATTTATCTATATATTCAACCTCCCACTCCACTGGAATCCTGCCCAGCGGCGAGTCTTTAAACCGGTGCGTTTTTTCGGAGCGGATGTTGCCCTGCTCGTCGATGCCCTTGGTCAGCAAATCCTGCATCAGCCCGGTTTTGATGCGCTGCAGTTTGGCAATCACCGCCTCGGTCTGCTCAATCGCCCGATCCACTGTGGAAAGGATTTCGGCGATTAGGGATTGCTCATCATAAGATTTTGGAATGAAAATTTTACGTTTCTTGTATTCAGAAATCCATCTTCGTTTGTGATCTCCCCCAATTGAAGTTATTTTAATTGTAGAAAGCAGTTCAAAAATAAATTTCAGGTTAGTTTTATTTTTTGATTTCTCTTTTAAAAATTTCATAGCAGATGATTTTACCTTAAAAGGAAAATCAACAAATTTGCAATCAGTGGTAAAATCATCAAAAATGATCACAGGTAATTTTGTGTAAATGCCTTTTGTTTCAGATGTATATCCTAAAATAAAAGATTTCCCAGCCGTTAAAACAGGAATACCTGTTTTATCATAATTTGTTGACTCAACTAAGTATTTATATGGTTGTTCATAATTAAGCACTTCGCCTAATTCAACTTCCACCCAATCGTCAATTTGATTTTTTTTCTCAGTGTTCATTTTTCTTCTTCTAAATACCCCAACTCATTCAAAAATCCATTCAACTCCTGTAAGGTCTGCTCCCGCTCGCTTTCAATCTGCCGCAAACTCACCGCGTATTTGTCCCACAAATTTTCTAATACGGCAATCAGGTTGCGCTTTTCGGCGTTCAGGTAGCGTTCCAACTGGTCGGCAATCAAATCGTACAGTTTCTTCAAGATTAACTGCCGGCACTCTTCTTCCGTTATTTTGTCGCCGATTTCGGTCATCAGTAATTCCACTCGCTGCAAACGTTCCTGCAAGGTTTTTCGGTCTTTTTTCAGCGCAGTGATTTTCTTTTTATCATCTTTGTTAGCCGGATCCAATCGCTGCATCTGTTCTTCCGCCTGTCGCAGCAAATCGTGAATTTCCGCCTTCTCTTCGTCGGCGCCGTTGCGCTTCAGGCTCAACAGCACGTCCAGTTCAAATTTCTTTTCTTTAATCTGTTTTTTAATGGCTTTGATCTCATTTTCGATTCGCTTGATAGTTTGTAACTGTGTTTCGTAAGTCTGCCGTTCCTTTTCAGCTGTGGTGCCGTATGTGGCTTGCAGGTCGCGCACCATCATTGTCAGATGTTCTTTTACTGCTCTGGGCGTTACGGTTTCTTCCTCCTCCGGCTCGTACTCCACTGCCTCCACGGCTTCGTTCAGTGCGCTTTCCTTTTCGCTCAATTGCGCTTCCAGCGCCTCGATTCCGTCTTTTTTGCGGCTGAAAAATGCGTCACTCAAATAATCGTCTGGAATCAGGATATGGCTCCAGCCGATGTTGACAATGGTTTTCAGGTCATAGCGGATGTTCTGCCACCAGTTGACGAATACCCCTGCGGTCTGGAATTCGTCTAACACGCCGATGGGCGTGAGTTGCTGCTTCAGGCTGGTCAGCAATTGGCTGCGCACTGCCGGCAGGTTGTTGTTCTTGTACAGGCGCGAAAATTCTTCTTGCGCGGTTTGCCACCAGCGGCGCATGACCTCCTGCATGCTGGCAATGGTTTGCTGCACATTGGTATCGGCTTCGATGATTTCCCGAATCTGCGTTTTTTCCTGAATGTTCGCTCGAAAACGTAGATAGCCCGGACGCAAATCCTCAAACAGCACGGCAGGGTCGAAGGAAAATTTTCTGAATTGCGTATGTTTGGCTTCCACTTCCTTTTTCGGCACTCCGCCAATCAAATGGGCAGTGACGTCTTCCGGCTCTGGTTCAGGCGTGTTGTCCACATAGCGGCGGATGTTGAGATTTACATCATGTTCTTCGATAATTTCTTGCACATCCACAAGACGTGAGTATTTGGGAATTTTCAGTTTGTTGGTGAACACGTAATCGATTTTTTCGATGTCCTCCGGGCGCAGTTTGTTCTGATTCTTGCCTTCTGCGTATTCGGCATCGGCGTTGATGAACAGGATTTTGTTTTTCAATTCGTCCGGCTTGTTTTTGTTGATCACAAGCACACAGGCGGGAATGCCGGTTCCGTAAAACAGTCCCGGCGGCAGGCCGATAATGGCTTCAATCACGTCGTCTTTTAATAATATTTCCCGAATCACTTTTTCCTTGCCACCGCGGAACAGTACGCCGTGCGGCATGATGGTTGCCATTTTGCCGTAGGGCTTCAGACTGGCAATCATGTGCTGGACAAACATTAAATCTGCCTTCTTACCGGTTTCCGGGCAGAATTCTTTGAAACGGTTGGGAAATTTCATATTCTGGCGGCTGTAATTCTGGGAAAAGGGCGGATTGGCCAGCACACGGTCGAATTTCTTCCAGGAACCGGTTTCATCTTTAATAAGCGGTTCTTCTATTGTGTCACCGTTTTCAACGGTAAAATTTTTGATGTTGTGCAAAATCATATTCATGATGCAAATAGTCCAGACTGTGCCATTGGAGTCCTGTCCGTAAAGATGAAGATTGTGTGGATCCTGTCCCTGTTCCTCCACATACTGGTAGGTTTGAATCAAAAAGCCGCCACTGCCCACAGTAGGATCGTAGATTTCCATGCCTTCATGCGGTTTAACCAGTTGCACCAGCAGGCGTACCACTTCGCCGGGTGTGTAGAATTCGCCGCCCTTTTTCCCGGCGCTGTCGGCAAAATATTTAATCAAATATTCGTACGCTGCACCTAACAGATCAGGAAATTCGAAATTCTCATTAATCAGTACAAAACGGGGATTATTGAAATGATCCAGCAAATCTTTCCAGCGCTGATCAGACACGCGGGAAGCGCCTTCCTTGCCCTTGCCGGCATTAAAATCGATATTATTTTTCAGCACGCCGTGCAGCAGTTCGTTTTCATTTTCAATGGCATCCAGCGCCTTGTTCAGCATTTCCCCGATATTGCTTTTCAGATGCTTCAGCGGCGGAACTTCATTGCCGTTTTCGTCAATCCAGCCCTCGTGCCAGCGGGCACGTTTGGGCACAAAAAAAGTGTCGCCGTAGGCTGTTTTGTCTTCCAGCAACTCAGCAATGGTCTGGTCATTCAATCCCTGTTCTCTATAATACCTGCGGAGTCCCTCTCGCTTGCGGTCAAACTCATCAGAAAGGCGTTTAATAAAAAGTAATCCAAAAATAAATTCCTTGTATTCGGAAGCATCCATCTTGCCGCGCAGGATATCTGCGGCTTTGAAGAGGAAATTTTCCAGTTCGGAAAGGGTGATTTTATTTTGCCTTATATTACCCTTCATCATTTGTGCCTGTATAATATGTATATTTACACAACGATTTTTATACTGAATAAATCATAATTACCTGAAAAAGTAGTTTTCTATTCGCGGAGAAGTAATTTATAAAAATAATTTACAAGAAAAAATTATAAAATGAAATACAAAAATTTTGACACTGTTCAATTACTCCAAATTGAAACACATTTAAAGCTTATCAGTAAAATAGAAAAAAACAGATACTACTGGTCAATTGATTTATTCCTTAAAATATCCGCCGGCTGTACAGCAGCTTCACGGCTCTTCAGTCAGACACCTGACAAAGCATAATAAAATCCAGTACTGCCCGATATAGACTGAAAAAAATATCTATCAATTAAAAAGCTAATAAACCTTCCCCTTTTGCACCACTGATAAAGGGCCTGCCCTTCTCTATTCCCTGCCGCTGGAAAATGAAGGTGGTACATTATTTATACTGCCAAATTCCGGATTTGGCCTGTCTGACATCTTAAATTTCAATTTAATGCCTTTTTGCATATACCCGGAATCAATCCACGATGCCATACTCTTTTTACCGTTTACATATAAAGATTCAACATAGATATTTAAAGGAGATGCATCTTCAGCATCTATAACAATATCTCCGTTTGAACGGCAGATTCTTGCCTTTACAAAAACAGGACTTCCGAGAACCAGATCCGCACGTCCGGGATAATATGGGTAAAGTCCCAGAGATGTAAATACATACCATGAAGACATCTGCCCCAGATCGTCCTGACCGGGAATTCCTGTTACTTCATCGCTCCAGAGCAGAAACAGAACAGCACGCAGAGTCTCCTGTGTTTTGTACGCCTTTCCTGTAAAAAGATACATCCAGGGGGCATTCAGCGAAGGTTCATTCGATAAATCCGAATAACGGCCTCCTGCCCTGCAAAGAGCCCAGGTGCCATCTGGTTTTTTAAAGAAATTGTCCAGTCTTTTTTCAGCTTTCTCTGGTCCGCCAAGTTTTTCTATTAATGTCCTGCTGTCAAAGGGAATCATCCATAAGTATTGCAGAGGACTCCCCTCTACAAAAAGATAGGGTGACTCTGGATCAAACGGCACCTTCCAGGTTCCGTCCTTATGACGGCCCTGAATATAGCCCATAGAATCCGTTGCCTCGGGGTTGAACAGATTCTTCCAGTAGCCTGATTGTTTCAGGAATAGACGATAGTCTTCTTCTCTGCCAAGTCTTCGGGCTAACTGAGAAAGTGCAAAATAGGACGAGGCCTGCTCCAGTGTTTCCGATGCACCCTCCCATGCATTGGACTCATCGGAGATATAGTGCAGTTTAAGCCACTGGTCAAGGGAAGGTTTTTGCCCCCTTGTAAAAATCGGTTTCCCTTCGTCACTCAGGTCAAGCTTTGTAGGTGTTTTTGCCGCTTTTGCAAGAGATGCGTATGCGCCGTTTACATCAAATCTATCTGCGCCGAATGCAACAAAGTTTGCAATGGCAATTGTTGAAGGATCTCCGCACATAACAGCCGTAGGGCCGTTGTTGTGTGTCCATCTGTCCCACACACCATTGTACTGACAGGCCTGATTATAAAGAGACTGTGCTATGTCGCTTGCTCTGTCCGGATAAATAAGAGCAATTAACTGGAGCTGAGATCTGTAAACATCCCATCCGGAGAAATTGGCATACTGGGCTTTTTGATTTTTTTCTATCTGATGTACTTTTCCATCAAATCCTGCGTATTGTCCGTTTACATCGCTGAAAACATTAGGATGCAATTGTGAATGATAAAGAGCAGTATAAAAAGTTGTCAACAGGGCAGTACTGTCAGATTTAACCTTGATTTTTGACAAAGCCCTGTTCCAGGATTCATAAGCCTTTTTGCGTATCGATTCAAAATCGTCTCCGTTTTTCTGCTCTGTCTCCAGATTCAGTCTTGCATTTTCTATACTGACATAAGAGATTCCCACTCTTAGAATCAGTTCACGGTTCTTTGAAGTATCAAAAGTTACCCATGCCCCTGAACCCATGCCTGTTTTGGGAATACCTCGTTCGCCATACGGCATCCCGCCCCTGGCTTCAATTGTACCTGGTCTGACAGACGTATCTTCCCATGTACCTGTTCCTGTTATTTTTTTATTCAGCTTTGCTACAAAGTACAATGTATAATAATCCCTGCGGTTGTATTCGCCGAGATAACCGCAGAAGTTTCCGCTGGTCACCCATCCTGTAATTTCTCTTTTTGCAGTGTCTATTTTTGTATAAGCAAAACTGCTGCCAAGCTGAGAATATGATGTCCGTATTAACAGATGCGCAGGTTTTCCTTCAGGATATGTAAAACGTGCAATACCGGTTCGAACAGTTGCACTTAATTCAACATTGACTCCGTTTCCCAGCTTTACCTGGTAATAACCCGGCTGAGCCGTTTCATTGTCATGGCTGAAACTGCTGCTGTAGTATGCATCTATCGGATCATTGTCAGGAGAGTGTTTTATCTCTTTTGTAAACGGAAGAAACGGTATATCTCCTGAGGCACCAAGACAGCCTGTTCCTGAAAGATGTGTAAGTGAGAATCCTCTGATACGGCTGGCAGCATAATTATATCCTCCGGGAGAAACTGGAATACGCAGACCTTCTTCCAGAATCTTTTTGATTCTGGGCAAGAAGAGTAAATCCTCGCTGAATGCAGTTTCAGGGCTGAAATTAAGCATACCAAAAGGTAGACATGCTCCAGGTATTGTATTCCCTGCATCTCTGTAAGATCTCTTTCCCCCAGTGCCGATGAACGGATTGACAAACCGGGCCGGATCTCTTACAAATTCAGACCTGAACATATTGCATTTCATTGTCAGGATTGAAAGAGCAAAAAACATAGCGAACAGTGCGCGACTAATGGTCACAGGATAAAGGATTCTACTTTTTTGGTGCATTTTAATCTCCCTTGTTTGGTTATTACGATTATAATTCTGCAGTTTCGGGTCATAGTCCATAGATATAATTAATTCAGATATTTTCCTAATTGCAGTTAATCAACATTTTGTTATGTAATTGTGATAAATGTAAAGATAGTATTTAATTTTAATTTATCAAGCTTATTTATTAATTTTATGCGAATGATTATCATAATAAACAATCATTGAAATGTCAAGCAAGAAATGAAAAAACTTCTATATTTATATTTTCTCTACGAAAAATATAGGTATTCTCTTTTTATGGATTGCGCGAGCATGTTGCCTTTTTTAAAAGCGACGCCAAAGCGTCGCAGTTCGAAATATACTATACAGGACACTCGACGCATTTGGATTTTCATTATCCAATTCCCATTGCAATGGGAATTGGATAATATATTCCCGGATGCGGTTTAATTCGTTTTGGTTACGGATAATATGTTCCTAATAATTGTTTTGCCATAATTTTTGGCCGGGGGTGTTGCGATATTGATTGATACGGCGTGACGAAAATGTTTTAAATCCACGAACAATTTCCGGCAACCCATGCCGTTTCATCGTAGGGGCGGGTTTTAAACCCGCCCCTACATCATCATTGATAATGATAATGCCATGAATATGGTTCGGTAAACGTATTCATCCAATTTGATATGATTATAATGTTTCGGTAAATCATTCCAAATCGTTTTTACAATCAATCCTTGTTTATTCAAAATCATTTCACCATCCACAATGTCACCAAATAAACATTCCCTGTTTTGGGTTACGATTGTCACGTAATACCCTCCAGCGTGAGAATAATCGTATCCTTTTAAACGTATTGACCTGCAATGGCGTATTTTTGGATTATATTTCATTTTATCGAAAATGTTTTAATAATCTACCCGAATGTATTAATATCTTTTTTGTGCTTTTCCCATAATTCATGTTTCACATACAAAGGTAAATATCAGCGGGTGACCATCATATTTAATTTTTATCGTGTGGCACGACCACAAGGCTCATGCCCCACGCAGTAACTTTATTATATGTTATACCATACAGGACACCCGACGCCAAAGAAAATTTCAATAAAATTGTGATTCCATTGAACTCTCAAGATTAGAAAAAATTGTAAGCGGTTCTATCAATGTGCAGAATCGGGTTATAATGTCTTATTATTCAAGATTAACTTG
>CAZYVD010000017.1:0-42996 GCA_964651045.1 uncultured bacterium
GAGGCAGTTTTTAAATGATCTCATCTCCTACTATTGTATGAGTAATGATTTAAAAGGTAAATCAATAAGAGTGATTAAAGAGTTTGTTCCAGAAACTGAGAAGATAGTAATGCGGATAGATCCGATTCTTCTTGAACAGGCAATCATCCCGATTCTTGACAACTCTGTTGAGGCAATGAGTCTGGGAGGATCGCTCAAGGTTGAACTCAACAGATGCAGCACTGATTCCGACACAAAAGAGACAATATCGATAATAATTTCAGATACAGGTGAGGGGATGTCAAAAGAGGCGCTCGATTGCTGTTTTGATCCCTTTTTCACAACAAAGGAGAAGGGGCTGGGACTGGGTCTTTCTGTGGCTAAAAATTTTATTGCACTTCACCACGGCGAGATTTTTCTTGAGAGCGAAGAGGGCGTTGGTTCTACAGTAACGATTATACTGCCGAGAAATTAAGGAGTTTGTAGAGAGCATGGCTAATAAGGCAATTCTTGTCGTAGAAGATGATCCCATATTAAGAAGATTCGTTAGGGATGCCCTTTCAAGGAAGGATTTTAATGTTCATACTGCCGAGAATGGGGAGACTGCGGTCGAGGAACTCAGGAAGAAACATTTTCATCTCGTAATAAGTGATCTGAAGATGCAGAAGATGGATGGAATCGAGCTGCTCGGGCACATCAAGAGAGATTTTCCTTCAACCGAAGTTATTATTATGACTGCCTATGGATCGGTATCGACCGCTGTTGAGGCGATGAAAAGAGGTGCATTTGATTATATAACAAAACCGATAGAGCTCGATGAATTGGATTTGGTTGTTGATAGAGTGTTTAAACACCAGAGTCTTGTAGATGAGAATCGGTATCTTAAAGAGAGGCTCGACAGAGACACTATTACAGAAGAAATAATTGGCAAGAGCCAGGCAGCCTCAAGGGTAAAAGAGCTCGTTAAAACGGTCGGTCCTCTGGATTCGACAGTCTTGATATATGGTGAGACTGGAACAGGCAAGGAGGTTGTGGCAGACTGTCTGCATAAGATGAGTTCCAGAAAGGGAAGACCTTACATAAAGGTTAATTGTGCCGCCCTTCCCGACACACTGCTTGAGAGCGAACTTTTTGGCCATGAAAAGGGAGCATTTACTGGAGCAGTCCAGCGGGTCAAGGGTAGGTTTGAACTGGCCGACTCAGGCACAATTTTGTTGGATGAGATTGGAGAACTCGGTCTTCAGGTTCAGGCTAAATTGCTCAGAGTTTTACAACACCGGCAGTTTGAAAGAGTGGGTAGTGGAAGGAGTGTGAATGTTGATGTGCGTGTTCTTGCTACAACAAATCGCGATCTAAAAGAGGAGGTAAAAAGGGGAAATTTCAGAAAGGATCTCTTCTTTCGTTTAAATGTTGTTTCCATTTTTCTTCCGCCACTTAGAAGCAGGAGAGAGGACATTCCATATTTTGTGGAATATTTTATCGATCGATTTAATAAAAAATATAAGAAGAAAAAGAGCGTTTCGGATAAGGCTATGCAGCGTCTGATTCAGTATGATTGGCCTGGTAATGTGCGTGAACTGGAAAACAGCATAGAGACTGCTGTTATATTAAGCAAGGGAAGCGTTTTGACTCCAGAGAGTTTTGTTTTTCTTGAAGACAATATGGAACTCTTTGATGGCGATGGTATGTTTGATGAAGATATCACGCTTGAGGAGATGGAGAAGAGGTTTATATTGAAAACATATAGAAGAATGAATTTTAACAAGACTCAGACAGCAAGAGCCCTTGGAATTACTATAAAGACTCTGAGAACCAAGTTGAGGGCCTATGAGGAGGAGGGAGCATCTGTTAGTTAAAAAGTATCGGGTAACCAGATAATAATTCACCGTCTGGCCGTGCTTGAACAAAAAGGCACGGCTTTTTTATTGAATATATAAGATTTAAATAATCAAATAGATAGAACTGCTCACAACCTATATTTTATCTCCTGGCATACCCATTGCTTATACAGAGTATTGAAATAAAGAAAATACAACTTCAGCAGAGGATCGATTGAAGATGGTGAAATCAAAGAATATAAACAATAAGCAGCAGGAGGATGGGAAAGGTTGCAATGTTGCTGAATCGATCTCCAATGGCTTCAGGATCCCATATACAATTGAGATGCTGATGGATCTTGAGCTGACGATGTCGATTGAACTGGGTAGAAGAGCAGTACTTATGAGGGATATTGCAGAGCTTAAACCAGGAGATATAATAACTCTCGATAAGCATATAGATGAACCAATCGATCTTTTAATAAACAACAAGAAATTTGCTGAAGGAGTTTTGATTGGCAGTGGCAGCAATATCAGAATAAGGATAACTGCCCTTGTCTGTCCGAGCGATAGATTTCTAAATCTCAAAGAAAAGGAGCCTGCCCTTGAATAGCAGGGGAGATGAAAGGCATGATTTTACAGAAAAGAGGATTCCATCGATTGTCAGGAATTTTAAAAGTGCAGTCGAGGCCGAGATAGAGGCGTTCGAGCTGCTTCTTGGAGGTTTGAGGAAGCAGAAGAGGTTGAATATGGATGGAGAAATTATTTCTATGAGTGATTCAGACTTAGACAGTGGTATTGTCGGTATAGTGGAGAGGTCGTTTTTAAATAGACTGGAGAAGTTAAAGACCATTGTTGATCAGCTATTGAATAAGATGATGAAAATAGATTGTCAGGCGTGCTGCCAGTTGGACGCCTTATTACAGAAAATCGATCATTTCAGGGAAGGCAAGATTTATGAAGAAGATATTAATAATAGACGATGAACCTATTTTGCTGAGTGTTTTTCAGCGAATCCTGGATCGGCTTGGATATATGGCCGATACGGCTCAGTCTTATAATGAGGCAATGAAGAAATTTTCAGATTCGAGTTATGATTTAATCTTTATCGATGTTCTCATGCCTGAAAAGACTGGATTTGAGATCGCCCGTGAGATGAGAAGACTCAATAGAAGACAGAAGATAGTGTTGATAACAGGACTGGACATGTACCACGAGGAACTCGTTTTTAACCGAAAGAGATCAAATGTTGATGGAATTTTGTTTAAGCCATTCACACTCGATAAGGTGAAGGAGAGTGTCGAGAGTATTCTCAACATGAGGAAGAAATTTAACAGGGAAATGAAGCCCTGTTTTGTATGAGGAAAAATTTCAGATTATGAAGCGGCTGAGAAAAATTTTATTTGTTTTGATATTGGCAATGGTTAAGCAGATCGCGGGTGGAGATACATGCTCCCATACAATCAGGATAGTAATCATAAGACCAAATCATGTGGGGTTTGGTCAGAGCATGAAGACCTACAATGTTGTTGGTATTTCTTCACCGAAGGGTTCGAGGAAAGACAGGAGTGTTGATCAAAGGATCTGCTGGAATATTGATGGATACTTAAAGAGGATAACGGTTTCTATGAAGAAGAAGGAAGGCATGAGGGATCTTTATATTGAGTCGGCAAATAAAGGGGACGGCTTTTTAACTGAAAAGATTCGTGTTACAGAAGAAAATCGGGATCTTCCCTTTTCTCTGTATAAAATCAGAGGAGAGGAGGTTCTGCACTATTCCATAGAGAAAAGTAAACGGTGGACAGGGGAGAGGAGTAGTTATAGGCTTGTCTATACAGTAATAGATGGTGATTAAAAGGAGTGTTGTGATGTCAAAACAAAAGATCCTTGTAGTCGAAGATGAAGAGATAGTGGCTCTGGAGATTCGAAAGAAGCTTGAGAATCTTGGATATGAGGTAATCTCAAAGGCCTCCTCTGGCCCTGAGGCGATCGAGAAGGCGAGTAAGGAACGGCCCGATCTCGTTTTGATGGATATTCAGCTCAAGGGTTCAATGGATGGTATAGAGGCTGCAGACAGGATATGGAACAGCAATAAGATACCGATAATCTTTCTAACAGCATATACGGATAAGGAGACTATCCAGCGAGCTAAGGCTGCAGGATCATACGGGTATATTTTAAAACCGTTTGAAGAAAAGGAGCTCTACAATGCAATAGAAATGGCCTTCCACAGATTCAAGCTTCATAGAGAGATAGAAGCAAGGGACAGATGGCTTTCTACAATTCTTAGTTCAATCAGTGACGGAGTAATAGCAGTCGACAGAGAGGGGATTGTAAAATTTATCAACATTGGTGCAGAGCGGCTCACAGGGTGGAAAAAGGAAAATGTTGTAGGCAGTCCGTATAAGAAGTTCCTGAGGATCGTCGATAAAGACAGGAAAGATGTGGACTTGGATGCTATAGGTAATGTTATTGACAAGAAGGTGTCGATCGAATGTTCAGAAGAACATTTCATTGTTTCCAAAAGCGGGAAGGAAGTTCCAGTAGAGTGCAGGGTTAACCCGTGCTGCAATATCGATGGTGGGATTTTTGGTGCAGTGATATCAATAAAGGATATCAGTAAAAAAAGACAGCAGGAGATGTTGATAAAAGAAAAGGAGGAGAAGTATTTTAAACTCTTCAATTGTATAGGAGATCCGATATTCATCTTTGATAAAAAAAGCTACAGGTTTTTAGACTGCAACAGTGCTGTACAGAGGATTTATGGATATACAAGGGAAGAACTTCTTTCCATGACCCCATTTGATCTGCATCCTGAAGAGGATCACGAAAAGGTCAATAAGAACATAGATAAAAGAAATATCGACAGGCCAAATGTCTATACCCATATTACAAAACATGGAAAGAAGATATTTGTGGAGATATTGACAGAGGAGATAGTCTATGATGGTCGTCCTGCATGGCTGAGCATAGTTCGCGATATAAGCGAACGAAAAGAGTCGGAGAATGTGATTAAAGAGCAGGCTGCAGTTGCAGACCTCATAAACAAGGTTGGACAGCGTGTCAGCAGCGAATTGAAGCTCAATGAACTGCTCTCAGAGATAGTAAATTCTGTAAGGGATGCATTCGACTTTTATGGTGTAATGCTTCTTATGAGGGATGAGAATGGAAAGGCTTTTCGTCTTAAGGCAATTGCAGGAGGATATAAGGATATCTTCCCAAGTGACTTAACTGTTTTGGTTGGAGAAGGCATGATAGGCCATGCTGCTGAAACAGGCGAAATTCAACTCAGCGGTGATGTAACAAAGAATCCATACTATGTACGAAAGTCAGAGGAGATAACAAGGTCAGAACTTTCGGTGCCAATAAAGATTGGCCCCAAAGAGGTAATAGGAGTTCTTGATATACAGAGCGTTGAACTCGATGCCTTTAATCAGATACATGTGGTTGCAATGAATACACTCTCAACACAGATAGCATCTGCCATAAGAAATGCAAGGTTGTATGAAAAGGCACAGAAGGAGATACTGGAGAGGAAGCGTACAGAAGAGATGATCAGAAACAGTGAGATGCGTTTCAGGGAGCTGTTTTCAAACATGAGCAGCGGTGTAGCAATCTATGAGGCAGTCGATAATGGGAATGATTTTATTTTCAAGGATATTAACCATGCAGTAGAAAGGATAGAGAAGGTTAAGAAGAAAGATTTAATTGGAAAGAGAGTACGGGAGGTCTTTCCTGGCATAGAACAGATGGGGCTTCTTGATGTGTTCAGGGAGGTCTGGAGGAGTGGAAAGCCGAAGCTTCATCCTGTTTCAGAATACAGAGATGATCGAATCTGGGGATGGAGGTCAAACTATGTGTATAAGATTCCCTCTGGTGAGATCGTAGCAGTATATGACGATGTAACTGAACAAAGGCTTTCAGAGATTAAACTTGAAGAGAGGCAGAAATATCTTGAGTCTGTTCTTTACAACACACCAAGCGGTATAGTCACACTCGATCCCAACCACAGGATTACGGAATGGAATCCAGGTGCTGAAAGTATTTTCGGGTATAAACGCCAGGAGGTGATCGGAAAGGATATAGATGAGATTGTTAGCATTCCTGAGAAAAAGAAGGAGACAGCAAAACTAACAGAGAAGGTGCTTGAAGGAGGCAGGATAGAGCCGCATGAGAGCGTGAGGTTCAGGAAGGATGGTACTCCTGTGGATGTCATTGTAGCAGGTTCACCGATCGTTGTAGAAAGAGAGCTGAAAGGCATTGTTGTAATATATACAGATATCTCGGAGATGAAGAGGATTGAAAGGAACCTGCTTGAGAAGAGCGAGAAGATAAAGGAGCAGAACAGACTTAATAAACTGAGAGCAGAGATTTGGAAGATCGCATCCGATGAATCTCTGTCGGAGGAACAGCTTGTACAGGGGCTGCTCGATATGGTCGGTCCCACACTTGGAGTTTCTCGTGCGTGCTACAATCCGATTCGCAGAAAATATATAGAGTGCGTAAGAGAATGGTGTGATGAAGGGGTGAAGCCATCGGTCGGAAAGAAGATGCCTCTTTCGATTATAAAATATTTTAAAGATACCCCCTATTATGAAGTTACCCAGAAAAATGCACTCGATAAGATTCCAAGACATCTTCACAGTGTCGCAAAACCACTTTTAGACTCTTTTACTAAAAAATTGAATATAGACTCGATACTTATTGTCCCCTATTACTACGACGGTGTCTGGCAGGGCATGCTTACATTTGACATCTGTAGTGATAACAATAAGTGGGATGGATGGAAGGATTCAAAGAAGAAGTTGATTGCAGAGATGACTCAGATAGTGGTTCAGACAATAACTCAGCGGAGGATAAAGAAGGCACTGATGGAGAGTGAGGAGAAGTTCAGGAGCATAAGCAGTGCGGCACAGGACGGAATAATAATGATGGATGATCAGGGCAAGATCTCTTACTGGAATGAGGCGGCAGTAAAGATATTTGGGTATGAAAAGGATGAGGTGATTGGAATGGATTTGCATGAGCTCCTGGCAAAGGATGAATTTAGTAAAGATATTGAGAAAGGATTAAAGAGGTTCTTTGTGGATGGAACAGGACCTGCGGTGGGAAATGTCACAGAACTTGTAGGAACGCGGAAGAATGGAGAAGATATGCCGATCGAACTTTCGCTCTCTGGTGTAAAAATCAGAGATAAATGGCACGCAATAGGAATTGTAAGAGATATTACAGATAGAAAGCGAGCAGAGGCAGAGTTCGTAAGATATGCAGAGGAGCTTAAGGCCGCAAAGGAGAAGGAAGAAGAGCATGCGGCAAATCTGGCTCAGCTTGTGGAAGATTTGCAGATAGCTAAGAATCGTGCAGAAGAGGCTGCCAGGGCAAAGAGTGAATTTTTAGCAAACATGAGTCATGAGATACGGACTCCAATGAATGGAATAATAGGAATGACCGAACTTGCACTCGATACAGAACTGACGCCCATTCAGAGGGAGTATCTCGAGGCAGTGATGAACTCTGCAGAGTCACTGCTCACCATAATAAATGACATACTCGATTTTTCAAAGATTGAGGCTGGAAAGCTCGATATAGAGAGCATAAGCTTCAATCTTCGCGATACTGTTGATGAGACGATTCAATCTCTTGCTATCAAGGCGTCTGACAAGGGGCTCGAACTTGTTTCACATGTTCTTCCGGACGTTCCGGATTGTGTTAAGGGCGATCCAGGAAGACTTCGCCAGATAATAGTAAATCTGGTGGGCAATGCAATCAAGTTCACGGAAAAGGGTGAAGTTGTTTTGAGTGTTGAGAAGATCGAGGAGACAGAAAAAGATGTTACTCTGCATTTTAGTGTTACAGACACGGGGATAGGAATACCAAAAGATAAACAAAAGCTTATCTTTGAGGCATTTACTCAGGCAGATGGTTCGACCACGAGAAAATTTGGAGGAACAGGTCTCGGGCTTGCCATATCGAATCAGCTGGTAAGCATGATGGGAGGCCGCATGTGGGTGGAGAGCCCGGTAAAGCAAAGGGGTACTAATGAAGGCGGACCTGGAAGCAGGTTTCATTTTACTGCAGTGTTCAGAAAGGACAGAAAGAAAAAATGCAGGGAGAGGACAATCCCTGTTGACATAAGAGGACTTAAGGTTCTAATAGTAGATGACAACAGTACAAATAGACGCGTACTTGAAGAGATGCTTACCAACTGGCACATGAGTCCTGTTGCTGTGGGGGGAGGGGAGGAAGCGCTAAAGGAGATGGAAAAGGCAAGAAGGTCTGGTTCTCCATTCTCGTTGATACTTCTTGATGCAAACATGCCCGAAATGGACGGATTTACTCTTGCAGAGAGGATCAGAGAAGATCCATTCTATAAGGCTATTACGATCATGATGCTGAGTTCTTCAAGGAGGCGAGGTGATAGTGAGCGATGCATGAAATTAGGCATGTCAAATTATCTCATGAAGCCAATAAAGCAGTCTGACCTGTACAATGCTATAATAGTAGCAATAGGGCAGATGGATAAAAAGGGCGGTAGAAAGACCGACAAAGATAAAAATAAGAGGAAAGAGATGGAAGAGGAAAAATCGACTATTAAAAGAGAGGTCAATATCCTGCTCGCAGAGGATAATGGAATAAACAGGAAACTGGCAGAGTCGATGATTAAGAAGAAAGGATGGAATGTTGTTTCTGTAACTAATGGGAAGGAGGCTGTTGAGCTGTATAAAAAACAATCATTCGATCTGATTCTTATGGATGTACAGATGCCCGAGATGGATGGATTCAAGGCGACCTCTATTATTAGAGAGCTCGAGGAGAAAAAGGGAGATCATGTTCCAATAGTAGCAATGACGGCTCATGCCATGAAGGGCGACAGGGAGATGTGTCTTGGTGCAGGAATGGATGGATACGTTTCCAAGCCAATGAAGGCAAAAGAGCTCTATGATGTGATCGAAGATCTTCTGAATGGGAAGAGTAGAGGTAGATCCGACTCGGGGAATTCGGCAAAGGGAATGCAGATAGACTTAAACAGGGCGCTTGAGGCAGTAGATGGAGACGAGGATCTTCTTTCAGAACTTATTGAAGAGTTTCTCAATACATATCCCGAACAGCTCGGTCGCTTGAGAGAACTGCTTGATGATGGTAATGTGGAGCAGTTTGAGCGTGCTGCCCACAGTTTTAAAGGCTCTGTAGGAAACTTTGGTGCAATGAGGGCCTATGATCTTGCCTATGAGCTGGAGAAGATTGGAAAGAGCGGGAAGCTGGATGGAGCAGATTCTGTTTTAAGAGAGCTGGAGATTGAGATGGAGAGGGTAAGGGATTATCTCTCCTCACACATAGCAGATAAAAAACTGCAAGAGGCGTAAAATGAAGATATTAATTGCAGAAGATGATGATATTTCGCGCAGGATGCTTGAAGCATCTCTGGTCAAGAAGGGTTACGATGTAGTAACCACTTCCGATGGAAAACAGGCATGGGAGGTCATGAGGAAAGATGATGCACCAAAGATGGCCATTCTCGACTGGATGATGCCTGGGATGGATGGAGTCGAGGTGTGCAGAAAGGTGAGGGCAAAGAAAAAAAGGTCCTATACCTACATCATAATGCTCACGGCAAAGGGAAGCAGCGATGACATTGCAGAAGCACTCAATGCAGGAAGTGACGATTATATAAGAAAACCATTCAGTGCAAAGGAGCTTCATGCACGGATAAATGTAGGCAGGAGAATACTCGATCTGCAGAACAGGTTGGAAAAGACTGTCAAGAGGCTGAGAGAATACGATAAACTCAAGAGCGATTTTCTTTCCATGGTATCGCATGAGCTTCGCACACCCATTGCAGTGATGCGTGGGGGAGTCTCACTCTGTCTGGATGGAATTGCAGGGGAGATTAATGAAACACAGAGGGAGATTCTCAAAGACACTCTCGACAATATCGATAGGTTAGGAAGACTGGTAACAGACCTGCTCGATGTTTCAAAGATAGAGGCTGGAAAGGTTATAATGAGGAGGGACTCGCATGATATATGTAAGATTGTAAGAAAGATACACTCGAGTTATCTTCATGAGGCAGAAGAGAAGGGCATAAAGTTGGTGAGTGATCTTCCGAAAAAAGAGGTAAAGGCCTATGTTGACGGAGATAAGGTTACACAGATATTTACTAATCTTGTAAGTAATGCTCTGAGATATACAAAAGAGGGAGGCACGGTCACAATAAAGGTGGAGGACAAAGAGGAAGAGATCCTTTGTTCTGTGTCAGATACTGGGGTAGGAATTTCAAAAGAGAACATACCAAAACTTTTTTCCAAGTTTGAACAGTTTGGAAGAGTCGAGGGTCCTGGCTACAAGGGGACAGGATTGGGTCTTACAATAGCAAAAGGGCTCGTGGAGAGGCATGGAGGAAAGATATGGGTCGATTCAGAAGTGGGAAAGGGAACTACATTCTGGTTTACCTTAAAGAAGGTGGAATATCCGAAGATATTGATAGTAGACGATGAACAGAACATGATAGACATTATCGAGAAGTTTCTTAAAGAAGGAGATTATCGGTTTATAAGATCAGGAGATGGTATAGGGGCTGTTGAACTTGCAAGGAATGAATCGCCTTCGCTTATTGTGCTTGACATGATGCTTCCAGGAATGAATGGGTATGAGGTTATAGGAAGACTGAAGCAGGACATGCGAACAAAAGACATACCGATCATTATAACGAGTGCATATGAAGTTGATGAGGATAGGCTTAAGAGTACAAATGGCAATGCAGCCATTCCTGTACTGAAAAAGCCTGTCGAGCCTGAAGATCTTCAATACAAAGTTAAAGAACTATTAAGTGTAGAAACAAAGTGAGGTGAATCATGGAAAGCAGTGACAAGAAAAATGTTCTTATTATTGAGGACAATGTCGCTTTTTTAAAGATAATGAAGATGAGACTGGAGGCGGCTGGTTATCGTGTTAAGACTGCTCAGGAAGGACTGGAGGGTTTCAGCCTTGCACAGAAAGGAGGATTTGATCTAATAATACTTGATCTGATGCTTCCAGGAATGGACGGCCACAGGATATGCAGATTGCTGAAGTTTGACAAAAAGTTTCGCCATATTCCAGTTATAATATTGACCTCTCGTGATCTGGATGAGGATGCAAGGCTTGCCAGACAGTGCGGTGCCGATGCATTTATAGTTAAGACAACAAAGTTTGAGGTTGTTTTAGATGTCATTGAGAGACTTCTAAAAAAAAGGGAAAGCACTGAGTGTATTGCAGAGCCAATGTAGCTTTCCTTGAGCACTTACTGCTTTTGTTGAAATAACAGGAGATGATATGAAGATTCTTATAGCAGAGGACGATCCTATTTCTTCAAAGATGCTGGAAGCCACATTGAAGAAATGGGGACACAGTGTTATTTCTACGACCAATGGTGAGGATGCACTGGAGGTTCTTAAAAAGAGAAATGCTCCTCAGCTTGCAATTGTTGATTGGATGATGCCGAAGTTAGATGGTGTGGATTTTTGCAGGAGGGTAAGAAAAAAGAAGAGGAAGAGGTATACATATATAATTCTCCTTACAACAAAGGGAGAGAAAGAGGATATTGCAGTAGGTCTCAGGGCAGGTGCGGATGACTATATAAAGAAGCCCTTTAGCCCAAAGGAGCTTCAGGCGCGTATAGATGTTGGAATTAGAATATTGAGCCTGCAGAACAAGCTGGCAGATCATGTAAAGAGATTGAAGGAGGCTCTATCAAATGTTAAACAGCTTCAGGGGCTGCTGCCTATATGCAGTTACTGTAAAAAGATAAGAAATGATGAAAATTACTGGCAGCAGGTTGAGAAATATATATCTGAACACGCGGATGTAAAATTCAGTCATGGTATATGTCCAGATTGTTATAATAAATTATTCGCCGATGAGTTTGGCAGTTTTGGAGAACTTGTTAAAGAAACAAAATTAAACGAGGTGTCTCATTAGAGAATATCTAATGAATTTTATTTTTAAATTGCGGCGCCTTGGCGCCGCTTTTAAGAGCGGCAACACGTTGCCGCACTCCAAAAAAGGGAATCCAAACTTCAGACTTCCGAAGTCTCAAAGACTTCGGAAGTCTGGTTCGTCTGTTTCTCAATAATCATTATTTATCTATGCACGACCACAAGGGTCGTGCCACACGATAAAAATTAAACATGATAGCCATACTCGTGTGAGCATTTAATTTTGGACTGCGGCGCCTTGGCGCCGCTTTAAAAGCGGCAACATGTTGCCGCACTCCAAAAAAAGGAATCCAAACTTCAGACTTCCGAAGTCTCAAAGACTTCGGAAGTCTGGTTCGTCTGTTTCTCAATAATCATTATTTATCTATGCACGACCACAAGGGTCGTGCCACACGATAAATATTAAACATGATAGCCATCCTCGTGTGAACATTAATTTTAGATTGCGGCGCCTTGGCGCCGCTTTTAAGAGCGGCAACACGTTGCCGCAATCCAAAAAAAGGAATCTAATTCGTGTGTGTTGAAACGCTTAAGATTCATTACTAAAGAGAAAAATTTATCCTCTAACAAAAAATCCCCATTTGAAAAAGAGGGATATAAGTTGACGAAAGTGAATAAAGGTTTGGTTATTTGATATGTAGAAACAGAGTTTCTTTTCAGAGCAGCGTTGCCAAACACCAGTTTGGAAACGATGAGGAATTTATGTTATCATAATCTTCTATATTGTAATTATTTCTTTCTTTTGTGAAGGAGTATGTTTTATACCGATCAATCCATCAATTGATAAATCTTCATCTAATAAAGGCCAGCGTAAACCGTACCCGGAAGGAGATATTTCATATTTCTCTCTTTCTATTCTGGATGCATTCAACAATTTTTTTGAAATTTTTTCTAATAGAAAAACATATTCCTTATTGTCTACTTTCAAATACAACTTATTTCCTTTGAATTCAATTTTCTGGACATTATGTATTCTTTTCATTATTTTTTCTCCTTTTGAAATCTATCCCATTCATTTTCGATATGCTCAAAATATTCAAATATAATTTTCTTTACTTGACGCTTATCTTTATTATTCATGTTATAACTATATGCTTCATTGAGATCAAAATTTTCTCTGTCTATCCAATATTTACATTCTTTTCCAGCTTTTCTACAATGAATATGAATTGGTTCATTCATTTCATTAGAATAAAAGTAAAACCGCCATCCCATTACTAACAGAATTGTGGGCATAATGAATTCCTGAATTTATGTAAGTATTATTTCAGACTTATTAAAAATAAAAAATCTTTTAAGCTAAGTCAATGTAAAAATCATGTACTTTAAATAGATCAGAATTTACTTTAAAGAGTACCTTTCCCCTCTGGTTCCCAGACAGCAGTTTTGGAACCAGAGGTAAAAAAGGCGATACCGCTACGCCGTCCAAATTAAACGGGGGTAGACGAGAGACTATCCTTTCGTCTGTGGGGTCAAAAATTCAGACGATCAATTACTGAAGGGAACAATTTATACTCTAACAAAAAATTCCCCTATAATCCCCCTTTGACAAAGGGGGATATAAGTTGACGAAAGTGAATAAAGGTTTGGTTATTTGATATGTAGAAACAGAGTTTCTTTTCAGAGCAGTGCTGCCAAACACCAGTTTGGGAACTAGTAGGGGAAAGAAACAAAATTAAACGAGGTGTCTCATTAGAGAATATCTAATGAGTTTTATCTCTGCACACATCATATATGTTTTCAAAAAGCATCTCTATTCTATCTGTGGGAATTGATGAGAATGCAATTCTTAAGATCTTGCCTGAAGCAATCACACCGGTGTTGTAATCATTGAGAAGTTGCTGCCGGATCTTTTCGCCGTCAAGGTTGTTTTTTAATTGAATGCACATAAAATATCCAGAATTAAATGGAAGTGGTGAGAAGAGTCTGGAGTATCGGCCGTTGTTTTTTTTCAGCACATTGCAGACTGTTTTATATCTTGCCCTTAAGAGATTAAACTTCTCCCTCTTTTCTTTTTCATAACTTTGTGATTGGATTGCCCTGAGGAGAAGAGTTTGCGACAGTCTCGATGCGCTTGATATTGTGCCTCTTACGACTCCTGCACTCTTGTCCTGAAGCGCTTCATAGACTCTTTTGTCGCCCCCTTTTGTTCCAAATGTGATAAAACCAACCCTGAATCCCCATGCATACTCCTCCTTTGTTGCACCATCAATCTTTACTGCCAGGACATTTTCATGAACCCCCGACAGTCTCGAGAATATCGACTCCCTGTATATTCCAGATTCATAGACAAGGCCAAAGTAGGCATCATCAGTGATCGTTAGAATCTTGTTTCCCCTTTCTGCACTATCTCTGATTATCGAGGTTATTTCCTCTGCCTCTTCTTCACTGCATGTATAACCTGTCGGGTTATGAGGGAAATTTAGTAGAAGTATTTGTTTGCCTTCTCTCTTTTCAAGAGCTTTTTTAAGGCTCTCTGTATCGAGTCTTTTATTTTTAAATGTATTGAACGGAATAAAGGATGCACCGCATGAGTATTTAAAAATTAGATCATAATTTTCCCAGTGCAGATTGCTGACTATAATCTTATCGCCAGGATCGATGAACAGATGGCCTGCAGTGTTTAAGCCGTGTGTGATGCCGCATGTTACGATGGGAAGGCTTATTTTTTGATCCAGAGAGGGGTTTTTACTCAGGATAAGTCTCTGCCACTCTTTACGCAATTCAGGGATTCCTGCACTCGGTGCATAGGGAAAAATTTCTTCTGGATCGAGGTCAATCAGTCTGTTTATGGAAGATAGGTTTAGAAATATACCTTTATCATCTGTGGCCATACCTACTGTTGCATTTAAATCCTTATTTTTTGCCTCTGCTCCCTGTTTTATTATTCCGCTCTTTGGGAAGAATATCTCTTTTCCCCTCTTGGATAACAACTCATAGATCGAAGGTCTCAGAGACTTTATTGTACTGTTCAGTTCTTCTGCTTCTGGATGGTATCTATCCATGTCCTGCTATTCTCTCCATATTAATTTACTATGTATCCCTTTTTTATTAGAAGCTCTGCCATCAAGATTGCTCCTCCTGCACCGCCTCTAATTGTGTTGTGTGAAAGGGCAATGAGCTTATAATCCAGTACGGAGTCTTTCCTTATTCTCCCCACACATATTGCCATCCCTTTTTCAAGATCTCTGTCAAGCAAGGTTTGAGGTCTGTCCTCCTCATCAAAGTACTTCAGGAATTGTTTAGGAGAATAGGGGAGGTTTAAGTCTTTAATTGGATTTGAAAAATTAATAATGGCTTCTATAATCTCATCATGTGAGGGTTTCTTTTTAAATTTAATGTGAACCGATGCCATGTGTCCGTAGCTTACAGGTATGCGAATGCATGTTGAGGAGATTACAGGTCTTGTTGCCAGTGAGAGTTTTCCATTTTTAAATGTGCCCCATATCTTTAACGGTTCCCTTTCAGATTTTTCCTCCTCGCCCCTGATATATGGGATTACATTGTCCTGAATCTCAGGCCAGGTCTCTATTGTTCTACCTGCACCTGATACGGCCTGATATGTGGAAACAATTACCTTTTCTGGTTTAAAATTTTTGAGTGCCTCGAGAACAGGAACATACGATTGAATAGAACAGTTCGGTTTTACCGCAATAAATCCCATTTCCCAGTTTCTGTTTTTCTTTTGAATCTCAATCATTTCAGCATGATGGGGGTTTATTTCTGGTATTATTACGGGCACATCGGGTGTCCATCTGTGTGCTGAATTGTTGGATATTACAGGTGTTCCTCTTCCTGCATATCTGTTTTCAATTTCCCGCACCTTTTCCCTTTCGAGGCTGATGGCAGAAAAAACAAGATTAACACTGTCGGTTATCCTCTTCAAATCTTTTTCTACATCGTATATTGTGAGATTTTTTATTCTATCTGAGATTGGTTCATTATAAAATGTTCGTTCATTTAATGCATCGCCAAACCTGCGGCCTGCAGATCTTCCCGATGCTGCAACACACGCAACCTCCATCCATGGGTGGTTTTCCAGCAGAGAGATTAATTTTCTGCCAATCATACCCGTGGCACCTAAGATCCCGACTTTTAATTTTTTATTGATTTTCATTCTTTTATACCTGATTTACATAAATATACTAAATTAAATTTTATAAGTAAAGAAAAGAAATGTGGCTGGCTGGAAAATGTACACATGAATTGTTTTCGGCTAATTAATTATCAGCCGATTTGCTAAAAGAAAATATAAATGGTATATAAACCTTTAAAATATTTGATGTTACAATTTTATATAAAATTTTGATATATGGCACTTTATTTGCCTGTATGAATTCTGTACTTTTCGAATGCTTTGACTCAGGAGGAGTATTGTTATGAAAATTTGCCAGAAACGAAGATTGGGAATATTTACTGTCCCAATTTTTGTTGTACTTTTATCGATGATTACAGGATATGGCTATGCCCAGACAAAATACATATTACCATTGGGCAACTCTATAACCCAGGGTAAATATGATGGTCACGATCCTGCAGCGAACGAATATGGATACAGAAAGTTTTTATTCGATGAGCTCAATCCAGAATATAATGTTGCATTTGTTGGTCCAAATGGTGCACCATATAATGGTCTCTTCAGGTCTGGTGCACACATCGATGAGTTTTTACCAGACAGCGGCTCTGCAGGATTACGAGTAGATGAGGAGTTGGACGCGCTTGCCACTAAACCCGATATAGTGTTGATCCATCTTGGTACAAACGACATAAGCACGGAGCAGAGTGTTGGAACTCACACTCAGCCAGGAACGATTCTTTATGATATGAAGGTTCTGCTCGATGCGCTTCTTGATTATGACAGGGGGGGATCAAACGAAATCGAGCAGATCTTTATATGCAAGATAATTCCTGTTGCACCATTTGATGAGTTTCCTGGAAGGAATACAAAGATATTGGATTTCAATTCAAGACTCGATCTTCTTGTTAATTCATTAAGCAGTAGTGATAGAAACAGAGTGACAATAGTAAATATGCATGCATCTTTTTATTCAAACCAGTTTACATATTATAATATTGATGATGATCCCACGACTGACTGGGATGACCACATTCATCCGCGCTACCCTGAGGGATATCAGGAGATGGCAAGTGTTTTTGCAGACTATATAAAAGACTATTTGACTCCTACAATCGTGGATAATTTCACAAGGACTCCAGGTCCTCTAAATGGCAGTAATAACTGGCTTGCAAGTGGAACTATTTCAATATATGACGATCCTGGTGATGGCGAGACTCCTGGAGGAACGATATTTTCGAGCGGAGGTGGTGATGCATGGGATAATCTTGCAATATGGCAGGATACTAAAAATATGAATTCAGTAACTATTCGTTTTCATCCCAATTGTTCGGCTCATGAAGATACAATTCATCGTGTAGGAATTCTGATCGGCATGGATACAACAGTAGTAGATCCTGCCTCTCTGGATGCTGCAAATGGATACATGGTGTTTGCCAAGAAGGGGGAGATTTTTCTATTTACAATTGAGGGGGCACAGGCTTCTACTCTTATTGCAAAACGCAGCTTCCCAACAGTATCGCCAGGCGACAGTATAAGAGTGGTCATGACGAGGGGTACAAACAGCAACAGATTTGATTTTTACTACAACGATCAGGAGCAGGGTTCACTTCAGCACGACAATCCAGGGGCAATTTTCAGGAAGGAGGAGTCCTATTCGGGTGTAATTTTTAGAGGGTCATCAGGAGACCCCACTGCCAGTGAACCATCAGTATATCTCGACTGGTTCAAGGCAAAGTCTGAACGCCAGGACATCGTTCCTCCAGCAAGAATAACAGATCTTGAGGTAATAGCGTCCACAAATTCGACGATCACTCTTCAATGGAGGGCAGTAGGCGATAATGGAATAGAGGGGCGTGCATCGAGTTATGATTTAAGATATTCGAGCACTCCAATAAATGCTGGAAATTTTGAAGATGCCAATATTGTTCCTGGTGTGCCCTTGCCGGATGAATACAACAGCCTGGAGATGGCAATTGTAAAGGGGCTGCTCTCCAACCGGCACTACTACTTTGCAATAAAGGCTGTTGACCGATGGGGCAACAAGAGTCCGATATCCAATCTTGCAGCAGGTACTACAGAATCGCAGGGTGAGATTGCAGACAATTTTGAAAACAGGACAGAGCTTGGCAGCGACTGGAGCTATGATCCAAATGACTATAGCATAGACACTGGAGACGATGAGGTGTATAATACCCAGAACAGCGGGGGATGGGGAAGCATCGCAGTGTACAAGGGCAGGAGTAATCCAACGACTGTGAAGATGGTATGGGGGAGTGGTGTTACCAATCCTACAACTGGAATTGATAATGGTGGATTTCTGCTTCTTGCAGATGATACATCGTATGTTACTGCCAATGGATATTTTCTCTTTATCCGTACGAGGCTGGATAAGATCTATCTATTCAAGGTAGAGAATGGCGCTGTTGTTGGCGGAAGCGCAGGTCAGCTCGATGCAGTACCGCTTGATGTACCCGATCCAGCAGGCGGCGATACAATTGCCGTTGTAGTTGACTGGTCAGAGTCTGCATACAACAGGTTTGATGTTTATGTTAATGGTGAACCTGCATCTCGTTTTTCTCTTTATGACAATGAAAAGCTGTATGGTAATGTCGATAAAAATTATGCAGGACTGATTCTAGGAGAGCTGTATGGAATAAATGACAACAGCGTTGCCTCATTTGTAACATCGGGCGAGAAGGCCAGCGCGGCTTCAATAGAGAGGATTGGATGGGTGGATGGAATCCAGGATACCGTGAACACTGAACTCGAAGATTCCTTGAGAGTACTCATAAGGGATGAAAATAATGTACCGCTGGCAAATGCGCCTGTATTTTTCAAGGTAACACAAGGAGGAGGGTCCCTGAGCACGCCCTCTCCACCTGAAGACAGAATATATATCGAAGCAGAGTGGTGGAGCGATTTAAAGCCTCCAATGGTTCAACTTGAAGATCCCGAGGCTTCTGGTGGAAAGTATATAATGTCTACAGAAAGAACACCCAATCAGGATGGATGGGCAGAGTATCAGTTCTACATTGATACACCTGGAACATACTATTTCTGGGCAAGAACAAAATGGTCGGGCAGTTCAACAAACAATCTTTTCAATTTCGAACTGAGAAGGGGATCGACATACTATACACCTGAGGGAGGATTTTTATGGTATGTACAGCGGTTTGAGGGTCCTTCGAGCGACTGGAAATGGGGTAAGGTGCGTGATGTCAATACGCGTTTCTCGGCAGATCTGGTTGTTGGAATATACAAACTGCGCATATACACACATCATGATAATGTACCGCTTGATAAACTTCTTCTTACAACAAATCCTGATGGACAGCTCCCAATAGATGATAATGAACCAGTAGGTGCTGCCATGACCAACATCGATGGATATGCTACAACAGCCTGGACTCTTGGGCAAATCGTTGGTCAAAACCAGGTTGTGGCAAGGCCCTTTGGAACGGATCAGCAGGTGACGTTTACTGCCGTTGGTATTCCCGCAGAGCCGGATTCATTATCCAAATCAAATGATAATCAGAGCGGTTCTGCAGGTCAGACACTTGCAAATCCATTCATAGTCACTGTTGCAGATACATTTGGAAATGTAATTGAAGGAGTAACTGTAAATTTTGAGATCACAGGCTCACAGGATGGTCAGCTCAGCAATACCAGTGATGTTACTAATTCCAGCGGCCAGGCATCAACCACTCTGACTCTTGGATATCAGGATACACTATATAATGTAATGGCAACTGTTGCTGGTGTTGAAGATACAGTAATATTTACAGCAACAGTTGCAGAAGGATCGGGTCTGGTGGGTCAACTCGTACCAATCGCTGGAGAGGGTGCTGGGGAAAGGCATTATATAAATCAGAGGCTGCCAAACTTCCTTCAGGTAAAGGTGTTGAATGATCAAAATCCTCCTCAGCCAATAGTAGGTACACCGGTTGCATTTGAAGTGGTTGAAGGAACAGCAACGGTAGAAGATCCATTGTACTATACGGATAGCAATGGGATTGCCAAGGGTACACTAATAATGGGAGGAAAGCCTGAACGGGTAAAGGTTATTGCAAAGACAAGTATGCTCCAGGATACAGTTGTGGTTGATACAGCATTTTACTGGGGT
Source organism: uncultured bacterium (assembly GCA_964651045.1). Lineage (GTDB taxonomy): Bacteria > Zhuqueibacterota > QNDG01 > QNDG01 > DSAB01 > CAZYVD01. The sequence goes on from CAZYVD010000017.1 coordinate 19,972, forward strand.
GAGCTCATAAGTTGGCATAGTGGAGGCGGATATGTACTAGATATAGGTGGAACATCTCCTGCACCATGCGTGGTAAAGGTTACAGACAAGGATGGCTTTGCGGTTGAGGGTCAGCCTGTGACTTTTATCTCGATGGGACAGGGATTCCACTTTCTTGGTGGTGGAGAGGTCCATTATGATACAACAGATGTTCAGGGACTTGCAGAGGCTACAGTGGTTGCAGGGCAGATACATGGAGAGTATGTAAATATCATAAAGGCATATACGAATGATGGTTTTAATCCTGTTGAGGGCTCACCTGTTGGATTTACTTTCCATGTTAAATCGGAAGCATCGGCATTGATAAAGGAGAGCGGCGATGGCATGGAAGGAGTTGTCGGTACTCTGATAGGCCCTATTGGCGTAAGAATGGTAAATAGAGATGGAACAAAATATATTGCTCATCAGCCTGTGACCTTTACACGTGTTCTTGGTGATGGATGTTTTGGTGGAACACTTCCAAAAACAACAATAACAGATACAACAAACCAGAATGGATTGATCTATGTCTACTATAAGTTAGGTTCTGAGGCAGGAAAGAACAACAATCAGATTGTTGCATATACAAAGAATGGAAGAGACAGCATAGGTGTTAAGTTCACCTTTTCTGCCCGTTCTTCTGATGCGTACAGAATAGCTGCTGTGGGTGATACGATAATAGATGGGATTGTTGGCCAGGTTGTTGCCAATCCAATACAGGTGATTGTTACAGACAGTCTCGGAAATGTCAAGTCAGAGCAGGTGACCTTCTCCGTGATCAGCGGTGGAGGATCATTGAATGGAACGGCAGACACAGTAGAGACTGTCCTATCCGATACTTCCACAGGAATAGCCTCCATACAGTGGACTCTTGGTAAGGTTGCTGGAGTGGAGAATAAGCTGAAAGTTGAGGCACACAATGGAATAACACATCTGAAGGGTTCTCCTCTCTATTTCTATGCAATACCAAAACACGATTCTGTAAGCATGAGCAATTCGACACTCTCTGCAACTGGACCCATAAAGGCGACCAATAGAGACACCTCTTTTATTACTATTCAGCTTTTCGATAAATATCTAAATCCCGTTCCTGGAAAGATGGTCACAATAGATGTAGAGGGTGGAGTTTATGATTCATGGCTTCGCAATGCGGGGCCGACCGATGCTTCAGGTAAGACTTCAAGTTATCTCTATTCTCTATCTGCAGGAGAGAAGATAATTCGTGCAATTGTAGATGGAGATACTCTTGATCAGGTAGCAAGTGTAATGTGTGAAGCAAATGATGCTACAACGATTTTCAAGCCTGAAAACTCAGGAGACGGTCAGACTGGTAACATTGGAACCGTATTGAAAAATCCCCTAATAGTAAAGGTAACGGATGGGATAAATCCGGTAGGATCTGTTCGTGTTAAGTTTACAGTAAAATCGGGTGGTGGCCAGATTGTGGGTTCCTCAACGGTTTATAGTGATGAGGAGGGTCTTGCAAAGGTAAAGTTGATACTTGGTCCTAATGTTGGGATCAATGAAGTAGAGGCAACCTCTGAGGGACTCAGCGGAAGTCCTGTCCGATTCACAGCATATGGTGAGGTAGGTGTTCCGTCAAGCATGTTTCCTGTTTCAGATATATCTGTTACAGGAGAAGCCGGTGAGAATCTTGAGAATCCATTTATCATAGGTGTCGAAGATTCTGATCACGATCCTGTTTCTGGTGTGCCGGTGCAATTTGAGGTAGAGGGCGGAGGAATTCTGCTTTCCAATCCACTCGTTTATACAGATGAGTTTGGAGAGGCAAAGGCCTATTTTAAAACCGATACAATTGCCGGCAGAATTGCACTGATAAAGGCAAAGAACAGCAGCCTGGGTTCACAGATAACATTTTCGGTTACAACGATTGCAGGACCCGCAAGAAGAATAATAATGGAAGACGGTGACGGTCAGGAGGGTTTTGTCGGAGAGATGCTTCCAAATTCGCTGATAGTAAAGACTACAGATTTATATCAGAATGAGGTAGGCGGTCAGCAAGTGATGTTTGAGATCGTTGATGGAGATGCCACAATAGATGGAACACATGCAAAGACTGTTACAAGCAATTTGCATGGATTTGCATCTGTTCAGGTAAAGCTGGGCAATATTGCTGGTTCCATTAAGGTACATGCCATCAATAATGATCTCATGGGTTCGCCCGTAGAATTTAGCCTTAAAGCAAAGCCGCTTCAACCAACAACTCTTGAAAAGTTTAGAGGCGACAACCAGAAAGGAACTGTTGGACATCAGCTTGTAGATCCCCTTATGGTCAGGATAAAGGATGCAAACGGAAATCCAGTTCCGAACCGTGCAGTGCGGTTCTATAAAGCCTATGGAAATGGAGAGATTGTTGGGGATGGTAATGTTGTGACAGATGAAAAGGGAATTGCATATGTCTATTATAACATGGGTCTTCAGGCAGGAGTTGTCGATTCGATACGTGCAACATCAACAGGATTTGACGTGACATTTAGTGCTAAAGCAGTGTACAATTCATACTTCCCGGTACTAAACAGAAATCTCTACGATTCATACAATCGCAAACGGGAAAAAGAGTATTTATCCATTGCACTTCAGGCAAGCGATGGTAATGGTGATACACTCTCTTTTCAGGCATATCAGCCTGGATATGAAGATCTTCCGCTTGGTGCAAGACTGCTTACTGAGGGACAGGCCCAGAACACAGCAATATTTGAGTGGACGCCGGATTACGACCAACAGGGAATATATTCTATCATTCTCAGAGTAACCGATGGCAATGGAGGGTTTGATGCCGACACAATTACTGTAGAGGTGTTGAATGTCAATAGAAAGCCGCAAATTGTAAGCGTGATTCCAACCTCTGACACTACAGTGACGGCCGGAAATACAATAAAGTTCTGGATAGATGTCAGGGATTATGATGGCGATCAACTGAGCTATCAGTGGAGAGTAGATGGTGTTAAGGTTGGTGAGAATTATCCTGTATATTATCACAAGGTGGATAAGAATTTTCCTGGTACTCAGACTGTTAAGGTTAGTGTGAGTGATGGTGTTCAGAGTGTAAACTTCGAATGGGTTCTCAACATAGAAGTTTCTGTTGAGCTTGCAGAATTTTTTGCCAGCTTTGATGAGAAAATAACGGCAGTGAAGATTCAATGGTCAACTTCTAATGAGACGAATAATCTTGGATTCAATGTCTACAGAAGCACTAGTGAGGATGGTGGCTATATTAAGATAAACGACTCTCTTATACCAAACAGCAGTGATGGAAGATACTCGTATAGTGACAGAAATGTTGTCGTAGGATGCACATATTATTACAAACTGGTCTCTGAAGATGTAAAGGGCAATTCTACAGAATTTGGCCCAATAATGGTAAAGATACCTGTGCCAGAAAGATATGTTCTTCATCAGAATTACCCAAATCCATTTAATCCCTTCACAAAGATTCAGTACCAGATACCAAAGAGAGTGAGGGTAGTGCTTACAATATACAACATAATGGGTCAGGTCATAAGAAGGCTTGTAGATTCAGAACAGAATGCTGGATATTATGAAATAGAGTGGGATGGAACAAGCGATTCTGGGCATCAGGTTCCGACAGGGATTTATATATACAGATTAAAAACATCGAGCAAGGTTATTACAAGGCGGATGGTTTTATTGAAGTGATTCATAGAAAAATCGTTTATCTCCTTCTGGGTAAAAGGGCTAGCTTTAAGGGCTGCCCTTTTATATTCTATCTTGATTGTGTTTGTGGAAAATATTAAATTACATAAAGAAAAGATATGTTGGATGAATTTCTATGAAGCTACTTTTAAAATCGGCCCTGTTGAGCATGATTCTACTCCTCAGTCGATTAGCTTTTGGAGTGGATAACGAAAACCGTATTCTTCTTATTGGAGATTCAATTACAAAGGGGGAGAGGAGTACCAGTGGACTTGGATTCAGAGTGATTCTTTATGATTCTCTTCAGGCAATTGGATATAGATTCACTTTTGTGGGGAGTTCGGGTTCTGCGCCCTATAGAGGACACTTCAATGAAGGAATAAGAATTGGTCAGCTTTACAGCGGGCCTGGTGGTAATGGAACCTTTGATGTCTCTGGAGATATGTACTATTGGAAACCGCATGTTGTTCACATTCATATTGGAACAAATTGTATATGGGATGAGATTCCAATGGCTCCTTACGACAAGGATGGAGGCCTGAATCCGGGAACCGCATCAGGAAGGCTTGCACATCTGTTGGTAAATTTATCGAAATGGTCCAATGGAGAACGTGGAACTCATCTCAAGGTTATATTTGTCTCTACTATTATTCCGAATAATCATCATCCAGAAAAGATTGAAGAATTTAATGAGGATGTGGTTCGTCTGGTTCGAGATGTAAATAGTGGGAAAGTAAAGGGAATACCTTCGGGAATTCTGCGTCTTGTAAGGCAGGACACATCATTTGTTAAGTCGACCATGATGGACCCAGACGGCACACATCCAAATGATCAGGGTTATCTGCACATGACAGGGGTCATCTTGAATACCCTGAAGCCATATCCAATGATAATGGAACAGCTCTCTGGAGTGATACAAAATGGACTTCAGGGCAGTGCAGCGCCAGAATCCCTTTCTGTCAGGATAATGACAGGGAGTAGTAATAATGTGCCAAACATGACGGTTCATTTCAATAGAATAAAAGGAGATGCATTCATTTCATCGGACCAGGTAAATACCGACACTTCGGGAATGGCATGGGTTTCTGCACTCTTTGGAACTGAAGATACTTCACTCGTTACCGCACAGGTTTCTACTCCCCTTATAAATGAGCAGCTTGTTTTTACTCTATTGAGTCGTGAATATGTACTTGTCTCAGGAAATGCTCATTATTATGCAGACTCTATTCCTATTTCAGGAGTGAATTTTAAGTGGATAGAGAGAGATACAGTAGTAGAGTATACCGATTCTCTTGGTGCGTTTTTTATTGAAGCCCTTCATCCAGGAGAGTCGGCAACATTTGTTCCTTTCAAGGAGAGAGAATACAGGTTGCCAGATTCGGTCATCCTCTCCTATGATGCTGCTCTGGTTGCAAGGCATGTGGTGGGATTGGACACACTCGCTGGCCTCCAGAGGTATGCAGCAGATGTAAACGTTGATGACACAGTAGACATAGAGGATGCATTCAGGATAGCCAGATATGTTGTCGGTCTCGATACCTCCGATTCTGTAAAGATAGGCAGGTGGTTTTTTGATCCGGCTGCAATAGAATGTGATTCTTTGAAAGAAGATCTCCCCGGTCAGGTAATAGTAGGAGGTCTATGGGGGGACATTCATGGTGGCTGGACAAATGAAGGCGAGAACCCTGCAATGAAGATTGCAGGTAATAGAGAACTCATCTTCAAGACCAGTTCAACAGAAGACACTGTAGGAGTTGAGATCGAAATAGAGGGGGATGACATCCTCTCGTGCGACTTTATTTTAGAATATGACCGCACAGAGGCTTTGCTTGTTGAAATTTCAACAACAGAACAGAGCAGAGATTTTTATCTAAGTTATTATTCCAGCAGCGTGAATGAAGTTAATGTTGGCATGTTTTCTCCGCTTCTTCACAGCGGCAGGTTCAAACTTCTCGAATTGAGATTTCTCTTTAACAGCGATTTAAAGGGTATGAACCTGAAAATAAAGCGACTTTATATCAACAACCAATTCAAGGGCGATATGGTGGTTACAGGCGTGGTAGCCGATAGTAGGGAAGAGAAAATAGGGTTCAAGTTAGGATCGAGCTATCCCAATCCTTTCAATGGAGAGAGTCTGATTCCATTCTCAATAGGATCCAGACAGCGAGTCACGATTAAGATATATGACATTCTTGGACGCACAGTCAGGACAATTGTGGACAGGATATATGAACCAGGATTTCATATTATAAAGTGGGATGGATGCAGCGGAAGTGGAGAGAGGCTTCCGAGCGGCCAGTATTTTGTGGAACTTGAGGCTGGAGGCAGGAGGGACATAAAAAAGCTTAAAATAATTCGTTAGAGGGATTCAGAGTTGAAGAGAATAGTTCAAAGATTTAGTATTCTGTCCTTTCTTACATTCTTTATAATAGGCTCACTTCTGTCTGAAGAAAGGGGAAAAATTGGGAAGGGGTCTTTTGTATCGAAGTGGGACAGAGTAGTAGAACTTGCAAAGGAGATTACAAGAGGCGATGTTGTATATCGGCTTTATAAGAAGAACGAAATACTCGATATATTGATGTCAGAGGAGGATAACTATCCCATATACTATGTAGACCAGAATGCTACAGGAAATGGTGATGGAAGCTCCTGGGAGAATGCATTTACTGAAATCCAGCCGGCAATAAATCTTGCTGCCCAATCTGAGGGTTGGGTCTGGGTTGCAAAGGGGGTATATACAGGAAGTTACTGGGAGAGCGATCTTGGAAATTACCGTGAAGTTGCTGCAATAAAGGTCAAATCACGGGTAATGCTGTTCGGCGGATTTCGTGGTGATGAGACCCATTTAATAGAAAGAGATCCAGAGGCAAATGAGACTGTTATTCAGAACCAGAATGGGCCTGGCCCGGATGGACCGAGAGCAGTCGATATGGCTCACATGTCGTTGATCGATGGGTTTACGATTCGAAATTCAGGATTTACTGAGCTCGGCGTAAAGCTTTCGGATTACGTGTGTGGTGGTGGAATACGCACAAAAGACTGGTTTGTGGTAATCCGCAACAACAGGATAACAGGAAATTATGCAAAGGGAGGGGCCTCGATTGCAGTTTGGAACAGGAGCGATCGATCGTCAGAGACGATAGATGATTATGCACCGATCATAGAGGGCAATTTTATATACAGAAACTGCGGCGTATGTGGGGCAGTGCAGATAAGAAATTCTGAGACACTATTCTGTAACAATGTTGTTGCATACAACTATCACGATGCACAGGAGGGCGAGGCAGATAGGTCGAAGGGTGTTGAGATTGTTCTTGATCTTGAGTTGAGTGATAAGCCGATTATCGTAAATTCAATACTCTGGAACAATACTGGAAACGGTACATTTCCAGATCTTTACAATCATGTCAATAATCCACCAGGTGCTGAGGCAGAAAGTTACTATAATTGCATCAGGAGGGGCGGCTATGGAGAGGGACTTGTAACCTCTGATCCAATGTTCAAAGATCCTGCAAATAATGACTTTTCGCTTCTCGATGAATCACCCTGTATAGATGCTGGCCATCCAAATGGGCCAAAGGATCCTGACAACACAAGGGCAGACATAGGTGTATTCACTCTTCGATATCAACTTACTATAGATGATGGTGGTGTGGGCGCAAACACCGTTGGTGAGGGAAATTATACTCCTGGAAGAATAGTGACAATTTCGATCGATAGTATTGTGGTAGATTCATCAGGGAAGACTCGTTATAGATTCTTAAGATGGGAAGGAGAAGGCCCTGGGTCCTATTCTGGAACTTCAGTAACTGCAACCGTTATGATGCTGGGTCCAATTAAAGAGACTGCCGTATGGAAGGAGGAGTACTGGCTTGAGGTCAATTCAGGAGTCGAGGCCGACACACTCACAGGCTGGTATGAAAAGGGAAGCTCGCAACAGATATGGGTTCATGAATATTATAATATAGCAGATGGCGAGAGAAACCATTTTATTAGATGGGAAGGTGATGGCAGCGGTTCATATACAGGCACAGATACCCTTATAACAGTTGTGCTGAATGAGCCAGTTGTAGAAAGCGTTGTATGGGAGAGAGAGTATTATTTGAATGTCGTCTCTTCCTTTGGTTCTCCTTCGGGAGAGGGATGGTATCTGGATGGAGATACTGCAACTTTTTCTATAACAGGATCTCAGAACAGCGGTCCCAGCACCCGTTATAGTTTTAAGAGATGGGTCGGAACAGGAGAAGGTTCATATACTGGAAGCGATACCATCCATACTGTGATAATGAACAATCCTATTACTGAGACAGCAGAGTGGGATGTTCAATATTTTTTGGATATAATCTCAGATCACGGATCTCCTTCTGGTGAGGGATGGTATGATGCAAACAGTGTGGTTAAGATATCAATAGATACTTTAGATTACATGGATCAGCAGAGGCGATACCATTTCATTAAATGGGAAGGATCTGGCTCTGAGTGGGCTTATACAGGAGAAGATCCGAGTCCTCTCATACACATGAAGGGCCCTGTAACCGAGTCGGCTGTATGGAATCTTGAGTACTGGACCTCTATTGAACTTGATCCACCTGAAGGGGGTAGTGTCGAGCCTTTTTCACCGCCGGGAATATGGTGCACATCCGGCAGTGAGCTAAGAATATATGCAAGGCCAGATTACGATGGAGGATATGGATTTAAGGGCTGGTTTGGGGATGTAAGCTGTTCTGATGACTCTCTGATTCTTGATATAGATGGGCCGCTCAATGTTACTGCCAGATTCAGAAAAGGCAACATAATAATAAGAACCGTTCCACAGGGTCTGACATTTATTGCAGATCAGATTGAGTACCAATCTCCGATGGTATTTTTCTGGTCAGAAGGAGAAGAGAAGAGTCTGAATGTTCCCTCTCCACAAAGTGGAGGCAAGCAGGTTCGATATATTTTCAATAGATGGAGCGATGGACTATCAAAGAATCATCAGATTACTGTTCCTGAGGATACTACGATATATACTGCTTATTTTGATACAAGCTATTTTTTAAAGATCGATTCAGAATATGGAACTCCGATGGGAGAGGGCTGGTACAATCCTGGCTCTACTGCACAGGTCTCCATAGACAGCATTGCTGAAGATACTGTAAATGTCCGTCAGAGATTTATTAAATGGACAGGAGTGGGAGATGGTAGTGTGAACAGTTCCGCTCGAAATATACTGGTAACTGTAAATGGTCCTGTTGTTCAGACTGCACACTGGACTCCACAGTACTATCTTACAACGCAGGTAGTTCCAGAACAGACAGGAAGCATAGTTGCTTCTCCCTCCCATCTCTGGTATGACGATGGAACAGAGGTAGGACTGCTTGCTGCTGGAAAAAACTCCAACATTAAATTCATTGGCTGGTCTGGAGATCTCGATGGCAACACAAATCCAACAGTCATTGAGATGGATAGCCCAAAACTGATAGTTGCACACTTCAATGCTGTATCGAACTATCCCCCTGTTTTTACTTCTGCTCTTTCGGACACCACGATATTTGAGGACAACGATTTGATCTTTTCGTTTTCTTATTTAGAAAAATTTTTAAACGATCAAAACGATTGTATCGAATCTTTAAAGTATGAGCTCAATGAAGAGTCACATTTTACAGTCGAAAAAGATATACAATCATCTGTGCTGATACTCCATCCACAGAGCAACTGGTACGGTGCAGAAACTGTTGTGCTAAATGTATCAGATCCATGGGAATTAACAACATCTGATACATTCGATGTTACTGTCTTCCCAGTGAATGATCCACCGCTTCCATTCGATCTGTTGATTCCTCAGGATGGTACTGTTTTGTCAGGCGGTGATGATCCGGTAGAGTTTGTGTGGCAAAAATCATTGAATGTGGATAAGGAGCCAGATGTCACATATGAATTTTTTCTCGGCCCAGATTCAAATTTTACAGATATTGAGACAATTCAGATAAGCGTTGGCAGCGATACATCTATCGATTTAAACAGAAACATAATTAATGGTGAGAAGTACTGGGGAGTATTAGCTGTTGATTCTACTGGCCTTTCAAGATGGTGCAGAAAGAGGTTTAAGATATCGATAAAGACAGGAGTCATTAGCAATGATATTCCTGATCGGTTCTTCCTTGCACCAAATTACCCAAATCCATTCAACTCAGAGACACAGATTTATTACCAGATACCTGAGAATGGATATATGTGGCTTAAGATATATGATGAGAGAGGCAGGGTGATAAAAACACTTAGACAGGGATGGCAGGTTGCAGGATGTTATATTGTCAAATGGGATGGCAGGAATGAGAATGGGGATGAAATATCCTCAGGGATATATATAATTAGATTACAAATGAACGATCTATCGGTGCAGAGAAAGGTTGTGCTGGTTCGATGAGAAGTGGATTGGATCATCAAAGGTTTTTAATAGTAAGGTTTATTTTTTTACTAGCCTGTCTGTTGAATTTTCCAAGACTGTATTCTCAGGTAAAGGTGTCGATTCCAGATTCTACTGTCTGTCCGGGCATCGATTTTATGATTCCTGTATATGTTACAGGATTGAGTGCAGAGGACTCGGTTATTGCCTATCAATTATGCCTGAGGTTCGACTCCTCCCTTGTTGAAGTATATGGAGTATCTAATGATGGTACTATGACAAGAAAATGGGGCTCTCCATTTATCAATGTGGTCGATACGGCATGCTATGTTGCAGGATTTACATCGAATCAGGGATCAAAACAGATCCAGCTTGACACAAACAGGTTGGTTCAGATTGGATTGAGAATAATAAAAGACTCGGTCTTTACAACACAAATAGAAATCTCATCGTTTATGCTTTTTGGACTGGATGGTGATATTGAACCCGATACTGTATCTGGATCGGAAATCGATGTTGTGCTAAATCTTCCACCTGTAATAAAAAAGATACCAGATATGTTGATTCTCGAGGACACAGATATAGATTTTAATGTTGCCGAATATGTATTTGATTTTAATCATTCTATATTTCAACTCGACATAGTATTTAGTGACCGTGAAGGCTTTCAGTTCAGTAATCTTTCCACTGAAGGGATGATCAAGATTTCCCCTCCTGTAAACTGGGCCGGCACCGATACGCTGACTCTTACAGTCACAGATCCTGCTCCATTTTTCGAATCTGATAGAGACACATTTGCAGTAACAGTTCTTCCTGTAGACGATCCGCCGGGTCACTTCGAACTAATTTCTCCACCGGATAGCACTGTGTTTTCTGAGATGGAAGAGTACATAGAGTTTACATGGCACAGATCTGAAAATGTAGATCAGGGGGATACGATCATCTATATTCTGATGATTGGTTATGATTCTTTGCTCTCTGGCGATGGAGTAAGTGAATACTCTGCTGCAGAGGATACAACTATCAGGCTTAACAGTTCTGAGGTTGATGAGGGATGGCTTTACTGGGGTGTAAGGGCCGAAGACAAGAGGCTTCATCCAAAATCAACAATGTGCGACAGAACTTTTGCTATAGGAATAATGACCGATGTAGAGGATTGCAACAGCCCATCAGGATATATGCTCGAGAGCTTTCCCAATCCATTCAATTCTGAAATGGTTGTTAGATATAGCCTGCCATTTAAGCAGAAAATAAGAATAGAGATATTTAATGCACTAGGCCATCGAGTAATGGTACTTGTGGACGAGACTGTCTCCGCTGGTCTACATGAAATGAAATGGAATGGAAAAGATGAGGCAGGAGATATGCTGCCTTCGGGCATCTATTTAGTTTTGATGCGGTCAAAAAATTTTTTCGCAGTAAAAAGAGCGCTGCTACTGAAGTAATCCTTTTGTCCAAAAGACTATTTTTTCTTGACATTTAATAGAAAAATAATTATCATTATAGATCAAAATTTCCCTTTACCAATATTGCGATGTGTATCACGGGGGGTAAGAGAGATGTCTTTAACATGGAGGCTTTGAGATGCCTATAAAAGTCGGTATTAATGGATTTGGAAGGATTGGCAGGTTGGTTTTCAGGGCAGCATACAACCGTAGTGATGTGGAGGTTGTGGCAGTAAATGATATAACAGATGCTGTAACTTTAGCACATCTTTTAAAATATGATTCTGTACATGGAAGATTTTCTGGCTCTGTGGAAGCAAGGGAGAACTCTATTGTTGTCGATGGCAAAGAGATCAAAGTGCTTGCAGAGAAAGATCCTGCCCATCTTCCCTGGAAGAGTATTGGAGTGGATGTTGTAGTGGAGTCGACAGGAAGATTCAGAAAGAGGGCTGAGATTGCAGCTCATTTAGATGCGGGGGCAAGAAAGGTTCTTCTTTCTGTACCTGCAAAGGATGAGATAGATGCAACCATTGTACTCGGCGTTAATGATGGCGATTTAAAACCAGAACACCAGATCGTCTCGAATGCTTCTTGTACAACGAATTGCCTAGCACCCATTGTTAGGGTGCTCCATGAATCGTTCGGAATAGAATATGGCCTTATGACAACGATACACGCTTATACAAACGATCAAAGGATCCTCGATGCACCGCATAAGGATCTTCGAAGGGCAAGGGCAATGGCAGTATCGATGATTCCGACAACAACCGGGGCTGCAAAGGCCGTGGGCAAGGTGATACCAGAATTAAACGGCAAGTTGAACGGAATGGCAGTACGTGTTCCCACTGCAGATGCATCGATGGTTGATCTGGTGGCTGTGGTCAACAAAGATATCACAATAGATGATGTTAACAATGCAATGAAGGAGTATTCTGAAGGGAAGATGAAGGGAATACTGGAATATTGTGAAGATCCTGTTGTTTCTGTTGATATTATTGGGAATCCCCATTCGAGTATATATGACAGCCTGGCAACAATGATGCTTGGAAACAATATGGTTAAGGTGATTGCATGGTATGACAATGAATGGGGCTATTCATGCCGCATGGTGGATCTGCTGGTAAAGATGGCAAAAATGTGATAATGGTTAAATCACTATGAGAAAATTGACAATAAGAGACATTGATATAAAGGGCAAGAGGATACTGATACGGGTTGACTTTAATGTTCCGCTGGATGAGAATCAGAATATCACTGACGACAAACGTATAGTTGCTTCGATTCCTACAATAAAGTATGCAATCGAGCAGGGTGGTAAGGTAATCCTCATGTCGCATCTTGGAAGGCCAAAGGGAGAGATTGTTCCTGAGATGAGCCTCAGGCCAGTTGCAAAGAGATTGAGTGAGCTTTTAAATAGAGATGTCTCGTTTGCAGAGGACTGTATCGGACCCGATGTTAAGAGGCTCGTTGATGAGCTGAAGGAAGGCGATGTTCTTCTTCTGGAGAATCTCAGATTTCATAAGGAAGAAAAAGAAAACAGCGACGATTTTTCTAAAGAACTGGCCCGACTCGGAGACATTTATGTGAACGATGCGTTTGGCTCTGCACATAGAGCCCACAGTTCCACGGCTGGAGTGGCAAAGTTTTTTGATATTGCTGTGTCCGGATTTCTAATGGAGAAAGAAATTCAATATCTTGGATCTGTCGTAAAGAATCCTGATCATCCGTTTATTGCCATACTTGGTGGTGCAAAGATCTCAGACAAGATTCCAATAATAGAGAATTTTATTGAACGTGTGGACAAGGTTCTCATCGGTGGTGGAATGATGTTCACATTTATAAAAGCAGAGGGTAAAGAGATCGGCAATTCGCTTCTCGACAGAGAAAACCTTGACATGGTTAAAGTTCTTATGAATAACAATCCTGAAAAATTTGAGCTTCCTGTAGACTGTGTAATTACTGATAGGTTTGATCTGAAGAACAGAGTTTTAGGCGAGTTGAAGGTTGTATCTACAGACGAGATACTACCAGGCTGGATAGGACTCGATATTGGACCAAAGACGATTAAGAGGTTTTCAGAGGTTTGTAGTAATGCAAAGACTGTTGTCTGGAATGGACCAATGGGTGTTTTTGAATTTGAGGAGATATCAAAAGGAACATTTGAGATTGCAAAAGTTCTTGCCTCTATTACTAAAAAGGGTGCAAAGACGATTATAGGTGGAGGTGATTCGGCTTCTGCTGTGAAGAAGGCAGGCGTGGCATCGGAGCTATCTCATGTATCTACCGGTGGTGGTGCTTCTCTTGAGTTTTTACAGGGAAAGGTTCTTCCTGGAATAGCTGCATTGAATGATGTTGAGGAGTAGCAGGTATGCGAAGACCTTATGTTGTTGGAAATTGGAAAATGAACACAGACTCTGAAGAGGCAAGAGAAATACTAAATTCTCTACGGGAGAAGGTAAAAGATATAGAGGGAGTCGATATAGGAGTATGTCCCCCGTTTCCATATCTCATGGTTGCATCTGAATTGCTTAAGGGAACAAAGATTGCAACTGGAGCCCAGAACATGAGTTGGGAAGATAAGGGGGCATTTACAGGAGAGGTATCCGCCCTGATGCTGAAAGATGCAGGATGTGAGATAGTCATTCTCGGCCATTCTGAAAGAAGAAAGATTTTTGGAGAGGGAGATTCTTTAATTAACAATAAGGTGAAGAAGGCACTTGAAAAGGGTCTTAGGCCAATATTGTGTGTGGGTGAGACATTAGATGAGCGGGAGCGTGGGAAAACAGAGGAGGTCATAGAATCGCAGATTTCTGGATGTCTTGAAGGAATATCAAGGAGCAAGATCGAAGAAATAACAATTGCATATGAGCCAGTATGGGCAATTGGAACTGGAAAGACAGCAACTCCGGAACTTGCTCAAAGTGTTCATAGTTTCATAAGGAGATGGATAGAGAATAAATATGATAGTAGTTCGGCTGAGAATATACGTATTTTATATGGAGGAAGTGTTAAACCTGATAATGCATATAGTTTGATTGCAATGCAGGATATAGATGGAGCTCTTGTTGGTGGTGCGAGTTTGAGTGCCGATAGTTTTTATGAGATAATAAAAGAGGCAAGTAGAGTGTAAGGCGGAGATTGAAAGATGGTTACTTTTTTAATATTTGTGCATATTATTGTTTGCGTGTTTTTAGTAATAAGCATCTTACTTCAATCAAGCAAGGGAGGTGGCCTTGCTGGAATGTTTGGAGGAGGTGGGGGAATAGGCAGTGTTTTTGGTGCAAGAGGGGCTGCTACATTTTTATCAAAATTAACAATGTGGCTGAGCATTGCATTTGCCGTGACAACGATTTCGATTGCATTAATATCTTCTAGGGTGCAGAAGTCAAAGAGTCTTGTAGATAAGGTTATAGAAACCGAGCAGGTTGCTTCACCGGCAACAATGCTTCCTACGATACCTGCAGAAGACCAAACGAAAAAACAGGACAACAAGCAGCCCATAGGGAAAGAGAATAAGTTACCATGAGCAGGAATGATATGCCGAAGTGGTGGAACCTGGTAGACACGCTGTCTTGAGGGGGCAGTACCCGAGAGGGTGTGGGGGTTCGAGTCCCCCCTTCGGCACCAATTTTGAATTTACCGAATGGCAAAAAACCAATGGAGGGATATATGATGAAGATATGGAGGAATATTTTATTTATTAGTTTAATTTGCTTTTTAATTTCAGCATTTTTCACTTATTCACTGGTAGCCCAGGATGACGATAAGAAGGCAAAGAAAGAGAGACTGGCAAAGCTTGAGGAACAGGTTAAAGATATCAGGTGGGAGCTGGAGGAGTATAGTAAGAGCGGTAATCGGGCTGCTTATGATGAGGCGAGGAAAAAGTATGATGAACTAATGAGCGAGATCAAGGCTATAAAAGAAGAGCTTGCTTCAGAGACACAGAGAATCGTCTTGATCAAGAAGACTTTAAACGATGGATTAAAACTATTTCGTCTTGGAAGATATTCTGAATCGGTTGTGAAGTTTGACCAAGTTATTAAAATGGACTCATTAGATGCTAAACCATATTATTGCAAGGCTCTTTCTCTGGTTCGTCTGAAGAAGTATAAAGAGGCCGAACAGGCTTATAAAAAGTCTCTTGATCTCGATTCAACCAATTCGAAGGTGTATTATAACTATGGAAATTTAAAGAAGAGGTTGGGTGAGACTGATGCTGCGCTTGAGCTGTTTAAGCTGGCAGTCAAATACGACTCGACAAATTTTAAGGCCTATTACGGAATTGGAACTATATATGCAGATAAGAAGAATTACAACAGGGCGATTGATGCATTCAAGAACGCAGTCAATATTAAGCCCAATTATTATCAGGCATACAATGCTCTCGGAGTGGTTTACCAGAATATCGGAAAGCACAAAGAGGCAATCGATGTATTAAAGAAGGCTGTTGAGATCAAGTCGAGTTTCTGGCGGTCATACTACAGGCTTTCGCAGTCATATAATGAACTCGGTCAGCATCAAAAGGCTCTTCAGGCAGCCCAGAATTGTATAAAATATAGAAGCCGGTTTGCTCCGGCATATTATGAAATGGGGCTTGCCTATAAGGCTCTGGGTGATGTTGCCAAGGCCATAGAAAGTTTCAAGGAGGCAGCAAAGGACAGGAGATGGGCCGAGAGATCAAATTATGAGATCGAACAACTCAAGAAAATATAATTATTATTGAGACTTTATGAACAAAACCCATCGCATAGTCAACGATGGGTTTTGTGTATATGTTGAATCAAATGATCTGGATGGAGGAGAAAAAGAGAAATGGACTTTTCAATAATATCAGCACTAATTGTTATGGGAGGACTCGGAGTATTGCTTGGTGTTGCGCTTGCACTGGCCTCCAAGGTTTTTTCTGTTGAAAAGGATGATAGAGTCATACAGATCGAAAAGATACTGCCCGGAGCAAACTGTGGTGCATGCGGAGCACCAGGATGCAGTGGTTTTGCAGAGGGTGTTGTACAGGGCAAATATAAGGTGACTGGATGCATTCCGGGTGGGGGAGATGTAGCAACAAAGATTGCCGAAATCCTCGGAACCGAAGCTGGTGAAATAGTCCCAAAGATTGCTGTTGTCAGATGCAGGGGCGACAGGGAAAACTGTGTAGAACGTGCAAAATATCAGGGTATTACTAATTGCACGGCTGCTGTCTTAATCGACAATGGTGCAAAGGGATGTATCTATGGATGTCTTGGATATGGTACCTGTGTCGAAGCCTGTCCTTTTAATGCAATCTCGATGCAGGAGAATGGGCTGCCGAGAGTCGATGAAGACTTGTGTACAGGCTGCGGTGAGTGTGTTCGAGTCTGCCCGAGGGGAATATTGGAATTAATTCCCAAGGACCAGAAAATTTTTATTGGCTGCGTTTCAAGGGATTTTGGGAAAAAGGTCAAATCTGTCTGCAAAGTCGGATGTATAGGTTGTGGCCTATGTGCAAAGCCAACGATTACAGAGAACCAGATAATTACAATGGACGGGCACCTTCCACTAATCCATTATGAAAGAATAAAAGATCCAGTAGGCGATTTAAAACTGGCAGTGGAGAAATGTCCGACCAAATCTTTTGTGGTTCGCGGCAGTGATGTAAAGGTTTCGGCAGGGATAGTGGAGAAAGAAGAAGAGACAACAAAGTGAATCTTTTAGATTAATTTTAAATATGTTCATATGCAAAATGAATGTGCACCCCCCTTGATAAGTTTCTTTTTAATGTGTTTGTTAATTTTGAAGTCAATCTCTATTATTTTTTGAAAAACTTTTTATCGTTTTCTTTGAGACGGTCAAACTATCTTTTAAAAGGTTCCACTCTTTAACTACAAAGGAGTTAATGTAATCAGCAGGAAGGTTTATCTCATCATTAAGAACATGAATAAATCCACCTCCAGAAGTGTTTTCACTTTCTCTGAACTGACCTAAAAAATAAACTCTGGAAATAAAATCTTCTCTCTCTTTTCCCAGACAGGCTCCCTACGAAAGTAGCTGCGCTTTCTACCTTAAGTGCATCAGGAACTTCAAAACGATGAAAAAAACGTTCACATCCATCAATAAAGTTATCTGCTGTCAAGGATTCAATTCCCTGGATATGGCTGTGGCTCCATAAAAAAACTCAGACGCCTCTTCCTTGAGATAATTATATATCCGATAAATCCGCTCCTCAGTCTCAGCTCTACATTTGCGCCTCTTACCCAAAGGCCAACCCCTATGATCAATCGTCACATCTTGAGAAGAATCTTTTGTCCATTTGGTAACAAAATGTTTGCTGACTCCAAGCTGTCTCACTATCCTGTTTTTGCTCCATCCTTGTTTAAAATAAAGATTGTTGACCTGTTTGCGGACCTTAATAAGTTTTTTTTCAACATCGCATTCTTTACAGTTTAAGGTACATTGAATAAATGAAAATAAACAATTTCTCCAAACCATGCAAGCCCCTTTAGGGGGTGCACGTTCATTTTGCCATCAATTTTTTTAATCTTTAATTTGTGCGGGCATCTTAGATATGAGCAGTACGATCAGTGCGCAGATGTTTATGAAACTCAGAAGAAGCAGTGTGTTGGGGATTCCAAGAATTGGGATGATAAAACCAGATGTCAGAAGGGCTCCTGCAGATGAACCTGTCAGGTCGATTCCATAGAGCAGGCCAGCAGAACCCTTTTTTAAAGAGGATTTTCTAAGATATAAATGATTGGCAAGAGGAAACTGGCATCCACCTATAAAACCAGCTCCTCCTACCACGAAGGGAAATATCCATACCGAGACATTTGAGATCAATCTTGTTGATGTCGAACCATGGAGTATTAAAAGTATACCATAGGTAATAAGAGGATATATTGCCATCGAGAGTTGCAAGAGTCTGAAGATAGAGAAGCTATTCTTTGATATGTTTTCCTCCGATATTGTAATGCGGCTTCCAAGAGCAAGGCCCAGCATGTATGCTGCAACGAGTATAGAAAGATGTTGATACACATATCCATGAATTACCTGGAATCCAAGGATTAGAATCACCTCAAGAGAGATTTCTGTGAAGCCCACGATCAGTATAGAGAATATGATTCCTATTGCAGGAGAACGCTCCTTTCTATTTTTAAAGAGATTGATTATTATAATGAGCATTGTGATAAATGCAAAGATTTCACAAATGTTAATTGTGCTCAAACGTGAGAATCCAAGAAATATCTTTTTAAATCCGGTGGAAAAGTAGGTTGCCCATAGTATGGTATCAAAATAGTATCCTATAGGTTTAAAGTCTCTATTGATCTTATCTGGCTCTACTATATAAATCCTGCTTTTCAGGAAGTTTTGCCTCTCTTTTGAGAGCTGGTATGGGAGATAGTACTCTCTTACGTATTTTGTTTTGAGTTCTCTTTTCTTTAATCTCTCTATAAGAACCTGTGGATCAGATGTGAGAAGACCGACTTCAGATGAGGCTATGAATCGTACTGTCTCGCCAGGCAGAAGAATGACCTCCGGGAATACAGCCACTGTTGTTGAATAGATAGTACTAAGGAAGTCGGATAATTCAGGGCTTATGGCATTCTCAGAGGAAGAAACATTAAAAGAGAAGATGCCGCCCTTGTTTAATCTTTTTATGACTTCCCTAAAGAATTCGACTGTATAGAAACGGTTCAACTGGGCCGTAAATGGATTTGGGAAATTTAGAAGCACAACATCATATTTTTCGTGAGAGTTTTTGATATATCTTAATCCATCGTCGTAGTGTATTTCTACTCTTGGATCATCAAATGATTTTGTATATTCTGAGGGAAGAATCTTTCGTGATAATCTTACGAGTTCAGGATCAAGCTGGACATAGTCGACCCTTTCAACAGAGGGATGAGTGAGAATCTCATCGATCGATCCAGCCGAGACTCCTCCGATTAAAAGCACTCTCTTTGGTTCTGGGTGTTCAAGGAGAGCAAATTGAACAGACTCCTCGGCAGTGAGCTTGTCTGGTGCTGAGAAAATTAAAAGGCCATTTTCAAAAAAGTTGAATTGTTCACCTATTCGAGTAACGACTATGTTGCCATAAATAGTTGTTTTTGTAGCAACAAGATCGTATCCCTTCCAAAGCATTTTATCATAAATGTTTTGAAGTTTTTCCGAGAAAATAAAACCAGATGCCGTATATCCAATTAGAAAAACAGACAATAATACCTTAGCCGTTTTACTGATTCGAAGTAGAAAACTTGAAGATAGAAGGATTGCAGAGGTCAGATTTAAAATACAGAGCAGAAAAAAACTGAATGCAGGATTTGTATACCGCAGAAAGATGAAACTGGCAAATACTCCTCCTATTGTAGATCCAATGGCCTCCAGCAGATATACCCTGCCAATCGATTCACTGCCTTTTTTAATAAATGATCCAAATGCATGACATGAAGTTGTATAAAGGAGGCCGAATATCAGACAGATTGGTGAGAGTGTAATGAAGGTAATGATAAACATTGGAACAAATCCGATCATTTCGCCGAGTGTAACTCCTATCATCTCTTTGATGATTCTTATGAAGAATAGGAGCAGGGGAAGAATCAGAGAGAGAGTTGCCTGAAGAAGAGCGACACGAATGTGTGGGGATTGGGTGTCTGGCAAAATTCTTGGAATGAGTCCACTTCCGATAGCAGTCCAGAAGAGCCATATTCCAAGCATTATCCCCAGGGAGAGTTCGTTGCCGTAGAAGATCACGACGAGCTCGCGCATAATCAGGACTTGAGTTACTATTGTTGTAAATCCTGCTGTAAAGACCGAAAAGTTTAAAATTGATTTTTTCATCTTGAGGTATAAATTTTTATTGTGTAAATTAAGATATACAACAGATTTTAAATAATCAAGAAGTTTGTTTTAATATCAAAGGAGAGGAGATGCTAAGAGTCTATAATACATTGACGAGAAAAAAGGAGGAGTTTGTTCCAATTAATCCGCCATTTGTTGGGATTTATGTATGTGGACCGACCGTTTATGATCAGCCACATCTTGGGCATGCAAAAAGTTATATCTCTTTTGATGTAATTGTAAGGTATCTACGTGCCCTGAACTACAGAGTCAGATATGTGCAGAATATTACAGATGTCGGACACATGCTTGAGGATGATGGAGAGGATAGAATAATTAAGAAGGCGCGTCTTGAAAAGCTTGAACCTGTAGAGGTTGCACAGAAATATGAAATTCAATACTTCAAAGATATGGATAGTCTTAACTGTTTAAGACCCGATATTTCATGTCGCGCAACGGGTCATATTCCAGAGATGATCGAGCTTGTGCAGAAACTTATTGAAAAGGGTTATGCATATCATGTAGATGGAAATGTTTATTTTGATATTTTTAAGTTCACAGATTATGGTAAACTTTCAGGAAAGAAAATTGAGGATTTAATTGAAGGTGCAAGAGTTGAGATAGACCCAAGGAAAAAAAATCCTGCTGATTTTGCCCTGTGGAAGAAGGCCGAGAAGGGACATATAATGCAGTGGCCATCTCCATGGGGGCGGGGTTTTCCTGGATGGCATCTTGAGTGCTCTGTCATGTCTATGAAATATTTGGGCGAAAGTTTTGATATTCACGGAGGTGGATTGGATAACCAGTTTCCTCATCATGAGTGTGAGATAGCTCAAAGTGAAGCTGCTACAGGAAAGACTTTTGCCAGATACTGGCTGCACAACAACATGGTGACAGTAGATGGTAAAAAGATGAGCAAATCGCTCGGAAATTTTATCACCCTATCTGAATTATTCAAAAGATATGATCCAATGGTGATCAGATTCTTTATTCTTCAGGGACATTACAGATCCCCACAAAATTTCTCTGATGAGTCTCTTGATGCAGCAAAGAAGGGATTTGAGAAGCTCATGCGAACAGTATCAGATATCAGGGATCGTTTTTCCGATAGTGTGAATATAGTTGAACTTGATGGAAGATGGAGAGACTATAGAGATCGGTTTTATGAATATATGGATGACGATTTTAATACTGCTGGTGCAGTTTCTGTTCTTTTTGATATATCGAAAAAAGTAAATGAGATGTTTGCAGAGGATGATTTGGATAGTGATGCTGTTAAGCAAGTATTCTTTTTATTTAAGAGTTTAGGAGAGGATATTTTGGGTCTGAGATTCTCTGAATATATGGTAAAAGAGAAGAGTAATTTAGAGGCCGATTTAATAGATTTTATTGTTGATCTGCGTCAGGATCTTAGAAAGAAAAAACAGTGGGATGAGGCAGATAAAATCAGGGAGGAATTGAGCAAGTTGGGAATAATAGTAGAAGACGGCAAGGATGGATCAAAGTGGAGGAAGGTATAGATTGGTTTATGGGGGTTAATATCATAATGTAGTCCAGACATTAGAAGGTAATCGGTTACCTTCTATTTGTGCATGTTGCCTCAAAATAAAATTTAACTGAAGATATTAGCAGTATTCAAATTTTCTTTATTCACTTTTGGATTGCGACGCCTATTGCTCCGCAGGGGCTCTTGCCCGTGCGGAGCTTAAAATGTTTTAAACCGTCTGATTATTTTTGTCAACAACATCTTGCGCCGTTGTTTTATGTTCATTTGTTGGGGCGATTCATGAATCGCCCCTACGGTATCGGTTATAATGACAATGCCATGAATATGGTTCGGCAAACATATTCATCCAATTTGATGTGATTATAATGATTCGGTAAATCATTCCAAATCGTCTTTATAATCAATCCGTATTCATTCAAAATCATTTCACCATCCACTATGTCGCCAACCTTGTATAATCTCCCCTCTGGGAAATTAGGCCAACCAGTCTCTCCCATGTTCTATCTCTAAAACACCTCAAGCGATAATACTGTATACCATGTTGATTAATAGTACAAAAATTTTTAATTTTTCTATTGACAACAATAAATTTTTTTAATATAATTATAGCCTGTATAAATGCTGGCGTAGCTCAATTGGTAGAGCAGCTGATTTGTAATCAGCAGGTTGTAGGTTCAAGTCCTATCGCCAGCTCGCGACAGATGAGTTGCGGTAAAATATAAATTTGGGAGGGGTTCCCGAGCGGTCAAAGGGAGCAGACTGTAAATCTGCCGGCGAAGCCTTCGGAGGTTCGAATCCTCCCCCCTCCACTTCATAAGCGGGAATAGCTCAGTTGGCTAGAGCGTCAGCCTTCCAAGCTGAATGTCGCGGGTTCGAATCCCGTTTCCCGCTCTTTTTATGGAAAAATTTTTTTTCTATTGATTTAGGAAAAATATTTCATTATATTAAAAGGATTTTCACTATTTAGATTTTTGTCTAAATAGTTATAAAAACTTATTCTAAATTGCCCACGTAGCTCAGTTGGTAGAGCACATCCTTGGTAAGGATGAGGCCACCAGTTCAATCCTGGTCGTGGGCTCTGTTATTAATGTTTGACTTTGATTTTTTGATTAATATGAAATTAATTGGAGGAATTAACCTATGTCTAAGCAAAAGTTTGAGCGAACTAAGCCCCATGTTAA
>CAZYVD010000018.1:0-40753 GCA_964651045.1 uncultured bacterium
TTAATACGGGAATTTTAATTGTCGCTAAAAGAAAAAATAGTTGACTTTGATCAGCCTATATATATAGAACTTCCTGATTGACAAGTATAATAAATCTCGTTATATTCTAATTAAAAATCTTTCCTTTATTAATCTTTGGAGGTAAAGTCATGTGTGACGAAGAGAGATCATATTCAGGACCACTGCACTATTCAACTATCCAGTTAACATCGCTGGTCATTCTTCGAGTATTTATCGGATGGCATTTTCTATATGAAGGATTAGTTAAACTATTTACACCTTACTGGACTTCTGCAGGATACCTTGTTGAATCAAAGTGGATATTTTCAAGTCTCTTCATTGGAATTGCCACAAATCCAACATTGTTGAAAATAGTAGATTTTCTCAATGTATGGGGATTGATCGCCATAGGTCTCGGTTTGATTCTTGGATGCTTTACTCGTGTTGCTTCAATCTCTGGAATCGTTCTTCTTTTCTTATATTACATCTGTCAGCCTCCGATTATTGGATACACCTACTCATCACCATCTGAAGGCAGTTATCTCATCGTGAATAAAAATCTGATTGAAATGGCCGCACTTTTTGTTTTAACGATCTTCCCCACAGGATACGATATTGGACTCGATAGACT
This sequence comes from uncultured bacterium, assembly GCA_964651045.1. Lineage (GTDB taxonomy): Bacteria > Zhuqueibacterota > QNDG01 > QNDG01 > DSAB01 > CAZYVD01. Next base: position 632 of record CAZYVD010000018.1, read on the forward strand.
TATCTTTATAAAAAGAATAAAAGAGTAAATGGAGGGGAAGAAAATGAGAGAAAAAGAAAAAGATGAGAACAGCAAAGAATCAAAAAAGGAAAAAAATGAAAATAGGATAGATCGCAGAGATGTGCTCAAGAGCTTGGCAACACTCCCTGTATTGGGAGGATTTATATATGGAGCAATTGCCAAGAAATCAAGAGACAACTTCAAGAAGAGGTTGATTCTATCCGAACTTGGACTAGAAGAGGGTGCGCCATCTGTGCTTCCCAAGACAACATTCAAAAAACATGGAGAACTTATAAGGATTGGGATAATAGGATTTGGTGGAAGGGGAGAGTCATTAATACGATCTGCAGGATTTGTGCATCCAACATACTGGTCAGATAGAAAGAAGTTCGCATTGGAACAGGAGAAGATCGATAGGCTATATATACGAAATTTAGAAAAGGAAATCAAAGCATATTTTAACCAGGAAAGTTTGAATATCGTGCTGACAGGCGTGTGTGACCTTTTCGATGTAAGAGCAGAGAGAGGTATTGCTGCATCAAAGAATGAAAACTCTCCTGCAGCAAAGACAGGAAAACTTTCAGGTGCAAAAAGGTATTATCACTATCAGGATCTTCTTCAAAGCAAAGATATCGATGCAGTAATAATTGCAACTCCAGATCACTGGCATTCCCGCATTGTAGTCGATGCAGCAAATGCTGGAAAACACGTCTACTGCGAGAAGTGCATGACAAGGACTGAGGAGGAGGTTTATAGGGTTTTTAATGCTGTTAAAAAGAGCGGCATTGTATTTCAGCTCGGTCATCAGAATAGACAGCAGGAAAGCCATTTTAAAGCAAAAAAGATAGTAGAAAAAAATATTTTAGGCAAGGTAACACTGATCGAGACAACTACAAATCGTAATACACCCGGTGGTGCGTGGGTTTATGCAATTCACAAGGATGGCAATCCAAAAACAATCGATTGGGAACAGTTCCAGCTGCCTGCGCCTCATAAGGTTCCTTTCAGTCCTGAAAGGTTCTTTAGGTGGAGATGCTGGTATGATTATGGAACTGGTCTCTCGGGAGATCTTCTTTCACATGAATTTGACGCAATTAATCAAATCATGAACCTCGGTATTCCGAAATCTGCAGTAGCCTCTGGTGGAATATATTTCTACAAAGATGGTAGAGATGTTCCTGATGTCTTTCAGGTAGTATTCGAGTATCCCGACAGAGATCTTACTCTTGTTTATAGTGCCACGCTGGCCAATGGCAAATATAGAGGTAAGGTCTTCATGGGACACGATGCAACAATGGAGGTTGGAAGTTCTCTTACTGTCATGGCTGATGAGAATTCAACACGATACAGAAAAAAAATCAAAGATGAAATAATCGATACATCGCTCCCAATTTTCTCTTATGCCCCAGGATCAAAAAAGATAGATGCAGTAACTTCTGCTACAGAAAAATATTTTGCAACAAGAGGATTGATGTATACATACAGAGAGGGCAGGTTAGTAGATGTAACACACCTTCATATTAAGGAGTGGCTCGACTGCATTCGAAATGGAAAACAGCCAAGCTGCAACATCGACAGGGGATTTGAGGAAGCGATAACGTGCCATATGGCAACGAAATCTTATTTAGAAGGTCGAAAGGTTTTCTGGGATTCTCGGAAAAAAAGAATCGTTTAGAATTTTGATTTGAAAAAATCTAACCTGGAGGCAGTCATGAACTCAAAATATCGTCTCGGAATTATGATGTTCCTTCAGTATGCAATCTGGGGTGCGTGGGCTCCTGTTCTATCTGAATACCTTATGAATGAGCTTGGCTTCAATGGTGTACAGGTAGGCTGGATATATGCTCTGCTTCCACTCGCCACGATTGTATCTCCATTCATCGGAGGACAGATAGCAGACAGACACTTTGCATCAGAAAAAATAATATCATTTTTACAACTCTCGGGTGGGATTCTGCTGATAGTAATGTCTTTCATGTCATCATACAGCACGATATTCATATTGATGCTAATATACTGTCTTCTCTATGCACCAACCCTTGCATTAACAAACTCTGTTGCAATGATAAACTTGAAAGATTCTGAAAGAGAGTTTGGTCGGATAAGAGTTTGGGGAACCATTGGCTGGATAGCAGCCGGATTGATGCTCTCAGGATACAGAATGTTTGGAGAAAAACTTATGCTGCATGGCGATACTCTCTTCCTTGCAGGAATACTATCGATAATTATGGGGATTCAGTCGTTTGGGCTACCTCATACGCCTCCGAAAAAGGAGGGTGTAAAGCCATGGGCATTTGTTGAAGCATTGAAAATGATGAAAGATAAAAATTTTTCTATCTTTATAGCCATAACATTCGTTGTGGCTACCGAATTGGAATTCTATTATATCTTGACAGCTCCCTTTCTAACCTCTCAAAAGATAGCAATTTCAGCCAAATATGTACCTGCTGTCATGACAATTGCACAGGTTGCAGAGATATTTGTAATGGCCTATCTTTTATCTCGATTCCTAAAGAGATTTGGAATGAGAAACACCCTTGCGATTGGAGCAATTGCATGGCCCATACGTTATATAATTTTTGCAATCGGAAAGCCTGCGTGGCTTGTAATCGCATCGCTGACCTTACACGGCTTTTGTTATGTTTTCTTCTTTGTTGCAGCATTTATCTATGTAGATAAGGTAGCTCCTGCCGATATCAGGGCTTCTGCACAGAGTTTGATTGCAATAATTGCTCTTGGACTTGGGCGCTTTCTTGGGAGTCTATTTGCCGGTAAAATAAAAACAATATTTACAACACAGGATGTCACAAACTGGACAAGTGTATTTTTAGTACCATGTATTTTAACAGTAATTTGTGCCGTTGCATTTATACTGTTTTTTCGTGAAAAGAGAGTTAAATAAAATTGGAGGTTCACTATGTCTAAAAAAAGGTTGGGCATAGGAATAATAGGGGCTGGATTTGTTGCAAACTTTCATATACGTTCGTGGGTTGGGGTAAGGGATGCTGATATAATGGGAATAGTCTCTCTCAGCGAAGAAGAGAGTAGCAAGGCAGCATCAACAGCAGTGAAACTTGGAGTCGGAGAACCAAGGGTATTTAAATCAATAACAGATATGGTTAGGGATACTAATATAGATGCTGTATGGATATGTGCTCCAAATTTTGCCAGAATAGAAGTCATGGAAGAGATTGTTCATACAATTGACTCTGGAAAGGGAGAATTGATCGGAGTAGCATGTGAAAAGCCACTTGGCAGAAATGTTAGAGAAGCAAGGAAGATGCTGGAACTTGCAAAAAAGGCCAATCTCCTGGATGGTTACCTTGAGAACCAGATATTTTCACCCTCAGTAATCAGGGGAAAGGATATAGTTTGGAGAAGAGGTGCCGCGCTTACTGGACGGCCATACCTTGCCAGAGCAGCCGAAGAACACAGCGGCCCACACATGACGTGGTTTTGGCAGGGAGAACTACAGGGAGGCGGCGTACTGAACGACATGATGTGTCATTCTGTTGAAACTGCTAGATTCATGTTAACACCACCCGGAGAGCCAAGAGATAGTCTAAAGCCGGTGAAAGTAACAGCTCACACATCATGCTTGAAGTGGCAGGATAAAAAATATGCAGAAATTCTTTCCAAAAACAGTGATGGAAGGCTCGATTACATTAAACATCCAGCAGAGGATTTTGCAAGATCACTCATCGAATACATGGACAAAGATGGTAAAAAGCTAATAGTTGAAACCACAACTTCATGGTGCTATGTAGGAGCTGGATTGAGATTGAGCATGGAACTGTTGGGGCCGGAGTATTCTCTGTCGATTAATACACTCGATTCGGGTTTGAAGGTATTCTTCAGCCGTAATGTCAAAGGAACGGTTGGCGAAGATCTTGTAGAAAAACAGAATGCTGAAGTAGGTCTGATGCCTGTAGTTACCAACGAAGAAAGCGAGTATGGTTATGAAGTGGAAAACAGACACATGGTTCGCTCTTTTCTTGATGGGAAGAGACCAATGGAAAATTTTAATGATGGTGTGAATGTAACAGAACTTTTAATGACCGCCTATATGAGTGCAGAGAATGAAAAGACAGTCGAGTTCCCACCCCCTGATCTGGAATCTTATATTCCTTTAGTTGCAAAAGGTGAATGGAACCCATCGAGGAGTAAATAAAATTTGAGAGGGAAAAAATGAGTGAGAAAAATTTCTTAATAAGAATGATATCATTGATAATCTTAAATTCGTCAATACTTTTTTTCATATTTTGTAGCAATACAAATCGTCAAGTGGTTGTGGATAATCCTGATTATAAGGATGTGAGGATAAAAAAATTCCCAATTGCGGTCCAGTGCTGGACATTTAGAAAATACTCTTTCTTTGAAGCGCTCGATAGGATCGAAAAACTGGGAGTAAAGTATATACAGGCCTATCCAGGTCAGATTCTTGACAAAAATAAAAGCGTAAGATTTGATCACAATCTAAATAGCGAACAGATAAATCTTATAAAGAAAAAATTAAAAGAACACAAGCTGACTATCTATGGTTATGGCGTAGTCAATCTTGATAATGAACAGGATATGGAGAAGGTCTTTAGATTTGCAAGGGAAATGAATATTAAAATAATAGTTGCCGAGCCAGGTTTTGACGATTTTTCACGATTAGATGAGATGGTAGAGAAATACAACATAAGAGTTGCTATTCACAATCATCCAGAACCTTCAAAGTATAGTCTGCCTCAGACAGTTTTAAAACATATAAGTAGAGTAGGGGAGGGTATAGGTGCATGCGGAGATACAGGGCACTGGATGAGGAGCGGTGTAAGACCAGTGGATGGTTTGAAAATTTTAAGTGGTAGAATGATCGACCTGCATCTCAAAGATCTTAATGAATTTGGTAATAAGGATGCTTATGATGTTCCATTTGGACAGGGCAAGGCAAACATTCACGATATTCTTGCAGAACTTACAAATCAAAACTATCATGGGTGGCTTTGTATTGAATATGAAAATAAAAAAGAGGCCAAGAATCCAGAAGCTTCGATAAGAAAATGTATAGAGTATATTAAAAGCATTACATATTACGAGGGATATGAGGAACTTCTTAAATATTCAAATGGAAGATATTCAAAGCATGGATGGAACCACTATGGACCTGGATATTTTGAACTCGATGAGAAGAATGGCATATTAAAATCACACAAGGGTATGGGGCTTTTTTGGTACAGCCGAAAAAAATTCAAGGACTTTGTTCTTGAACTTGATTTCAAGTGTCTTGCAAAGAATGCCAATTCAGGAGTCTTTCTTCGTGTTCCAAATCTTCCGGTAAGCGACGATTATATATATCACTCATTTGAAATTCAAATATATGATGCTGGAGATGGGATTCACAAGACGGGTGCAGTCTATGACGCAGAACCCCCATCAGAGGATGCATTCAAAAATACAGGAGAATGGAATCACTATAAAATAACATTCAAGGGCAGCCACATAGATGTAGAACTGAATGACGTCAAGATAATCGACTGGGAAGCAGAACCGAGAGGAAAAGTGAAAGACTTTTCTTTGAGTGGATATATTGGACTTCAGAATCATGATGTTCATACATCTGTATGGTTTCGGAACATCTTTATTAAAGAGATATAAAATTCGGTGACCTGAAAATGAGTATTTCTAACAAAAAAACTGGTTCAGATGGACTGTGGAGAATATGGATCGATACAGGCGGTACTTTTACAGATTGTATTGCATTGGATTCAAAGGGCAAACTTTACAGGGCAAAGGTGCTCAGCAGCAGCTCACTTCGCGGCCGAGTCGAAAGAATCATCGATCAAAATAGAATAAAGGTAATAATAAGATGGTCGGCGCCCTCTGATCTTGTAGTGGGATCATCGCTAATATTCTTGAATACTCCTGATAATAAATACAATGCAGTAGAGTTCGATCCTGACAAAAATACAATCCTTCTTGACAGGGCTATAAAAGTTCAAGAAAAAAATATCAAGAACTGCTCTTTTGAGATACAATTTAATGAAGAGGCTCCTGTACTCGTTTCAAAAATGATTACAAATACCTCAGCACAAGAGAGCCTGCCACCTGCATTGATTCGTCTTGCAACAACAAGGGGGACAAATGCACTTCTTGAAAGAAAGGGTGGTGACGTTGCACTATTTATTACAAAAGGATTTGGAGACCTTCTTGTTATTGGAAATCAACAGAGACCGGACCTCTTTGAACTAAAGATAGAAAAACCACGACCACTTTATAAGAGTATTGTCGAGATCGATGAAAGGGTTGGATGTGATGGAAAAATAATCAAGGATTTGAACCTAGAAGATTTCGATGATAAAATTTCTGATCTGTTGAGGTCTGGAATAGATATTGGTGCCGTAGTATTCATGAACAGTTATGCAAATCCGATCCATGAAGAGAAATTTGCTCAATATCTGCTTTCAAAGGGATTCCGCCATGTATCATGTTCCTCAGAATTGGTACCATTCATGCGTATTCTGCCTAGAGCAGAGACAACGGTTGTGAATTCATATCTTGTTCCAGTAATAAAAGATTATTTACAAAGAGTGACAAAAACAGTAGACAGAGGCCATCTTCATGTTATGACAAGTGCTGGTGGATTGGTTAAGGCGGAATCTTACCATGCAAAAGACAGTCTTCTGAGCGGACCTGCAGGTGGAGTGGTTGGTGCTGTAAAGGCAGCAAGATACTCTGGTTTCGAAAAAATTATATCTTTTGACATGGGTGGTACCAGTACTGATGTTGCTCGTTTCGATGGGGACTATGATTATGTTTTTGAACACATCGTAGGCGATGCCCATCTTGTGGCACCAGCACTTGCAATAGAGAGCGTTGCTGCTGGCGGTGGATCTGTATGCCAGTATAAGAATATGGAACTGCAGGTTGGACCAGAGAGTGGGGGTGCAGATCCAGGTCCTGCGTGTTACGGTGCAGGAGGCCCTCTCACACTTACGGATGTAAATCTTCTTCTTGGACGATTGGATGAATCGAGGTTCGAGATACCAATAGATCGGGGAGCAGCAGAAGATGCGCTTGAAAGGGTCATAAAAAGTATAAAAAAAGCCAGAAAGAGAGATATTGAAAAAGACAGAATATTGGAAGGATTTCTCACAATAGCCTGCGAAAGAATGGCCGATGCTATTAGAAAAATATCGATCAGAAAGGGATACGACCCAAAGAACTATGTGCTTGTCGCATTCGGAGGAGCCGGTGCTCAGCATGCATGTTCAGTAGCCCAAAGGTTGAATATGGATAGAGTATTAATACCTGTTGATGCGAGTCTCTTAAGTGCAATAGGTTTAGGATGGGCAGTTATTGAACGCTTCTGTGAGAAACAGATAATAAAGCCCCTGCATGAGATCGAACCAGAAATTGATAATTATCTTAAAAAATTGGAAGATGAGGCGATTAGGCTACTTCGGGATGAAGGTATTGGGAGAGGAATAATCAGAAGGAGGATTTTAAATTTAAGATTCATTGGACAGGATTCTGTAGTTCAGATTGAATATAATAAAGATGTTTGTGTTAAAAAAAGTTTTGAAGAAAAATACAGATCAATATTCGGTCACTGGCCAGAAGGGCGTCAAATTGAATTAGAGTCGATTCGTGTTGTAGCCTCATCTACTGCTGAGAAGAGTCGATTGAGAGAAAAAAATATAGAGAGCTTCCAACCAGAACCGGATGGATATAAAAAAACATATTTCGGAACAACTTTTAAAGATGTTCCATTCTATGAAAGAAAAAATCTCAGACCTGGTGCAAATATAAATGGCCCTGCACTGATCTTTGAACCGCATACTGTCACAGTTGTCGAAGAGGGATGGGATGTAGTTGTAGATCATACTTTATCACTACTGCTGAGAAAAAAAATGATGAAAGATGTTCAGTTTAAGGATTCAAAGTCAGAACTTGTCAGACTGGAACTCTTTACAAATCGATTCTGCTCTATTGCAGAAGAAATGGGAGAGATGCTTAGAAGAATGGCCATTTCGACAAATGTAAAGGATCGTCTCGATTTCTCATGTGGTATCCTGGATAAAAATGGCCGGCTCGTAGTAAATGCGCCTCACATTCCTGTACATCTTGGATCTATGGGATTATGTGTTCGTTCTTTGATTGAAGAAATGAAGATTGGTCCATCAGATGTTGTGGTTACAAACCATCCAAGATATGGTGGTTCCCATCTTCCAGATGTATCGGTAATAATGCCTGTTTATACCGATAAAGGTGAACTAATTGGTTTTGTTGGAAACAGGTGCCATCATGCTGAAATAGGGGGAGCACTGCCAGGGTCTATGCCTCCCACTGCAAGTTCTCTTGCAGAGGAAGGGGTAGTTATTCCGCCAACCTTCATAATTAAAAATGGTAAAGCAAACTGGGATGCGATTCGCAATTTACTGCAGAGCGGACCCTATCCGTCCCGTGCAGTCGAGGAAAACATTGCGGACCTCAAGGCTGCTGTTGCTGCAAATATCAGTGGAGCAAATGCATTATTAAAACTTGCCTGCGAAGTTGGAGCAGATACTGTTGATCATTATATGAAAGAAATAGAAAAGAGAGCAGAATCTAGAATAAAAAATGCATTGAAAAATATTCCTGACGGTACCTACATGGCAACTGAGAGGCTTGATGATGGTTCTCCATTAATGGTAAGGATAGAGATAATTGGAGACAGGATAGATATCGATTTTACTGGATCGGCAAAGGTTCATCCGAAAAACCTAAATGGTACTCCTGCAATTGTCAATAGTGTTGTCATCTATGTATTGCGACTTCTTTTGAGTGAACCCTTACCTCTTAACGAGGGTTTGATGAATGTAGTAAATTTACATATACCCGAGGGTATATTAAATCCTCCATTTCCTGACGATCCTCGAAAGGCACCTGCCGTTGTGGGCGGCAATGTAGAGACGAGTCAAAGACTCGTGGATACATTAATTAAGGCATTAGGGATAGCTGCGTGCAGCCAGGGAACAATGAACAATGTTCTTTTTGGAAATGAGAACTTCAGCTACTATGAAACTGTTTGTGGAGGGTGTGGTGCAGGAAAGGATTTTCATGGATCCAGCGCAGTTCATTCACATATGACAAACACAAGAATAACAGATCCGGAAATAGTCGAACATAGATATCCAGTGCGATTAAAAAGATTTTCCATCAGAAAGGGTTCAGGAGGAGAGGGCAGATACAGAGGAGGGGATGGTGTGATTAGAGAGATCGAATTTCTCGATAAAATGTACCTGTCGGTTCTCGGTCAGCATAGAAAAGAGGGACCCTATGGTATGAAGGGTGGGGAGAACGGAGAACCCGCAAAACAAACTATAATTCGCAAATCTGGAGAGAAGATACTACTTGATTCTATTGACAGTTGTGAAGTTAGATCTGGAGACCGTTTTATTCTTGAAACACCAGGCGGTGGGGGATGGGGTAAGAAATAAAATGGGAGTATGATGATACAATGAACCGAATTCTTCAAATATTATTCTGGTCTGTGATTTCTGCGGCTTTTATTGGCCCTGGTACTATTACAACTGCTGCTTCTTCTGGAACGAAATTTGGATTTAATCTTTTATGGGCCCTGATCTTTTCTACTATTGCATGTCTTACTCTTCAGGAAGCAGGTGCACGTATTACTGTTGTATCTGGTAGTGATCTTGGTCAGGCCATACAGAAACAGTTCTCAAATAGTAAATACAGGATATTTGTCTTCTTTTTAGTAATTGGTGCAATAATATTAGGTTGTGCTGCATATGAAGCAGGCAACATACTGGGCAGTGTCGCAGGAGCTTCATTAAACTTAAATATTTCTCCAAAAATAATCACAATCGCAATAGTTGCTATAGCTGGATTAATGCTCTATTTTGGAACCATAAAAACAATTGCACACATTCTCGGCGTTGTTGTTGCTTTAATGGGTGTTACATTTCTGGTTACTGCTATATCCATAAGGCCTTCTATTATATCGATTATTAAAGGCTCATTTATTCCATCAATTCCTCAAGGTTCCGAAATCCTTGTATTAGCGTTGGTTGGCACAACAGTTGTTCCATATAATCTGTTTCTTGGATCTGGTATCGCTAAAGGTCAGAGTATTGGGGAGTTACGCTTTGGACTATCTATTGCGGTGATCTTTGGAGGAATTATCTCAATGGGAGTTCTTGTTGTAGGCACGTCAATTAACGGAGTTTTCTCTTTTGAAAACCTTTCAAATTCTCTTTCCAACAGCTTGGGAAATTGGGCAGGAGTATTCTTCTCAATCGGTCTATTTTCTGCTGGTTTCTCTTCTGCTCTCACTGCTCCGTTAGCAGCATCTATTACTGCAAGGAGCCTTTTTGAAAAGGGTGCTGTTAATAAGTGGGAGGAAAAGTCATGGAATTTCAGACTTATCTGGGGACTGGTACTGCTTTCTGGTCTTATTTTTGGACTGATACGAATAAAACCAATTCCAGCAATAATATTTGCCCAGGCATTGAACGGACTGCTTCTTCCGTTTATTTCAATATTTTTGTTTATATTAGTTAATGATGTAAATTTGATGGGGCCTGATCGCATAAATGGAAAGATATCGAATTTAATTATGTTTGTTGTTGTTGTGAGTACAATCATATTGGGAATATCAAATTTTACAAAGGCTATCTCAAAAATATTTGGATTAACAATCGGAAATGAAAAAATTCTTTTGAACATTTCCGTAATATTTGCATTTTTGCTTGTTGTATCGATATTGATCATAATAATAAAAAAGAGAAAAGTATAACACCTATAAGGAGAAAAGAATATGAGAGTCATTATCTCAACAATTCTAATAATTGCATCAATTCTATGCAGTTGTTCGAGCAAAAAAGAAAAAGAGAAAATTATGATTGAAAACGAATTTGGATTTGATAAAGTCATTGCATCTAATCTTGCAGAACTTGCTTTACGATGCATTCAAAGAGAATATCCAAACAAGCCTGGCCATGTAATAAACGATAAAGATGATATAAGAGGTCCAAAACAGCTTCATCCAGCTTTCTATGGATGTTTTGACTGGCACTCTTCGGTTCATGGTCACTGGATGCTTGTTAAACTTTTAAAGATGTTTCCTGATATTGAAAATTCAAAAACTATTAGAAAAAGGATAGGAGAGAACATAACAAGAAAAAATATTCTTAAGGAAGTAGAATATTTTAATCAGAAGAATAGAAAATCATTTGAAAGAACTTATGGATGGGCCTGGCTGTTGAAACTCGCTGAAGAACTTTACGAATGGAATGATAATGACGGGAAAAAGTGGTATAACAATTTAAGACCATTAACAAAAAAAATAGTTGAACGTTATTATGATTTTTTACCAAAACAGGATTATCCAATAAGAACCGGTGTCCATCCAAACACTGCATTTGGAATAGGTTTTGCCTTGGATTATGCGAGAAAAGTCGGGGATAAGAAGTTTGAAAATTTTCTTATAGAAAGAACATTAAAATATTTTAAAAATGATAGAGATTATCCTTATAAATTAGAGCCAGGAGGAGAGGATTTTCTTTCACCTTCTCTTATTGAGGCGGATCTAATGCGAAGAGTCTTGGAAAGAAAAAAATTTGAGAGATGGCTTGAAGATTTTATTCCTGATTTAAAAAATGAAAAAGCTGAAAATTTACTCAAACCTGTATTTGTTAAAGACAGAAAAGATCCAAAAATTGTGCACCTTGATGGTTTGAATCTATCAAGAGCATGGTGTATGTTCGGCATTGCAAACCAACTAGATAAAAATAATCCACTAAGAAATATTATGATAAGATCCGGTATTGTTCATGCAAAAGCCGGATTGGCTAATATTTTAAGCGGAAACTACGAAGGTGAGCACTGGCTCGCTTCTTTTGGAATATACATGCTATCAAAATTTATTGAAATACAAAAATAATTTTAGATGCAGAGATTATGGTATAAAAATATACATATGAAAAAAAACAGTGGTATACATTACATCAATAATAAGTCGTCAGAAAAATCAATTAAGAATGATTATGAAAAAATCTAGTATTGATTATTGGGTTGTTAACTCGTAAAGCGTATAGAGCGTTTAAAGTAAACATAATATATATTATACGAAATATTTTATTTGTCTATTAATAGTATCTGAATATCCATAACATTTGTTCCGGTTCTTCCGGTTTTTATGGTCCCACCTATCATATCAAAAAATTTGTAGGAATCATTTTCTTTTAAATATTTCTTTGGACAAATTTTTTTTCTTTTTATTTCCATTATTGAACTTTTACTAACTATTGCACCAGCAGCATCTGTATTACCATCTATTCCGTCTGTTCCTGCACTCAGGAATGTAAAATTAGTATCTGCTCCAATGTTTATTAAAAACGAAAGTACTAACTCCTGATTTCTTCCTCCTTTTCCAGATCCTTTAACTTTTACAGTTGTCTCTCCTCCAGAAATTATACATATTGGTTTCTTTATTGCATGCTTTTTTCTTACAACTTTTTTTGCATACCTTGCCAATCTTCTACCAACTTTTTTAGCTTCTCCTTTTAGATATGATGTTAAAATTATAGTATTAAATCCCAGTTCTATTGCCTTCTTTTCTGCACTTTTTAATGCAGATCTATTATTGCATATTAATACATTATATACATTTCTGAATATTTCATTTGAAATATCTGAGAAATCCAATTTTTTATTTTTTTTCTCATCAATGATAATCTTTTTAATAGATTCTGGGGTCTTATTTAATAACTTATATTTTTTTAGTATTTTATAGGCATCTGAAGACTCTGAGTCATCTCTTACAGTGGGACCGGATGCAATACTGCTTAGTCTGTCGCCAAGTACGTCGGATATTATTAATGATATAATTCTTGCTGGATATGCAATTTTTACCAGTTTACCTGCCTTAACCATGGAAATTTTCTTTCTTATAGCATTTAACTCATCTATTGTAGCACCGCAAGTTAATAGATTTTGTGTGATGACTCTTAAGTCATTCAATGAAACGTTTTTTACAGGATACTCTAACAGCGAAGATCCTCCGCCAGAAATCAATGATATTATGAGATCATCTTGTTTACAATCTTCAATCAATTCTATTATTCTTTTTGTATTTTCAATAGTGTTATCATCTGGCATTGGATGTGAAGCCTCTAAACATTTGATATGATTTAATTTAATGCAATCTCCATATGGCACACTTACTAATCCATATGAAATTCTATCCTTTAAGACCTCCTCCACCCCTCTTGCCATCATTGCAGTGGCCTTTCCTGCCCCAATAATAATTATTTTGTCTATCTCTTTTAAATTTAATTCAAGGATGGTTCTAGATGATTTTTTTATTCTTAGCCTATTATTTTTTAATGTGAGAGTTCTACAAACAGCAATATATGGGTCGGCTCCTTTTAATGCCGACTCGAAAATCTCTAATGCTGCTTTTTCATTCTGGTGAACCATTTAATTTCTGGAGTAGCTTTTTAGCACTGCTTTTTAGAGGTACATAATAATCAAATGAAATAATTCTGTTTATGATCTCGATCGCTTTTTCTTTCTCATCTTTCTGTATTAGTGCAAGTGCAAGATGATACATTGCCATCGGATTATTGGGATTTTTATTCATTGCATTCTTAAATTCCGTTATTGCATCTTCATATCTTCTTAATCGCATTAGCTGAATTCCGAGTACAGTCATTATTAAAGAATCATTCTTATTAAGCTCCTGAGCCTTTTTAAGCGATTTTACTCCCTCATCAGAATTTCCAAGAAAATATGATGATACACCGAGAGCCTTATAGTACAATCCTCTTTTTGAATTTAATCTTATTGCCCTCTTGAAACAATCCGATGCCTCTTTTATGTCACCTGTTCTCAGTCTCGTCTCTCCCAAAAGATACCATCCATAATCATCCGATGGGTGTGCCTGTAGATACGACTTGTAATAAGAAGATGAAGTTTTATAATCACCTGCTATGTAGAAGTTCATTCCTTTTGTAAAATATTCTTCACGCGATTTTGTAGCATCAACATAAATATTTTCTGTGCTCTTTGGAAGAGATATTGATCTTTTTGCATACTGTGCCATTGGAGAATCTGGAGCTATTTCAATTACTTTCCGAAAATATTTATTTGACGTTTCTACATCGTTTAGCATTTTATAAATTTTTGCAAGACCAAGATAGGCTCTTGTTTCATTTGGAGAGAGATTTATTGTATCGTTAAACATCTTTATTGCCTTATTGAATTTTCTTTGAATACTATAAATCACTCCAAGATTAAGATGTGTTAAAACGTTTGATCTATTTAGAAAATTACTCTCAAGTATGCATGATTGTGCTTCATCGATTTTTCTTAGTTTCATGAGGGATAGACCCAACAGAAGATGCGCCCTGTGATGTATTGGACAAATTTTGACAACTCTTTTTAAGAATTTTACACAATCCTCATATCTCTTTGTTTCAAAAAACAATAGTGCAATTTTATATAAATACTCTACATCCTTATTGTTTAGTGAAATTGCATTGTGCCACAAATCTATGGCTTCCTGATATTTTTTTTCTTTTAAAAATTTCAATGCACGTCTGTTATATTCTTCTGCTTTTGAATCTACCCTTTCAGGATACCACTGAAGAATTATCCTATTTCTATCTACCAAACCCTCGAGTATTCCTGTAGTTGTGGCGTATTTTTCCAACAAATAATCTTTTATTTCGTTCTCACTATAGCCCTCTGGGATTGATAAAAACGAAGTATTCTCTTTAATATCATTAATCGAAATGGATACAGTTACTATCTTTGATTTTGGCTCTTTGTAATCCATGACAACACCTTCTATGATTTTAGAGAATTTATTATTTTAACAACATCTTCTAAAAATTTTGTTTTTGAAGAATATATCACCTCATCATTTGAACGCTTTTTTATTTCTATTTTTCCACTCTTGATCCATTTTTCTCCAATTATTACCTGCAGCGGCATCCCGAGAAGGTCTGCATCTTTAAACTTTACTCCTGGTGATGCGTTCCTATCATCCAGTATAGTATCGATCTTTTGATTCCAGAGCAAATCGTATATCTGTTCTGAGATACCTCTTATTTTATCATCCTGAAAATTTATTGGAATTATGTGTATTAGATAGGGAGCTATCGAAGGATGCCAGACAATCCCATTATCACGATGGTTCTGTTCTATTGATGCTGCAACTATTCTTTCTACTCCTATCCCATAACTGCCCATGTAAATTGGCCTCTCTGTTCCATCTTTATCGAGAAAATAGGCCTTCATGCTTTCTGAATATTTGGTTCCAAGTTTGAAGATGTGACCGAGTTCTATAGCATTTACAATTCTCAATTTCTCACCACAAACAATGCACCTGTCTCCAGATTCTACATTGCGAATATCGACAAAATCGTCTATTGAAAAATCTCTGTTAATTTCGATTCCAGTAAAATGGTAATCGTTTTCGTTTGCTCCTGTTGTTAAATTGTGCTCTTCTTTTAATGAGATGTCCGCTATTATCCTTATCTTTTTTCTTAGATTGATAGGGCCCATAAATCCTGCATCAACTCCACATATATCCCTTATTTCCTCTTTTTCCGCGGATCGAAAATCGCCTCCGAGCAGTGTATGCAATTTCGATTCATTAACTTCATGGTCGCCGCGAATAAGTAACATTAGTGGACCTTTTTCAGATATGTACAGAAGAGATTTCATTAATCTTTTAGGCGGTATATTTAAAAAATCCGATACCTCATCAATTGTCCGCCTATTAGGAGTGTGTATCTTTTTCAATTCTCGAATTTCATCATCCGATGCCTTTTCTGCAACAGATTCAGCAACATCCATATTTGAGGCATAATCACATTTTGTACACAGAATAAGCGTATCCTCTCCAGATTCCGATTCGATCATAAATTCCTGTGACTTACTGCCCCCCATCAACCCCGAATATGCTCCTACAACATGAAATTTAAGTCCACATCTTGAAAATATGTTGCGATATGCTTTTGCATGTAGATTGTAAGCCCTGTCGAGACCTTTCTCGTCAGCATCGAGTGTATAGGAATCCTTCATAATAAACTGACGTGTTCGCATTACTCCTGATCGCGGTCTTGGTTCGTCCCTGAATTTTGTTTGAATCTGATACCAGATTTGCGGAAGATCCTTATAGGATTTAACAAACTTTCTGGCAAGATCACATACTACTTCCTCATGAGTCGGCGCCATTACAAGACTTCTTTTCTTTCGATCTTTGAGACGAAACATCTCATCCCCAAAATCCTTGTTCCTTCCAGATTCTTCCCATATTTCCACAGGATTCAATACTGGAAGATAAAGCTCCTGTGCACCTATTGCATCCATCTCTTCACGAATAATCTCCATTACCTTTTTCATTATCTTCCAGCCAAGAGGAAGATATGAATATACTCCAGATACAAGCTGTCTTATTAAACCAGCCCTTATCATCAACTTATGACTGGGTATTTTTGCATCTGCCGGTATCTCTTTTTGAGTTGGAATGTATGCCTTTGACAATCTCACGACATCCTCCCCTGTTCTCCTAAACTCTTCTTACACGCTTTTAATGTATTCCTCAATAACATCGTTATGGTCATTGGGCCGACACCTCCTGGAACAGGTGTTATCGCTGATGCAATTTTAGATACTTCATCGAATTTTACATCACCGACCAGTCTGTAACCCTTTTTCCTGCTCTTATCCTCCACCCTATTTACACCTACATCAATCACTACAGCACCAGGCTTTATCATCTCTTTTGTTATCATCTCTGGTATTCCTATGGCAGCAATTAGAATGTCAGCCGATTTAGTAATCATTTTTAAATCTCGTGTCTTTGAATGGCAGAATGTAACTGTAGCATTTCCATATTTTGCCTTATGAAGAAGAAGAAGCCCCACTGGTTTTCCAACTATATTGCTTCTTCCAACTATCACAACATTTTTTCCTTCCGGATAATTTCCGGTTCGCATTAAGAGCTCTACTATACCAGCCGGTGTTGCTGGAATAAAACCCTCTTTTATACCTGCTGCAAGTTTACCCATGTTTACGGGATGGAATCCATCTACATCTTTATCTGGCAAGATTCTCTCTAAGATTATGTTCTCATTAATATGTGATGGAAGTGGAAGTTGTACCAGTATCCCATTTACGCTCTGTTTTCCATTTAAATCATCTATCATTCCGATAAGTTCGGACTGAGATACTGTTTCAGGAACCCTTAGAGTCTCTGATGATATTCCAATTTCTGTGCACGCCTTCTCCTTCATACGTACGTATACATGTGATGCTGGATTGTCCCCAACCAGGATTACTGACAAATGTGGCAGGATGCCTCTCTTGCGGAGACTGTCCAGATCGTCTTTAATCTCTTTCCGAATCTCATCCGATATTTTTTTGCCATCAATTATTAGTGCCATTCTTGTCTCCCTTGACAGAAATTTGGTACCTCTCGATATCGATTGACCTCCCGCTCATTTTATCCACTGTTATAACGACACCGCATATTTTACAATCATTCTTTGCAACCTTTGTGATTACTGGCAACTGTGTAATGAATCTTTTGATAGATTGGTCTATCTGCATTCCGATTATAGAATCAAAGGCTCCTGTCATTCCTGCATCCGTAATATATGCTGTGCCTGACGAGAGTATTTTTTCATCTGCTGTTTGAACATGTGTGTGTGATCCTATTACTGCGCTGACCTTTCCATTTAAAAAATAACCCATTGCCACTTTTTCGGCAGTTGCCTCTGCATGAAAATCTACCACTATTATCTTCACACCATCATCATGTAGTCTTTCTATCTCTTTCTCAGAAACATGAAAGGGGCAGTCTATTGTATACATGAAGGCTCTGCCCTGAAGATTTATCACGCCTACTGGTATATCATCCGATAGTTTTACAACACATGAACCGTGTCCTGGACATTCTGCAGGATAGTTAATTGGACGAAGTATTCTCTGATTTCTGTCGAGTTCATCATATATTTTCATGCTGTTCCATATATGGTTTCCGGTTGTGATCACATCTATTCCCATTCTAAATAGAAAATCAGCACTCTTTGGATCCATTCCCTTTCCATTCTTCTTGCTGTTTTCTCCATTTGCTATCGTAAAATCAACATCGTAGATTTCTTTGAGTTTGTTGATCTCAGATGATACTGCATTACATCCAGGAACTCCTACAATATCAGCAATATAAAGAATTTTTAAATTATCATCCATACAAATCATCTATTTTGCATAATCTATTGCCCTGAATTCCCTTATGACAGTTACCTTAATCTGTCCAGGATACTCCATTTCCGCTTCTATCTTTTCTGCTATATCGGATGCTAGTTGATTTGCCATTATATCGTTTAATTTATCCGGTTCTACTATAACTCTTATCTCTCTTCCAGCCTGTATTGCATAGGTCTTTGATACTCCCTTGAATGAATCTGCAATCTCTTCTAACTTTTCGAGCCTCTTGATATATCCTTCGAGAGTCTCTCTCCTTGCTCCTGGACGTGATCCAGAAATAGCATCCGCTGCTTGTACAAGAACAGATATGGGTGAGGTCATCTTAACTTCATCGTGATGAGATGCTATTGCATTCTGAACTATAGGCCCTTCACCATATTTTTTAGCAACTTCTGCTCCGATTGCAAAGTGAGTTCCTTCAGTGTTTCTATCGATAGCCTTTCCGATATCATGAAGCAGACCTGAACGTTTTGCAACAACCGCATCGAGCTGCAGTTCACTTGCCATTAACCCTGCAAGATGAGCCACTTCGATGCTGTGCTGAAGAACATTCTGACCATAACTGGTTCGGTAATTCAGTTTGCCGAGCAATTTAACAAGCTCTGGATGAAGGCCATGTACGCCTGTCTCAAGCATTGCCTGTTCACCTAATTCTACGATATACTCTTCCATTTCCTTTTGAGTCTTTTTTACAATATCCTCTATTCTTCCAGGATGTATTCTTCCGTCTTCTATCAATTTCTCAAGTGCTCTTTTGGCAATTTCCCTTCGATACGGATCAAAACCAGAAAGTATTACTGCTTCTGGTGTATCATCTACTATAAGATCTATTCCTGTTGCATTCTCAAGCGCTCTTATATTTCTTCCTTCTCGTCCAATTATTCTTCCTTTCATCTCTTCATTGGGAAGGTGAAGAACTGAGACTGTAGTCTCTGCAGAATGATCTGCTGCGGTTCTCTGTATCGAAGAAATAATTATCTCTTTTGCTTCTCTGTTTGCCTTTAACCGTGCCTCCTCTTTCATGTCATTTACTATCTTGGCAACCTCCTGTTTTGCCTTATCTATGAGGTTTGCCTTTAACTCTTTTAGTGCTTCCTCGTTCGACATACCAGAAATCTTTTCAAGCCTTTCGTTCTCACGCTCAATTATCTTATCGAGTTCTTTTTGCCTTTTCTCTAAATGCGCCATTTTATCTTTTATGCTCTGTTCGAGTTTTGCTACCTCTTTTTCCTTCTGATGCAAATGGTCGATTCTTCTTTCAGTATCCTGTTCCTTTTTTGCCAGAGTGTTTCTTATTCTTTCTATTTCCTGTCTTTGCTGTTTTGTCTCTTTTTCAAACTCCTGTTTACGTTTATACCACTCATCCTTTGCTTCTAAAATTCTTTGATTTTTAATTGCTTCTGCTTCTTTTTCGGCTTCTGAAACTATTTTCTCGGCAAGCATCTCGGCTCTTGCAATCTTTCCCTGTCCTAATTTTGTGCTGAGAACCCAGCCAAGAAAGAACATTATTAAACTAATACTGCAGACAATTACAATCAGTACTGTGTCCATGACTCCTCCCGATATATTAAAAAACCCGCATAGAACTATACCGCTCCAATCTCTTGAAAGGGATCGGTTTTCCCTGCGGGAATTTTAATACGGATAAAATACTATAGGAAAAAATAATTTTTTATATGATCAAATCCGATTCTCAATTAATGAATTTATTTTTTTAATTTTTTCCTCAAGTTGATCAGAGATGCGCTGGTATTCTTCCCGTAACTTGAAAAGCTCACTGGCAATGTTTACACAGGCCAGTATTGCAACCTTTAAGGAAGAATCCACACGCACACTTGCATCAACCATACGCATCTTCTCATCGACATATTCCGCTACCTTTTTAATGTGAGTTATATCTTCATAGCTGCTCACGGAATATTCAGCACCATATATTCTTATTTTAAGAACATTTTTATCCGAAGTCTTCAATTTATTCCTGCAGGTTTTTTTTACCAAACCCCTATCAAAAGATTTAGAGCAACGAACTATTAATGTCTGTGAAATCTTTCAACTTTATTAGTATTGATTCTATCTTTGTTCTTATCTGATCTTCCTTTTCTCTATATCTTGTTAAATCGTTTATTGTCTTTTCCTTATCTGCCATCATCCTTTGCAGATCGAGATTCTTTTCCTTCAATTCATTGTTTTCTATCTTTAAATTTTTCAATTGAATAATCAATTGATTTATTTTTTCTTCGAGTTCATCAAGCCGTTGAGTCAATTCCATTTTTGCCTCCTTAAGAACGGAGAGCTGCAGAAAATTTGTTCTGCAACTGATGTAGAAGAGAATCTATTATTGGGTCTATTTCATCCTCTTTAAGAGTACGCTTCTTGGACATGAATGTTAATCGAAAAGCAAGACTCTTTTTACCTGGATCAATCTGTTTTCCCCTGTATAGATCGAACAGCTCTACAGATATGAGATTTTTACCTCCTCTTTTTTGAATAAATGATCTTATTGATTCGACCTCTATTCCCTCGTCGACTATTATTGCCATGTCTCTCATGATGGATGGGAATCTGGGTATTTGAACATATCTGGTTCTTTTGGGCCTACGGCTCAGGAGCTTCTCGCAGTTAATTGTAAATACAAATACCTGGGTTTCAATATCAAACTTTTCTAAAATAGCTTGCTCTACCTCTCCAATATTTCCTATCTCAACAGGACCCGAGACAATGACCATTGAACTATCCCGATTTAATCCAATCACACCGCCATGTCTGAATTCAACATCATCTATGTGTAATTTTTTGATTATTGTTTCAATGACTCCCTTAGCATGAAAAAAGTCGACCCTTTCCTCCTCTTCTTTCCAATATTTTTTTACCATTTTGTTGCCAGTCAGAGCACCAGAAACCATCATGATCTCATCTGGAAGAAAATTTTGTTTTGGTGAAAATATCTTCCCGATTTCGAATATTTTTAAATCTTTTTCACCTCTGTTTAAGTTCCATAATATTGAATCGAGTAGACATGGTATTAAACTCGTTCTAAGATACTTTGTTTCAGGACTTATGGCATTTTCAATTGTTAAAGGTGAGTCACCCGAAACGAAACACTCTGTATGTTTTTTTGATACAAGACTGTTGTTAATTACTTCAAAAAAGCCTATTCCGACAAGTATGTCTCTGATCTCCTCAAGAAGGTTTTCCTCCTCATCCGGAAAAAACTTTAAACATATGTTTGTATGCAAATTTGTTTCAACACGGTCATAACCATAGTGGCGAACTATTTCCTCTATGAGATCCTCCTCTTTTGATAGGTCATGACGACGAGAAGGTATTTCAAAAACAGTGCTTTCCTTTTTTTCTTCTGATGACTCAATCTCAAGACTCGTAAGAATCCTCTTAACATCACCCTCAGGTATTTCTATGCCAACAACTCTCTCTATCCTTGGATAACGAAGTTCTATTTTTCTTTTAACGAATTTCTTTTTATTTACATCTAAAATTCCCTTTGCAACCTTGCATTCGGTAATATCGCTTAACAATTTTGCCGCTCTATTTACTGCAAAGATCGTGTTTTCAGGATCAGCACCGCGTTCAAACCTATATGAAGCTTCTGTCGATATTCCCAGTCTTTTTGACGTTTTTCTTACAGTTACCGGATCAAAATATGCACTCTCTAAAAAGATGTTTGTTGTTTGATTGTTTATTTCTGAATTAAGACCTCCCATTATTCCGGCTAAGGCTACTCCCCTTTCACCATCGCATATCAAAAGATCCTCTTTTGAAAGAGTGTGTTCCTTACCATCCAGTGTTTTGAATCTCTCCTGATCCTCAGCCTTTCTAACAACAATGAGTTGACCTTGAATAAGGTCATAATCAAAGGCATGTAGAGGATGTCCAGTCTCCATTAATATATAGTTTGTTACATCTACTACATTGTTAATTGACCTGATTCCTACTGATTCTAAACGATTTCGAAGCCAGAATGGCGATTGTTTAATTTTCACATCCCTGATCACTCTTGCAGAATACCTTGGGCAACCATCCGGATCATCGACTCTTATTGATATGAATGACTCTATTGGGATATCGCTCTCTTTAACAGAATCCTCAGGAATCGATAATTCTTTATTAAAAATGCAGGCTATTTCTCTTGCAATTCCTATGATGCTTAAACAGTCGGGACGATTTGGTGTTACGTTTATATCAAGAATCCAGTCTTCACCCTCCTTAAAACCTCCATTAAACGACTCTCCAACTCTATATCCATCATCATCTAGAACAAGTATTCCGCTATGATCATCGCTAAGTCCCAACTCTCGTTCAGAGCACAATATGCCCTCAGATACCACTCCTCTTATAGGAACAGATTTAACACGCCTATTGCCACCTATGACTGCACCAACTCTTGCAAGAGCCACCTTCTGTCCTTTCCTGACATTTGGTGCACCGCATACAACAGAGACGATCTGATCTCCAGCATCGACACCGCAAATTTTTAAATGATCGGAATCTGGATGAGGCTTTACATCTTCGACTCTACCAATAACCACACCCTCAAACTCTGGCCGCAATTTAACAACATCTTCTACTTCCAGTCCAACCATTGTCAGTCTTTCGGCAAGTTCATCACCGCTGCATTCTATCTGTACAAAATCTTTTAACCAGTCTACGCTTACTTTCATCTCTTGATCGCCTAGAATTGATTTAGGAATCTTACATCGTTTTCATAGAATAATCGGATATCATTTATGCCATAAAGCAACATCGCAATTCTCTCAACACCCATACCAAATGCATATCCTGTATATTTCTCACTATCGTAATTTACATATTTAAAGACCGCAGGGTTTACCATTCCAGCACCAGAAATTTCTATCCATCCAGTGCCCTTGCAAATCCTGCAACCCTTTCCCCCACAAATCATACAGGAAAAATCATATTCTGCACTCGGCTCAGTGAAAGGAAAATAGCTGGGCCTGAAACGAATCTTAATATCCTTACCAAACATCATCCATGCAAACGATTGAATGACACCCTTTAAGTCTGAAAATGTTACCCCCTCATCCACACATAATCCTTCTACCTGCCAGAAAACCGGAGAATGAGTGGCATCGGGTGTGTCGCGCCTGTAACATCTTCCTGGTGAAATTATTCGAATGGGTGGTGGATTCTTTTCCATCACTCTAACTTGAACTGGTGATGTATGAGTCCGCATTAGCATGTCGTCATTTAAATATAGTGTGTCGTGCATCTCTCTAGCCGGATGATCCTTGGGAATGTTCAGTGCTTCGAAATTATAGTACTGCGTTTCCACTTCAGGACCTCTAACCACAGAAAAACCCATCTGTCTGAAGCATCTTTTTATCTCTCTAAGAACTGTTGTTATTGGATGATACCTTCCGACAGGCCATGGATATCCAGGCAGGGTTGGATCTGTCTTTACCTTTTCCTTTCTTTTTTCTGAAACCTTTTTTTGTATTTTGGAAATAGATAAAGATACCTCCTGTTTCAGCTCGTTGATTAGTTTCCCAGACTCTTTCCTTGTTTCATTATCCAGTTGTGGAAGTATCTTAAAGAGCTCAGAAATAAATCCCTTTCTTCCAAGGAACCTTATCCTTACTTCTTCAAACGACCTCACATCGTCGATTTTTTTAATAGATTCATTAAAATCTTTTTTTAATTTCTCTATTTTCTCTTTGATATCATCTATTTGCATTATTTGGCAACACTCTCGACTATTTTTTGAAAGGCTGTTGGATCTGTAACTGCCAGATCTGCTAACACTTTTCTGTTAAGATTTATTCCCCCCTCGTTCAGAAGGTGGATAAATCTTGAATAACTCAGTCCATAAGGTCGTACTGCAGCATTTATCCTGATGATCCATAGTTTTCTGAACTCTCTTTTCCGCACCTTTCTATCTCTATAGGCATAGAGCAATGCACGCTGAACGCTGTCTTTTGCACTCTTATATAACCTGCTTTTGCTGCCCCAGTATCCTTTAGCCTGTTTTAGTATCTTCTTCTTTCTTCTTCTTGATGCAACGGAACTTTTTACTCTTGGCATTGTTTCCTACCTCTCTAATTTAATTCTCTATTCTCAAACTGCAATCATGCGTCTTACTCTTTTTACTTCCGAATCGCTTATAAAATCCTTCTTTCTAAGATTTCTTTTCCTCTTTGACGATTTTTTTGTCAATATATGATTTGCATGCGATTTATTACGCCGTATTTTTTTTGTCCCTGTTAGTTTAAATCTCTTCATTGCGCCTCTTTTTGTTCGAATCTTTGGCATCTGTCGACTCCTCTACTTTTTTATAAATGTTGCAACAATGCTTCTACTCTCGTTTACTGGTTCTTTTTCAAGCTGGGCAATATCTTCCAATTCTTTTATTATCCTGTCCAACACCGCCTTCCCAAGTTCAGGATGAGCAAGCTGCCTTCCCTTAAACAATATCCTTATTCTGAGATGATATCCAGAATTTATGAATTTTCTTGCGTGATCTATCTTAAATTTAATATCGTGTTCTTCTATGTTCGGTCTGAATCTGATCTCCTTTATCTGTATTATATGCTGCTTCTTCTTACTCTTCTTTTCTTTCTTACTCAATTGATACTTATACTTTCCATAGTCCATTATCCTGCAAACTGGCGGCTTTGCAGTTGGTGCGACCTCTACAAGGTCTAAAAAGTAACTTTCGGCAATTTCAAGAGCCTTTTTTACATCCATTACTCCTATCTGATTACCTTCTGGATCTATTACTCTTACTTCTCTGGCTCTTATCTCGTCATTGACTCGAATCTCTTCCTTTTTGATATTAAACCCTCCTTTTGATTTCATCCAATATATCTTCAATAAATTTATCGGGAGAAATCTGGCCAATGTCGCCCTCTCCCTTCTTTCTTAAGGAGATTGTGCCACTCTTTGACTCCCTGTCTCCTATAATGCACATGTATTTTATCTTGTTTGACTCTGCTTCTCTTATCTTGTATCCAATCTTCTCGTTTCTGTCATCTAATTTACATCGAATCTTATGACTTGTTATTTTTTCATATATTTGTTTAGAATATTCATGATGCTTTTCACTTATTGGCATCAACACACATTGAACTGGCGCAAGCCATGTTGGAAAAACGCCTCCATAGTGTTCGATCAAAATGCCAATAAACCTTTCTATAGAACCGAGGATTGCCCTGTGTATCATCACAGGTCTATGTTTTAAACCATCTGCATCTACATATTCCAGACCGAATCTCTCTGGCATTGAAAAATCTACCTGAATTGTGCCGCACTGCCAAAGTCTTTTGAGTGAATCCTCTATATGAAAATCGATCTTTGGACCATAGAATGCACCTTCTCCCCTGTTTATCTGGAATTCAATATTTTTTAATTCTAATGCCTTCATCAAGACTTCTTCGGCCTTTTCCCATAACTCGATTGTTCCTATGAATTTAGCAGGCCTGGTTGAAAGCTCAATCTGGAAATTTTCGAATCCAAAAGTATTGTATATCTCATAAACCAGATCGATTAGCTTCACGATTTCCTCTTCCATCTGATCTGGAGAACAGAATACGTGTGCATCATCCTGTGTAAACTGCCTTACTCTAAAGAGACCATGAAGCACTCCCGATTTTTCATGGCGGTGAACCAGCCCCATCTCAGAAAATTTTATTGGAAGTTCACGATATGAATGGTGTGAATTCTTGTATATCAGCAAACAACCTGGACAATTCATCGGTTTAATGGCATAGTTTTTATCATCTATCTTTGTAAAATACATGTTGTCTTTATAATTATCCCAGTGTCCGCTCCTGTGCCACAACTCTTCATTTAAAATTATTGGTGTCTTTATCTCCCTGTATCCATGCCTGGTGAGAGTCTCTCTCATATAATCCATAATCTGATTATAGATGATCATTCCGTTGCCATGCCAGAATGTAAAACCAGGACCCTCTATGTGAAAACTAAAAAGATCTAACTCTTTTCCAAGCCGCCTGTGATCTCGTCTCTTTGCCTCTTCAAGAACATTTAAATGTCTTTTTAACGACTCTTCGTCACTAAAGGCAATTCCATATATTCTCTGCATGATCGGATTTCGTTCATCACCCTTCCAGTATGCGCCTGCAACACTGAGAAGTTTAAAATGTTTTATCAGTCCAGTGGAAACAACATGTGGACCTCTGCAGAGATCGATAAAGTCGCCATTCTGATATATCGATACCTTATCATCCGGTATTTCATTTATTAGTTCAACCTTGAAATCCTCTCCCATCTCTTTGAAAAGTTTAGCAGCCTCTTTTTTGTCCATTACCTTCTTAATAAACGGCTGGTCAAGTTCTACTATCTCTCTCATTTTCCGTTCGATTTTTTCGAAATCTTCAGAGCTGATAGTCTCGGATAAATTGAAATCATAGTAGAATCCATTAGATACAGCAGGGCCTATCCCCAACTTTACATCTGGATAAAGAGCCTTCACCGCCTGGGCCATTACGTGTGAACCACTATGCCAAAAGACCTGCAGGCCTTGCGGCTCGTTGCAGGTCAGTGGTTTTATTGTTGAATCACTCTCGACCTTCTCATCCAGTCCCGATACTTTTCCATTTAATATTACTGCAATTACATCTTTGGAAATATCGGGAAATATCTGATCGATTATTTGACCTACTTTTGTGCCTCGATGAAAACTCCTTTTTTTACCATCATCAAATGTTACCTTAATTTGATCCAAACAGCTCAGATTTCCCCTAAATTATTTATTTTAAAATAAAAAATGTGGGCGATACTGGATTTGAACCAGTGACCTCTTGCATGTCAAGCAAGCACTCTAACCACCTGAGCTAATCGCCCATTTTGGTAAAATGTAATATGATTTTCAATAAAAGTCAAGTAGATTTAATAGATTACATCGCCTCTTGTTTCATCTCACGAAGCCTGTTAACTATGTAACCAGTCTCCCCTTTTCCATCACTCTTGGTCTGAGCAAGATCTATAACCATCTCCATGGCAAGTGTCACTGAATCTAATATCTTTGGGCTAAATTGAATTTCTCTCGATCTCACACTTTCAAGAATTTCATTTATTGATGTCAGTAGTTCGCTGATTTCATCGAAACCAAACATTTGTGATGATGCTAAGATAAGCTTAACAGCTTTTTGTGCATCTAAAATGTGTTTAATGTCCTTTGGATTTTCTCTGAGGAACTGAATTGCCCTGTTAAAACGCTTTAAATCTCCCTTAATCTCATCGTTAAATATGTCATAAAACAGCAGGGTTGTTTTTGTAAGAGGCTTTGCCTCATGCGATTTTGATGTTGTCGATGACCCTTCTGAGAGTATTGATTCCTTTATGTCAAATATTGTTCTGTCATTATCTAACAATCTTTTTGCTTCGTGTATGATCTGTTCTTCTTCTTCATTAATTATTAATTCTTCTTCATGCTCTCTCTCTAGCAGTTCCTCCTTCTCATGCTCTTCCACCAATCCGCTTGCTATTATCATGACTTTTACTTTATTTTTTAAATTTTTATCTATAGTTATACCCCATATTATTCGTGCACTGGTATCGAGTTTATCTTTAACTTTTTTAATCGCTTTATTTGCCTCCTTTATTGTCAGTGATGGTCCACCTGTAATATGAATTAGGGCACTCTGTGCTCCGGTTATATCGAACTTCATCATCGGGTGCGATAGTGCACGACTTATTGCATCATCCACTCTATTTTCTGAACTGCTCTCTCCAAATCCTATTACTGCATTTGGTCCATCGCGCATCACAATATTTATATCTGCAAAATCGAGATTGATCAGCCCCTTCTTTACTATCAAATCAGATATACCCATCAGTGTGTTTATCAGCAACTTATCGCCTTCAGCAAATGCTTTTGATATGTTATAATCAGGATAGAGTTCAAGAAGCCTGTCATTTTTTAATATTATTATTGAATCTACCTGTTTCCTGAGCTTTTCAAGACCAATCTGTGCATTCTCCCATCTTATTATACCCTCATCTGAGAAAGGCAATGTAACTACTGCTATTGTTAATATCTTTTTCTCTCTAGCCAGTTGTGCTATCACTGGTGCAGAACCTGTTCCTGTACCTCCACCCATTCCACACGTTATAAAGAGTAGGTCTGTACCTTCTAAAACCGTATTCAAAATCTCTCTGCTCTCTTCTGCGGCCCTCTCTCCTATCTCTGGATCTCCACCCGCGCCAAGACCTCCTGTTATATTTTTGCCAATGAGAATTTTTCTATCCGCAATAGACTTTGAAAGGTCCTGAGCATCTGTATTTATCGCTATTGCCTTTATTCCACTCGGATTCTTTTTCTTTAGATTGCTTATAGTGTTATTTCCTGCACCTCCAGTTCCTATTACACTGATTACAGTCTCGTAAGTATCCAGTTCCTTTTTTTCCTGAATAGATTTTATTAGCTGCTCTTTAGATATCATTGCTGTTCTCCCTGCTGCCCAGAAGAGATTTCTAAAACCTTCTGTATCAATCGTCTTAAGTCATTTATTTCAAATGGTTTCTCAATATATCCTATATCACCATATTTTTGTATAATATTCTTTACATCTACCGATCCATAGGCTGTCATTACTATTATCTGCGTATCGGGATGATTTTCCTTGACCTCTTTTAACAGCTGTATTCCATTCACTTCAGGCATCCGAAGATCTGTAACTACAAGATCTATTCTGTTTTGAGATAACATCTCCAGTGCCCTGTCACCAGAATTGGCACATATGATCTCAAAGTAATCCACATCCCTTAACAGTTTTCTCGATATGCTCCATGTAAGGTCTTCTTCATCATCGACAATCAATATTCTCTTCTTGCAGTACATCAGATATTCCTTAAGATTTAGATAACATTATTCTATTTGGCAAATACTATACCAGAGAGAATATGATTGTTAACATAAAAGATAGTTTTAGTTTATTGCTTGTTATTTAAAGAGTTGTGAATATAGAAAATTTTAAATTAAAAATCGGCTCAACGGTAAAGTGGTCAAAATTAGATCAACCTGTGATCTGATAGCTCTTCAGCTTTTCTCGCAGAGTAGATCGGGATATTTCAAGAATTCTGGCAGCCTTTGATTTATTCCCATTAACCTGTCTCAATACCTCAAGAATGTGTTGTCTTTCAATCTCATGAAGTGGACACTGGCCTAATGAAAATTTTGAAACACTACTCCTGCTCTTATCCTGCAGAAGCTCTCGTGGAAGATGGTCTACACTTATTGTATCATCCTTACATAGTATTACTGCTCTTTCAATAACATTTCGTAGTTCTCTGATATTGCCAGGCCATGAATAATTTAAGAGAATATTTTCGGCCTCCTTATCACATTTCTGAACATTTCGATTGAACTCCTCGTTAAATTCTTGGATAAAAAGCTTTGTGAGAAGTATTATGTCCCCATCTCTCTCTCTTAGTGGTGGAAGTGTTACCTCCATAACCTTTAAACGATAGTAGAGATCTTCACGGAACTCATTTTTCTTCACCAGTTCTATTAGGTCAGTGTTTGTTGCTGCAATTACTCTCACATCTACCTTAATATCATTGGTTCCGCCAATCCTTCTGAATGTCTGCGATTCGATCACCCGCAAGATTTTAGGCTGTAGATTCAATTTCATGCTTGATATTTCGTCAAAAAATATTGTTCCTCCATCTGAGAGTTCAAAGAGTCCCTTTTTCATTGATTTAGCATCTGTAAACGCCCCCTTCTCATGACCGAATAGTTCGCTCTCGAGCAGGTGGTCGGGAATTGCACTGCAGTTTAATTTTATGAATGGCTGATTTGATCTTTGACTTGAATAGTGAATTGCATTTGCCACGAGTTCCTTTCCAGTGCCAGTTTCTCCCTGTATCAAAACAGATGTCTTTGGAGTCTCTGCAATTATTTTTATTAACTCTCTTACCTGCTTGATTTCATTACTCTCACCATAGATCGCATCGTTTGGATGTTTTACCCTGTGTTCAAGCTTTAGTCTCGCAACCTCTCTTTTTAATCTGTAAGTCTCTAATGCCTTGTTTACAACCAGCTTCAACTCATCGAGTTCAAATGGTTTCATTAAATAGTCATATGCCCCCTTCTTCATTGCCTCTACAGCAGGTCTAGCATCTGTAAGGGCAGTCATCATTATTATAAGAATATCTGGATCAATCTCTTTTATGTTCTTTAAAACCTCTATACCATCCATCTTAGGCAATTTTAAATCCAAAAGAATCAGATCTATTAACTCTTTTTTAAATATTTCAATTCCCTCTTCACCGCTCTCTACTGTAAATACTTTGTATCCCTCTTTTGTCAATACATTTTTTAAAGTAAACAGTAGATCCTGATTATCCTCGATGATTAATATTTTACTATTCTTCATTCTTAGACTCCCAGTGGTAATTTAATTTTAAAACAAGTTCCAGCACCCGGTTCACTATCAACGCTTATATCGCCCCTGTGTTCTTGGATTATCCTGTATACAATGGATAGACCCAATCCAAGACCGGTCGATTTTGTAGTAAAAAATGGATCAAAGATTGTATCTTTGTCTTTATCATCGATTCCTATCCCTGTATCGATTACATCTATGCTCACAAATTTTCTTCCATCGCTCTTTTTTATGTTGGCAAAAATCTTCAGCTCACCACCTTCCGGCATGGCATCGATTGCATTTAATATTAAATTCAAAAACACCTGTTGCATCTGCTGAGAATCTACCATAACTGCCGGAAGATTCTTCTCAAGTTCTTCAACATATCTGATGTTATTTACTTTCAGCTTTTTTTCTACCAGATTCATTACCTCTCTCAATATCTCTGAAAGATCATGGGGCTTTCTATCAGGAGGTTTCGGTCTGGCAAATGCAAAGAATGTCTTAAGGAGGCCATCAAGCCGATTCACCTGACGAATTATGCGGCTTAGATACTCTTTTCTGGGATCCTCCTCATCAAACTCATCTTCACAAGCCTGTGCCATTGTTTTTATTCCTGCAAGAGGATTTTTAATCTCGTGTGCAATACCAGATGCCAGCACACCGAGCGAGGCAAGACGATCCATTCGTATTATCTCAGATCTCATTCTTTTCAACTCTGAGATGTCTCTAAAAGATACTATAGAACCGACTTTCTTACCTGTATTGTCGATCCTGTCAGTGGCAGTGAAACCGATCGATATCTTCTCACCAGATTTAACTGTCAGTTCTGTCTCTCTACTGTAAGGAAGAGAATCTGGAGATGATGGACGTGAAAAAATATAGTCTGCTTCTTCCGGCTTCAATACGGATCTTATGGGTTTACCCAGTACCTCCTTTTCAGTCCATCCGAGTATCTTCTGCCCCCCCATGTTTAGAGAGGTTATTCGTCCATCCAGATCTGTTGTCAGAAGACCAGCCTCCATACTCTGGATTATACTCTCATTAAAATTTTTCAGATCTGTTATCTCCTTCTCCATCTTTTTCTGCTCTGTAACATCACGTCCTATGCCAATGGATCCTATTATTTTGCCATGTTCCAGAATAGGAGTTATATTAAACGAAAGAATTACATATCTTTCGCCACAGCATTCAATCCTTGCCTCAAATATTCTTGCTTTACCCCTGTGTGTCATTTCGTAATGACGGTATGCATTTTCTTTATTTTCACTGGATATCAGATCGATAAATTTTTTCCCAATCCATTCCTCTTTTTTGAATCCTGTCATTGGTGGAAAACGATTGTTTAAATATACAAACTTTCCATCGTGGTCGAGTGTGAAGATAAAATCGTTGGCATTCTCAAGTAGGTCCCTGTATTTATATTCAGACTTTCTTACCTTCTGCCTCAGCTCCAGATTCCTCTCTATCATCTCATGTGACATCAGAAGGTTTTCGATGATTTCCCTTAGCTCTCTGATTCCAAATCGTTCAGTAAACCATGCCCATAATCCCCTATCGAACATCTCCTTTCCATATATGGATCTTGTCTTTTCATCAGAAAAAAATATGAATGGTATATGACGATAAGGAATGTATCTGCTGTCGCTTGTGAACTTATCAAAAATTAATCTGCCATTCATCTTTGATGTATCAAATAAAGAGAGTATTACTGCTGGTTGGAGCTCTGGTATCGATTCGAGGCACTCTTTGTCTGAAGAAAAACAGGCAATTTTAATGTTCGTCTCCTTCAGAGCCTCTCTGATATTTTTTTCAATCTTTCCCTCTGGGTCTACTACAACTATCGTCCTTTTTAACAGATATGCATTCATCTGTTATTCCTGTATAATGGTATAGTAAAAGAAAATACAGAACCAATGCCTAAACGACTGTTTACCTGAATTGATCCTCCATGTTTTTCGACTATCTCTTTTGACAGTGCCAGTCCGAGACCAGAACCCTCCTCCTCCTCTGTGACCTCTGAGTCTTTCACACGATAGAATTTGTCGAATATGTATTGAAGCGATTCTTTTGGAATTCCATATCCATTGTCTATTACATTTACAACTATCTCATCATTTTCAACCTTTGCCTCTATCCCAATCTTTGAATGATTCGGGCTGTATTTAATCGCATTACTGATCAGGTTGACAAGAACCTGTTCTATTAAATCCTGATCACCATTTGCAGGTGGAAAACTCTTTGGTATTTCAGAGATTATCTTTATTTTCTTTTTTCTTGCCTGTCCCTCGAATTGATTCACAACTTTTTCAACTATATCTCTTAGATCGAATGGATTCATGTTTATCTCTGTGCGTCCTGATTCGAGCCGCGAAAGATCGAGAAACTTGTTAACCATGTCTGTTAACCTGGCCGATTCCGATAGTATGACCCGCGCATAGTCCTTATAACGTTTATCCGAGGGATTCGAATCCAGAAGTAATTCACTGAAACCATAAATTGATGTAAGAGGCGATTTCAGTTCATGTGCAACCATCGAGGTAAGCTCTGTCTTCATCTGATCTATCTCTTTTTCTCTTGTTATGTCGCGGATAACAGTAACAACGCCTCTTATACGATCTTCTTTGTTATATAGTGGAGCAGCATGAGCCTGAAACGTACACTCCTTTACCGACCCTACAGGATGAAATGTAAACTCTATTATTGAATCAGGACTGCCGTCCTTAACCTGTTGCAGCAGTGATATTAATGGCTCATTTTTAATAAATTTAGATATCGGTTGCTCTTTAACAGAAGTTTCTGAAATTCCAAGCCACTTCTCTGCCACCCTGTTCATTAGAACAATCCTGTTTTGAATATCAGTAACTATGACTCCATCTGCAATATTTCTTAGAATCGTTTCTGTTCTGTTTTTCTCACTTATTATTTCACCAACATCAAGCCCTCTTATCCTTTTCATCTCTTTGGCCATGTAGTTGAATAGTTGTACAATCTTATTCAGATAATTGTTTTTTACCGATACCACCTCTTCATTAAAATTCCCTCTAGCAACATCAACCAATCTCTGGCTGACCACTGCAACAGGCTTTTCAAAAATGATAGTAAGTATATATGCTGTTAAAATTATGATTAAAAAGATTGCAATGTAATTTATCGGAAAAAACCCTTTACCAATCAACTTCGAGAAATCAACCTTTTTTTGATAATAAAGATCCCATGACACTGGATCGATCCTTACCAGCTCATATATACTATTATTATTCCAGATTGTCCTGTTCGTTTGGAGTTTCTCGTTTTTGGGTTTATCTATATCTCCCTTGGTAAATATCAAATTTCTGGACGAATCTGTTAATCGAAGAGATTCTGATTCTTCGGAGATTTCATTTAATATTAACTGCATATATTTTAAATTCAACTTGCCTTCTATGGCTGATATTTGATTGTCTCTTAGTGGAAGATAAATCGAAATGATTGGATATCCAAGCAGCTCTGATGAAAGCAATTTTCCGATTTTAAGCCCACTGTCTGTACTTTTCATCTTGGCGGTTGGATATAGAAATCCTGTAAGAATCTCTCTATCTCTTGATGAGAGGCTCCTTACTTCACTTCTTGACCAGAAATTTTTCTTTGTAAATGGGATTGGCCACTTCTGATTTTTATACCAGACTAGCACACACTCAAAATCTTTATTCTCTTCAATCCATTTTTCAATTATTTTATTCACATTTTCGCGATGAGAGAGGATTGAATCGCTTAGGTTCTTAAATGTTCCAATTCTATTTCTTAGATCATCTTCGATCTTCTTTTTGATTTTCTCTACCCTCAGCACTACCTGTTTTTCAATATTCTTTCTAAAATCCCGTGGATCACCCTTTTTATTAGAACTCTCAAAAAGTAAAATCGAAAGTGCAGAAAAAACAAAAAGTATTAATGATACTATTATGAATGAAGGAGATCTGAGAAATGATATTTTCTTTTTACCTCTCAAAGACACCTCTTTAATTTTGTAAATGAAGTTTTATAAAACAACAGTACGGTTTCTCCCATTTCTCTTTGCCTGATAAAGAGCTTGGTCAGTGAGTCTTATCAAACTCTCCTCCTCTTGTGCATCCTGTGGATAGGAAGCAACACCTACACTCATTGTGATTCTACCGGTTGGAAGCTTATCTTCATTTGGAAACCTCGTGTGCTCAATAAGTCTTCTCAATTTTTCTGCAACAAGACCTCCATATTTTTTTTCCGTACCAGGAAGTATAAGAACGAACTCCTCTCCCCCATATCGCGCAAGATAATCTATTTCTCTGATATTCTTTCTCAGGATATCGGAGAATTTTTTAAGAACTCTGTCACCACTCGGATGTCCGAATTGATCGTTATAGATTTTAAAGTGATCCAGATCCATAATCAAGAGCGAGAGTGGAAGATTGAATCTTTTAGATCGTGATATTTCCAGCCTCAACTGATTTCGGAATGCCCTGTAATTAAAAAGATTTGTGAGTCCATCTGTAACTGCGAGTTTACGCAATTTAGATTTAGCCACCTCAAGCTCTGCTATTTTCTGTTCAAGCGCTTCATGAAGACTCTTTATCCTGAGAAGAGATTTTATTCTTGTAAGTAGTTCGATTCTGTTGAATGGTTTGCTAATAAAATCGTCTGCACCTGCATCCAGCCCCTGAATTCTTTCCTCATTTCCTCTTAGAGCAGTTACCAGTATTACTGGAATAAAACTCGTAGTCACAGAGTGTTTCAGAATTTTGCACACCTCATACCCATTCATTCCAGGTAAGATTATGTCAAGGATAATGACACTTGGCTTATCCTCATCTACGATTTTTAAGGCTTCTTCTCCACTCCTTGCAGACTTTACACTATAACCCTCATCGCCGAGATATGTTTCTAACAAAAGACGGCTGTTGGATTCATCCTCTACGATAAGGATGTAAGGTTCACCCCTGCTTTTATGAAGAATATTTTTTTGTTCAGGTGTCAGCATCTATGTATACTTCACATTAAGGTCTCTTGCTGCCCTGGCCTCATCCAGTCGTGACACAGGTGTATTCTGTGGAGCATTTCTCACAACATCCGGATTTTCATCTACCTCCTTAGCTATCTTAACCATTACTTCGATAAAATTATCGAGGCTCTCTTTTGATTCCGATTCTGTTGGTTCTATCATCAGAGCTTCGTGTACTATTAGAGGAAAATATACTGTGGGTGCATGAAGATTGTAATCCAGAAGCCTCTTGGCTATGTCGAGTGTCTTTACTCCCTTTTCCTTTTGCCAATCACCAGAAAGAACAAATTCATGCATTGCATGCTGTTTGTAAGGAAGAAGATAGTACTCTTCTAGATTTCTCATCAGGTAATTTGCATTTATGATAGCATTTTTGCTAACATCAAACAGACCTTCACCACCGAGCATTCTTATATATACATATGCACGAACCATTACTGCAAAATTACCATAAAACTGATGTACTTTTCCAATCGTCTTGGGAATATCATAATTTAGGGAAAACCCATCCTCACTCTTTTCGATTGTGGGCATGGGCAGGTAATCATTTAGAAAAGACTTTACTCCTACCGGTCCGCTACCAGGCCCACCACCACCATGAGGTGTTGAAAATGTTTTATGAAGATTAAAATGTACTATATCAAAACCAATGTCTCCTGGACGAACTATTCCCATCAATGCATTAAGATTTGCACCATCCATGTACAGAAGTGCTCCTGCCTCATGAACGAGTCTGGCAATCTCCTCTATTTGCGATTCAAAGAGTCCAAGAGTATTTGGATTTGTCAGCATAAAACCAGCAACCTCATCGTCAAGGTTTCTCTTCAGGTCTTCTATGTCCACGAGTCCGTTTTCATTCGATTTTATTTGTACTAAACTGTATCCTGAGACAGCAGCATTTGCAGGATTTGTTCCATGAGCAGAATCGGGAAGTATGATCTTACTTCTTGGATTACCCCTGTCTTCATGGTATGCTCTCATCAATTTTATTCCAACAAGCTCTCCCTGAGATCCTGCAGAAGGCTGCAATGTGATGCCTTCGAGACCGCCTATCTCTTTTAAATATTCTCCAAGTTCCCACATCAACTGTAATGCGCCCTGCAGATCTTTCTCTTGTTGAAGTGGATGAATCTGAGAAAATCCATCGAGTGATGCCAATCTATCATTTATCTTTGGGTTGTACTTCATTGTGCAGGATCCGAGAGGATAGAATCCCCTGTCAACATGATGGTTCAACACAGAAAGATTTGTAAAATGTCGGATTATTTCTGGTTCACTCAACTCCGGAAGATCTGGACTCGTTTTGCGGATCGAATTTTTGGGAAGAAGTTCATCCAGTGGTTTTTCCGGAACATCGATCATGGGAAGTGTATATCCCTTTCGTCCTTTAGAACTCATCTCAAATAATAGTGGTTCAGACATCTCTTCCTCCAGCTTTAGGTTGATAAAGTAACTTGACTAAAATAACAATAATTATAAATTATTTCAACCGATTTTTATTAAGAAAACACTTGAAAATAATTTTAATTATATATATTTTATAATAATACAAATCATAATGGAGGTATCTATATGGCAAATATCTCGATCGATGGAAGAGAATTTAATGTAGATGGAGATGGATTCTTGCAAAATCCAGAAGAATGGGACGAAAAAGTTGCACAACTTTTTGCAAATCAAGACGGCACGGGAGATTTAACAGAAAAACACTGGGCAGTAATAAACTATATAAGAGAGTACTGGAAAGAGCATGATATGGCCCCAATGGTCAGGAAAATCTGTCAACATACGGGTCTTAAATTGAGAGAAATTTACGAGCTCTTTCCATTGGGTCCTGCAAAAGGAGCATGCAAGATTGCAGGACTTCCAAAACCAGATGGTTGTGTCTAAAATAGAGATAAATATGACATTATATAAATGGATCTTTATTTTTGGATTTATATCCTTTTTATTTTCCACACTTTATTATATTTTAAAAATTGCACTAAAGGCGAGCTTCAATGACCTATCAACGCCTAAGGGTTCTTTGGTATTAGGAATATTATATTCTGCAACTGGTGCCATGTCTCCAGTTAAAAAAGAAAGTGCATATTTACATCTACCAACATATACAGCAGGAATAGTCTATCATCTTGGATCATTTCTGGCACTGTTTTGGTTAATCATACACTTTTTTGATATTCAATTACCATCAATTTTCAGCAGAGCTTCTTCAATCTTTCTTATAATCTCTGCTGCTACCGGATTTGCAATCCTAATAAAAAGAATAACAACCTCTAAACTTCGTTTGTTTTCGAATCCGGACGACTATTTCAGTAATATCATTGTAACAGGCTTTCATCTCTTATCCTCTGCTGCCATTTTAAACAGCAGCGTTACTCCCATACTGTTCATCTACTCTGGATTCATGCTGTTTTATATTCCGCTGGGAAAACTCCGTCATATAATATTTTTTGTTTGCTCCAGATTGTATCTTGGGATATTCTATGGCAAAAGAGGTGTCTGGCCTCCAAGAGGAAGATTTCATGAAGATAAGGAATAATTTAATCACAAAAAAAGAAAAGGCACTTAAAAGGTTTGTAGATTCAATAAATGGCAGACTGCTTACCCATCTTAACAGCTGTGTCCATTGCGGTCTCTGTGCAGAAACATGCCATTACTATATTGCCACAGGTGAGGAGCGTTATATACCTGCCTATAAGATAGACCAATTAATAAGCATATATAAGAGGTACCATACTATAATTGGGAAATTAATACCAAAATGGACAGGAGCGCGCGACTTTAACGATGAAGCCATAAAAGAGATGGTAGATGTAATATTTGGTGCATGCACAATGTGCGGCAGATGTTCTCTTCACTGCTCTATCGGAGTAGACATCCCATTCATAGTTCGAACCGCACGTTCAATGCTTGTGGAATTAGAGCTCGTTCCAAAAGGGCTACAATCAACAATCGATGCAGCAGTAGAGACTGGCAATAATATGAGAATTTCACACAACGAGCTCGTTGAAACACTCAAATGGCTCGAAGAGGACCTTAAGATGGAGGTAAATGACGAAAACGCATGCATACCTCTTGATAAGAAGGACAAACATATTCTCTATACATTAAATCCAAGAGAGCCAAAATTTTTCCCAATGTCAATAAGCGCAATGGCAATGATCTTTTATGCCGCAGATGAATCCTGGACAATATCAACAAAATTTTATGATGTTACAAACTATGCCTATTACTCAGGCGATGATGATACTGCCGGTGAACTGATGGAGAGGCTATGCAATGAAATGGGTAAACTCAATGCAGAGATACTTGTAACAGCAGAATGTGGACATGGCTCAAGATCGATCAGATGGGAGGGGCCGAACTGGATTGGCCGTCGTTATCCATTCAATGTAATTACTGCTGTTGAACTCATAGCCAAATATATAAGAGATGGACGAATAAAGCTCGATCCAAGTAAGAACAAGGAGGTTGTGACCCTGCACGACCCATGCAATCTGGTGAGGTCAGGAGGTGTTATTGAAGAGCAGCGTTATATATTAAAAAATGCATGCTCAAATTTTGTCGAAATGTATCCAAATAGAGAAAATAATTACTGCTGTGGTGGCGGAGGTGGACAGTTATCCATGGGTGAATTCAGGGATCGAAGAATAGAGGCCGGCAAAATCAAGGCTGATCAAATAAAGAAGACTGGTGCAACCATTGTTGCTACTCCATGTCACAACTGCATAGATCAGCTTATTGAACTGAACAAAGAATACAACTTAGGAGTTAAAATTAAAACTATATCAGAAATCGTTGCTGATTCGCTTATTCTTTAATTTTTCAATTATTTCTAGAAATTTATAGCTCTGTAATTTAATGCTTGAGCGAAGTTATATATCTGATATCTTATTGTTTTTCTAAACCGCATATTTAACTTCTCATAAGATTGCATCCAAACTCATCAGACGCTTCGTTTTGCAAGAGACACTGTTTTAAATTTGGGGTGTGGTTTGTTATATCTTATAAAATGCCCAGCATCCAAAACGACCTTGCTGTGGTAATGTTTAGATGTTCTACCATATCTGTTTTGTTTCTGTTAAAACAGTAGTCTTGTACAATGATGAATGTATTATCAATAATATTAAAGAAGTACTGATTATTCGTCACTGTAAAAAGTCATAAACATATGTAAAATAGTTCGTTGAAAAGAAAAATAAATTACTGAACTTTGGCAAAAATAAACATTTTGACATTATCTTCTGATTCATTATCTTTTGATAGTTGTAACAAGGTCTCAGGGGGTAAGAGCTATGTTACCTATCGTCAAGTATCCATCGTTCATTGAATCGGTCCTGCCCAGGTTCGAAACGATATTCAATCGATCTCAACTTCGCCATTTTGCAGAGTATCTTACAGGACTGATCGTTTCTGATGGATTGCTCATCATCGATGATACCCTTGCCCACAAGACAGGAAAACAGATTG
>CAZYVD010000019.1:0-3233 GCA_964651045.1 uncultured bacterium
GTTCTGTGAGGGACATTAAACCGAAAGGAGGTAAAGATGTCTACTCGACAAAATTTGAATATAAAGATAACAGTAATAGCAATCTTTATTTTTATACTGCTAATTGTACTGCTTAACACCTTCTACTATATATCAGAGACGAATCAGGTAATAATAACAAGGTTTGGGGAGCCCATTGGCGGTGCCATAACATCACCAGGTCTACATGTTAAGGTGCCTTTCATCTATAAAACCAATTATTTTGAAAAGAGATGGCTTGAATGGGATGGTGAGGCAAACCAGGTTCCAACAAAGGATAAGAAATTTATCTGGATCGATACATATGCAAGGTGGCGCATAAGTGATCCACTGCTATTTTTTCAGAGAGTGCGAGATGAGCATGGTGCTCAGACGAGAATCGACGACATAGTAGATGGCGAAACAAGAAATGCAATTGCAAATTATGATCTGATCGAGATCGTGCGGTCATCGAATAGAGAGTTTCAACTGACAGAGGAGCTCGCGGTTTTAGATGTCTCAAAGTCTGTGCCCAGAATAAAGACTGGAAGAGAGAAGATAGAGAAACTTATTCTAAAAAAGTCGTCAGAGAAGACAACAGAGTTTGGCGTTGAGATAAAGGATGTGAGAATCAAGCGCATAAATTATGTTGATCAAGTGCAGAAGAAGGTATTTGACAGGATGATCGCAGAGAGAAGAAGGATAGCGGCAAAGTATCGGTCAGAGGGTGATGGAAGGAGTGCAGAGATAAGGGGGGAGAAAGAGAGAGAGCTTAAGAGAATATCATCTGAAGCATATCGAAAATCGCAGGAGATAAAGGGAGCGGCAGATGGAGAGGCAGCAAGAATATATGCAAGAGCTTATAGTGCTGATCCTGAGTTTTATACTTTCATAAAGACATTGGAAACTTACAGGACAATCATCGATACGAGCACGACCGTGATTCTCTCTACCGACTCTGAATATTTAAAATATTTTAAGAGGATTAAATAGATGATTTTCAGATCCACGACTATTTTAGGTGTAAGAAAGGGAAAAAGTGTTGCACTTGGTGGTGATGGACAGATTACGCTTGAAGATACGATAATGAAGGAGAAAGCCAATAAGATCAGACGGATGTATCAGGACTCAGTATTGGCTGGATTTGCCGGCTCTGCTGCAGATGCTCTGACTCTTTTTGAAAGATTCGAAAAAAGGGTTGAACAGTATCATGGCAATCTATATCGGTCAGCAGTGGAACTGGCGAAGGAGTGGCGGACAGATAAATTTTTAAGAAGACTCGAGGCACTTCTTGCTGTTGCTGACAGAAAGACAATGTTAATAATCTCCGGTACAGGAGAGGTAATCGAACCCGATGACAATATAGTGGCTATAGGCTCTGGTGGGCCATATGCACTTGCAGCCGCAAGAGCACTTCTTCACCACACAGATATGGGTGTAAGGGATATAGTTAAGAACTCGCTTCTAATAACTTCTAAGATATGCATCTATACAAACAACCACATAGTTGTTGAGGAACTTGAATGACAGAGAAGAAAGACAGCGCAAAATTGACTCCTCGTGAGATTGTTGCAGAGCTCGATAAATATATAATCGGTCAGGACAAGGCAAAGAAGATGGTGGCAATTGCCATGAGGAACCGCTGGAGGAGGCGTCAGGTCAGGGATGACCTCAGAGACGAGATAATGCCGAACAACATAATACTGATAGGTCCGACAGGAGTGGGAAAGACTGAGATAGCACGTAGGCTGGCCCGACTCGCAGAAGCACCATTCATTAAGGTGGAGGCCTCGAAATTTACAGAGGTCGGATATGTTGGCCGTGATGTGGAGTCGATAATTCGTGATCTGACAGATCTGGCAATCTCTATAGTGAAATCTGAGTGGACAGAGAGGGTCAAGAAGAAGGCTGAGATAAATGCAGAAGAGAAACTGCTCGATCTGTTATTACCTGAAGGATTCGGTACTGTTAGTGATGGATCGGAAGATGAGAATGAAGAGGAGAGAAGAAAAAGGACAAGAGAAAAACTAAGAGACCAGCTCAGGGAAGGGAGGCTGGAAAATCGGAAGGTAGAGATGGATGTGACCAGCGAATCGTTTCCTATGCTTCAGATATTTTCTCCTGTTGGGATCGAGGAAATGGGAATGAATATTCAGGATCTGTTTGGTGGAATGCTGCCGAAAAAACGTAAGAAAAGGAGGATGACCATCTCTGAGGCAAGGGAGATCTTGATAGCAGAGGAGGTACAGAAACTGATAGAGATGGAAAAGGTTGTAAAGGAGGCGATCAAGAGGGTCGAGGAATCTGGTATCGTGTTTCTGGACGAGATAGATAAAATAGCAGGGGTTGAGGAAGGAGGCGGAATCGACGTCTCCCGGGAAGGAGTACAGAGGGATATTCTTCCTGTAGTTGAAGGAACAAATGTTGTTACAAAATATGGGATGGTGAGAACAGACCACATTCTTTTTATCGCTTCTGGGGCTTTTCATGTTTCAAAGCCCTCTGATCTAATACCAGAACTTCAGGGAAGGTTTCCCATTAGAGTCGAACTGAACAGCCTGACAACAGAAGATTTTATTCGAATACTTACGGAGCCAGAAAATGCTCTCATCAAACAGTACACTGCTATACTGGAAACAGAGGGCGTGAAAATTACTTTCACAAAAGGGGCAATTCGTGAAATAGCAGAGACTGCTACTAAGGTCAACCAGAGGGCAGAGGACATTGGTGCAAGAAGGCTGCATACAATTATGAGTACGCTCCTTGAAGATGTACTCTTTAATGCGCCCGATGATTCTATGAAACATATCAAGATAACGGCAGAGGATGTAAGAAAGAAATTGAAAGACATAGTAGAGGATGAAGACCTGGCAAAATACATTCTCTGAGCATTAAGGATGTCACATGAAAAACATTTCTATAACACTCGTTTTGTTGTTATGGCTTTTTATAACTACAAATTATTTGCATGCCCAATGGATCCAAACCAACGGTCCATATGGTGGTAGAATCAATGCTTTTGCAGTAAGCGGAACGAATCTTTTTGTCGGGACTGAGAGCAGCGGCGTATTTCTTACGACGGACAACGGTGCAAACTGGACAGCAGTAAACAACGGTTTGGGGACCCTTTATATTGATGCCCTTGTAGCAAG
Source organism: uncultured bacterium (assembly GCA_964651045.1). Lineage (GTDB taxonomy): Bacteria > Zhuqueibacterota > QNDG01 > QNDG01 > DSAB01 > CAZYVD01. Next base: position 3,150 of record CAZYVD010000019.1, read on the forward strand.
TGGAACGAATGTCTTTGCTGGGACTTGGTGCGGCGTGTTTCTTACGACAGACAACGGCGCAAACTGGAGGGAAGTAAACAGCGG
>CAZYVD010000019.1:3333-38784 GCA_964651045.1 uncultured bacterium
GGGAAGTAAACAGCGGCTTGACGTGCCCTTATGTCAATTCTCTTGCAGTAATCGGAACGAATCTCTTTGCCGGAACTGATGGCGGCGGTGTGTTTATTACAACAGACAACGGTGCAAGCTGGACAGCAGTAAACAACGGTTTGACGGACACTGATGTCAATGCTTTTGCAGCAAGCGGAACGAGTGTCTTTGCCGGGACTTGGGGCGGCGGAGTTTTTCTTACAACAGACAACGGTGCAAACTGGATGAAAGTAAACAACGGTTTGACGGATACTTATATCAATGCTCTTGCAGTAATCGGAACGAATCTCTTTGCCGGAACTTTATTCAGCGGTGTATTTCTTACAACGGATAATGGTGCAAACTGGACAGCAGTAAACAGCAGCTTGTCAGAAGCATGTGTCAGTGCTTTTGCAGTGAGTGGAGAGAATCTATTTGCCGGGACTTGGTATGAAGGCGTCTGGAGAAGGCCGTTATCTGAGATGGTCACCTCTGTTGAAATGATCTCAGGCGATTTGCCTAAACGTTTTAGCCTTAGCCAGAACTATCCGAACCCGTTTAATCCAGTGACAACTATTTCTTTCACTCTTCCGTCGAAATCATTCGTGTCACTGAAAATATTTGATTCAGTGGGAAGAGAAGTGGCAGTTCTCGTCTCCAGAGAATTGCCTGCTGGAAACCATTCAAGGCGGTGGATAGCCAGAGGTTTGTCGAGTGGTGTTTATTTCTGCCGTTTGCAGGCTGGCTCATTTGCTGAGACCAAGAAGCTTCTTTTGATTAGATAACGGGCATGAGCAAGGAAAATTGTAGGCAATGACCTTCAGTTTGTAAATACTTTTTCTCAGTCTCCGGACTGGGAGAGAGTACTCGAGGCTTTGGACTCCACATAAGGTGTTTTATCGTTAGATTAATATGATCAACAATCGCAGGAGCATATGCACCTGCTGAGATTAAAAAAATATATTCTTTTAAGAGATTATTTGATATTTGAAAATATTGTGCGAAAAGCTATACCTGAAGAAATTCGGTTTTATGAAAAGATTTTTTATCCTTTACAGGATGATATTTTCAGTTTGATTCAGACTGATCGATTATATCTTAGTGAGAGTACCTGTTTATCTCGTTTTATTATGACCATCGTTATACGGAAGATTTGGATCTTGAACAGATTGTTCAATAAAGAAGATGTCTCATTGGATGATTTTTCTATTAAGTTAATTAAGAGGATAATTGACAATGCCAGAAAGCAAGGATAAATATTTCTGGGACGGCGTTTCTGGTATGTCCGAAGAATTTAAATTAAAACGTATGTTTGAATATGCTTCTTTTCCAGATTTGCTTTCCTATCCATTGGATAATATTAAGAAGTATATTTCTGTGATAGATATCGGTAAATTAAGAACCAGTGAAAAAAGGAAGGCGTTTATTAAGTTAATTATTCCATTGCTGCCCAATGTCCAGGACTGGGACGATCTTTTTGATGAACTGTTAACCATGAATAGAAAAAATAGGAGGTAAAATTGGAAAAGGATTTTCTTGCTATTACAGATTTGACAGAGGAGGAAATTCATGAAATTTTCCGTCTCGCTAAGGATTTAAAAGAAAAACAGAAAAGGGGGAAAGAGTATCAGCCTCTGAAGGGAAAAACACTGGCTATGATTTTCCAGAAACCTTCGGCACGAACAAGAGTATCATTCGAAGTAGGTATGTTTCAACTTGGTGGACATGCCGTATATTTAGCACCGAGTGATATAGGCCTCGGTAAGCGTGAATCTGTGGCCGACATTGCACGTGTGCTTTCTCGTTACAATGATGGAATAATGGCCAGGCTTTTTGGCCATGAGCTTATAATCGAACTGGCTAAATATGCTTCTGTGCCAGTGATCAATGGCCTGACAGATCTTCTTCATCCCTGTCAGGTCATGGGTGATATGTTTACAATAATGGAACACAGGGGAGGCTTCGATGGATTGAAAGTTACATTCATCGGAGATGGAAACAATTTGGCAAATTCATGGATCAATATGGCATCTCGAATCTCGATGAGACTTACTCTCTCTATTCCTGAAGGATATGATCCAGATCCAGAGATACTGGAAAAGGCCCGAATGAGTGGAAAGAGTGAGATAGAGATCGAAAGAGATCCGTTAAAAGCAGTGAGAGATTCAGATATTATATATACGGATGTATGGGCAAGCATGGGTCAGGAGAGGGAGGCAAAGAAGAGGAAGAAAGTATTTAAATCTTATCAGGTGAATCAGGAGTTGGTCGAATATGCCAAGCCAGATGTAAAGGTTATGCACTGTCTTCCTGCACACAGAGGCGATGAAATTACCGACCAGGTGATGGATGGAAGACATTCAATAGTCTTTGATCAGGCCGAAAATCGACTCCACATTCAGAAGGCAATAATGGTAAGTTTGATGAAAAATCGATAGGTTTATATGGCAATAGCAGTAAGAAGTTATTCTGAGGATAAAGTTAAGAGGTGGGATAGGTTTGTATGGCAGTCAAACAATGGAACACTATTTCATACAAGGAGGTTTCTGAGTTATCATCCTCAAGATCGTTTTATTGATAACTCACTAATCTTTCAGGATAAAGAGTCGATTGTTGCAGTTCTGCCAGCAGCAGAGAAACGGGTTGTGAAAAAAAAGGTGCTTGTTTCACATCCAGGGGCATCGTTTGGAGGGTTTGTATATAAAAAGAATCTGTCGATTCATACTGCATTTGAAATGGTTAATGTTCTTCTTGAATATGCATGTGAGAATAGATTTCAGGGAATCGAGTTAACAATCCCTCCTGTAATATATCACAAACAGCCCAATGTCTATCTCGATTTTGCTCTTTACAAGAATGGGTTTGGATATAAAAAACGGGAGGTGTCGAGCATCATACCGCTCGATTTTTCTAGGGAGCAGATTTTAGACCAATTTAAACAGGAAGCAAGAACAGCATATCGCAAATCGTTAAAGAGTGGTATATATGTAAAATTGACTGAAGACTTCGATTCATTTTATGAAATATTAAAGACAAACCTTTCACTCCGACACAATGTAACTCCGACGCATTCTCTTGATGAATTGAAGAGATTAAAATCTCTGCTTGCTGGCAGGATCAATCTATTTGGAGCATATTTAAAAAAAGAGATGATTGCAGGCATTGTTAATTTTATCTGCAACGACAGGGTTATACTTGCCTTTTACATAAGCCACGATGAAAGGTTTCAGAGTTATCGACCTGTAAACTTGCTTTTTTATGAAACAATTAGATGGGGATTGGAAAATAATTTTAGCTTCATCGATTTCGGGATATTTACTGTTAATGAAAATCCAAACTGGAGTCTGGGTAAATTCAAAGAGAGTTTTGGTGCTCGTGGAATTTTCAGAGATACTTTTTATAGAGAGATATAGGAGGTAGTAATGAATTTGTTTAACAAGGCTGTTGTTGGAATTCTACCAGTCTTCCCAAAATCTTTTATATGGATTTTCTCGAAAAAGTATATTGCTGGTAAGAGTCTGGCGGATGGGGTAGAAAAGATAAAGGAGCTGAACACAATTGGATGCTGTGCTACTATGGATGTCCTTGGCGAGGATATCGAAGATCTCAAACAGGCAGAGAAATCGAGAGATGAATCTATCAGGGTTCTTGATGTAATCAAAGAAAATGGACTCGATTCGAATTTATCTGTAAAACTTACTTCTCTGGGATTGAAGATAGATAAGGAGCGCTGCTTTGAGAATGTAAGAGAAATTGTTAAAAAGGCAAAAGAGGTCGGTAATTTTGTACGTATCGATATGGAAGACTCTACATGTACAGATGATACACTTGAAATATACAGAAGGTTGAGAGAGGAATTTTCTAATGTTGGAGCAGTAATTCAGGCCTATTTGCACAGGAGTCGTGGGGATGTAGAGAAACTGATCGATGAGGGGATTGCAAACCTGAGAGTCTGTAAAGGCATATACAATGAATCAAAAGAGATCGCTTTTAAAGATAGAGAACAGATAAGAAGAAGTTACATGGATATTATTGAGATGATGCTTGATTCCGGATCATATGTTGGCATTGCTACGCACGATACTGTTCTCGTAGAACGTTCATTCAGGGCAATAGAAAAAAGAGGTATAAAAAAATCGGGTTTTGAATTTCAAATGCTGCTGGGTGTAACAGAAAAATTAAGGTCAAGGATTGTTAATGATGGAAATCGTCTCAGGGTATATGTACCTTATGGAGAGCAGTGGTATGGATACTGCATGAGGAGATTGAAAGAAAATCCCAGAGTCGCTGGACATATTATTAAAAACATATTTATAAAGGGATGAGTAAAATGACCAAGGAACAGAGATATACAGCTACCATTCGTGAGATTGAGGTTAGACTGCAGCGAGGAGGAGATTTGATTGGTGATCTTGGGAATGTTGCTGCGGTGATAAAGAAGAGATTGGACTATTTTTGGATTGGATTCTATTTTTATAGGGAGAACCATCTTGTTCTTGGCCCTTTTCAGGGACCTCCTGCCTGTGTGTTTCTTTCAATGGACAATGGTGTGTGTGCAACATGTGCAAAAGAGAGGAAGACAATCATAGTTCCGAATGTTGATGAGTTTCCCGGACACGTTGCATGCGATCGGAATTCCAAGTCAGAGATATCCGTTCCTCTTTTTAATAATAATAGTGAAATAATGGGAGTGCTTGATATAGATAGTGATGAGCTGGACAGTTTTGGAGATGTTGATAAAAAGTATCTTGAAAAAATAGAGATGATGCTGAGAGAATGCTGGACCGATCACTACTAAGTCGATCGATCTAGCACTCCAGTACATTGATTCCCGATATTTTTTTACTTCTGTTTACAACACTTTTTTACTTTACTTAATTTAGTATCTCATCTACATGAAGAAGGTCAGAGAATTGTTCGTTCTTTATTGCCTCTGCATTGTTGTGGGCATTTGCAAGTGCTCCGATTATGTAGCGGTTTGCAATAAAGATCTTTCTGTGTTCGATTTCGGCCTCATCGAGCAGTAAATAACCTGTATATAGATAGCTGTACAGTTCGACAAGATCTTTTATAGCAACATCCTGAAAATCTTTATCATTTTTTTCGATTACATAGTTCAGACAATCAAGAAATATTTTTCTTATCTCTTTTAGATCTTCTGCCAGTCCTGTTAAATTCCCCCTGTACTTTTTTTTCTCTTTTTCATCGAAATAATCTGAAAGTATGTCATTGATGACTCCACCGGTTGCCGCCACAATCTGTAGCTGTGATGTTCCTTCATAGATGTTGGTTATTCTTGCATCCCTTGCGAGTCTTTCAACAGTATAATCCTTCATGTATCCAGAACCACCGTGAATCTGGAGTGAGTTGTATGTGATGATGTTGGCACTCTCGGTCAGTACATATTTTGTTATTGGTGTAAGGAGTGCTGTAATCTTTACGGTCTCACGCAGTCGCACATTTTCCTTTTCAAAAGATTTTCCTTCTGCCTTAAGACGTTTTATCTTTTCCTCGAGTCTGTCTCTTAGGTCGACCCATTTGGCAGTCGAATATAGCAGTGATCGATTGCTTTCAATCATGACCCGCATATCTATCAGAAGGTTTGTTACTACCGGAATATGATAAATTGGACGTCCAAATTGGATACGTGATCGTGCATACTCGAGTGCAGTCTCGTATGCAGCCTGTGAGATGCCTAGTGCCTGTGCTGCAACTGCGAGCCTTGCACCATTGAGAAGATCCATCCCATATTTTATAAGACCAAATTTTCTTTTACCAATAAGTTGGGCAGGAGTGTCGTTGTATTGAAGCTCACATGTGGGGGATCCGTGAATTCCAAGTTTATCTTCTATTCGTCTTACAATAACTGTTTCGTCTTTGTGGCAGATAAAGAGGCTTAGCCCTCTTCCATCTTTTGTCCCGGGTTCAGACCTGGCGAGGACAAGATGAACATCACCATTGCCATTTGTTATGAAATGTTTTACTCCTCGCAGTACCCATTTACCTCCCGATTTCTCTCTTGCCTCCATTTTTATTGATTGCAGGTCAGATCCTGCATCTGGTTCTGTGAATGACATTGCACCGCTGTACTTACCAGTGGCCAATTTAGGAAGGAACTCCTTTTTTTGTTGGTCTGTGCCAAATTTATTGATTATGTCTGCAATATCCTGGAGACCGAAGATGTTCATGAGAGATGCATCGGCACGGGAGATTATTTCTATTGCCATTATGTAGATTGTTTTTGGAACATTGAGCCCCCCAAATTCTCTAGGCAGCGTCATTCCCATTAATTCTGCCTGTGAGAGAAGTTCGATTGCCCTTTGAATTCCATCCGCATAGATTACTCTGCCACTTTTGAATCTGCTTCCCTGTTTATCTACTTCTGGTGCAAGTTCTGCCAGATAGTTGCCAGCAATATCACCAGCAATCTCTAAGATCCTGCGGTAGTTGTCAATTGCATCTTCATAGTCTACAGGTGCATAGTTGTATTTATCAGAATCTTTAAAGTTATTTTCTGTTAGAGATACTATCTCCTGGATATTCAAGTTGTTGAATTGAAAAACAAGGTCTTTATTATCAGTGAAAAAATTTGGCATGGCATCACCTATCTTAGTTTTTGTTTATATGCCTCAATGAATCTCGGAATTACCTCCATTACATCTCCGACTATTGCATAGTGGCATATTTTAAATATTTGTGCCTCTGGATCTGTATTTATTGCAATTATCTTTTTCGATTCCTGCATTCCTGCTCTGTGCTGAATTGCACCAGAGATGCCGCAGGCGATATAGAGTTTTGGTCTTACCGTGATGCCGGTCTGTCCAATCTGTCTGTCGCATGAGATGAATCCGGCATCCACTGCAGCACGTGTGCCTGCCACCTCGCCGTGCAGAAAATTTGCAAGTTCAAACAGTATCTGGAAATTCTCTTTTGACCCCATTCCATATCCACCAGCCACTATGACCTGGGCTTCGGTGAGATTGACTTTCTTTGTTTCTTCATGACTCTTAATAATTTTTACTATATTATCCGTTTCCGAAGGTTTAAAAGGAATCTTTGTTATTTTGCCGTTTATTCTATTCTTTAATGGTATTTTCTCCATAACCCCACTGCGCACAGTGGCCATTTGAACGGCCGATTCTGGTGATATAATGGTTGCTATTATATTTCCTCCAAAAGCAGGCCGTATTTGAAGAAGAAGCTTTTTATAGTTTTTACGCAGATATGTTACATCTGATATTTGTAAATCTGTACAGTCTGCAGTCAGACCGCTTCGGGTAGATGATGCAATCCTAGGAGCAAGATCTCTTCCAATGTGTGTTGCACCATAGAGAACTATTCTTGGTTTATATTTGGTGATCAGTTCATTAAGCACTCTGCTGTAAGGAATGGTTCTGTAGTTTTCGAGCTCGGGATGATCAATAAGGAGAGCCTCTTTAGCACCATATTTAAAAGTTTCTCTTGCCACATTTTCGATATCATGGCCTATGAGTACTGCCTTCAACACTCCATTTAAATCCTCTGATAACTTTCGACCTTTTGATAAGAGTTCGAGACTCACATCTGCAGCCTTGCCATTCCTTTGTTCAATAAATACCCAAATTTCTTCTTTTTTATTCATTATGGTGCCCTATCCAAATATTCGATCTTCAATTAATTTTGCAACAAGCCTATTCAATCCCTTTTGACTCGGTTCTATTTTAATGTGTTCGCCTCCCTTTACTACAACAGATTCAATCTTATAAACCTTTGTTGGAGAGCCTTCGAGACCGCACTTGTTCATCTCTATATCCAGTTCGTCTCTTGTGATTGTCGGAATAAATAGCTTTTTATCCTGATATTTAAGTTTCATGTTCTCCACATATGTAAGTGGATTTTCCTCTGCCTTTGCCTCCAGTTCCAGCAGCGATTTTGCATTTTTAAAAAACATCACTCTTTTTGCCTTGAATGGTCTGGGTCTGGCAGCATCTTCTACAACAGTGATTAGAGCGGGAAGTGTTGATTCGAGAATTTCATATCCAATGTCTGTCTGCCTCTTTACTGTAATCTTTGATCTTGTTATTTTTAATATTTTTTCTGTGTATGTAAGCTGTGGAAGCCCGAGTTTTTCGGCAATTTGAGGACCAACCTGTGCTGTGTCGCCGTCGATTGCCTGTCTTCCCGCAAAGATGATGTCAAAATTTCCGATTTTCTTGATGGCCTCGCTCAGCACATAAGATGTAGCCAATGTATCTGCACCAGCAAATTTTCTGTCGCTTATTAAATAGACACTGTCTGCACCCGAATAGTAGCACTCTCTCAATATTTCGGAAGCCTTTGGAGGTCCCATTGTTATGGCTGTAACAGTTCCACCATATCTATCTTTGATCTGCAGGGCAAGTTCAAGTGCAACCCTGTCTTCTGGATTGAATACTGCAGGAAGCATTGCCCTGTTTATTGTGCCATCTGGTTTCATTACATCATCTGAGATGTGTGCAGTATCAGGAACCTGCTTTACCAGTACAATTGAATCGAAACCCATATTAAACCCCTTTCAAAAATAGCCGTTAAATATAAAAAATTATTTTCCAAAATGAAAATAAATTTTTAGAACTTTCACATATAGAGCCATTCTGGATAAAAATCTTGGAAATAACAGAACGGTTAGTGTTGTAAATTTTTCTGTTGAAATTTATTGAAAAAAATAACATAGTATCTCTTAGGATAGAAAATAATAAAAAATACTTGATAAATAGTTTTTATTTTATTAAATTGGAAAAAAAAGATGATTATATTGTAATAATTAAGTAAATAAAATATTAATGTTAAAAAATATATTATATTTACCTCCAAAGGGGGAAAGGCTATATTGGCCTTATAGTACTTTTTTAATGTTATATGAAAATACCAGAAGTTAAAAATCATAATCTCAAATTTAATGAGGAATTTATGAAGCATGTGAGAGTGATTAAGATCCTGCTCGGACTTATATTAATATTTTCCGGTATTACAAAGATTATAGATCCTTCAGAAGCTGTGGATCTGATGCTTGAGTTTAAGATTATTCCTGAAGTAATGATTATCTATATTATTTCAATTCTTAATGTTTCGGAAATTTTAATCGGTGTGTTTTTGATTTCAGGACTGTATCACAGGTTAGCAATAATTTCTGCATTGGTTTTGTTTTCCGGATTTTTTCTCATAAGCATTTACGGAACAATCATTGGCATAAATTCCAACTGCGGGTGTTTTGGCTCAATTGTAAAGAGCAGGATTGGGTGGGGCATGGTTGTAAGGAACGGGGTGTTAGTAGCGGGAGCGGTGTATGCGGGACGGAGTAAAATCAAATTAAACAAAAGTGTTATAAGAAACTTTAGATGTTAATTTGTTGATAGTAAATATGAGTAATAGAAATAAAGTTATTGTAATGATCCTAGTTTGTTTTACCATGATGATTTTTAATGGTATTATTCTATATAAAAGGTATAATAATATCAAAGAATTAAAGAAAGTTAGTTCTATATCTGTAGATGAAGCTTATTATATATTCAGGATGAGAAGAGCTGTTTTTATAGATGCAAGGCCTGTAGGATTTTTTAAGTCTGAACATATTCCAAATGCTATTTCATTGCCATATTCTGAACATATAAGAAACAGCGCAGTTTCAATTATTCCAAAGGATAGTTTGTTAATTACTTATTGTGATCATTCCGGATGCAATTTAAGTTATTTATTATCAGTATATTTAAAAAAGAAAGGATTTTAAAAGTATATTATTTGGATGGGGGTATTGACTTATGGAAGAGGAAAGGGTATAAAGTATTTAAAAATTAGATTTTTATATCAGATTCTGCAAGTTTTTTAAATGTTTTAGGGAGGTTAGATAATGGTAAAGAAAAATTCGTATTTACTGTTTAATAGTAATAATAAAAATATTACGTTTTCTATATTAATTGCTGTAATTTTGATTCTTTCATCATTTTCATGTACAAATAGAGAAAACAAGCTGGTTTCTTTTAACAGTATATTTACAAAAGTCGATTCTGTGTTATTAGGAGATAATAATTCAATATCTCAACCAATTGATGTTGTTAGATTAAATGACAGCTCTTTTGTTTTTACGGATTTTTGGGCAAGAAGTATTTTTTATTTTAACAGAAACACAAGAAAAATACAAAGGATCGGAAGAACAGGCAGAGGACCCGGAGAATATATATGGCCTGACAAATTGCACCTTAATGACGGGAAGATATTATTTAGTGACTTTCAAACCCGCACAATTCAGGAGATTGACAGCAGAGGGAAATATTACGGTAAAGTAGTATGTAATGCACCAATACGGAGGTTTTGTATTGACGATTCTTTAAATTATTATATTTTAAGTTCAACAGATTACCAATTACTGGTTTTTAATAGAAACGGGATACTGAAAAGAAAACTTTTCCCGGTTAATAAGAAATATAAATATCCAATATTTAAAATACATGGTGGTGGAACATGTTATGATAGGAACGGCCATATATTTTTTACAAATGTTGTTGGAAGTAAAATAAATAAAGTTAAGGTAGATGATTTATCTATAGTGCAGGAATTTTCAAGAAGAAAGTCTCCTTTTTTTAAAGAAACACCGCGAGCACTTCAGGGAGATTATTATTTAAATCTTGATATGGAGAAAAGGCATAAACTGTTAGATAAAATAACCACCATATTAAATATGTATTTTATTGAATCAGGTAAAGGTTATATTCTTATTTATTTAAAATATGATGATTCTAATGCTATCGAAGTCTGGAATAGATATGGAGAGTTCTTAAATACAACATTTTTACCTGACAATGAATATCCCGTTGGATCGACCAAAGAGGAGTTCTATACCATTAAGGAAAAGCCTAAATCCAAGAATGAAGATGTTGAAAACAAAATTGAGTTTTGGTTGAATATTTACAATATTAAAGATCTTGCAAGGGACTGATAAAGAGGAGGATTAGCAATGAAAAAGACATTTTTTATTATGATTGTTTTATTTTTAATAACTGTTACAGTGGTTAACATTAGTAATATGGGCATATTAAAAGCTGCAAGACCTGTTTCGGGCACATGTTTTAATTGGGAGAATTCTGATTGTCAAAAATATGAATTGCCCCATGGTGACCTTTGGGTTTGCCAGGAGGGTTATAAAGGTCATAATTGTAAAGATATTACCTTAAAATAATAGGTGAATGGAAAATTATCATATTGATTAACAATAAAATAACCAATAAAAAAATTAGTTTTTATATTTCTGGGTATAATTCAGGTATATTAACAGAGAACAAATTTTTATATGTCCCTTGGAGATCTTTAATATACATATGGGGTTGCCGTAGATAGCAGCCCCTTTCTTACTTATTATTTGACTGTTACTCCCTCTCGACATAAATTACACTCAGATCAAAAAATTTTTTTGCACATGATCTAATGTGGTTCAGAATGATCTGGGAAAAAAGCCGCTGAAAAATTTAGAGAAAATTTATCAATTTCCAACATGATACAGATTATTTACGCATAAGTTAATTGTTGGGACAATGCTGTTGCTGGGAGCTTCTTTGGTACTTGGAGAAAAGAATCGGTTTGTCTTAACAAGATTTGAATGCAACTCCTATAATGAAGCAGAGAGAGAGAGACCGGTCTTTTACATTTTTATTCATATCCAGCCGTTTGCCGGCGAGTTCTTCGTACTACAAATATAGCAGAGAGTTTTTTCAGTCATATACAGAAATTTTTGAAAGGGTTTCTGAACTGGATTGATAAGGAACATATCAGTTATATTTTAGGAGTTCATTTTATTGGAACAGAAGTTTTTCGGGTAAACTTTAACAATATCCATGCTCAGAAGATACCCGGCTCTATCATTGGAATAAATTTCAACAAAATATATTGACAGTGTCCAAGTCACGGCACCTCCATCCCTTCTTGACTTTAACCTATCTTTTCGGTATATTTAAAGCAATGTTTTTCAAGGGGATTTTCGGTTATGAATGGTTCGTGGCCATCGTGGGTCGAGGTAAGACTCGATAATATTGTTCATAATGTTAGAGAGATCAGAAACCTGATAGGTCCTGATGTGAAGCTCCTTGCAGTTGTAAAGGCAAATGGTTATGGCCATGGGGGTATAGCATCATCCTGGGCTGCACTCAAAGGAGGTGCCGATTTTCTTGGTGTAGGTTCAGCCCAAGAGGGAGTTGAGCTTTTTAGGGCAGGAATCTCTGAGAATATAGTTGTACTCGGAGGCTGTTTTGAGGATCAGGCCGATATGGTAGTAGACTGCGGACTGATTCAGGCAGTTCATAACAGAGATATTCTTCAGATACTAAACAGAAAGGCATTGCGTGCAGGGAAAATAATTCGAGTTCATTTAAAGGTTGATACTGGGATGGGAAGGCTGGGTTTTAGACCAGAGGAGGCATTGAAAGTTTACAAGGAAGCATTGAATTTAAAGGGTATTAAAATAGAAGGGCTCTTATCACATCTTGCAATATCTGAAGAGTCGAGTTCTAACTCTGCAGAAATGCAGATAGGTCGTTTTAATCGATTGAGAAAAGAGTTTTTAGAAAGCGGTGCGGAAGTAAAATACTGGCACATCTGCAATAGCGGTGGAACGGTAAATTTCCCTGAAGCACATCATAATATGGTGAGGTGCGGACTGCTGATTTACGGATTATATCCCTTCATCAATCCATACCCGGAGATCCAACTGAAGCCCGCATTAACATGGAAGTCCCGTATTGTCTCTTTGAAAAAGATATACAAGGGAGAAAGTGTAAGCTATGGAGGTAAATGGAGAGCAGAGAAGGATGAGCTAATAGGAGTAGTTCCACTCGGTTATCATGATGGTTTTGATCGGAGTCTTTTTAACAAGGCAGAACTTCTTGTGGGGAACAGGAGGGTAAGTGTTGTTGGAGATATATGCATGGATAATCTTATGATAAGAGTCACAGAGTGCAGAGATTTAAAGATTGGAGATGAGGTTATTCTTATTGGCCGCAGTGGCGATCAATATATCTCTTTTCATGAGATGGCCGAACGTGCAGGAACCATATCATATGAAATCATGTCCAGAATCGGACGCAGGGTGGCCAGAATATATCTATGGAAAGAGAAAAGAGTTGCGATTTCTACCTTTTTAAATCCTGTTATAGATACAGAAATTTTTAAAAGGATCGAAGATTCTATAATAATAGAAGATGGCGCAGGAGGAGGTAAATTTTATGTATGATGAGTTAAAGACAAGATTGAAGTCGCTGAAGAGCAGGATTGAAAGCCTCAGGAGGCATCTTTGACATAGAGAAGAAGGAGAACAGAATCAAAGAGTTGGAAAAGGTCAGCTCTGATCCAGATTTTTGGAATGATAATGAGAAGGCGCAGGAAGCATTGAAAGAGCTTTCGGAATTGAAAGAGTGGACAGATGAGTGGAAAGAGATTAATTCGAAATATGATGATCTTTCTCTTCTTCTTGAGATGGCAGTTGAAGAGAAAGATGAAACAGCATTTAATGATATTTCAGACGATATTGAGAGATGTGAAGATTTAATTTCTCGTCTTGAGCTTCGACATATGCTTGGGGGTAGGGATGATAAGAAAAATGCAATATTAACAATACACCCCGGGGCTGGAGGCACCGAGTCGCAAGACTGGGCAGAGATGCTGTTTAGAATGTATACTCGTTATGCTCAGATGAAGGGTTTTGAGGTTAATGTAATGGATCTTTTGGCAGGAGATGAGGCAGGAATAAAGAGCGCATATCTGGAAATAAAGGGAAGTTATGCCTATGGATATTTAAAGGCAGAGGCAGGTGTTCATCGATTAGTGCGTATATCTCCCTTTGATTCAAATAAAAGGAGGCATACATCTTTTGCATCTGTGTTTGTATATCCTGAGGTAAAGGAGGAGATAGAGATAGATATCAATCCTTCAGACTTGAGGATCGATACATTTCGATCTTCTGGAGCAGGCGGTCAACATGTGAACAAGACCGATTCTGCAGTGAGGATAACACATATTCCAACAGGGATTGTTGTTCAGTGCCAGAATGAAAGATCCCAGCATCACAACAAGGCAAATGCTATGAAGATTCTCTATGCAAAGCTCTACAGGAAAAAAATGGAGGAGGAAGAGAAGAGGAGGGAAGAGATAGAAAAGACAAAAAAGGAAATTGCATGGGGAAATCAGATTCGTTCATATGTGTTTCATCCATACAATCTTGTAAAAGACCACCGTACAAATATTGAGACTTCCGATGTACAGGGTGTTATGGATGGCAATCTGGATATGTTTATAGAAGCCTATTTATTAAAATTTGGTAAATAAATCTGGGAGATTGATAATTGAGCGTACTTGAGAGCCTAATAAAAGAGAGACGGGAGAAGTTAAACAAACTCATTGAAATGGGGATATCTCCCTATGGATACAGGTTTGAGAGAACAAAAAGAATATATGAAATAATAAGTAAAGGGAATCCAGAGAAGGAGTTTAAAGATCCGGTTGCACTTTCTGGCAGGTTGATGTCGATTCGCAGAATGGGAAAGGCAAGCTTTGCCCACATCATGGATCAGAGCGGTAAAATACAGATTTATGTTAGAAAGGACAAGGTCGGAGATCGGACATACAAGATATTTAGCATGATGGACATTGGTGATTTTATTGGGGTCAGGGGTGGAGTTTTTTTAACAAAGACCGGTGAGATAACGATTCTGGTCGAGGAGCTTTCTCTACTTTCCAAATCTCTCAGGCCCTTACCCATTGTTAAGGAGAAAATAGAGGATGACAGGAAGATCGTTTATGATCAATTCTCTGACAAGGAGTTGAGATATCGTCAGCGTTATGTAGACCTTGTTGTGAATTCAGATGTTAGGGAGGTGTTTATTAAAAGATCACAGATAGTGTCTCGTATGCGGAGATATCTGGAGGAGAGAGGATATATGGAGGTTGAGACGCCTGTACTTCAGCCTCTATATGGAGGAGCATTCGCAAGGCCTTTTATTACACACCATAATGTGCTTGATATTGATCTCTACCTCAGGATAGCAGATGAGCTGTATTTGAAACGACTAATTGTGGGAGGTTATGAGGGAGTATTTGAGATTTCAAAGGATTTCAGGAATGAGGGCATGGATAGAGATCATAATCCAGAATTTACAATGATGGAACTGTATGTTGCATATGAGGACTATCGGTTCATGATGGATCTGACAGAGGATATGATAAGTACAATATGTATAGATGTGTTTGGAACGATGGAGAGGAAGTATCAGGGTAGAACAATAGATTATAAACCGCCGTGGGAAAGGATATCCTATTTTGAAGCGATAGAGAGGTATACAGGCACAGATCTTTATGGAAAAGATGTAGATCAGCTCTCTGAGGCAGTAAAGAATCTTAATGTTGATATTGAAGAATGTTCGGATAAGGGAGATATTCTTGATGAAGTATTCAGCCAGATGGTTGAGCCTAATCTGATTCAACCAACAATCGTTTTTGATTATCCAATAGAACTATCCCCCTTGGCAAAAAGGCATCGTTCAGAAGATGGCCTGGCAGAGAGGTTCGAGGGGTACTGCTGCGGAAAGGAGATATGCAACGCATTCAGCGAGTTGAACGATCCAATCGATCAGAGAGAGCGGTTTGAGCAGCAGGCAAGACTCAGGGCTGCTGGAAATGAGGAAGCAATGGTAGTGGATGAGGATTATCTAAGGGCTATGGAGTATGGAATGCCGCCGACTGCTGGTCTGGGGGTTGGAATAGATAGATTGGTGATGATACTTACAGATATGCCTTCAATTAGGGATGTTATACTATTTCCTCATATGCGGCCAGAGAAAGATATGTATGGGAAGCTTGAAGAATAAAAAAGTATCTATAATGCCTTTTGAGCTGTTTATTGCTAAGAGGTATTTGAAGACAAGACAGAGGACAGGCTTTATAAATATTATTACCTATATCTCTGTAATTGGTGTTGCCATTGGTGTTGGTGCATTGATAATTGTTATTTCTGTGATGAATGGATTTGAAAAAGAGGTTCGCTCAAGAATAGTTGGATTTGATACACATATTCGTCTGAGGACCTTTCATGATCAGGGCATTGAGAACTATAAAAAAGTGATAGAGAAGCTCAGAGGCATTCCTCATATAATTGGAATGTCGCCTTACATAGATGAAAAGGCAATAATAAGGTTTGGAAGAGAAAGCGACGGTGTTCTTGTGCGCGGTGCAGATCCCAACACAATCGATGAGGTCTCTGATCTCAGGAAAAACATTGTGGATGGGAATCTTCATCTTGGAGTAGTAAATAGAATGAATGAGACTCCTTTACCTGGAATAATCATCGGACGCTATCTTGCGGATCGAATGTTGATTGATGTTGGAGATGTTGTATATCTCTTCAGTATGAAGGGAATGCATTCATTGTTCAGGGCTCCAGATGTGAAGCAGTTTGTTGTGACAGCAATATTTGAAACAGGAATGTATGAATATGATGATACTTATGCGTATATTTCAATAGAGTCGGCTCAGAAACTGTTCAGGCTGGGTGCCAAAGTCTCAGGAGTAGAGATAAAGCTTGACGATCTCTATAAGGCAGATCATGTTGTGAAGGATATTAATGAGCGTGTGGGTTTTCCATATTATCCTGTAACATGGTTCGAGATGCGAAAGACTCTATTCTCATGGATACAGCTTGAGAAGTGGGGAATGTTCATAATTCTTTGCCTGATAATTCTGGTTGCAGCCTTTAACATAATAAGCACGCTAATAATGGTAGTCATGGAGAAGACCAGGGATATAGGAATCTTGAAATCGATGGGGGCAACTGCTAAATCGGTAATGCGCATTTTTCTATTTGAGGGAGTATTTGTAGGAGTTTTTGGCACTGTAATTGGATTGATTCTGGGCTATGTAATGTGTTATGTTCAGCAGACCTATCATATATTCACGATTCCTGGAGAGGTCTATTTTATTAATTTTGTTCCTGTAAACATGCATGTGCTGGACTTTATATATATTGGATCTGCAGGAATACTGATATGTTTAATATCGTCAATTTATCCTGCGCGATGGGCGGCAAAGCTGGTTCCAGTCGATGCAATCAGATATGAATAGTAAGGTGATATGAAAGAGAAAAGAATCATAATTTCTGCTCAAGGTATTCATAAGAGCTTTCCTGTCAGCAAGAGTTCAGAGCTGGAGGTTTTGAAGGGAATAGATCTTAAGATAGGAAAGGGCGAAATAGTAGCAATAGTGGGCAAGTCGGGTGTTGGCAAGAGTACACTTCTTCATATAATGGGGGCACTCGACCGTCCTACCAGAGGAAATGTATTGATAAATGGAACGGATGTTTTTTCAGTAAGCGATTATCAACGAGCATATATTAGGAACAGGATGATAGGTTTTATCTTTCAATTTCACTACCTTTTGCCAGAGTTTACAGCACTCGAGAATGTAGCAATGCCAGGTTTGATTTCCAGATATCCCTTTAGTGACGTCATTAAAAAGGCGGAACAGTTACTGGAAGAGGTTGGATTGTCCGACAGGGCAAAACACAAGCCAAAAGAGATGTCGGGAGGTGAACAGCAGAGGGTTGCTTTTGCAAGGGCTCTGGTTAATGATCCAGAGGTTGTGCTGGCAGACGAACCGTCTGGAAATCTGGATCAGGCAAATAGTGATGCTCTTCATGAGCTAATGTGGAAACTGGTTAGAGAGAAAAACATCACATTTGTTGTTGTAACACACAACAGAGAACTTGCCCATAGGGCCGATAAGATTTTTAAGATGGTTGATGGAAAGATCTTTGATGGAGTAGATGAGATAATCGGGAGTTGAATTGTAATATGTTGTGCGAAAATTGTCATGAAAGAGAGGCTGTCGTAAAATTTACTCAGGTCGTTGGCAATGAGAAGAAAACCCTGAACCTGTGTAAACCATGTGCAGAAAAGATGGGTTTTGACAATCCCCTATTGGATTTGTCAAAAGTTTTTGGTAAAATAATTATAGCTCTTCTCAGCGAGCATCTTGCCTCAAAGCAGCAGGAGGCCGAAGATTTTGATGAATCGCAAAAAAAATGCGGTGTTTGTGGATTGACATGGAGTGGTTTCAGAAAGACAGGACGACTGGGATGTCCAGATTGTTATAATGCTTTTTTTGATGATTTAAAGATATTGATAAGAAGACTTCATGGAACAAATAAACATATTGGAGGAAAGGTACAATTAAGTGTGAAAGATAACAATAACGATATAAATGAATTGAGGAGAAAATTAAAAGAGTCAGTAGAAAAAGAAGAGTATGAAAAGGCAGCAGAGTTGAGAGACAGAATTAGAGAACTGGAGAAGCAAAAAGGTTCAAATGAATGATGTATTAAAAAATATGACAGGCCGCTATGCAAAGTGGCTTACAGGTGAGGGTAAGTATTCAGATATTATTATAAGCAGTCGTGCAAGGTTGGCTCGAAATTTGCAAAATTTTCCCTTTGTGACACGTACAACAGAAGATCAGAGATCAGAGATTTTATCATCTGTTCTCGATGCTGCAAAGGATTCTAAAATTTTGAACAGTCTTTATTTCTTTGATATGTCTGCAGTTGATGAACTCGATGCTCAATTTCTAAAAGAGCGTCATATTATCAGCCACGAATTTATTGGGATGAGCGATCCCAAAGGGTTTTTCTTCTCAGAGGATGAAAGTATTGGGATTATGATTAATGAGGAAGACCATATACGCATGCAGGTAATCCATTCAGGATTTTCATTAAATGAGACATGGTTTGAAATACACAGGCTGGATGAGGAGTTCTCAAAGAAGTTGAGCTATGCTTATTCTGATCGTTTTGGCTATCTCACGGCCTGTCCTACGAACGTTGGAACTGGCGTACGTTTTTCTGTGTTTGTCCATCTGCCAGTACTCACATTCACAAAAAGGATAGATAAGATATTTGCAGATCTGATACCTGCGGGAATCACAGTAAGAGGCCTGTATGGTGAGGGAAGCAAGGTAATAGGAAATTTTTTCCAGATTTCAAATCAGTATACTCTCGGATGGACAGAGCAGGGAATAATGGATAGGGTAATTCCAATAATCAGGCAGTTCATTTCTGAAGAGAAAAAGGCGCGTGAGAATATCATGAACGATCAGAGGATCGTAATAGAGGATAAGATTTACAGGACAATCGGGATTTTATCAAAGGCAATGATATTGTCTTCGATGGAATTTCTTGATCATCTCTCTGCATTGAGGCTTGGTGTAGATCTGGGAATTTTGCCAAAGATAAGTAAGAGGCTGTTAAACGAACTATTGATTATGACACAGCCCGCTCATATTCAGAAGATACATGGAAGAAAACTTGAAGAATTGGAAAGAGACTCTATCAGGGCCGAGATGGTCAGAGAAAAACTTAACTTAAATTAAGTGTAATAGAGGAAGGATTATGATTAGAAACAATTTTTCGCAGCGTGTTCAGGTGGTCATTCAGTTTGCTCGTGAAGAAGCATTAAGGCTGAATCACGACTATATAGGTACAGAACATCTACTGCTGGGCTTGATACGCGAAGGAGGAGGGATTGCCATAGAGATCCTTCAAAATTTAGCTATAGATATTGATGAGTTAAAAAAAGCGATAGAGGATGCAATACGCTCAACCGGCGGAACAATAACAATGGGCAATATTCCTTTTACCAAAAGGGCTGAGCGAGTATTGAGGGTTGCGGCTTCTGAGGCAGAGAGGTTTAAATCAAATGTAATTGGTACAGAGCATCTTCTACTTGCACTCATTAAGGATAATGAAGGCGTAGCAGCTCAGGTTCTCCAGAGTTTTGATATTACATATGAGAATATAAAAGATGAACTTGAAAATGTGCTTAGAGGAATATCATCATCTCCTGCATCTGAGGAGAAGGAGAAGTCAAAGACTCCTGCTTTAGACCATTTTGGACGTGACCTTACAAAGCTTGCCCAGAAGGGTGAACTTGATCCTGTCATAGGAAGGGATAAAGAAATTCAGCGGGTTGCTCAGATTCTCTCGAGGCGCAAGAAGAATAATCCGGTGCTGATTGGCGAACCGGGAGTAGGAAAGACTGCTATTGCAGAGGGGCTTGCAATGCGTATAGTAGAGAAAAAGGTGTCGAGGGTTTTGCATAACAAGAGGGTCGTTACTCTCGATTTAGGAGCAATCGTTGCGGGCACTAAATATAGAGGGCAGTTTGAGGAGCGGATGAAGGCAATCATGAATGAACTTGTTAAATCTAAAAACATCATCCTCTTTATCGATGAGCTGCATACTATCGTGGGAGCCGGTGGTGCATCAGGTTCTCTGGATGCATCGAATCTTTTTAAACCTGCTCTTGCGAGGGGAGAACTCCAGTGTATAGGGGCAACCACTCTAAATGAATATCGTCAGTATATTGAGAAGGATGGCGCACTGGAGAGGAGATTTCAGAAGGTCATGGTAGATCCACCATCGACAGAGGACACCCTAAATATATTATATGGATTGAGAGAAAGATACGAAAAGCATCACAGGGTTAAGTATACCGATGAGGCGATCCGTGCAGCGGTGAGATTGTCTGAGAGGTATATTACAGATAAGTTCCTTCCTGATAAGGCCATTGATGTAATGGATGAGGCAGGTTCAAAGGTTCATCTTGCAAACATATCGGTTCCAAGAGATGTCACAATTCTCGAGGAAAGGCTCAAGGTGATTCAGAAGGAAAAAGAAGATGTTATAAAGAATCAGGAGTTTGAGAAGGCGGCAATCTTGCGTGACAGGGAGAAAAAACTGATAAGAGATCTTGAGGAGGCAAAAAAGAGATGGGAAGATGAAGTGGGCGATGTTTTGGCAGAAGTGACAGAGGAGGATGTTGCCCAGGTTGTCTCCATGATGACAGGTATTCCTGTTTCTAGGGTTGCCCAGTCTGAATCTGAAAAACTATTAAAGATGTCGGAGATGCTCCGTGAAATCGTTGTTGGTCAGGATGAGGTCATTGAAATAATCAGTAAGGCTATAAGGCGCAGCCGGGCAGGTCTGAAGGATCCCCGCAGACCGATTGGATCGTTCGTCTTTTTAGGACCTACAGGAGTAGGCAAGACCTATCTTGCAAGAATGCTTGCAAAGTACCTTTTTGAGGATGAAGAGGCATTGATAAGGGTCGATATGTCGGAGTTTATGGAAAAGTTTTCGGTATCGAGAATGACAGGTGCACCTCCTGGATATGTGGGATATGAAGAGGGCGGTCAGCTGACAGAAAAGGTCAGACGCCATCCTTATTCTGTTGTACTTCTTGATGAGATAGAAAAGGCTCATCCAGATATTTTTAATATTCTTCTCCAAATACTGGATGAAGGCCATTTAACGGATGGTCTTGGACGCAAGGTCGATTTCAGAAATACGATTCTAATCATGACCTCAAACCTCGGTACGCGGATGGCTCAGGGTGGTGGTATTGGTTTTGGTCATAAGAGCGGAAATATTGATTATGATGTAATGAAGACTGGAATGTTGAGCGAAACAAAAAAGCTCTTCACTCCCGAATTCATAAACAGAATAGATGAGATAGTTGTCTTCAAACCATTGAAAAAGGAGCACATAATTCAGATAATCGATATAACCATGAAAGAGATGCTTGAGAGCATGAAAGAACGTCAGATCAATGTAACTCTTTCGACAAAGGCAAGAGAATTTCTTGCTGACAAGAGCTATGACCCGATGTTTGGTGCAAGACAGGTGAAGAGAGTGATTAGAAAATATATTGAAAATCCTATTGCAGAAGAGATCATCAAAGGAAGATTCAGCGACGGGAGCAATATTGTTGTTAGATACAAAAAGGATGGACTAGAGTTTGTTGAGAGCAAGGAGGCTGTTAGACCAAAGGATGAAAAGGTTGATAAAAAGCACGAGGTAAAGTCAAAATAAGAGGTCTGTTGTGGATAGAAGAGATTTTATAAGGATAACGGTTGGAGCGGGTGCAGGATTATCGCTGATGGGAAGATGGGGCCTTGTGGGCCAACAAACAAAAAGTCCGGATCTTGTTGTTGTGGAGAATGGACAGCCAGCAGCACTGGTAAGGAAGGCTGTTCAACAGTTGGGAGGAATGGAGCGATTTGTAAAAAGGGGTGATTTTGTTGTTGTAAAACCCAATATCTCGTGGGACAGAGTTCCTGAACAGGCAGCAACAACAAATCCGGATGTGGTAGCAGAGGTTGTCAGGATGTGCTATGAGGCGGGTGCCAAGAAGGTAAAGATTTTTGACAACACCTTAAACGATGCAAGACGTTGCTACAGAAGAAGCGGAATAAAGAGCGCTGCAGAGGAGGCAGGGGCAGATGTAGAGTATGTGTATGAGAGAAAATTTAAGAAGGTAAGATTTGAGTCTGGTAAACTGGTAAAGGCATGGGAAGTTTACAGAGATGTACTCGATGCAGACAAAATAATAAATTTACCCATCGCTAAGCATCACAGTATAAGTGGTGTTTCGCTTGGAATGAAAAATTTTATGGGCCTCATAGGAGGAAACAGAGGTAAATATCACCGCGATTTTAATATAAAAATTGTTGACTTGAACACAAAAATCAGAGCCGATCTTACAATTCTCGATGCTTACCGAATGCTAATGAGAAACGGGCCGAGCGGTGGTAGTTTAGCAGATGTGGTGATAAAAAAGACTGTTGTTGCAGGAGTAGATCCCGTGGCAGTCGATTCTTTTGGTGCATCCATGTTTGGACATATGCCTGAGAGAATTGGATTTCTGAATGAAGCGCACAGTCGTGGACTCGGAGAGATTAATCTAAATAAATTAAGGATCCAGAAGATTTCTCTTTCAGCATAAAAGGACACTTTATGCAAATATTCAGACGTGTTTGCCAACTCCTTTTTTTATTTTTCTTTTTATTTACATTTTTACTGGCCACTTATCCACTGACATCCAAGATAGCGGTCGATTTTTTTCTGCGGCTCGATCCACTTATGGCAATCTCAACATCAATAGCAGAACGTTCATTCTACTATAAAATAATTCCTTCAGCAGTTCTTTTACTATTAACAGTGATATTTGGGCGTTTTTTCTGTGGGTGGGTGTGCCCTCTGGGTACAACGATCGATGGGTCGGATCGCACATTCGGTATTAAATCAAAAAACAAACAAAAGGGCAGCTCGGGGTGGATCAAATTTTTCTTATTGACAGTTATTATATTTGCATCAATACTATCTGTCCAACTTGCAGGATATGTTGATCCCATACCCCTCTTAACTCGTACAATGGTTACCTTCATATATCCACTGTTTGTATTGTTTACAGATGGGTTATTCGGTTTTCTGATGTCCATACCATTTTTAGAGGATATCATATTCAACATACAGGAGCTGCTTAGAGGTACCATACTTCCAATATATATAACAACATACAGGTCAATGTTTCTAATTGCTGTTTTGTTCATAACCATACTTGGTCTGAGTCTTATTAACAGAAGATTCTGGTGCAGGAACATATGCCCACTCGGTGCTCTTCTTGGACTGTTTTCAAGGTTCAGGTTATTAGGAAGAAGGATTTCGGATGAATGCACTGAGTGTGGTCTGTGCCGGAAGAGATGCAGGATGGATGCAATATCTGAGGATTTCAAAGGGACATCCAGCATTGATTGTATTCTTTGTATGGAGTGTAAAGATGTTTGTCCGGAAGGTGCCATAAGTTTCAGTTTCATTAAAGAGAGAAGAACCTCTGGTTTGGATTATAGTAGAAGAAGATTCCTGACAGCGGCTGTATGTGGAGTCGTTGGGGCAGGCATTATAAAGGTCGGTTTCACGAATCCAGTGAAAAGAGGAAGGCTTATCAGACCTCCTGGCTCTATGACCGAATCCGAATTTCTGGATAGGTGTGTAAGGTGTGGGGAATGTATAAGGGTATGTTCCACATCTGGAAAGGGTCTGCAGTATGCAGGTCTTGAGGGAGGGATGGAAGGATTCTGGACTCCTATTCTCATACCTGAGTCAGGATACTGTGAGTATAACTGTAACATGTGTGGACAGGTCTGTCCCACAGGGGCTATAAGGCCACTGACCGTGGAGGAGAGACAGGAGATCAAGATTGGTACTGCTCATTTTGATAAGACAAGATGTATTCCTTGGTATTATGGTGAAAACTGTATGGTCTGTGAAGAACACTGCCCACTCCCGGATAAGGCGATCAAATTCAGAGAGGAAAATTTAAAAAAAATTGATGGAGAAGAGTCGACTGTACTTCTGCCCTATGTGGATGAGTCGCTCTGCATCGGCTGCGGTATATGCGTATTTAAATGTCCTCTCGATGGAGAAAAGGGAATATTTCTTACAAACACTAATGAAGAGAGGTGGATCCAATAAAATATAAACAGGAGGAAAGATGATGAAGAGTAGTAAAATTTTTATTGCTGTGTTCTGCACGTTCTTTTTAATCGGAATAAGTTTGAGCAGCGGCCAGATGAATATACGAAAGGGAGTAAAGGTTGGATATAACTGGTCATCCCTCAGGGGGGATGGATTTCAGAGCTCTGAACCTATTAAGGCGATTACGGGTGGTGTGAGCCTTGAATTGAGTTTTTTCACTGTGCTTATCCTGCAGACAGATTTGATGTATTCTCCACAGGGAATTAATGTTCACAATGGTGATGATATCGATCTGAAGTATCTATCGCTTCCAATATTTATAAAATTCAAGCTGCCTTCTGTGGCAATAATACCCTATTTTCTTGGAGGGCTCAAATACGATTTTCTTCTTTCTGCAAAACAGGGCGGCAACGACATAAAAGACAACATATCTCCGATAGATTTGAGTGTGATGGTAGGAGGCGGGATAGAGTTTTCTTTTCTTGGTAAGGCACTCCTGATCGAGGGAAGATACTCTTATGGAATCAAATCAATATACAAAGAGGATATAGGGATCAGTTCACACAACAGTGTTGCACAGCTGTGTGTTGGATTTTTACTCTAAGCCGACTCTGATTTAAATGAATTTGAATGAGACATTAAAAAGAATCTGTGTAGGATGTGTTGGAATACCTCTTATTCTCTTTTCCTCTTATACAGGCAGGATTTTGTTTTTATCGATAGTAAACTTGATAGTACTGCTCGGTCTACTTGAATTTTTTTCTCTAATGGAAAAGGGAGGATACAGTCCATTTAAAGTGATTGGTATTTTTTCTGTGTTGTCTATATGTTGCGAATTTTATTTTTTCCATGGCCACAGGATTGTAGAACTTATTTTCGTCCTGCTGATATTTATTTTGATCAGGTCATTTTTTACAAAAGAGGGTGAAAGGATAATTTCAGTTTCTGTCACGCTTCTTGGTATTCTGTACACTTCGATGTTTTCATCATTTATTCTTATTCGTGAACTTCCAGTTAAGGGTGATCTAACCTATACTACAATGGGTAAAATTGTCATGTTCATTTTTATTACAATCTGGGTATTGGATACATCAGCCTATTTTTTCGGTTCTGCGATCGGAAGACATCCTCTTTTCCTGAGAGTGAGTCCCAGGAAGACATGGGAGGGATCCATTTATGGATCGATATTGGCAGTGACATCTGCAATTGTAATGCATTTTGTTTTTATCCCTCAAATCAAGCTTTTTAATATACTGATGATCTGCATAATCATAATCATTGCCGGACACTTTGGGGATTTTGTCGAATCCCTTTTTAAAAGGGAAATTTCTGTTAAGGATTCGTCAAGAATACTTCCTGGTCACGGTGGAATCCTCGACCGTTTCGACAGCTCGATATTTGCTGCTCCTGCAGTATATATTTATATCATTTTGATTCCTTTTTCCTGAGATCGTTAACATTTTGTTTTTTTTATTTGGCCTCGGGATTTTTAATAACCTGAGGCCATTTTGTTTATTTGTAATAGATGAGCAAGATTTGTTTAGATTATGAATCTTTGAATACATGAATGAAAAAGATATTACAGAATTGAAAAAATTTCCTGCGTGAGAGGTAATTATTTCCGTCGTATGGGTTTTAATATTTATTGCATCTCCGCTCTAACAGATTGAAAATACGTTAATTAAGCACCATTGCTTTAAAGTGGTATGGGTATTGCTAAATATGAAGAAGGTGAAATATAATAAAAAACAATGGTGGATAAGATGGAAAAAAAGAAGGTTCTATTGTTCATCAAGAATCCCGGCAAGGGAAATGATATTAAGAGAGCATTTCTGAGGTCTGGATTCGATACAACAGTTACTGCCAGTGCACACGAGACAATTGAAATATTAAAGAACAACAGCCCAAATGTGCTGATAGTTGATTGGGATTATGTAGAAGGAGAGCTGGATATTATAATCGATTTTGTTAAGGAGAATTGTCGAAAAACAGGATTGATACTCATGTCTGACAACAAAGACCTTGAGGACAGGATTCAGGCTATGGAAGAGGGGGCAGATGAGTGTATTCAAAAGCCTTCTGAAGTTGATGAGTTGATTGCAAGGGTAAATGCTCTCATCAGAAGAATAGATCTTGTAGATGGATCGCCTAAGATGCTGAAAGTAAAGGATATTCAAATTAATCTTGATACGCACGAGGTAAGAAAGGGTGAGGAGATATTGGACCTGACCTACACTCAATTCAAACTGCTCTATCTTCTTGCATCGAAGAGGGATTATGTGTTTACACGGAGTGAGATTCTTAAGAAAGTCTGGGGGGACAACAGTTATGTAACCGATAGAACAGTAGATGTCCATGTAAAGCGGCTTAGGGAAAAATTGGGTGAAGGGAAAAATCGGGCAAAATATATTCAAACGATTCACGGACTTGGATACAGGTTTGCGTAAGACTATTTATTGTTATTTGAGAGATGTGAGTTATGCCGAAATATTTTCGGTCAAATAGTTTGACTATGGATGAGCAGCTATTAGCGTTAAAAAAAAAGTTTATTGTTGAGGGAGATTCTGGAGCCAATATAAACATTTTAAAAGGCATATTGGTTCTCTACAGACGATTTATAAAAAGGATGATAGACATGGTTGTTTCCACTCTTTTGATATTTTCAACTCTACCATTTATGGTAGTCATTGCCATATTAATAAGGCTGACCTCAAAAGGGCCGATCTTTTACAGACAGGAGAGAGTTGGATATAGAGGCAGAATATTTTATATATGGAAGTTCAGAACAATGCATCATAAGAGTGGAGTAGAGGATGAGCACCAGAGTTACATCAAACATCTTCTAACAGAGGAGGCAGAAGGAAAAGATAAGAAGAGTAAAGATTATCTTGTGCTTAAACATATAGAACATGTTGAAAAAAATACGACTCCTCTTGGCAGATTCTTGAGGGCAACGAGTTTAGATGAACTGCCTCAGCTGTTCAATATTTTTATTGGTGATATGAGTCTTGTTGGGCCAAGGCCGCATCCTGTTTATGAAGTGGAGGAATATAAAAAGTGGTACAGGAGGAGGCTTGATGTCAAACCAGGATTAACAGGATGGTCAAAGTTGAATATAAGAAACACAACAATGGACTATGAAAAATCGATACTTTATGACTTATGGTATGTCGATAACTGGAATCTTCTGATAGATTTTAAAATTTTACTAAAGACAATACCATTTGTCATAGCAATGAAGGATTCATATTAGAATTTTTACGGTAGATTTTAAGGGAGACCATTATGCGTTTCAGGAACAAGAAAGTACTAGTAACGGGGGGAGCAGGTTTCATAGGATCGAATCTTACAAATCAGTTGATAAAGGAAGGAGCTTCTGTCATTGTTCTTGATGACTTTTTTACTGGTAGAAAAGAGAATATCGATGAACCAAAGGCGATCAAGCTAGTACAGGGATCGGTAACAGATTATAAGCTCGTTGCATCTCTCATTAAAAAGGTCGAGATAGTCTTTCACATGGCAGTAAGGAATATCATTGTTTCTACTTCCTCTCCAATACTCGATTTTCAGGTAAATGCTGGTGGAACATTCAACATTCTTCAGGCGTGCAAGAGCTATGGTGTTGAGCGTCTCGTTTATATCTCATCGGCATCGATATATGGCAATCCGAAATATCTTCCTATAAATGAAGATGATCGCATCATAGCATTAAATCCCTATGCAGCCAGTAAGATTGCAGGCGAAAATTACTGCTCTGCATTTTACGAATCATATGAGGTGCCTGTTGTAATATTGAGATATTCCAATGTATATGGAGTGAATCAATCTCCTGAAAATCCGTATTGTGGTGTAATATCAAAATTTTTTGAAAGAATATTGAGTGGTAAGAGTCCCCATATTCATGGAGATGGAGAGCAGACTAGAGACTTCACATATGTTAGCGATGTTGTAGAGGCAACACTTCTTGCTGCTTTGAGCCAGAAAGGAGAGGGGGATGTGTTTAACGTTGCTTCTGGTAAAGAGACCAGTATAAATAATCTACTTGGACTGATGATCGATATTACAGATAAGTCGATATCTCCGGCCTATATTGACAAGAGAGACATCGACAACATAAGACGAAGGGTATTAAACATAGAGAAAATAAGAAGACTGCTGAGGTGGTCACCGAAGATTACCCTGAGCAAGGGACTGGAGCTGACCTATGACTGGATATGTTCACAGAATGGCCATCCACGGACAAGGAAGGATGTTTCGGTAAATGCGAGAAAGAAAGCGGTGACACTATAGAAATGAATTCTCAACTTAAAAGATTAACAACAAGATCCCTTTCAAACGGGATCAGAAGGTTTTGCAGAATATTAAGAAGATATGGATTTGGTTCGAGTAAGTTTGAACTCGTCCTTTTCGGCTTTACAGGTATGGTCAAAGAGATGGGATTTATTCCTACAATACCAGTAACCGCAAGAGTTGTTGAGAGGCATCCCAATATTTTCCGGAAGATCTGTAATGATGGGGTTGAGCTTGCAATTCATGGATTCAAACATATAGATTATACAGCACTGACACCAGAAGAAATCAAGAGTCATATCATGATGGCAACATCGATATTTAAGAAAAACAATATAGAGTTTTCTGGTTTCAGGTTCCCTTTCTTGAGGTGGAACGAGGAAACATTAGAAATTATCAGGAATATGGGATTTAGCTACGACAGCAGTGAGACAGTTGTATGGAATGTATTGGAGCTTAATGACTTCGGCAGAGCTTCTCGTTTAAACTATTATAAAATTTTGGATACATATAATGCCAGTGATTTTGAAAAGATGGTTTCCCTTCCAATATGGAAAAATGGAATTGTTGAAATTCCTGTTGCAATTCCAGATGATGACATCTTATTTGA
Source organism: uncultured bacterium (assembly GCA_964651045.1). GTDB lineage: Bacteria > Zhuqueibacterota > QNDG01 > QNDG01 > DSAB01 > CAZYVD01. The sequence goes on from CAZYVD010000019.1 coordinate 32,592, forward strand.
CAGACTGGGTATTGCGGACGAGGCAAGAGTCTATTCGACATTTAAAATGATGATAGATGGCACATTAGAAAGGGGCGAATTGATTGTTCTGCAGCTTCATCCTGAAAGATATTTTTTATATAAAAATGCACTAAAAAAGATATTGGAATTCATTTCGAACAGAAATGATATTTACTGCTGTTCCATGAACCAGATCAGCGAGTGGTGGAGAGAACGTAGAAGATTTAGGTTTGAAATAGAAGGCAAGGGTGATGGTTTGTTCAGGGTAAAAGCGCACTGTTCAAAAAGAGCTACAATACTGGTTAATAATAGTAATGATGGATCAAGAACGATCTTTTTTGGATCTTATTCAATTGTTGATGCAAGGGAGTGGACCATGAGAAGTTCTGTAAGACCTGCAGTTGCTATATCAAGATGGTCATCCCGAGGAGTGAAAGATTTCATTAGATCTGAAGGATTCGCATATCAAATCTCTAAAACAAGAGGCGATTGTGCCCTCTTTTTAGATATAAGGCATGATATAAAAGAGAATGATAAGAGATCTATCCTGAAAATGATTGATGATTCGGGCCTTCCTGTTCTCAGATTCTGGAGATGGCCTTATAAAAAGAGAGGCTGTGTTGCCATTACTGGAGATGTAGATAGCGTTGACATTTGGGATTTTGGAGAAAGATTTTATGGATAAAGATCAACAGAGAGTCATAAGACCGCGTGATATTTTGTCGATTATTCTAAATAACTGGAGCATTCTATTTGCATCCTTTGTCAGTGTTGTTGTCACTGTTTCGTTAATGACATTTCTTTCCAAGCCGATATATGAAGCTTCTGCTACACTTTCGATAAGACAGGAGGAGGAGTTTAAGGGTGAGACATTTGTACTTCCTGCTCTTGTATATCAAAAATATCTGATTGAAAATCAGGTAGCAATATTAAAGAGCAGGCGGCTCATTGCAGATGTCATCCTGAAACTAAAGGAGTCTGACTACAGCGATTCATTATCCATTATCGGTGATTATTCATTTCAGAAAATGATAAAGAAGTTTAAATCAATGACAAAGGTTTATCACGGAAGAAATACCAATCTCATAGAATTGAAGGCTAAATCAACCAACCCAAAAGAGGCGGCAATTCTTGTGAACACCTGGATGGAAACATATCTTGAATATAACAAGCAGTATTCCAAGGGCGAAATAGTACAGACGAGAAAATTTCTAGAGCAAAAGGTAAAGGAGGTAGATGTAGCACTAAGAAAATCGGAGAGGATACTAAGAGACTTTAAAAAAAGAAATAACATTATTGCTCCGCAGGAGGAGACCGAGCAGCTTATAACCCAGCTTGTCAGTTTTCAGAGTCTGAGCGATAAGACCCGTACCGAACTGGAGTCTGTGAACAATCAGTTGAGTTTTTTGAGAAAAAAGTTAGAGGAGAGCAAGATCAATCTTTCAAAGGATATGACCGAGATATCCAGTCCCACAATCATAAAACTGAGAGAGACTCTTGGGAAAACAATGGCAGAGAGGGCACAGCTTGAGGCTCAGCTTGTTGGCGAGGGATTTTCGGTTAAAGATAATTATTCGCTCAGTCAATTAGATGATGCGATTAACGGCTTAAAACAGAAGATTAATATCGAGATTCGTAAACTTGTTGAAAAGGATTTTAAACAGCTGAATCCTCTTGAGAGAACAGAAGAGCTCATAATAAAGATATTGGAGAACGAGACACTACAGCATGCACTCAAGGCAAAGCTAAATGTACTGGATAATATTGTACAAAAGTACAGGAAAAAACTAAATACTCTACCCGATAAGAGTTTCAGGCTTGCTCAGCTTGAAAGAGATGTCAGGCTCAATACCGATAGATATATCATGCTGAAAAACAGGCTGGAGGAGGTTCGTATACAGGAGGCAGGTCAACTCAGCATAGCAAGGATTTTAGACAGGGCGGAGCCTCCCTTATCGCCCCTGTATCCAAAAAAGACAAAGAACATAATGCTTGGAGCTATTTTTGGAATTCTTTTGGGACTTGGGCTGTCATTTGCCAGAGAATACTATGACGATACAATTAAGAGAGAAGAAGATGTTGTTGAGATGGGGCTGCGTGTTATTGGCCGTGTGCCTGCGGCAAAAACATTCAAACACATAAGATCGGATGGATACAGAAAAAAGGACTGGCTCATAGAAAGGGCAAGAAAGATAATGCCCTATTTTCTGGTACAGAAAAATGAATACTCTTCTGTTGCAGAGGCCTACAGATCGATCAGGACTTCGATCTACTTTACAGATAGAGGAAGGGTAAAGAGGACACTGCTTATAACTAGCAGCAGACCTTCTGAAGGGAAATCCACAACCGCAGCAAATCTGGCAGTCACCATTGCCAGAAAGGGTACAAAAACTCTGTTGATCGACAGCGATCTCAGAAGACCTGTATTAGATGTGCTTTTTATTGGCGTTCATACAAAGGTCGGATTGACGAACTATCTGGCAGGAGAGATGGAATGGAGAGATGTGGTGAGAGAAACCTCTGTAGAAGGGCTCGATATTCTGCCGGCAGGAGTTGGAGTCAAGAATGCTGCCGAGCTTTTAAGCACTAAGAGAATGATCTCGTTTGTAAAGGAGGTCAAGGAGGAATATAAAAAGATCATATTCGACAGTCCACCCATTCTACCAGTGACAGATGGTACAATACTGGCCGCAGTTGTGGATGGAATAATACTGGTCGTAAGGGAGCGAAAGACGTCAATCAAGGATATAAGGCGTTCACTAAATCTTCTGCGGGACATAAATACTCCAATACTCGGAGCCATTATAACAGGAATTTATGGGCCGGATTACTATGGATATAGAGATTACTATTCTCACTATTTAAAGGAGATTGAAAAAGAGTCCATTTGATTAAAAGGGGGGGTGATCTATTTCAATGGGCAGGATCAGTGGAATTTGGTCCTGCAAAAATATTTTTCAGAGGCATTTTATGAACAGCAGTAGAGATGGGGCCATTGTAATTGGCGGACATTTTCAGGGACTCGGTGTAGTAAGGGCTCTTGCGTCCAGAGGTGTAAGAGTTGCTGTTATTGACAGTGAACCGTGTCTTACACGTTTTTCGAGACATATGTTCAGATTTTTTAAATCTCCAAAAGTGTCGGAAAATGATAAATATCTGGAGTTCATAATCGATCTGGCAACACGAAAAGGAGTAATGGGTTGGGTAATATTTCCAACAGATGATGAAACTGTCTATTTTCTTTCAAAGAATCGAGCAGTGCTGGGAAATTATTTCAGGTATTTTACTCAATCCTGGGATGTGATTAGATATGTATATGACAAGAAGATGAGTTACAGACTCGCCGAGAAGATGGGTATATCCATTCCACCAACCGAATATCCCGAGTCTGTTGAGGATGCAGCAGAAACAAAACTAAATTTTCCTGTTTTAATTAAGCCTGCAGTGATGCGGGACTTTTTCAGAATCACAAAACTAAAGGTATTCAGGGCCAGAAATAGATCAGAATTGATCGGGCTGTATCGCCGTGCAGTTGAGATAGTCGGAAAGGATCAAATCCTGCTCCAGGAGGAAATTGGTAATGTATCGAAAAATCTATACTCTTTTTGTCCATTCTTCAAGAATGGAAGAGTATTGGGAAGTGTTACTGCTCAGCGATTGCGCCAGCATCCAATGGATTTTGGGCAGGCAAGCACATATGCGGTCTCTATTGAGCTGAAAGAGATCGCAGAACTCTCAATCAGATTTCTTTCAAAGATCAACTATTATGGATTATGCGAGGTTGAGTTTATAAGGGATCAGAGGAGTGGGAAATTTTTATTTCTTGAGGTGAATCCAAGAATCTGGGGATGGCACACTCTTGCAATAAAGTGCGGTGTAAATCTTCCATTTATGGTGTATAAAGATTTGATGGGCGAGGAGATTATATCAAATGGTTATAAAAAAGAGGTTAAGTGGATACGCCTTTTGACAGATATTCCTATCTCTGTACTCGAGATCACTAAAGGAAGGATGAGGGTGTTTGAATACATTGCATCGATGAAGGGAGATAAGGAGTTTGCAGTACTGTCGCGAAATGATCCCATGCCATTTTTGGGAGAGATTTTTATGTTACCATATCTATGGATAAAGAGAGGATTTTGATATGGACTTAGATGTATTGTTAATCAGCGCTTGTGTATGCGCAATTTATTTTATTGTGATGTGGTTCAAATTGAGAATAGAAATCGTTAAGGCTTTCCTGCTTGCAGCGATTGTGTTTATCATCTCGGGTGGTGTTATGCAGGTTGTCAGTAAGTATCTCATTACTGAGAAGAGTATACCATGGCTTATTTTGATCCACACAATAGTATCGGGCTTTTTTTTGCTCATAATAATTTTCCAGCGGTTTTATCGTGATCCCAATCGTAAGATCGAAAAGAAACCAAATGTAATAATCTCACCTGCTGATGGCAGGATACGCTATGTCAAGAAGATTGATCAGGGAGAGGTTGTGTTTTCAGAGAAGAAGGGGCGAAGCTTTAAGATAGAGGAGCTGTTAGGATGTAATCTGCTCGATAGAGGTACATATCTCATTGGTATAGAGATGAATATTTTAGATGTACACATAAACAGGGCTCCTGTTGGAGGTAGGGTCGTCTTAAGGATCTACAGGAAGGGAAAATTTTTATCCCTGAGAAGATTGGAATCTGTTCGAGAAAATGAAAGGGTGACAATGATAATAGATCAGGGAGAGTTCAAGATTGGTGTAATACAGATAGCCTCTCGTCTGGTGAGAAGAATTGTATCTTTTGTGGATCAAGGCAGTATGATTGCAAGGGGTGAGAGGATAGGTGCTATAATATTCGGATCACAGGTTGATGTTGTGATCCCGAATCTTAGTGATCTTAGGATTAAGGTGAGTCGGGGCGAAAGGGTAATGGCAGGGGTAACGATCCTGGCAGAATATGGTTCATAATTTTGGAGTCTCGATATGAAGGAAAATATTAAGATCTATCTTTTAGCATATCCAGATAATCCTGTTGGCACTATCTTTATTAAAACCCTGCTGAGGAAGAATATACCTATCGAGGGCATCATTGTCGAGAATAAGAAGACAAAGAACAACTGGTTGCGCTTTAAGAAGAAGATAAGAAAGGATGGTCTGGCCAGAGCTCTCCATCGTTTTTTTCAGGTCTTTTTTCTAAGACTCACAGGAAGAAATGTCATCGGCCTTGCAAAAAAGAACGATATAAAGGTATACAGAGTAGATAAATTCAATAGTCGCATCACAGAGGAGCTTCTATTGCTTCTCAGGGTCGATCTTCTTGTAATAGTATCTGCACCAATATTAAAGGATTATATATTTAAGAAGGCACGCCTTGGATGTTTAAATGCCCATCCAGGCTGGCTTCCAAAATACAGGGGTCTCGGTGCAAATGCTTATGCAATTAAGAATGGTGACAGCCCTGGTGTGACAGTTCATTTCATTGATGAGGGGATAGATACTGGAAGAATCATCGTACGAGAGAAAATTAAAATAAAGAAAGGAGATACGATTGCACGAATAAACGATCGTGCCATGGCACGCGGTGCAGAGATGATGGCAGATGTAATTTACAAAATAATGAAAGATGAGCTTGAGGTGATGAAGATAGATGAACCATGTGGAGAAAACTATCGTTCTATGCCTTACAAAGAAGTAAGAAAACTGAACAGGGCCTTGAGAAAATATGGAGGAAACCATGCGATTTGAACGTGTTTTACTTGTCAGTCCTCCTTCATCGAGTTACTTGGGAGCTGCAAGACCGCCACAGAATCTTGGTTATCTGGCCAGGGCATTGCTGGATAATGACATTTCATACGATGTTCTCGATATGCGTCTTGGATATAAATTTAAACATCTTAAGAAAAAGATTGAAAACTTTAAACCAGATATTGTTGGTATCTCGCTTGTTTCGCTTGAATATAAGAATTCATATGACCTGATTTCGATGATAAAACAAACATTTCCTTCTATTAAAATTGTTGTAGGTGGTCCTCATGTTACAGTGTTGAAAGAGGAAGTGCTTGAAGAGTGCACAGACATAGACTATGGAGTGGTACATGAGGGAGAGGGTACTCTGGTTGATCTCTGTCAGGATAGAGTGGCTGAAAATGAGATAAAGGGACTCATAATAAGAGATGGGGAGAAAGTGGTATTCAACGCCGGACG
>CAZYVD010000020.1:0-35789 GCA_964651045.1 uncultured bacterium
GCAGGGTTCTGTGAGGGACATTAATCCGAAAGGAGGTAAAGATGTCTACTCGACAAGAGAAATTTAGTTCATACAGAATATTTTCAATTCTCATTGTAATTTCGATTTTTCTATTAATTACAGGATGTGCAGGGTTTCGTACGAGTACCCAGGTTACAGTAGAAAAACCTCCTTATTACTACAAGCGGACCTTTTCCTCAATTAATCTTAAAAGCGCAAGGGTCGGTCATCTTCCTGTTGTACTCGACAGAATGACATACAATGAAAAAGATTACGATTTATGGAAAACTCTTCTTGGAGAAATCAACGGATTCTTAAGAGATCAGGGATGGACTATTGAACTTGAGCCCATAGAGCTTCCCATGGAAGAGGCTCCAGATCTATTTGTTGGCTACTCGGGTATGTTCGGTGCTCCAGTTGCACCTTCCTCATTTAGTGATCAGGAGGGCGAGGAAGAGCAGCCTCAAATGGTTATCTACTATAAAAATCCATCTGAGAAGTGGAAAAAGAAACTTCTTGAAATCACAAGAAGAGAGAAGGTGGAGGCAGTACTTTTCTTGAGTGTGGGATTGAGTGAATACCTAATCCGCCAGAAAAATTGGCTTGGTAAGAAAGAACTTGCTCTGGGAACAGGATACTCTGTTCCAATGAAATGGCTGAGTTCTCTTGATGATCCGATAGATGTATTGCATTTTACTGGTTGCTTGATGGACAGAAATGGAAAGATATATAGAGTTGGTGCAGAAGGGATCGTGGCTGCAAGACCCGCCAGTTTTTTTGAGTCGATCATAGGTTTCAGAAATAGTCTGAGTTATGATACAATAAGAAAGATTACAACCGAAATAAAAAGAACAGATCTGAAAGGAGCTCCTCTTAGTTATAGGGTTGCACTTCAGAATCTGGTTGCCAGTCTTTTAGGGCGTAAGGATATGATTATAAAGTAGCTGTTTGAGATCGTTATCTTTGTGAATTTACCACTCTTCGTTATTCGGCCTTTTAGAACTCTGGGTGTCGTCAATATTGGTTTGTTCGGATTCGGATGATTTTTCCGAGGCTCTCTTAAGAAGCTTATAAATCATGTTCATTATCTTTTCTGGTGAATCGCTGCCCTTCACACTGTAGTAGTTGGCACCAAGATTGATTGCTTTTTGAACCTCATTTAATTCTTTTACCGATGTCAGGACAAGTATGGGAATGTTTTTTGTGGTCTCGTTTCCTCGGATTTTTTTCAGAATCTCCAGTCCGTGAAGATCTGGGAGAACCATGTCGAGAACAATGATGTCGGGTACTCTCTCGTATGCCAGTATCCAGCCATTCTGGCCGTTTTCTGCTTCGATGACCTCAAACCCCTTACTCTCGAAGATTTTCCGATAATACAGACGTACAGTAGGCGAGTCTTCGATTATGAGTACTGTAATTTTTCTTGTTGTAACCATTATTTTTTTACTTTTTTTATTTCTAAATTTTCAATCTTTATTGCATCAAAGGGACATTGATTGATGCAGATATAACATCCATTACATCTTCCCTCTATAGGCTCAGGATATGACATATCTCTTGTCAGCAGAATTGCATCCTGTCCACAGACATCGGTACAGATACCACATCCAGTACAATTTTCTCTAATTAGTTTCCATGCCCATGTCATGGTATTACTCTTTATTTCTATTTTTCAGCTGCCTGATGCCGGAGACAAATCCCCAGATGAGCACGGCAGTCATTATTGGAAAACAGATATAGAATGTGATCTGTGACAGCTCAAGACCAGCTGGATTTGCATTAGATCTAAGATGAGTCTTGATAAAGGTCCAGAATAGGCTCGGATGATTCTCAAGATATTCTCCACTAGGAGCTTCCATTATGAATGTAAATCCGATTATATTTAGAATGTTGGCAAAAAACATAAACCATGTGGCCAACATGAAAGTTTTATTTTCTGGATTGCTGCCCTTATAGAATAGTCTGATTACCAGCGCTATGGTAAAAAGAATAGTCGCAACAGGGACGAAAGGAATGGCTATCTTGATGTCTGCCATGATATCTGGATTCATAACCATATAGCCAACCACAACGATTACTACAAGGGCTAAATCGACAACTATTATTGTTAAAACATTCCAGAGTTCTATGGAAACCTTGAGTGTCAATTTTTTTTCAATAGATTTGTAATAGTTCTGGACTATTGAAAGACCGAGAGCAAGGAATCCGAGTATTATTGAAAAGTTAACAAAATTTTGAAGAGTCCACACTTCGAGAGCCTTTTCAATTGTATGAGCTGTCATGGTCATACTCCTCCTATGATAAATTGTTCCGATTCTACTTCGATTTATACTCCTATGATAAATTGTTCCGATTCTACTTCGATTTATACTTCCTTCAACACAAAATTTGGAAAATCTTCAAATATCCAATCGTTTTTCAATGTTTGATAAATGATCCCTAATAGTTTCCTGGATGTCGCTATGATCGCTTTTCCACTGCCTTTCCTGTGTTTCAGACGAAGATAAAAAATCTCTCAATTAAGGGGAATATCGAATCGCTATCAACATATTATAACGTCTCTTTTTTATTGTTAGTAGATATTAACATATTCATTTTAATAATTTATGCAATAAATGTCAAGGCATTATATTAGTAGATTTTCGAGAACCTTTTACTTTTAAATGACGTCTAAATGAGTAGTTAATAGGAGCATTTATATTGTATCGAGAATTTGATCTGATCAGACATGCATGCAAGGGGGATATTGATGCATTTAGAAGATTGTTTGAGGAGAACAACAGAAGGATATTTTTTCTTGCTCTCGATTTGACAGGCAACATCCATGATGCCGAAGATCTTACGCAGGAGGTGTTTATAAGCGCCTTCAGTTCGTTGGAGAAATTTAGAGGTGAGTCGAGGTTCAGTTCATGGCTTTATAGAATTACAATCAATCTGTGGATAAACCGTAGGCGGAAAAAGTCGCTTGAGATATTTAATAGAAAGATAAATTCAAGTGAATTGGAAAGAATGCAGAAGACAGATAATAGCAGTTTAGACCCTGAAAGATGTGCTGAATCTGCACTTGTAGAGTTAAATATTAAGAAGGCCTTGGAGAGGTTGAGTGCAAAAGAGAGATCGATCTTTGTACTCAAGCATTATCATGATCTTAAGCTAAAAGAGATTTCTGAAATTTTAGGCATAAGTTTAGGTACTGTTAAGAGCACACTCTTCAGAGCAATGAGAAGGCTTCGCAAAGAACTTGATTTTTACCGCAGCGAATTTGACGTGGAGGTGTAGATTATGAGCTGTAGAAAAGTGAGATCTCTTTTTATCGATGCCATATATGATGAATTGGATCGCCAGAAGAGAGACTCTTTTGATAAGCACTTGAGGAGGTGCAAAAGGTGTTCTGAGGAGTATTCTGAGATGTGCAGAGTAGCCGAGATAATGACAAGAAGAGTAAGGGCGAAGCCGTCAAAAGAGATGTGGGAAAGGCTCTGGGATGAAATTTCACGTGGGGTTGTTGATATAAAATCTTCAAGGCCATTTATTGTACCAGAAAGAGAGGAAAGATCGATCGGTTTTAAAATAAGATGGATATATGGGATTGCCGCTGCACTGGGATTGATCCTGGGAGGCTTATTGATCTGGAGGAGCAATTTTCGTGTTTCAGATTTCAGAGATTTTATGGCTCGTTCTGAATTCAAAAAGGAGAGTATGGAGTCAAAAGATAAAAGAATTTACGACCTGCTTCTCCAGTCAAAGGTATTGATTCTTGCACTAAACAATTTTGATCCAGAAGATGACACTTATGTTCTAAATATGCCCTATCAGAGGAAGATATCGCAGAGACTTCTAAAGAAGATTTGGTCAATCAGAAGCAGCTCTAAAGAGTTCGATTCAGGGGCTTTGGAGGATGTAGTTTGTGATCTTGAAGTGGTTCTGCTTCAGATAGCAAACAGCGGAGATGAGAATGAGAGAGAGTCGATTGAGATGATAAGAGAAGGGATAGAGCGGCTTCATATACTTTTCAGAATAAATATGATTGAGATGAAGAGAGTGGATGTGGCAGATGGGAATATAATGAGAAAAGATCGCTATAAAGATAAGGAGAAAAAAGATGTTGGGTAAAATAACAAGTAAGGGTACACTCTTATCGGTTTGTTTTGTTGTATCGATCCTTTCTGGCCAGCGTTTTGGAGCTCAGGTTTTAGATGATCTTTCAAGGTCACTTATTGAATTGGATAAGAGCATGTGTAAGCTGGAGACTGCTTTTATAGACTTTCCAGAAGAGGTTGTTTTAACAGATCTGGCCTTTCCTGATGAAATAGAAGGCATGGCAGAAGGTTTTGAGGATCTGCAGAGCGAAGAGGCGGCTGCATATCGAAGAGCATACAACCTTATTCTTGATGAAAAATGGAAGGAGGCAGCAGATGCTCTTGCAGCTTTTGTGGCAAAATATCCTGAGAGCAGTTATAAGGATGATGCGCTTTTCTGGATCTGTTATACAAATGATCGGATGGGGATCTCCCCTGAAGAGTCCTTTAAATGTTATAAAGATTTTGTTGACGCACATCCTAATAGCAAATGGGCGGACGATGCAAAAGCCAACATGATACGCATAGGACACAGATTGATTGAGGCTGGAAGAAAAGATTACGAACCTGTTGTTAAATCTCTGGAACAGAGCGAGAACGAAGAGCTGACTTTAGCGGCACTCTATGCATTGAAGAATATCGGTGATGAGATGGCATATAAAACTGTAATGGAGCTCTACGACACTTCAAAGAGTGAGAGGCTCAGAAGCATGATTGTCTACTTACTGAGTGATTTTAACGGGCCCGGAATAGTGGAAAAATTAACAGAGATTGCTCTTAAAGATCCGAGCACGATGGTACGCAAAAAGGCGATATATGCGTTAAGAGATACTGATAGTGAAGAAGCAGTTGCGGCCTTGAAGTCTATCATCGATTCAGACAGCGAAGTCGAATTGAGAAGGATTGCTCTATATGTACTGGCAGAGATAGACTTTCCAGAACGCGTGAGTTTTTTCAAGAATATTGCAATGAAAGATAAAGATCCAATTATATCAAAGACCGCTGTCTCTTTTCTTGGAGATATGGAGGCAGAGGGGGTATTTGAGGCACTGGAAGAAATATTGAAGACAACAAAGAGTCCTGAGCTTAGAAGGACTGCCATATATGCCATTGGGGACAGAGATGATGATGAAATACTGACCCTCTTAAAGTATATAGCATTAAATGATAGTGACGCATCTGTTGTTAGAGCAGCAACTTATGCTATTGCAAGCAGTAAAGGGAAGGAGAGAATAGAATTTCTTAAACAATTGATATTGGACAGTAAGGATCGTGAAGTGAAAAGAGCGGCAATCTATGCAATTGCAGATAGTCAGGGAGAAGAGGTTGTAGGATTTCTAATACGATTGGTATTGAGCGCTAAGGATCGTGATGTAAGAAGAGCGGCACTCTATGCATTGAGTAATATTGATGGTATCGATACTGCATCGGTGCTAATGGAGATATATGAAAAGAGTAAATTCACGGATATTAAAAAGAGTGTGATTTATATGATAGTCGAGAATGATGAGAATGAGGCATTAAAGATATTAAACAAGATTTTAAAAAGGGAGAAGAATCCCGAGGTTCGCAAGGCAGTAATTTATACAATGAGGGATATGAAGAGCGACAGGGCTGTTGATATTCTGGTGGATGTGATAAAGAGCGATTCTGATCTTCAAATAAGAAAGATTGCTGTTCGCATGCTTGGTGAGATGGGTACTCCCAGAGCAAGGAAGGCATTGATGGAGATTTTAAAAATAAAATAAGGAGCAGAAGATGAGATTAATTAGATTTGTCGTATCATTGAGCTTATTTATCTTTTCCTTTTCCTCTTCTCTGGCAGATCAGGGAAAGAATATAGTGGTAAATTATAAAGACTCCGACCTTCCCCTGCTTGAGAAGTGGAACAGGGCAAGAACAGGAGCGACCGGCACTGATTATGAAAATGGATTCTGGATAGGATACAGTATCGAGAAGTTGATGGGGAAAAATTCCTTTATAGGCTCATATAGTTCTGACTGGAAGGAGAAGACAAAGCTCTCAGAGATCATCTACGGCAAAAATAGGGATGCGGAAGAGCAGAATCTGTCAGAGGAGGAGGTTATTCGACATGTTGCAGAGGAGACGCTTGATGATTTTGCAGTACTGGAGAATGAGGAAAAAGTTGTAAAAGAGATTGCCCTTCTTTTCAGGTTTTCTGGATCAAGAAGACCTGAAAAATTAAGACTGACCAATCTCGATTTGCATTTCGAGCTGGATGATCTGCCGCTTGTATGGCTTGGCAGAGTAGAAGATAAAGAGAGCATAGACCTGCTGACCAAACTGTATGGAAAGTTATCTGATGTTAATATAAAAAAAGATATAGTATTTGCAGTTTCAACACATGATCTTCCGAGTAGGGTTGTTCCTTTTTTAAGAGGAGTCGTAAAAAGCAATGAAGATATTGAGATAAGAAAGAGTGCCATATTCTGGCTTGGACAGCAGAACAGCCCAGAAGCTATCAGAATAGTCGTTGATGCTGCCAATTCCGGTAGATCTTCAGAAATTAGAGAAGGGGCTGTCTTTGCCATCAGCCAGTTTAAATCGGAACAGGCCACAGATAAGCTTATCGATCTTGCCCTGAACTCGCGACATGATGATGTGCGCGAAAAGGCAATCTTCTGGCTTGGTCAGAAAAACACACCCAAGGCTCTTAATGCTCTGTTAAAGATAATAAAAAAGGAAGATTCAGAAGCATTAAAGGAAAAGGCAGTGTTCAGCATTAGTCAGATGAGTAGCTGCGAGGCGGTAGATGCGCTCATCGAACTGGCGCGCAATGCAGTACCATATTCTGTGAGGAAGAAGGCCCTGTTCTGGCTTGGTCAGAAGGCATCGCAAAAGGCTGCAAAGGCTCTTGGGGATGTTGTATATAGTGATAAGGAAATAGAAATTCAAGAGTATGCTGTTTTTGCATTGTATCAACTTCCGAATAAGAATGGAATACCTGCATTGATAAGGATAAGCACAGACCATCCAAGTCCAAGGATAAGGAAGAAGGCCCTGTTCTGGCTTGGCCAGACGGATGATCCAAGAGCCGTTGAGGCAATAGTCAAAATTTTAAAAAGGAGGTGAAAAAATTTTGAAACTTTTTTAGACCTCAGACGTTATTAATATGAATAATCTTTATTAATACACTACTCATTTGTACCCTCCTTGGTGAAGGCCCGATTCGAAGAGTGATTAAGAATCGGGCCGCTCACTTTTAAAGACTTTCTTTTATGATTTATTTTTCTTGACATAATTATATTTTATTTGTATTTTATCTTGACCGAACGGTCGGTCAAAATAAGAGGGGCTGAGATGTCGCCGAGAGTGATTGACAGAGAAGAAAAAAGGCTACAGATCATTAAGGCAGCTATTAAAATCTTTGCCATGAAGGGTGTTGCCAAGACAAGGATGAGTGAGATTGCAGAACAGGCAGGGATTGGTAAGGGTACGATATATGAATATTTCAAGAGTAAAGATGAGATTGTATCAAGTGCCTTTTATTTCTTCATGGATGAGTTGAATACAATAGTTGCAAAAAAGATATATAGAATATTTGATCCTGTGAAAAAGCTGGAATGCTTTTTTGATGCCTGGATTGAGGTGTTAGACAGCCCCCAGATGGAATTTATAGAAGTAATGGTAGATTTCTGGGCAGAAGGGATAAGATCAAAGGAGAGTGGAGATACATTTGACCTGGCAAAAATGTATAAAGAGTATCGCCTGATGGTGCAGAACCTTCTGGATGATTGTATAATGAGCAAGAGCAGCGATGATATGGATACACAGATCATGGCATCGATAATAATAGGGGCTCTGGATGGATTGATGATTCAGTGGATCGTGGATCGTGATGCTTATGATATAAAGGAGGCAACGAGGATATTTAAAGATATGTTTCTTAAGGGAGTGATAAAGGAGAGGTAGAAAAAATTCCAAGTAATCTGACTCATCGGTCGGTTATAAAATGTGGAGGGTGTTATGAAATTTAGTATAATAATGTTAATGGCAGCAGTGCTTTCGATTGGTTTGCTAAGTGGCGATGAGTTGACAGGTGATCAAATCATTAAAAGAGTCAACGACCTGTTAAACCCATATTCCTCTTATAGCAAAGCCAAACTAACTATTGTCACATCTTCAGGTAAGAGCCGTACCTTTGTATTTGAGTCGTGGAGTAAAAATCATGGAGAGAAGAATCTGATTCGTTACATTGAGCCGAGAAGAAGCAGAGGCCAGGCCACACTCATGTTAAACCATGCCGATGATATCTGGATGTATTTCCCGCGCACCAAGAGAGTTAGAAAGCTTGCCATTCATGCCAAAAAACAAAAGATGGAGGGAAGCGATTTTTCATATGAAGACATGGGATCGGGTGATATTTTCATAAAAGATTTTGTTGCAAAGAGACTGGGCGATGAAAAGGCAGAAGGACAGATGTGCTACAAACTCGAACTGATTAGAAAATCAAATTCTGATGTATCATATTCCAAGATTATTTTATGGGTGAGGAAGGTCGACTTTTGTCCTCTAATTATCGATTATTATAAACAAGACAATCCTGATATTGTTGAAAAGCGTCTCGTTATGAGTAATATTAAATTAATTCAGAACGTACCAACTGCAATGAAGATGATCATGTACAACATGCTTGATAACACTAAAACAGAAATGGAGTTTTTAGATGTTAAATACAATCTTGAACTTGAGGATAATATCTTCACAGAACGGGGATTGAGAAGATGAAGCTATGGCGAGTAGTTATTTTTACATTAGCAGCAGCCCCGATCGTGAGTGGGGAGAAAAAGGTCGATATTTTTGGATATTTTGAGTCACAACTGATGGGTGCCAGGATTAGAGAAAGTTTCATTCAACTTCATTCGAATAAATTGAGAGTTGATCTTGAGGCAAGGCTGTCGGAAAATGTCAAGTTTGGGGCAAATTTTGACTACATAACATATCACGGCAAGACTCGGTGGAACATATTGGAATTTCTGCCAAAATCTGTTGCAAAGGAGGCGTGTAAGTTTAACCTCTTTGGGGTGGAGATAAATCCATATGTGATGGAATTCAGGGACAAAAGCTTTCTTGATAATGGTTATCTAAGACTGAGTTTGAAATATTTTGATATAACTGTAGGAAAACAGCAGATATCACTCGGTACAGGATATGCCTGGAATCCGGTTGATATTTTTAATACAAAGGATCTCCTCGACCCTACATATGAACAGCCGGGCCATGATGCTGTTCGGCTTGATTTGCCTCTTGGATCCGGTTATTCTATAACCGCTCTATGTACTCCTGAAGATGAGTTTAAAAATTTTGGCGGTCTGGTTCAACTTAAGGGTTATGTATCCCACTTTGACATCATGATAATAGCAGGTCAAAAGCTGTGGAACTTTCATGATTACACAAAGTTCAATCAGGATTTTTTCAATCCAGGTTTTCAGTGTATTAGTCAGAGACGCACAATTGTTGGTTTCAGCACGGCTGGCGAGCTGTTTGGTCTTGGTCTGTGGTCAGAATATGGATATAACAGAATGGAGATTTCAGAGGATTTCCAGGAGTTAGTAGTTGGAATTGACTATACATTTGATTTTCAGACATATATGATGATCGAATATTATAGAAATACTCTCGGTAAGAGCGACTGCAGGAACTATTCTTTGAATGATTGGATGCGCTTTTTGGCTTCAGAGCAAAAAGCCATAGCAAGGGATCAGGTATATTTTTTCATGCAACATCCAGTGAGTGAGTTTCTGAATGTTGGTTTGTCAACAATATATGTGATATCCGATAACAGTATGGCGATAATTCCGACTATGATTTATAATATTTATCAGAATGTAGATATTACAGCATATCTCAATTTCTATTTCGGAAGAGAGTGTGCAGCATTCAATAAGAATTTTGGAAATGGCGGTATGATAAGAGCAAGAGTCTATTTTTAAATGTTTTGACAAGTGATTTAAATTTGGAGATGAAACCATGCGTGATCGAATATTAAAGAGTTTAGCCAGATACCATGCTTTGCATCCCTATCGCATGTTGATTGTTGTTTGCATCATAACGGTTGTTTTAGGATTTTTGGCCACAAGACTTTCAGTAACAATGCAGTGGTCAGATCTTCTTCCTGCAGGCGATAAAAGGACTATCGAGTTTAACAGAGTGATTGAAGAGTTCAAGTCTGCGACAAACATTACGATAGTTGTACAGGGCCCGGAGAAGAGAATAAAGGAGTTTGCAGATGAGCTTGCCCCTCGTCTTGTTGCTGCAGAAATTACTAGCGGTGATACGGTCAGGAAATTGATTCAGAGAGTTGATTATAAAATGGAAGTAGATTTCATGAAGAGACACGGGTTGATGTTGATAAAGGCGGATGATTTAAAAAATATGAAGGAGATATTCACCAATCCAAACCTTACAGATTTGATAAAAAATATAAACGACTCAATGGAGAAGGAATATGTTGGCAGAAGCGAATCGATATCGACTCGGGAAAAGGAGGATCGTGCCTTTACATTTTTAGATGGAATAGAGCATCTGGTTCGAACAATGAACTATGCTGCTGAGGGGAAAAATGTATCGGGCGATGATGCAAAGGAGGCAGTTGAAAGGCTGGTAATTGGTGAACCATATTTTCTCTCATATGATAAAACTACTCTTGTTCTAAATGCTGTTCCAACCTTTCCAATAACCGATATTGATCTTGTTGTGAGAGGAACAGAAAAGATAGAGAAGATTGTTGATGAGCTATGTAATGAGTATCCAGATGTAAATGCAGGAGTCACAGGAATGATGGCCGTTTCACATGATGAGATAGTCTATTCGGAGAAGAGTCTTGGATATACAAGTGTAATTGCAGCAGTTGCGATTCTGATATTGCTGATATTTTCGCTCAGGATGTGGGTGGCTCCGATCTTTGCAATGATAAATCTATTGATTGGAATACTCTGGGCTGTTGGAGTGACTGCCGTGGTTGTGGGAAAGCTAAATATAATGACTCAGATGATGTCTGTTGTTCTTCTTGGTCTTGGTATAGATTTTTCGATACACCTGATTTCAGGATTCACAGAGAGGAGGGCTGCCGGCCTGAGCATAGTCAATGCAATGGAGGAGACCTTTCTCATCAGTGGTAAGGGAGTTGTTACAGGAGCGCTGACCACTGCTTTTGCATTCCTTACAATGATTATTTCGAGTTCCAGAGGTATGAAGGAAATGGGCATTGTTACTGGAATGGGCCTTGTTGCAGTTCTCTTTGCTTCTTTTCTTGTTCTGCCAATATTTTTAGTTTTTCGTGAACGCAGGATCGATCGAAAGAGAGAGAGGAAGGGAGAACTAAAATTCATACAGAGAGATATATCTTTTAAATTTCTCGGCATCACAGGGGAGTGGCTGAGTAAACATTACGTTTTTACCATAGTTTGTTCTATTGTTTTATCTGTTTTTTTCGCATGGCATGGTTTCAGGATTACGTTTGATCAAAACTATATGAATATTGAGCCAAAGGGACTTGAGTCGATAGCTCTGCAGGACACTGTAATCGAGAAGTTTGATCTCAGCACAAATTATGCTCTTGTCTCTGCCAGTAGTATTGAGGAGTCCCGGTCCATAGCAGAGACTTATAGGAAAATGGGCTCTGTTGCAATGGCAGAGGATATATCGCAGTATATTCCTTCAGAGAAAGAACAGAAGAGCAGGAGCATATATATAAGAGAGATATCAAGGAGAGTGAAAGCATCTAAGGTAAGAGATAGTTTTCAGATGGATGAGCTGACATCATTCAGAGAGCAGATCGAACGTCTCAGGATGAATATAATGGAGTTACAGGATATGGCATTCCTGGGTGGTCAGGACAGGGTGGATAATAAGTGCAAGAGGATAGTAGGAGATCCTGATAATCCAGAAGAGCCAGATTTGATGCAGAATTTTTTAAAAACACTGGAATCGAACAGGAGAATAGCCGTTAAAGGGCTTTCGAGATTTCAGAGACAATTTGGTGCAAACTTTAAAGAGATCGTATCGGGGATGTGTTCAACCAGGCCAATTAAATTCGAAGAGCTGCCTGAGTCAATAGTCGATAGATTCTGCAACAGGGACAGAGATCTATTTCTTGTGACTGTATATGCTTCTGGCAGTTTATGGAAAGATGCAGCATTTCTGCACAGATTCTCAAGAGACCTGGAGAGTGTAAGTGAAAGAGCAACAGGCATGGCACCTGTATTTTGTGCCCTTTTAGACATTATAGGAAGGGATGGGAGGAATGCGATGATTCTGACTCTGATCATAGTATTTTTGCTGCTCTGGCTCGATTTCAGGAAGGTCAGATATGGATTGATTGCGATGATACCATTGGCGGTTGGTGTGCTGTGGATGATAGGTTTGATGAAATTGACTTCTCAGCAGTTTACAGTGATGAATGTCATGGGACTTCCTATGATCATAGGAATTGGTATAGACGATGGTGTGCATATAGTGCATCGATGGATTGCAGAGGGGAGAGGGAAGGTAAGAGTAGTTTTTGCCAGTACTGGAAAGGCAATCCTCCTTACGACTCTGACGACAATGCTTGCATTTGGCTCTTTGGTTTTTTCGATATGGAGAGGATTTGCTCAGCTCGGTGGAGCACTATTTGTAGGCGTTGGTGGATGCTTTTTAACAACAGTCATAATCCTTGCCGGAATAATTGGTCTGAATGAAAGAAAAAGTAAAGATGAGTACTTTGGGGGTACTAAGAACCTTAAATTGTAATTATGGATAATTCTATTGGGCTGCTGTTTTTTTCTATCCCACTCTTCTTGCGAGCCAACTCAGCTTTTGGGTTATTGCTCCCTCTGGGCATGATTCATTGCAGCAGAGGCAGTTGATGCAAATTTTATAGTTCACAACTGGCCGATCGTTTACCATTTTTATTGCACCAACAGGACAACTGTTAAAGCAAATCTTGCATCCAGTACACTTCTGATGATCAATCTCTGGCCGTACCCATAAAAATTTGCTTCCCCAGCGGATAAGGGATTGAGGTATCATTCTGATGATGCGGTTAGATGGGAGCTCAAAATCTTTTATCACGACATCTTCAAGAGATTCACCAACTATCTGAATTTTTTCAATATCTGTTTCTCCCACTTTGCGTTCTTTTGCAAGCCTGATCACATCTATTTCATTTTCTTTAAAACCCATAATTTGACTGGCAACCACATCCAGGGCAATACCATCGCTGCTTGCGAGAATAAGACCTACCATCCTGCGTTTTCCAGTAGCTGGGCCGTTTCCCTCCATTCCAAGGATCGCATCCATCAGGTGCAGTCTGTGATTGATGCATGAATAGATGTCTAAGAGGATGCGGCTGAAATTATCCGGATGCGGATATTTTTTATGAAAGTTGCCTTTTTGGAATCCGGGTAGTGTACCGAAGAGATTCTTTACTGCTCCTGTATATAGAGTAAATCCATGGGTCTTGAATTTTGGTATATTGATTATACCATCTGCCTCTATTACACTTTTGGCAAAGTAGAATCTTTCGTTGCCTATTTGCTGGAGGTGTGTGCCGCTCGATTCAAAGTTTATCAGCCTTACAGATTTTCTCTTTGCGAGTTCGCCAAATCCTGTTCTCTCCCAGCATCTTTTTACACCCTTTACGGCCCCGGATGGACTGTCGCCCATCCAGACTTCGGCCCCGGCATCGCGGACCTCATCTATCATTGCTTCCAATACAGCAGGATGTGTTGTAACACCCTTTTTGGGTTCTCTGGCACTCAACATGTTTGGTTTAAGGAGAATTCTTTCCCCTCTATTTACGAAACTTTTGATTCCTCCTAAAAGCTCGATTGCCTCATGTACGGCCTTTGAGACCCTTTTGGTTTCGTAATTCTCACATCTTATGATTGCAACCCTTACAGCCATTTTTATTTCCTTAGAAAAATCATTCCAGCGAATTGTTTGACACAATTTTTAAGTTCCATGGACAACAGAAGAGAGGATGCTTCACTGGTGTTGATTCCTGCTTCTCTGGCTATTATATCTATATGTTTTGGCTCATCACTCGATAGTATTTCCCATATTCTCTTTTCGAGCGGATTTAACACTTTTTCAGGATCTATCTGGGATTTAAGATTTCCTGCCTTAGATCTCCATTCTGGAATCTCTGAAAATATGTCTTCAACTCTTTCGACGAGCCTTGCGCCCTCTTTAATCAGCCTGTGAGTACCCCTGCTTTTTGTACTATTAATTCTGCCGGGTATGGCAAAGACCTCTCTTCCCTGTTCGAGTGCGTTGTAGGCCGTGATTAGAGCACCACTCTTTTCTCCGGCCTCAACAACCAGAGTTCCAAGTGCAAGGCCGCTGATTATCCGATTACGACGTGGGAAGTGTGCTGGTTCGGGTTGTGAAGAAATTGCAAACTCGGATATCACACATCCAGAATCGGCGATTTTCAGGTAGAGGTTTCTGTTCTCGGGTGGATAGATTATGTCGATTCCAGAGCCAAGCACTGCTATTGTCCTTCCACCGTTTTGCAGGCTTGCTTGGTGTGCTATTGAATCAATGCCTCTTGCCATTCCGCTTACCACAGTAATGTTATGATTAACAAGACCCTCACAGATTTGTTCTGTAACCATTCTTCCATAATTTGTTGGTGAGCGAGTACCTACTACAGCAATTGAGTTGTTGTCTTTTTTATTAAGATTTCCCTTGAGATACAAAATTACCGGTGGATCATATATTTTTCTGAGAGACTCTGGATATCCCTCGTCCCAGTAAGATATTATTTTTACTCCATACTTTTCTGCCAGTGCGATCTGTTTTTCGGCATATTGAGGATCGGTCTCTTTTTTTATTTTCCATGCGGTCTTCTCGTCTATATTCTTTACTCTGCACAGATCCGATATATCTGCTTTCAGAACCGCTTCTGCGCTTCCAAAATGGCTGATGAGACTTTTTATCCTTCTGGGGCCTACCCCCGATACTGTTTGAAGTGATAGAAGATGTAATAGGTCATTCATCTTTCTCACCAGATAGTTCTTTACAGATTTCGTTTATAAGTTCTTTAATGCCCTCTCTTGTAACAGATGAGTATGGAATACACTTTTTCCCATCGATTGATAGAGGAAGATTTTTGATATCAGCACTGTTGAGAAGATCTGTCTTTGACAGGGCTATGATACGTTTTTTCTGCATTAAAGATATGTCATATGCTTCAAGTTCCCTTATAACTTTCTTGTAATCTCGAATGATCTGTTCTGATACAGACTCTATGATCAATACCAATATTTTTGTTCTCTCAATATGGCGAAGAAATCGATCTCCTAAGCCCTTTCCCATGTGTGCTCCTTCGATTAGTCCTGGTATGTCTGCTACCACAAAACTGCTGTATTCTCCATACCTTACGATTCCAAGATTTGGAGCCAGTGTAGTAAAGGGATAGTCTGCGATCTTTGGCCTTGCAGAGGATATTGTTGAGATTAGGGTCGATTTACCGCTATTCGGCAGGCCTACAAGGCCTACATCTGCAAGGAGTTTAAGCTCCAATCGGAGGTTGCGCCTCTGGCCATCTTTCCCCCTTTCTGCAAAGTCTGGTGTCTGGCGTGTGGAGGTTGCAAACCTTGCATTCCCTTTTCCTCCCTTTCCTCCCTTTGCAGCAACGAACAGTTGTCCTGGATGAATAAGGTCTGCGAGCAGTTTATCGCTTTTGTCTTCATATACCACTGTTCCTGCAGGAACATCGATAAAGACCGACTTACCCCTCTCACCGTTCATTTTTTTCCCCTTGCCGCCTCTGCCGTTTCCTGCTAAATATTTTTTTTTGTACCTGATGTCTGAGAGTGTAGATAATGAGGGATTTACTCTTAAAATTACATCACCGCCATCGCCCCCATCACCACCATCGGGGCCACCCTTTGGTATATATTTCTCTCTGCGGAAACTCACACATCCATTTCCACCCTTTCCACTCGCAACAGTAATATATGCCTCGTCAATGAAATTCATCTTGATATGCTTTAGATAGATAAAAAAAAGAGGCAGTGAATATCTCACCGCCTCGGCTTCCCTTTTACATAGTTAATTAACTATTTTAGTTGGAATACCACAGGAATAGAAATTGTTGCCTTTACCGGTCTATCGCGCTGAAGAGCTGGATAGAACTTTGTCTTTTTTATTGCCTCGACAGCGGCCTCTGTACACATTTCGAGCTCGTTTAGCGCCTTTGCCATCACTACATTGCCCTTTTCATCGATCAAAGCTCTTACAACGACTGTTCCAGTAATACCTGCTCTCTGTGCTACCTGCGGATAAACAAGATTTTTTAAGATGGCTGCCTGACCGCCAATTGGTTCCGGACGTTTGTCAAATGCTATAAACTCTGGTATCTCGTCTTCTGATATTTCAGGTGGTGGAGGAGGTTCTTCGAATTCAGTAAATTCATCAAAAATTGTTTCGTCGATTGTCTCATCCTCAGGAATATCTTCATCCTCAGATGCGATTGGAACAGATGGTCTTGAGGGTGCGCTGGCCTTTTTTTCCTGCTGAGTCTGAGGAATCTCCTCAACCGTAATGATGCCAAGATTTACAGATCTTCTTACCTTTCTTGCCTCAAACTTCTTAAACCCCTGAAGCAGTACGATGTTCAGTATCAATGAGATTATCAGGCCGAGCTCAATATTTTTCTTGTACTTCAATTTTAAATCTACTTTAGGATTTTTTTTCATGTTAGATCACCCCCTATGTACTACCATACTTTGCACAATAGTTCATCCTAAGGGCTCCTGCTTTTCTTAATTGATTTTGAATGTCATTGACGAGCCCCATTCTGGTATTTTTATCACTCTTAAAAGATATTATAAGATTTTTATTATCATGCAACTTTTTATTAATTATGGGTGCTACATCCTTTACCAATACAAGATTATCATCAATGGATATGTCTCCCTTTGCATTTACCCAGATCACTGCAACGTTCTTTTTTGCTTCGAGTTTTTTAATCTTCATTGCAGTTGGAAGGTTGATAGGAAATCCTACAGACTGTCTGAATACAGTGGAGACCATAAAAAATAGAAGCAGCATAAAAACTATGTCTGGCATAGATGCAGTGGGAATCTCTGTACTCACTTTCGCTTTTTTCTTAAATTTCATGCCTTTCCCCCTTCTATTCGATTGGTTCTGCTATTGATATTCGTGACGCCTCTGCTCTCTGGACTCGATCGAGCACTGTTATAAAATCTTGATATTTTGTGTTTTTAAGGGTCTGTATGGAAACAATTAGTTTGCTGTTCTCTGCAAGCCTCTGCTTTATCAGTTCTGTTATGCTTGCTATTTCTATCTGTTTGTTGTCAAGCATAACCTCTCCAAGGTCGTTAACTAAGAGTTCTGCGATGTTTTTCTTTGGAATCGGCTTAAAATCGCCTGCAGGGGGCAGAGTTAATTGAAGGCCCTTGTCCAGATCCAGGCTTGTGGTCACGAGAAAAAATGTAAGCAGAAGGAAAGCAATGTCGGCCATAGAAGCCGTTGGAATTTCTACTATTCGCTCTTTCTTTTTCTCGAGCAACATGGATGAAACCTCCTTAATTATTTACTTTGTTGTTCAACAATGTGATCGATCAATTCAGAAGATGTTTCCTCCATGTCGATTACCAGACGGTCTATCTTTGATACAAAATAGTTATGAAAGAGCTGAAGCAGAATGGCGACAACGAGACCAAATAGTGTGGTCAGCAGCGCTACAGAGATACCATCGGCTACAATTGAAGGAGAAATATCATTTGCCTCTTTGATGTCTTCGAATGCAACAATCATACCTCTAACAGTTCCAGTAAACCCAAGCATGGGAGCAATCGTTATGAATGTTGATAGCCAGATGAGTCCTCTTTCAAGAAATGCCATCTCAATTGATCCAGCATTTGTTATTGCCTTCTCCACATGCTCGATTCCTCTCTCCATTCTAAGCAGGCCGGCGTGAAAGATAGATGCAACCGGTCCTCTTGTATTCTGACATACATCGAGAGCCTTTGAGGTATCACCCTTTGACAGTGCTCCCTTTATGTCGCTCAAAAACTTTCTAGTATTTACACTCGCCCTTGTTAGTGATATAAATCGTTCGATGCTGACAGCAATTCCTAAGATGAGACATCCAAGAATTGGATACATGAAGAATCCACCGTTTTTAAAGTACTCTAACATATTTGTTCACCCTCCATATTAACTTTTAATTATTATGATTTTCACACTCCCAAAATATTCGGATTATAATAACCATTTTCTGATTAAAAGTCAACTCTTTTTTTAAGAGCTTAATTATTTTTTCCTTGAAATTGTATTATATGTGTTCTGCTATTGCCTTTGCTACTTCGAGTGTAGTGTTTGAGCCGCCCATGTCGTATGTTCTTACCTTTCCTTTTTTTATTACATCTGCAATAGCCCTTTCCACCAGGAGAGCTGTTTCGCTTTCTCCAAGCCAGTCGAGCATTAATTTTACTGACAGAATCATGGCTATCGGGTTTACTTTATACTGGCCAGCATACTTTGGGGCAGATCCATGTGTTGGCTCAAACACGGCATAGCTGTCACCTATGTTTCCACTATATGCAAAACCAAGGCCTCCTACTAGCTGTGCACATAGATCCGATATAATATCACCAAACATATTGCTCGACACAAGAACACCATAGTCGTGTGGGTTTTTTATTAGCCACATGCACATTGCATCGATGTTTGTTTCCCATAACTCGATTTGGGGATACTCCTCTGCTATCTTTCTCGCCTCTCTTACCATCATGCCTGAGGTCTCGCGTATTACGTTTGGTTTCTCAACTACGGTTACACTTTTATATCCATGTTTTTTGGCATATTCAAATGCATCGCGTATTATGTTCTGGCATGCCTTTCGTGTAAAAATCCTGCACGAAAGGGCCATCTCTTCTACAGGGACATCCTTGAATTTTTTAGCCTTTTCGTGAAGCTCCATGAGCATTTCTTTGAGACGAATGTCAAGAGGATGAAATTCTACACCGCAGTACAGACCCTCTGTGTTTTCTCTGAATATTACAAGATCAATGTTGTCTTTGTAATTTAATGGATTTCCAGGATATGCCTTGCAGGGCCTGAGATTTGTCCTGAGATTGAATTCCTGCCTTAATCTTACGATGGGACTGAAATAGACATACCCTTTGTTTTGAAGCACTGGTGCAAGTTCCCTTGCCGCCTCTTCCTTTGGCTTGGATGTTATGGCGCCAAACAGACAGCAGTCGGTTTCTTTGAGAAGTTTTATTGTCCTTTGAGGTAGAGGATCACCCTCTTTTTTCCAGAACTCCCAGCCAATATCTCCATAGATATATTCTGCATCGAGAGAAAGCTTGTCCAGCACTATTCTGGCTGCTTCCATAACATCATTGCCTACTCCATCGCCGGGCAGCATTGCAATCCTGTATTTTGCCATATTTTTCTCCTATCTTTATAATGAAATTCCAATCGATATTTTATGAGAATCACCAAACTCGGATTGAAGGGGTGAATAGCTGTAATCGAGTCTGTAGGATGACCAAATAAATCCTATACCGGTGCTGAAACTTCTTATCTGATATCCTGTTTGATAGCCGATCCGAATAAAGACTCTTTTCCCCCATCCATATTCTATTCCACAATGAATGTGAATGGGAAAGTTTTTTTCTTTAACACAATCCATTGAAATTGTCAATATGCTTGTATTTATGTTAAATGGCCAGCAGAGTCCTACTTTTGCTGTTAACGGCAGGTCGATCTCATCGTAGCGCATCTTTGTTGTTCTGCCTATGTTCTGTATGACTCCTCCTGCTCGTAGTCCACTATCCATGAGACTAATTAATATTCCTATGTCCAGTGCACAGCCTGCAGCTTCCTCTATGTATATTCTTTCATATAGACCCTTTAATGTGATTCCCATCCATATTCTTTTTTGAATCATTCTTGAATATGAGATTCCAAGTATCATCTCATGTGCAGAAAAAGTTGCTATTGGAGTTGGTGATGGCACTACTCTCAGTTCGATGTTTCCTACTTCTGTATACAACAGATATGCACCGATTCCCCATTCTTTTCCACCCCATCCTGCACTGATAAAGCCGCTCTGAGTATCGAATATCCATTTGTGCAGGCTTACGATAAGATCGCCCTTATTGAGCCTGCTCAAACCTGCCGGATTCCAGAATCCGGCAGCTCCGTCATCTGAGACAGCAGTATATGCCATGCCGAGCGCTCCTGAGCGTGCATCGCATCCCATCTTCAGAGAGTGAAATCCCTGTCCATACAATACTGAAGTTAAAAATAAAAAGATCAACAGATGTGTTGTTTTTTTTATCATCAAAATATGAATGACCATGTGAATACGTGCATCCCCCTTGGAGCTACTGGATCAGGAACGAATCCATAATCCATCTGAACTATTCTGTTTAGCATTGAGATTCTGTATCCTGTTCCAAATGTGAGCTCCCCATCTCTGAGTCCACACCTCAGAAACAGATTCTCAAATGTATTGATCTGTATTCCAGTATAGTATCTAAGTGGAAGATTCTCTGTCTTTTCCAGATCGAGGGTAATAAGCAGCCTGTCGAGCACTCTTTCCCACGCAGCACCCCATCTGATTGTTCTGAGGAAGTGATCTGTCCGCTGCGTTCCTCGTTCCCAAAGATTTTGAGTATCCCATGTATATCTGGACCGCAGGTCCTTTATACAAAGACCCACACTCAGGTTAGGAAGGATTCTATACATTACCCCAATATCAAATCCAAAGCCTACTGCAGAGATTGTCTCTCCACTCTTTGTTATTCCAGGGAATCGATTGTACAGAAGCTTTCCGCTAACTCCCACAGAAAAGTTCCTGACAGGACTTAGGGAAAAGGAAAAATAGAAGCAGTGCTCCCAGTTTGACAGGGTTCCTGTATCGTTTCCATTGAAGTCGCGTGCATCGATGTTATCCACTCCTGCACATATCCATCCTGCAGCAAATCCACCCATCATTGGTCCTTTTTTGTCTTCGGCCTTTTGATTGCCAATTGGCTGGGCATATCCTATAAAGAACAGCCTTCTGTCGAGAGCCATTGAGTTAAGCGTTGTTGTGAAGTAGTGCTTTTCTAAAAAGACCAGACCTGCAGGATTGTAGTATGCAGTATAGCCATCATCGTGCAGTGCTGTTGATCCTCCTCCCATGGCCATTGCTCTTGCGCCGAGTCCTATGCGCAGAAAGGTTCCTGCGTATCCGCCTCCGCTCCTCTCTTCGGCATAAGCGGTATGTGCCGTGATGATGAATATTAAAAATAAGACTTTTCTAATTGATAACAATGACTTTACCCCAGAGTGTTTTTCCACCAGAGAAGGTGATCTTATAGAAATATACTCCATTTGCAACCAGCTCGCCACTTTCATTTCTTCCATTCCATGCCTCTGAATAGGTTCCTGGTGTGCTGATTTGCTTGTTCCTTACAACACATTTAACAAGATTCATACCAAAATCATAGATCTTGACCGTTACTGTGGTGCTGCTTTTAGTACTGTATTGAAACCTTACATATCCATCGCCCTCATACCTGTTGTGCCTCAGCGGTGAGAATGGATTGGGATATGCAAAAGTGTCGGGTGTTTTGTTTTCACCTGGAATCGGGAAGGCCCTGACTATTTCCCATGTTGTGCCGCTGTCTCTGCTGATCGCGAGTCCGTCTGAACTTCCGAGCCAGAGCGTGTTTTGGGAACCTACTCCTACAGAGTAGAACTCTTTTGTAAACAGTCTCTCACCTGTGTTATTATCTATTATCTGTGGGAAAATGTCCCAAGTCTGACCTGTATCTGTGGACATGTAGAGTCCGCTGTCAGAAGCAACGTATGCCGCATGCGTGTTAGGATCGAAACAGAAGTTGTGGGCAAATATATTATCAAGAGTTGTTTTCCATGTAAGGCCTCCGTCCTGGGTAATAGAAACCGCCCTGTATTCTGTGCTTCCAAGAGCCTCTATTGTGGCTGCCCATACAATACTGCTGCCGTTTACGCTCTGGTTTGCTATGGCAACAACAAAGTTTCCGGAGATCGGTTCGGACTGGTTTTGATGATTGAATGTTGTCCAGCTCTTTCCGCCATCTGTGGATTTATGGATGCCCCCTGCAGAGCCAACCCATAAAGCATTACCGTCAAACATTACTGAGAATGCCATGTGGTTTAGATGGTTCAGCACATCAAACGGAAGGCTGTCCACTGTCACAACTTCCCAGGTTTTACCCATGTCTGTTGATTTGCGGAGTCCACCTCCCCAGCTTGCTATCCATACTGCAGAGTCGGAGATGGCAATGTCGTATGTCAGGTTTTGGATAACAGTTGTAGTAGGTCGGTATCTATCCTCATCGATCGAGTCAATAGGTTGAGGTATCCATGTCCAGGAGTTACCATTGTCTGTTGAAAAGCTGAGTCCGCCTCCTGCAGGGAAGACTCCTGCAGAGGTGGTTGAGTCAAAGGCTGTTGCAACCCATAGTGTGTCACCACTTCCGGCTATTGCCGAAACTCCTCCTCTTCCGAGTCCGTTTTTATGGTTGTAAGTTGTCCATGTAACGCCAAGGTCTGTTGTTTTCATTAACTCTTTGCCCGTGCCGATCCATACTTGGTTGTCTTTAATGAATATATCGTTAATTGTATTGCTCGTGGGTCTTGTGGATATGATCTTTCTATTAATCGAAAGATCACTCCATATCTGTGAGTAGAAGGGATTCGTCGTGATTAACAGAATTAGTATTGCGATTATAAATGGTTTTTTCATCTTTGATCCATTCGGCAGTTAAAAAATCCGAACTAATAGAGGGGATCGCTTTGCTCCAACTGTTGCCCCTGGAGTTCGGATTATCCATCCAATTATTTCTTCTTTAAATTTTAAAATATTTAAAACTTATTAAAATGTCAAGGTAATTTTAACTATATCTTGCATGACCCCATTTTCAATATATCTTTAATAAAACTCTAAAGTACAAAAAGGCAAACCATACTCACAGAAAGATTTATTAAAGTTATACCATACAGAAGTAACAACTATTTTTTCACAAAACCTGTTTCTCTGAACCTGTTATCTCGTCAGGAAAGGAGGTGAAAGACGATGATTAGTCTGCACAGAACAGGTCTCTTTATGTGCTCTATGTAAGCAATCCGCAATCTGCTGTAGATGTATCCTCTATTTTTTACCCGGGGCTATTCAAATGGAGTCGCACTATTAAAGGATTAAACTCTACAGATCCTTAAATCTTGAAGTTATCTCTGCAATTTTTTCAAATTTTGATTGAACACTTTCGAGTTTCTCGCCCATGCGGTATGTATCTTTATCCAGTCTTCCGTCAGGATCGAGCTGGCTTAATACATTGGGCTGATTAAGATCCGGATTGTCTTTTGCATAAGGCCACAATCTGAAAGATCCGCCAGTGATCTCATCTATTACTGTTACCTTCCCGTCTATGATTCCATACTCAAGCTTAAAGTCAATAAGCTGTATTTTAAAATGGGAGAAGGCTTTTTCCAGAATCTCAAATACCTGCATATTGATTCTCTTCATATCCGAATAGATATGGCCTCCCTTTTTTGCCCTTATTATATAATCAATATATTTCTCATCGAGCATTGGATCGTGAAGAGGATCATCTTTATAATGAAATTGTGTTATTAGGGGATCAAACCACCTGCCCTCTTCAATGTTTCCCCACTTCAGGATCGAGCCGGCAGCAACACGCCTTGTTACAACTTCGAGATTGATTTTAAAATCGAGTTTTCTAACAACAGTGACCTTCTCCTGAGGACTTTCTATATAGTGGGTCTCTACTCCGTTTCTATTCAGAAACTCAAAAATGTCTCTATTGGTTTTCCAGTCGATGAGAGCCTTGCCAGATATCACATCGTGTTTTGCTCCATCGCCTGCCGTAATATCGTCTTTGAATACCATGTAGACAGTTTTTGGGTCTTCCGGATTTTCATAGATGATTTTAGTCTTTCCTTCATTGAGTTTTTTCATTGAGTTGAGATCAATGGACATCGCTTTACTCCCATTTTATTTTTAGATTATGCTCTCTTACAAATAAATTTAAAATGGTTTATGATAAAAACAAGTCCCTATTTCATCATTATCATCTTTCGTACCAGTATATGTTTCCCTGTCTTCAGTTGGCAGTAATAGATACCAGAACTCAACCTGCGACCAGTTTCATCTCTTCCATCCCAGACTGCTATATATGAGCCAGGAGCGAACATACCATTTATCAGTCTCTTTACTCTTTTCCCCATGATATTGAATATATTTATGCAAACAGCACTCTTGTATGGAATTTGAAATTTAATCTCTGTATAAGGATTGAAAGGGTTGGGGTAGTTTTCGAGAAGCATCCATTCATCACTTTTCACATCCTCTCTTGCCACTGTTGTTGATCCATCCCAGCCTGCAAGTCGTGCCATCAGCCACCAGATGGCTCTTCCTTTGAGCACACAGTTGATTCTCGCTAAGTTTGAAGGTCCGTTGGAGTGGGCACATTCGCTGCATCCTGAATAGCCAGTAACACCATCCCCTGTTGTCAATTTTTCAAGTTCAGATCCTTTATTTGAAACACACCATTCATATCCCCAGTTATTGATTCTGTATGGATTGTAGTCGAGATTGTCCCACATGGGTTTGTCGTAATAGTAATTTCCATCAGGGTCGTAACTTTCAATATCTGCAAAATCGAACAATATTCTGTTATTATCGATGCAGTGTTGCCTTATCGTCTGATTGGCATTGTATATAAAACCTCCCTTGCCCTGTCCCTCTGCATGGCCAGTCATGAAGACAAACTTCACTGGATGGTTTTCTGCTCTTGGTTTTGTTCCTCCTTCACCATATTCAGAGATCAGGATCTCCATATTGTCGAGGTACCTCTGAATGTTGTGACCATTTATGCTGCACCATGACCACATCACAACATTGATGTGGTTGTTGTCAGGATTGTCTAAAAGATTTCGTGTTGCCGTGACCCACGGTGTTACACCGTTTTCATCAATATAGTCACCCTGGCTGAGGTCTGGTTCTGCCCCCGGGATTCCATAATCGTCAAAGTCAAGAGCTTCCGAGCGCCCGCCGGAGTCATCCCAGTCGAATCTATTACCAAATTCAGGATAATTTTTTAATGCATTCATTCCTGTAACAAGCTGGCTTCCGTGAGAGGTATGCTGGTATACTATATGCAGGTTTTGTTTTGCAGCATTCAACCAGGCCTCTGGTATTTTAGATATGTCTGTACAATTGTGATCTATGATGATTGCCTGGGCAGAAACATAAGAATTTATAATGACAGCAAAAATCATAAAGATTACAACACAGTAATGAGTTGTTTTATTCATTTTTAAGTTCCCCTACACTACAAGATGTTCTATGACAATTTTGATGCCGATTCCTATAAGGATAACGCCCCCTGTAAATTCGATCTTTTTCTTAAAAAGGTTTCCGAATCTTGTGCCTATAAATACACCTAAGAATGAGAGTCCAAATGTGATTACACCAATAATGATTACTGGAATCCAGATTACTACATTAAGGAAACCAAATGTCAACCCCACGGCAAGAGCATCTATGCTGGTAGCAATAGAAAAAATTATCAGATTTGCTGGATTTAGCGGATTCTTCTTTTTTCTATTTGTGTCAATTTGAAATGATTCAAAGATCATTTTAGATCCCACAAACACCAGCAGTCCAAATGCAATCCAGTGGTCTATGCAAGATATAAGATCCTGAATAGTCAGTCCTGCCGTCCAGCCAATCACAGGCATCAATGCCTGGAAGCCTCCAAAATAAAAGGCAATCTTTAAGGCGTGACGAATCTTCAACTTCTTAATGAGAGATCCACTTACTACTGACACTGCAAATGCATCCATTGCAAGGCCGAGTCCAATTATTGTAATTGAGAGCATATCCATCACGATCACCGATTTATTACCGACTCATGCTCTACCAGAAGATGATATAGAGGCAAATCGTGATTATTATAACAACTGCTCCCAGCCATACTACGGATGGAGCAGGCCGCATGTCGAATTCCTTACGAACCGGCATTGTTCGCGGTTTGGGAAGTGGCTTAATGATAGTGATTATGACCATTACGACTATTATGACTATAAAGGAAATTGCCATCCGGTTGAGAAATGCTATTTCGCCAATTGACAGTCCATGTTTGTTGAAAAACTCGTAACCACTAAAACAGACAAGAAGAAATGAATAGACTATCAGATTGACTATTAATGCTGCAACTCCAGCCTCTCCTGGGGCTTTCTTAATAACAAATCCGAAAAGAAAGGCTGCCAGCACACCCGGGGAAATAAACCCTTGAAACTCCTGAATATATGTAAATATACCGGTAGGGAATTTTTGCAGAAAATAGGCGATTATTCCGCCTATGATGACAAATGCGAGTGTTGAGATTCTGCCTGTCCATATGAGAGTCTTCTGGGAAGCATCCTTATACCAGTGGCGTTTGAAAAGGTCCATTGTAAAGATGGTTGAGGCAGAATTTAACATGGAGCCAAGCGAACTTATTACTGCACCACTTATTGCAGCAAAGATGAATGCACGAACCCCGGGACCAACAAGATTTCTGATAAGAAGGGGGTATGCTGCATCGGTTCCACTTTCACCAATCATCTGATTTTTATAGAGCTGAAGAGCCATTATTCCCGGGAATATTATAATGAATGGAATTATTAGTTTTAGAAATGCGGCAAAGATGACTCCAAGTTGTCCCTGTTTCAGGCTCTTTGCAGCAAGAGTACGCTGGGAGATGTATTGATTCAAGCCCCAGTAGTAGAAGTTTGGTATCCAGAGGCCGATCACCAGTGCCGTCCACGGCAGTACTGGATGGTCTTTTGGGAGTATCATATGAAGTCTGTCAGCATTGGTTTCGAAGAAATTGCCTACTCCGATCGCCTTGAACCCAAGGTACATTGTAATTGCTCCACCTATTATCAATGCAGAGCCCTGGAACAGATCGGCCCAGGCCACTGCTTTGAGTCCTCCCCATACAGTATAGAGAGCAGCAATTGTTCCAATTGTCAGAATGCCGTAGAGCAGGTGACTTGGATTTTGAAGATCACCGAAAAGGGTTTGAAGTGTCAGGCCACCTGAATACAGCACTGTAGAGATTGTTACCAGAACATATATAAACATAGTAAGAACCGCCATTATTGCCCTTGCTGTTGTGTTGTATCTGTACTCGAGATATTCTGGAATAGTAAATATCCCTGCCCTGAGAAATTTGGGCAAGAAGAAAAGAGCTACAAATACCAGAACAATTGCAGCCATCCACTCATAGCTGGCAATTGCCATTCCTGCTATTCCGGCTCCCTGACCGGCCATGCCGACAAAATGCTCTGTTGATATGTTAGCAGCAATAAGAGAGAGTCCGATTATTGGCCAGAAGAGTCCGCGACTTGCAAGAAAGAAATCCTCACCCGTCTTTTCCCTCCTGCTCTTGTACATGCTTACACCTACGACAACAGCAAAAAAGATCAGAAATACTGCGATGTCAAAAATTGTCAGTCCCATTCTTTATCCTTTCTTGTTTTTGTTAAGTAGTTTTTTTGATGAGTATTATATATTTTCAATACCGGTTATTAATAATCTTTTTATTCTGTCAGATCCCTGTAAATTTGGCTGAACTGTTCCAAGGCCGATTCAAGATTTTTTGCAATATCTTTTGCCAGTGTATCTGGATCTGGTAGATTTTCAGAATCTTCCATGCTTTCATCTTTTAGCCAGAATAGGTCGAGACTCACTTTATCACGCTGAACAAGTTCATCATAAGTAAAGGCCTTGAATCGCTCTGTCTCTTCTCTGTTGAAACGATTTTTCGGATTATAACATCTGATAAAATCCTGCAAATCCTCATATCGCAGAGGATTTGTTTTGAGTGTAAAATGCTTGTTTGTCCGTAAATCGTATATCCAGAGTTTATCCGTCCATGGTTTTTCGCTTGCTGTTTTTCTGTCGAAGAAGAGAACATTTGCTTTTACTCCTTGTGCGTAAAATAGACCTGTAGGGAGTCTTAAGAGTGTGTGCACGTCACACTCGTGAAGCAGTTTTCGTCTTATTGTTTCACCTGCACCTCCTTCAAAAAGAACATTATCAGGTACGACAATGGCAGCCCTGCCATTTATATTAAGGATAGTCTTGACATGCTGGAGAAAATTTAGATGCTTGTTTGAAGTAGTTGCCCAGAAATCCTGGCGTTCATAAGTGATTGATTCTCTGCTGGCCTTTCCTTCACCATTTACTATGGTTATACTGCTTTTTTTGCCAAACGG
This sequence comes from uncultured bacterium, assembly GCA_964651045.1. Lineage (GTDB taxonomy): Bacteria > Zhuqueibacterota > QNDG01 > QNDG01 > DSAB01 > CAZYVD01. The sequence continues at coordinate 28,392 of CAZYVD010000020.1, forward strand.
AGGATTGGTCATTACTATATCATAATGTTCACGAGGCTCAGAGATAAGGGAATCACCAGCTTCAATGGGAACTTTTTGATCGGCATCGCCAATGCTTGTAGGGCCAATGCCATGTAGATAAAGATTCATCACACACAGCCTTACGACCCCATCCACAATATCCTTACCTCTGAAGGTTTTATATTTCAAGAATTTCTTTTGTTCTTTATCTAAATCAAAATTTTTGGTTATAAAATCGTATGCAGCAAGCAAAAATCCACCGGTCCCACAGGCTGGATCACAAATGGTCATCCCTGGTTCTGGTCTGATAACTTCCACCATTGCCTTGATAAGCGGTCGTGGAGTGAAGTATTGGCCTGCACCACTCTTTACATCTTCTGCATTTTTTTGTAAAAGTCCTTCGTAAATTTCTCCTTTAACATCAATATCCAGTCCAATCCAGGTTTCATCATTGATAAGCATAATTAAACGCTTCAGCTTAGCAGGGTCTTGAATCTTATTCTGTGCCTTACGGAATATTATACCGAGCATCCCCTCTTCTTTTCCCAGTGATTCGAGGATGTGTCGGTAGTGCTTTTCGAGAGCATTACCATCTTTCGTCAATAGACTCTCCCAATCAAGTCCTTTGGGTATTGATGAATGCCCTGTCTGCCAAGGCAGATGAGTCTGTTCATCCGCCATCTTTAAAAACAAAAGATAAGTTAATTGCTCAACATAATCGCCGTAGCTAACACCATCGTCACGGAGAACATGGCAATAGTTCCAAAGTCTTTGAACAATACTGGAAGCATTAGTATTCATGAAACCTCCATGCAAGATTATATTATTGCAAGATGAGATTTTTTATGAAGCTTTATTTTCCCTATATTTCTCAAATGTCTTTTTTCCTTTATTAGTAATTCTATATCGTTGATTCTTACTACGAGGTTTATCTGGCACTGTATAAACAATCAATCCTCTCTCTATTAAATTGGAAATTGCTTTTTTCACATTACCAGACAATGTTAAATGTCCTAATTTTCCAGTCAACTCTTTTGAAGATATAGGTGTTATAGAACATTCTTTCAATATTTTCCATTCTGTTTTAGTTAACTCAACATAGGCTTCTTCTTGTGCCTCTTCATGGGCTTCAACATGGGCTTTCTCTTGGGCTTCAAGTTCTTTTAATGCACCTTTATGGATAGGTAATGTAACTAAAAAGTATGTTCTTTCTTTATCAGTTTTAAAGATAGGAGGTGGTGAGCCATTATCTTTCATAGATTTTATAACTTTTGGAATTCCCGTTGACCTCCCCTCTGTTAATTTTAATTCTTTTAAGAATCCTCCTATTTTCCTATTTCGATACCTTCGGGCGACAAGGTATCCTTTCTTCAAGTCCTCTTCTTTTATTGATCTATCAGGCCCTGGGAAGCTTAATACTTCTATTTTGTCTTTATGGATACGTATCTCTACAGGTTCTTGGATTTCATAACTGCGATGATATATAGCATTGACCAATATTTCTTCTATAGCAACATAAGGATAATTGAAAAATCGTATTGCTTCTGCCTGATAAGGAACTTTGTGTATATATTCTTTTATTATTTCATTTCTTAAAAAATTCAAGGCATTTCTTACTTGATAGTGTATAGGGCCTTCAAATATTTTTTCTGTAAGATTATTACCTGCCACGCCATCTCTAAAAATTACTATTTCTATTTGGGATTTATAGAATATCTTTTCAGGATGGTCATTGAAAAATAATAAACCTACATTCTTTGGTTTGATGTCTTCATCAGGACCATTGATGATAGCCATCTGTCGACATAATTGCTCAAATGATATATTGCTGGATATATTGTATAAATCGCTATTAGTTTCTTTAAGAAAATCTTGAATTAAGGGTAATTTTAAATCATTGATAGTATATGAATGATTTATCCTATCATCATAAGGTATTTTGGCAGTAAGAGATAATAATTCTCTTTCTTCATCCAGAGTAGCTCTAACAGTATTGTTAAATCTTCTTATATAGTAGTAATAATTGGATTCTCTATTTTTAGATAATGATTTAGGGGCTTTATATGGTCGATTTTGCCCGCCTGGTATCCATATAATAAGAATAGATTTGCTCTCATAGTATACAGGCTCGGCTATAGGAAAATATGGGGGGTTAATTCTACGACAAAGAGATAAAAGTTCTTTCTGTATGTTGTGTATTTCTGATTTGGATAGCCCCTTAGGAGGTAATAGAGGTCTATTATCTTTTTCTTCAATACCAATTATAATATATCCGCCCCCCCAATTATTAAAATCATTAGCAAACGCACATATTGTATGTATTACATCTTCTGGGTTCCATCCTTTTTTGAACTCTATCCGTTCCCATTCTACTATATGTCCATTTATCAATTCGGATATATTTATAGGCAGTGCCATTATTGTACTCCTCTTTCACCTTTCTTCTTTTTACTCACCTTTTTCTCTTCTTCTAATTTCTTTTTTTCCGCCTTTATTTTTTGAAGTAAAACACTGGCTGGCTCGTCATTTGGATCCTGCGGAACAAGCTTGCCTTCAAATGCTTTTTTCAGAATGCTCTGTCGCAGTCGCTCCGCCTGTTTAAGATTCTCGTCAACAATCTTTTCTATATTATCGGCCACAGAAAACCGCCTTTCAATCTCCTCAACGATTTTTTGTTGTTCGAGGAGGGGAGGTAGGGGGATAAGAAACTCTTTTAGCCTGTCTCCTGTTATTGCCTTAAAGGTTGTTCCTGTTCCTTTACCAGCAAGTTTTTGTTCAAAATTCCGCATCAGGTATAAAATAAAAGAAGATTTCATACCCCCTAAAGGCCGGATTGCTACCAAACCTCTTCCTATACAGGATTTTTCAGGACAGATATTAGTTGGCCCAACTGGAGCACGAACAGAAATTAGAACATCCCCTTTTTCAGCTATCTTTTTAGGCTTTGAACACCATTTTATAGGGCTTGGATACATTTCCCCAAATTCAGCCTTACCTTGATAAAAAGGTAACCCAATTTTTTCTGAATTATAGGTTGAAGATGGCGGAGACTGCCCTAATACTATTTCATATATTTCTCCTACCCTCGTCCATATCCACGCTTCTGGTAATCCCGGCAATTTTGATTTATCCACAGGCAGCAGTTCTTTATATTTCTTCCCCTGCTGTTTTTTTCTTTCCTTTTTTATCTTTTCAAGCAACACGCTTGCAGGTTCTAACTTGCCAGCGTTTGCTATACGCCATTCCTCAGTGAGTTTTCCTTCAAATGCATATTTCAAAACCGCCTGGCGGTATTGTTTTATCTGTTTTTTTATTTTTTTAAGCGCTTCCACTCCTGCATCAAGTTTTGTAAAAAGCTCCTCAATCTTCGCAACGATGCGGTGCTGTTCGGGGAGGGGGGGGAGTGGGATGAAAGTTTCTTCAAATTTATTTTTAGTAATATGTTGCATCCCACTCCCATGTACTTTCTGTTTTATTTCATTAATAAAAAATTTTGTTAGGTAGTAAAGAAATTTCTTATTTATATATGGTTTTACTTTAAAAATATGTTGATTTAATACAGCTTCCTCACCATTATAAATAAATGCATCAAGTGTGGCAGACCACGAAATCAGAATTTCACCGTTTTTAATTATATATTTATCTTCAATCTGCCTAGAGTATCTATTTATTTTATTTGTTGAACCTGTAAGATTTTGAATTCTAATAATTGGTCGACCTTTTTTATCCCAATCAGATGGTTTAAATGCTCTACCGTTTATGTAATCAGCAACATCACCAAAACAAGATAGTACCCATCCATTCGGTAAAATATTTTCATTTTTTTCATTTAAATCCATATTTCTGCTCTCGTTTTTCAAAAGCTTCTTTTCCACCATCTAATATCCAAATGTAATTTTCCCTATATTCAATATTTTCAATACTGGTTGGTACAATCTTTGTCTTTTTTGTTTTCTCGTCATTTTCCAAAATGTGGACCAGCTCAGCATCTCCACCGATTACTATATTTGCATCTCTGGTAACTAATATTATCTGTCTACACAGTTTTCGCTTTTTTATAAGCGGGACAAGAACATTAGAGATGAATTTGCCATCAAGGTTATCTTCAGGTTGGTCAATTATAATAGGATTTGTGCCAGCAATCAAAATAATAGATATGACAATTCCACATCTTTCACCAAAGGATGTATTTTGCAAAAGTTTATCGCCAAGTTTTGTCTGAACTTGGATATTACTAATATTATAAAATTCTTTCCATAGAAGAAGATATAACTTTTCTAAGAAAGGTCGTTCATTAACCAATTCTTGTAATATTCGTTTATGGAGGATCGTTTTAGTAGACTGATTAACACATTTTTGAATTTTCTTTTTATCTTTAATATACTCAGCAATATTTTCTACATCAAAGAGAACACTTTGAATATCATCTGTTCTTAGAGTCAATTTAGATGGACTACTTTTTTTAATAAATTCAACTGCTGATTCCCGAAGATATTGTTCATTAATCCGTGGTGTAAAATTTATTACTTTATCAAAAAAAGGTAATCCTTTTAATTCATTTTCAAGATGCGCGGCGACAACAAAAAACCTTCTATGATAGGCAGAGTATTTATTCTTATACTCATTAAGTATAGATTCTCTTTTATTATAAATTTCTTCATATGGAGTTTTTTGTTTCTCTAATGTTCTAATTTCGTCCTCTAATTCATTTATTTGTTCTGAAGCATTTGTTATTTCTTCTATATTCTCTTCCTTGATACCCTTTTTCTCTAAGTATTTTTTTAGCTGTAGTTTTTTCACTGCAAGTTTCTTGGAAAAATTATTTATCTTAAATTCGGTTTCTGACTTAGAAAAAGATTCTTTTAACTTCTTTTTATATTCTTTTAATAATTTGAATAATTCGTTTAAAGTACTTTTACCCTGTTTATCACTCCAATCCAATTGAGAGATAGTTGTAATAATTGTATTGATTTTAGTAATTAGATCATTATATTCATTTTTATATAGCTTAAATTGAGAAATTTTACTATTAAAATCTTCAATTTCTTTCTGGAATTTTTTATATTCATCGGATTTGATTATAGCAATTTGTTTTTTAAGTGTATCGATTTGTTTTTTTACTGACTTGATCTTTTGAGTAATATTAGAAATAATGTTGTAAGATTCTATAAGCTCTATCAGAGAATCTGAGGCAGTGGACCATTCACTTCGAAGATCTTCTAATGATTTTTGACCATCCAAAGAAGAAAAAAGAAGAAGTCGATGACGGATAAGTTTTGACATCTCCTCAATGTCTCGTGCAAATTTTTCTATTTCATTTTGCATGAAAAACTCTGTATTAGACGGTATTTCAGTACTAGTTGATTTAGCAATTTCGCTTAAAGAATCTGGAGATAAATCAAGACTTAGTAGCGGTGAGTTTAATTTTTCAAGTTTTGATATATCCATTTTATCCGATGCATTGTAAAGAAGATGAACTAAAGTACTTTTTCCTATGCCTCTACCGCCAATGATACATGTTAAATTGTTAGAAAACTCTATTTCATATTTTCCTCGTAAACAAAAATTTGTTTTTTTACCGGAATCTTCTGTTTTTATTTTTAATGAAGGAGGAAAATTGATAACACATTTCTCAATTCTAGCATACACTTCATTTTCTTGTGGGTTTTCATATTGTATTTTTACTCTTAATTTAGGTTCATAAATAATTTGCTTCAAACCTTCAAATGTAGGATCAGATTTGATCCAAGTAAAGCATTTGCCAATCCTATCTTTTTCTTTTGAGTCTGAAAAATAATGCGCATCACTGCAATCTAATAATAAATCATTAACACCTTCTTCTTTTAATTTACTTTTTGCTCTATCAAAATCTTCAACTGATTCAGAAGATATAAAAACAAGATCCGCTTTATTTATGATATCTTTTTTCTCTGCTATTGAACTATCATTCCAACGCATTGAATACCATTCAGTTTTTCCAATAGCAGTTATATACTTTCCTTTAAAATATGGTTTGTTCAAACACTCTAATATGTCATTTTCATCAAGGTTTAAATTATTAAATCCTTCTAAAATATCAGAATCATATTCTTTTAATTTCTCTCTTGGAATCGTTTCTTTTATCTTTCTACCAAGATCCGAAAGACTTGATTTAGTGACTATTCCTTTCCAACTGATATTACTTAATCCTGGCGATAATCTATATTTTGCTGTTAGATTATTCAAAAATTGCTCTTGAATTACATCTGAATTGATTTCATTTGAGAAAATAACATGGAAATTAATTTTTCTAAAATGCGAGTCTGTCCCTGCGAACTTCTTTAGTCTAAATTCGACAACAGGGAGGATTAGATCAATATTTTTTAATCTACCATCCTTCTTATATTCAAGAACCCTTTTATATCCATCAATGAAAAAATAATCATTTATACCTATAACTTTAAATTCATTTGGTAAATTCTCTAAATCTGAAATGAATTTTTCCCATATTTCTTCAGAATTATTACCATAGTTATGAACTAATGATTCAGGAGTATGCACATGCAAATCCCATTTTCTCCACACAGAGCCTTTCGGATATTGAAATTTGCCGTTCATATTTTTCTCCTTGTTATTTTCCCCTTCCACAATAACAACACCTTGTATTTACCTCCACTACCCTCCTCCTCTCATCCCCTTAACAATCTCTTTCCCTTTTCCCTAATATTCATAGTTTTGCTACCTACCAATGTCCGTCTTTATCTGAACCAAGCCTTTTGCGTAATCCTTTTACTTTTTATCATACCTCTCTGACACATTGGGTTATCAGTTATTATCGACAAATTACCTATCATCGTTTTTTCCTAACTGTCACATATTTCTGAAATCTGCTTCTCGGTTTCTCGGGTATTGTCCTTGCAAGGTGACCTTCCTTTAGTAATGGCTGCATTATGTTTTTTAAGAAGTATACTCGGTGTTTTAGTCTTAGAAAATGCATCATTTCTTTCAATGAACGTGGTTCTTCACAAAATTTTAACAGCTTTGCTATTCTATCTCTCATTTCGACTTGTGCGGTGACTTGATCAGTGACTTGATCGGTGGGATAAGGGAAAATTATTGTAAAGGTGTCGTTTTTCTCGTCATTTTTCCATATTGCTGGGGGGTATCCTGCAGTTTTCAAAGATAAAATAGCCGTTCTGAAACCGGTCCCTTTTGTCTCTGCCCAACCTAAATCATAAAAAACTTTGGCGATTAAAGCATTCCTCAATTCAGAACCAGGATCTTCATATTCATCGGGATTTTTTAAAGAATAACCCGGGTTATAGAATTCAATCCGGTCGTTATATATGCGAATTTGCGAGGGTGACGGATGAAAATAATTCTGATGCATAAGAAGATTACTGAGTGCCTCCCGCAATG
>CAZYVD010000020.1:35889-38634 GCA_964651045.1 uncultured bacterium
TCATCCCACCAGCACCTCATTCATTTCCTCTAATACCTCATTCAATTTATCATCAAAAATCGTATGGGCTTTTACAAGTCCACCCTTTTCATAAAACGGCGGGAGCTCAAAGTCGGCTATAGTAATTGTCAATGATGTGGAAATATGCTCTTTTATCATCCTCAACCATTCAATCTGTTCTTGGGTAAATTTTCGACCCGAACTCTGTTGCTCGGCAAGCCATTTATTAAAGCGCTGATTAACTGTTTCAGGGAAAGGCTCCAATACATCAATCTCGCCGATAGCAAATCTTATAAGTGAAATGATATTGGTTAAGAGTTTCTGGGGACCTGCTCTGCTGACCTTTGATTTTTCCAGCTGTTCATAGGCATTCCAGACCGCTTCCGTGGTTAGATAATAGGGCGGCTTTTTTATCGCCTCGGCAAGCTGTTTAATCTGTTCAAAGGTGATGTGACGCTTACTATAAGGCTTACTATAGATAATCTGTAATGCAGTAAGTTCATTCTTGTTTTGTTCGATAAACTTTTTGAATGTATCAACAATGGTGCGCGCCTTTTCTTTTGCCTTCTCATCATAGCCAGCAAAAACCACTATATCCTGGCTAACAGTATCAATAATCTGTTCGCTTTTTTTCTTCAAATCAATAATTAAGTTTCGTAGTTCCGGTTTATCAAATGGTGCACAGGCATCGTTTGTCAATGTCTCTTTTGCTTTGGCAATATATTCAGGAGATGGTTCAGATTCCTTAAAAATTTCTTTTGCCTTTTCGTAGCACTTATCGGGATCAACTGCATCCAATAAACCATTGATTATCTGATTTAATGATTTGCCACCTGCGGCTTCTTCGATTTCCTTCCTGCTCTTATCATCAATCTGTTTATCCAAACGGGCAAGCCTTCCTGCGAGTGAAGTCAGTGTGTCCTCATCGCGGATCCCCATTGCTATAGACATTACAAGTTTGTCAAAAGAAATACTTCGTTTACGCTCAAGTGGCCGCGAATCTGTTTTATCATTCTCGCACACTCCTACTGCATCGATTATGACAAAATGTGTTTTGTATGTAGCATCTGGAGTAACAGACTGAAGTTCAGTGGGCGATATTGTGCGTGTGCCGCGTCCTTTCATCTGTTCAAAATAGACCCTTGATTTAACATCTCTTAAGAACAACAGACATTCGAGCGGCTTGATATCGGTACCTGTTGAAATCATATCCACTGTCACGGCAATTCTCGGATTATATGAATTGCGGAACTCAGCAATCAAATCAAGCGGTTTTTCACCAGTTGTACGATAGGTTATTTTTTTGCAGAATTCATTACCCTTACCAAATTCTTCTCTGATGATATGAACAATATCTTCTGCATGTGAGTCATTCTTTGCAAAAACAAGAGTCTTGGGAACCTCAGTCCTTCCAGGGAATATTTCGGTAAAGAGTTTGTCTTTAAATGTTCTGATAATGGTTCTTATCTGAGACGGCGAAACAACACTACGGTCTAACTGTTTGGGGTCGTATTCTAGATCCTCATCCAGCTGCTCCCATCGTGTCTTGCGCGTCAATTTATCTCGCTTATCAATGTAATAACCAGCCTCTATTGTGCTCCCTTTTTCAGTAATACTGGTTTTTATGCGATAGACTTCGTATCCAACATTTACGCGGTCAGCAACAGCCCGTTCATGACTGTATTCAGTTACAAGATTTTGATTAAAAAACCCTAGTGTCTGTTTTGATGGTGTGGCAGTCAACCCGATAATGAATGCGTCGAAATATTCCAGAACCTGGCGCCAGAGATTATAAATAGAACGGTGGCATTCATCAGTTACAATAAAGTCAAAGGTCTCAATTGGTATTTCAGGATTGTATTGAATTTCTCTGGGAGTTTGTTCCCAGGGTGTAAAATCAAGGATAGAGTGTTCCTCAAGTTCCTCTTCAAATTCAGACTCGCCTTTAAGCATAGAGTAAAGCCTTTGGATCGTAGTTATACAGACGCGACTTACCTTATCAAGGGTGTTTGTTGTAAGATGCTGGACATTATAAAGTTTGGTAAATTTCCTACCATCATCAGGAGTGGTATAATTCTGAAATTTCTGGAAAGTCTGCTTACCAAGAGTCCTGCGGTCTACCAGGAAGAGGATTCGCTTTGCATCGGCGAATTTGATCAGTCTATAGATAAAACTAATCGCAGTATATGTCTTCCCTGCACCAGAGGCCATTTGAATAAGGGCGCGTGGTTTAGCATCAGCAAAGGAGTTTTCCAGATTATTAATAGCTTCAATCTGACAATCTCGCAATCCTATAGTACTGAGAGGTGGAAATTTTCTAAGTCGAGAGCGTAGAGTTTCCTGCTGGCTCAGCCATTCCTTTAATGTTTCAGGTTTGTGAAAGGCAAATATTCTTCGAGAGCAAGGTTCAGGATCTCTAATGTCTCTGAAAAAGGTTTCTATGCCTGTACTCTCGTAGGCGAAGGGGAGTGGTTCACTAACATGTGGTAGATTATCAGGAATACCTGTCAAATAGGTCGCAGATTGTTCTGCAACTCCGCTTAATGTAGTTCCTTCTGGCTTTGCTTCTATAACTCCAATAGCCGATCTATCAACAAAAAGCAGGTAATCTGCAACTCCTGATTTAAGAGGAAATTCACGAACAGCAACCCCAAGAGAAACTCCGAGATTTAAATTTCTCACATCCTGTATTCTCCAGCCTGCTGCTTCTAACAGTTTATCAATCTTTTGCCTTGCTTTTTCCTC
>CAZYVD010000021.1:0-38297 GCA_964651045.1 uncultured bacterium
CTGCAACAGATTTTCCGCCCCTGAATCTCAAGAATGGTGAAAAGCTGTGTCCGAATACTGGTGCAACACATATTGGAACAGCCTCCCATCCCGAGAGATGGAGATTTGACAATACGAGGTATACTGGGATCGCTCCTTTTAAGAAATCGAGTAGTCCTGCCAACATTCCGATCTTCCACCCACCAGCCTTCCATGCATTTGCTGCACCTGGATTACCGTCGCCATATTTTCGAATGTCTTTCTTTATAAGAAGCATACCGAGCCAGAATGAGAAAGGCATTCCGCCTATGAGAAAGAGTATGAAGGTTGATAAAAAGACTTTCATTAAAGACTCCTATCTCAATGGATGTTCGGCATTAGTGTCCACTTTATTATCCAGAAGTCTGTGCCTGGATATTTGTCGAAACATACTATCCCGCCGTTTTGAAATCTTAAGACAGGATTGTCTGTAGATCCAGTAATCAGATAAGATGTGAGCCGTTCCATGAATGGTAGATGCCCGACATACATCACATTATCCTCATTTCTGATGGTGGAAGCAAACGATTCTACTTCGTCTAAGGGGTTTATTCCAGTAATTTCGAGGATTCCATTCTGGGGCTTTAGTATTGAGGCAAATAGTTCTGCTGTCTGACGAGCCCTCTTTTTTCCGCTGTGTTTGATGCACGATATTGTTATGTTATATTTTCTTGCAGTATCTGCAATCCTTTTTACTTCCTCCATTCCCTCATCAGAGAGTCCTTTTTCGGGATCTATTTCTGGTGGTAGATTTTTTCCATGTTGTACAAGAAAGAGTGCCATGAGCCGTTTTCCCCATTCTAAATTACCTGCTATATTTTCCAATCAATTTTCCTTGGGCCAGGATGTGACCTTCCATTGCATTAAGCAGTTCTTTCTTCCTAAGACCTGGCTTCAGTTCGAGCATTTTATCAAGAGCATAGATTTTAAAGAAGTATCTATGGATTCCGCCTGGCGGACAGGGGCCTCCATAACCGATCTTTCCAAAATCGTTTGTTCCCTGTTTTGGACCATTCTTTAGCGTCTCATCTTTAGGTATGTTTTCAGGAAGATTTGTCGTATATGGCGGTATGTCGTATATTACCCAGTGTACCCATGTCCCCATGGGTGCGTCAGGATCGTCACTGATAAGAGCATAACTTTTAGTTTCAATCGGTCCCTTTGTCCAATTCAATGGTGGAGAAATATTTTCTCCATCACATGTATATTTTTCTGGTATCATGCCGCCATCATCAAACGCAGGAGTTGTGATGATAATATCCATTCTACTATTCCCCCTTTATGTTTAAAAATGTAGAACTACTGGGATTTGTATCACAATAAAATATTAAGATATTATTAGTAAAAATTCAAGCAAAAATTAAGATTTGTCTGAAACACCGAATCTAACACAATTGCTCATCTTTTTCTTTGATTACAAGACTTATTGCAGAACTTAGATTTTGGGCTCTATTAAGTTTTAACTTTGTTCCAGTCGATACTCTTTTATATAAAGAAGAGAGAGGCAGAGTGATGTGAAGATTGCAGACATCGCTATTATAATAAGGAGTGAAGTCAGGATGGATGTTTGCTTTGTGGGAAGAATGATGTTTAATATCATGGTTTTTACGTCTGTTTCTCTGGCCTGATTTAGTCGTGGGAAGAGCCTGTGTAGATAACTTACAACTGTGAAAAATTTTATATTAGTGGGAATGAATGCGACCCAGCTTTCCCATCCAAAGGCGAAAAACAAACCCGTAAGAACGGGTCTTTTTAATGTCCCTCCGAGGAGTGCAAAAAGAGGTGTATATGCCATAAGACCCAACATAAGAACTCCAAAGCACTGAAAGAATAGAGGAAGATCTGAGATCCATCTTTTACTACCACCATCTACAATTATGATTGTATATGTTAATGATAGAGAGATTAATATTATTGCTCCTCCAGTGATAATTGCAGAAAGAAGTTTTGATAACGTTATGCTCCATCTTGGTATTGGGCGTACGAGAAGGTAAGGAAGGGTGCGTTCATCTACCTCATCTGCTAATACTGCAGAGCCTATAAAGATTGATATTACAGGAAGTATAAAATGAAGGAAGAATAAAAAGGTTATCTTTGGAAAGAGATCGGATATATGGATTCCTTCCTTGAGTAGTATAGGTTTTATCAGCCAGAGCAATAGTGCTGATACCACTGGAATAAGGCTGAGGATGATCATCCAGAGTGTTTTCTTGCTGTGTATACCATTTTTAATGAAAAAGCTTACTAAAAATCTCATATCATTACCTCACCAGATAATCAAAGACAGCTTCGAGGTTTTCATCGGGTGACCAGAGTGAATGTATCTTGATTTTGTTTTCCATTGCTATCTTCGGAATCCTGAGATGAAATTCATCGGGCTGGTTTGTTTCTACTGTAACTTGGTTTAATTCGCGATCGAACTGGACGCTGAGCACATCCTCATACTCCATGAGTTTTGCAGTTAGCACATTCACATTGTCGCATTTAATGGTTACCTGGAGTGGATGGGTGTCGATGAGATGCCGGATCTCATAAATGTTTCCCTCTGCAAGAAGGCGTCCATGATTTATGAGAAGAATCGTATCTGTCATCTCCTCAACCTCATGAAGTACATGGCTTGAGACAACAACTATCTTGCTCTTTGTTCCAAGTTCTTTGACCAGATCGATTATTTTTTTCCTTCCAATCGGATCCATTCCGTTTAGGGGTTCGTCGAGAAAGAGTATTTCAGGATCGTGTCCGATTGCCTGAGCCAGTTTGATTCTCTGTCTCATGCCCTTACTATATCCGCCGATTCTTTTTGACTCGAATTCAGTCATGTCCACTATATCGAGGACCTCTTTTGTTCGATCTTTTGCTTCATCTGTAGAGAATCCGTGCATACGCATCGTGGAGAAAACAAAATCCCATCCCGTAAGATAATTCCAGAATGCATCTTGTTCAGGGCAGTAGCCGATGTTTTTCATTATTCTATGGTTATTCCAGATTTTTTCACCATTAATACAGATTGTTCCCTTGCTTGGTTTGAGCTGGCCTGTTAACAACCTGAGAAGAGTTGTTTTACCTGCACCATTTGGTCCTAAAAAACCTGTAACGCCTGGTTTGATTGTAAAGGTAAGATTATTAACACCAATTACCTGGCCGTACCATTTTGAAAGCTTTTTTGCCTCAATTATCATTTGACGACCTCGGTTGGTTTAACCTTTAAACGTATTGTCAGAATGCTCAATGCTGCTGCCACTGCCAGTACAAGAATAGAAAGCCAGAACGGAAAAGTGTATGGAAGCTTAATTCCAAATAGAAGTGATCCTGTTTGTTTAAAGTCAGCACTAAGGGATACTAACTTTATCTCTGGTATTTTGGTTATAATTTGACCCAAGATATCAGGCACAATATAGATTGTAAAGAAAAAGATTGCTGCAGATCGCGTCCCACGGCACGCCGCAGAGAGCGCTAAGATAAGCATTCCAAGCACACCAGTAATCAGTATGACTACAGATATTATTGATAGAGGTATCCAGAAGTAGTTGTTTAAGAATGCTGAATCCTTGGATAGAAAGACTCGAGTTAGAAAGAGAATTATGGCTGGAATCATTGTAACAAGGCTTCCGTAGAAAAAGAGTATTAACCATTTGCCAAACAGATAGTCCCATAAACCTACTGGTTTTGAAAAGTAAATAGATAGTGCCTTGAATTTTTTGTCGTTTGCGATTATTCCCGCGCCGGAGAAGATAAGGATCAAGACCAGAAAAAACATCTGTGCCCATATAAATTGAAAGAAGAATTCAGGATTTATCTTGAATGCCTTCATTGCCTGATCCAGCTGTACCTTAAGTTCGAGCTGTGTCACTATATATATCTGGACTGCTCTGACAAAAAATGGAATATATGCAAATATTAGAAATATAATCATGCTCTTCTTCCAGAGTAGACGGATACCCGTCCTTGCAATGATCCACCAGGTTCTTGGATGTTGTTTGAGTATTCCTTCCCACGATCTATAAGATTCTTCATAAACAGGCATCTTATTCTGCCCCTATTTTTTTAATAAACACATCCTCGAGGGTTTGAACACCTGGCATCAATCTTCTCAGCTGAACAGAACTCTTATGAGCTATTTCGAGTACAAGATCAGTATCCATTCCCCTGGGAAGCGTTACATCTAAGAGATGTTTTCCATCTGGTTTGACACTGCAGCCACTCTTTTTCAGTGATTCGATAAATTTTTCTCTGTCCCCCTCCACTCGTATCGAATATGTGCCAGAGAATCTTCCTCTGAGGTTTTCGATATCTCCCTGTTCGACTATCCTTCCCTTATCCATTATAACGATTCGGCTGCATGTTCTATCAACATCTACGAGTATATGCGAGGCCAGTACTATACTCATCTTACCACGAGTGGCTATATTTTGAATAAGATCGAGCATCTCCTGCCTGCCTTTTGGATCCATTCCGCTCGTTGGTTCATCGAGGAATAGAAGTTTTGGATCGTGTACGATTGCCTGTGCAAGTTTGATGCGCTGCTTCATACCTGAGGAATATGTTTCAACCTTGCGGTATCTTGCTTCTCCTAGACCAACCAGATAGAGAACCTCATGGGCTCTCTGCATTGCATCTTCCTTACTCATGCCGCACAGCTCGCCTGCATATTGAACAAGGCCTACACCCGTAAGGCCTGGGATCAAACAGTCGTCTTCAGGCATATAACCTATTATCTGTCTGATAGCCTTTTTTTCAGTTGCAACGTTTTTATTCATTATCTTTCCACTTCCCCTGCTGATGGGGACAAGACCAAGAAGGCCCTTAATAAGGCTCGACTTACCGGCTCCGTTGGGGCCTAACAGTCCTGTGGAGCCATGGTGGAATGTTGTTGTGATTTTATCGACCGCTACGATTTGGCCATATTTGATAGTAAAGTTTTCAAGAACTACCGACAACTTACCTCCCAATCACTTAAGATATTATTTATATCTACGGAAAGAAATTTAAATAGTTGCTGAAATTTTCAGTTCCTTTCATTGTTCAAATTCAACATCCTCATTGGACACAGATAAATTATAAATATTTTACAATTTCTCAAGAACTTTATTTGTTGAATTTGATCAAAAGATTTTTTAATTTTCAAAACCATGGAAGAGAATTTAGAATCGGTCCGATTAGATCGCTGGCTTTCTGCGGCAAGGTTTTATAAGACACGCACACAGGCTGCAAAGGCCTGCATTGGAAGAAAGGTTAAGGTAAATGGCATTACCGCAAAGCCGCATAAATTCATTCATGTTGGAGATAAAATCACAATACACCATCATGGCAGATATCGGAACATAGAGGTGGTCTCCCTTGCACAGAGGGGGCTGCCTGCATCAGAGGCAAGAAAGCTTTATATAGAGGAGAGCCGAAATAGATTGCCAAGAGAGATGGAAGATCTTATAGACATTTTCCGCAAGGCTGAAAAGAAGAGTAAAAGAAAGGCAAAGGGAAGACCGACAAAAAAGGAGAGAAGGGAGATCGAAAAATTTAAGAGGAAGATCACTTTATGAATGCAAGCATCCTAGTGACTCGCCGGATTCCCACACAGGGAATTGAAATCTTAAAAAAATATTTTACCAATGTCGATATAAATCCGGAAGACAGACCAATGAGCAGAAAAGAAATCCTCGATCAGGTTAGCGGAAGGGATGGTGTGCTCTGTCTGCTTACAGATACGATTGACGAGGAGGTGTTAGATGCTGCTTGTGGTGTAAAAATATTTGCCAACTATGCCGTTGGATACAATAACATAGATGTTGAGGCGGCAACACAGCGAAAGATAATGGTCACAAATACACCCGGCGTTTTAACTAATGCGACTGCTGACCTGACATGGTCTTTATTATTTGCAGTTGCCAGGCGAATAGTTGAGAGTGATAGGTTTACGAGAGAAGGAAAATTTAGGGGGTGGGGTCCAATGCTATTTCTCGGGTGTGAGCTCTCAGGAAAGACCCTTGGAATAATCGGGGCAGGACGAATCGGAACCGCTGTTGCATTGAGGTCGGCTGGATTTGGTATGAAAGTGATATATGTGGATAAGAAAAGAAACAAAGAGATAGAAGAGAGAGTAGGTGCGATTAGTGTGGATATGGATTTTCTTCTCTCCAGGTCTGATTTTGTCTCTATTCATGTGCCTTTATCTCCTGAAACCCATCATCTTATTTCGCACAGAGAGTTGGGTTTGATGAAAAAGAGTTCGTATCTGATTAATACCTCGCGCGGGCCTGTGATTGATGAGGAGGCACTTGTTGTTGCACTGCAAAGAGGAACCATTGCGGGGGCCGGACTCGATGTTTATGAAAATGAGCCAGATATTGAGCCCGATTTAAAGAGACTCAACAATGTAGTTCTTCTGCCCCATATTGGGAGTGCCACCCATGAGGCAAGGACAAAAATGGCTGTAATGGCTGCAGAAAATATAGTTGCTGGATTAAAGGGAGAACGCCCGCCTAATCTCATAAATCCAGAAGTGCTGGAAAGATAGACAAGAATTATTTATGAATAATTTAACTATTGATAAGGTGTTGACAATTCTTCAAAAAAGTGCCCCCTCTTGGAATGTTCCAATTGTGACACAGATTGCCAAAAGGTCAAAAGATCCATTTAGAATATTGATTTCAACCATGCTGAGCCTGAGAACAAAGGATGCTGTTACAAGTAAGGCCTCTGAGCGACTCTTCAAGAGGGCTCATACACCTGAGTTGATGATTTCTCTTTCAGTATGGGAGATCGAGAATTTGATCTATCCTGTTGGATTTTACAAACGAAAGGCACAGAATATTCGGCTCGCAAGTCAGATTTTAATTGATAAATATGGTGGAGAAGTTCCTGATGATTTGAATGAACTGCTTAAACTTCCAGGTGTTGGTCGAAAGACGGCAAATCTTGTAATAACACTCGGATTTGGCAAGAAGGGAATATGTGTTGATACTCATGTGCACAGAATCTGTAACAGATTTGGATATGTGAGGACAAAAAGTCCTGATGATACTGAGATGGCCCTTAGAGAAAAACTTCCTGAGAAGTGGTGGATTGCTATAAATGACATACTTGTTGCATTCGGTCAGTCGCTGTGCAAACCCACGAGTCCAATGTGCAGCAGATGTCCTGTGGAAGAATTTTGCGCCAAGAAGGGGGTGTCTAAACATAGATAGATTTGTTTTACTAATTGGACAGATTGGATCTATTCGGCTGTTCTTGATGATTTTTACTGTTTCTTAATATTTGAAACTTTTAATAATATTAAACTAGTCCATTAGTGGTTTCTATTTTATCTTAATCATCTTTTTTGTTAAGACAACCCTGCCGTCTACAATGAGTCTGTAAAAATAGACTCCACTCGAAACTTCCATTCCCGATTTGTCAGTTCCATTCCATTCGATTGTATAATTACCAGCAGGAGGAGAGATTCTGTCGAAGATGGTTTTTATCTCTCTACCTGTTATTCCATATATTTTCAGGACGACCCTTTTACTCTGCTCTAGTCCTGAGATCGAGAATCTAATTTTTGTTGATGGATTGAACGGATTTGGATAATTTGGGAATAGTTCGATTTCACAAGGTTCGGCTTCTGTTCTGACTTCGACGCAGATTGGATCAGAATACTCCCTTTTATCATTTGTATATTTAAACTCTATCCTGTACCAGTTTTTCTCATTTACGGCAAAATTTCTATCAATAAAATCATAATCTGTGCCATATCCAGATGCCGGAATCATTGATGGAGTTATCTTATTATAGGTTCCATTTTTACTTATAGAGCGATATATTAAAAATCCAAGAAGATCTACTTCGCTTGCGGTTCTCCAGTGCAGGGTTATTCCTTCATCTGAATAACTTCCAGTAAACGAGAGGAGTGTGACTGCAAGGGAGCCGTCATAGACACTGTTTTCAGATTTTGGTGTTCCGTTTATATCATTACCTGATGAATCCTTTCCATTTTTTGTAATACCATCGTTTGTTCCCCAGCTTCCTGGTGAAGAGCCATCTGTTGATGGATGGACTCTTTCCATGCTCGATTTGGTTGAATTACTTCCTGCAAACCAGCCTGCCGAGCAGTCTACTTCATCAATAATTTTTCCTGTATTGTCTTTTAGCAGGATCTTTTCACCATCATTGTTCATTGCATTCTTATAGATCTGATCTGCTGATATGTCAGATATTGTCTGATCGTCCGTACGTTCGAGTAGAAAATATCCGTATGCTGGGATAGTTCCAGACAGATTTATTAATGGGGTACTATCTGCAGCCATAAGGGTCCATCCTGTTATATCGATAGCAGATCCTGTACTGTTATAGAGTTCGATCCACTCATCTGCAGTATTTGCCTCTGTACCCATCCATGCAATCTCATTGATTACTACATCGCGATAGTCCGCAGGGAAAGCAGTATTGAGTGTGATAAATAAAAACGGCAGAATATGAATTATTCTCAGAAAATGAGACTCTTTTTTTGACATTGGTATCCTCCTTCTTAATTAAAAGTGTAAAAAAGTATTGATTGTGATAAATTAAATCTCATTGTCTTTAAATAATTGGAAGGATACCTCTCCTCTTTAAAAAATAACGAAATATATATTAAATTGATAATAATATAATAAATATGGTATTTCATGTCAAGATAAAAAGAGCATATAAATTGAAATTGATCCGATTAATGAAAAATTTTTATATAAAGAAATTTTCTTTAATTTTTCTTGCATGTTTATAGGTCAATTACTAAATTATCAAAAAAAAATATTCTGACGCCTTTAATTCTGCTGAGATATCATCAAACGAAGTTCAACTCTGACAATATAGTATCTGAAGATTTTAAAAGAGAAGCTCCTTCTGTTCAATAAAGGTTCTATTGCTTATGAATCTATCAATTGATTCTTCTTAGTATTTGATTTTTAAATAGGAGGTGGGAAAATGATTTCCTTTTTGATTAAAAATCAAATATGTAGAAGCATCATGGTAGTTATTTCAGTAATTTTGTTTTTTACCTGCTGCAATCCTGAAGAGCCGGAGAAGCAAAGGAAAACCGTTCATGATCCAATAAATGTGATCTTTGCGGTTCATATTGAACCATTCTTACCAGAGTTTGGATTTGATTATGGGTCAAGGAGAGACGAACTCTATTGGCTAAAGGATCTGGCATTATCCCATGGTGCAAAACTAACTGTGGCTTCTAATGGCGAGTTCATGGAGTTTATTGAAGATTTCAGTGACCAGTCTTTAGTACAATCATATTTAAATGCCGGATTTAACTGGGGGACACATATTCATCCTCTATGGCGAAGGGGTCGGCACGATTGGGTTCTTGAACTTCCGGATGTGGAGGAAGATACAGTTAGAATGATCTGGAATGATAATATCAACGCTGTCAATTCTGTAATTGGTAGTGAAAATAACTATGGTGTGGCACCATATCAATGTGCACAGCCTCTTCTTGTCAAGATGATGATAGAGAGTGGTTTTACAATTCAGACGGGTCTTACAGAACCAGCAGGTATAATGGCCTATGAGAATCTGGGACACTATCCATGGAATCCCTTTCGTCCTTCCAGTAAGACAGGCAGTTTTTTGAAAGAGGATTTAGATCAGAAGCAGTACATTTTAATTCCTCACTATCCTCAACTGGAGCCGAATTCAGGGCCGTCTGGTCCGAGATCGCTTGGTACAAATAAAAAGTATTTTATGATGGAATTTATCGAATGGCTCCATCACCAGAGGGAGGATCTGCCCGAGAAAATATGGGTATTTGGAATTGCAACACACGATTGTTATAACAACCCAAATAGAGACGACATTGCGGCAATGCTCGACTGGCTCGACGATAACTTTATAGGCAAAGCCATACCAACAGGAGAGGTAATAGCCAGGTATGCTACTGCTACAGAAGTTGCAGAGAAGTTTGTAAAATGGGAAGATGAACATAGAGGGGAGAGTTCATTTAGCTGGGAGGAGGGAGAGCAGTATCCTTATACCTACTCAGAAATGGCCTCTATTCTGAAAGATGCAGAGTATGATATCGGTATTGATATAGGAGAGTCTCTTGAGTGCCACAGATTTAAAAGTACAAATGATTCTAAGATATATCTGCTGTGGTCGTGGTCAGGAAGCCAGACCATTGATTTTACCCCCTGGATTACAGGAGAGGTTCTTGTGCGAGATGGTAAAGGAGGAGAATACATCTCTAATGCTGGCTCTCTGAAAGTAAATGAAGAACCGATATTTATAGAGAAAAATTGAAAGGGAATGGTATGGTATTTTTAAGAACTCTATTTAAGATAGTTGCAGCACTTCTTGGACTGCCACTTACTTTAGGTGGATTTGGAGGATTCTGGTATGGAATAAATATGATATTTGTCAAACACAATCCTGGTTTTGGTATTGCAATTGTCAACTTATAACTTATTGGAAAAAATTTTATATTTACTGAAACAGCAAAGTCATATAAAGTATTTTATACGTTTATTTATATAAACTAGTCAAGTCCAAAATTTTGTGTAAAATTCCTCCTAATCATCCTATTTTTATCTACCCTGCTTTTTTAAACATTTTTTGTTCCACTTGTTTTTCTTCTGGCAATAGACTCATATCCAAATATCTGTAACCAGTTTGCCATTTCTCTGACTAATCCGTTATCTTTTCTATGTGCCATATCTCTTCCTTATATTTTTTATGTTTAAATTTTTTTTACATTTTAACTTAGGAAGAATATGGCACTTTTTCAATACTCTGCCTTTTTACACAAATTTAAGGACACAACCTAATAAAATAGTCTTATGATTATTTTTAACCCAATTCAGTATTATGGATATAGTAATAATGATCATCTATCTTTACTGATATCGTATAGAAAAATAATAGTTAGAAGTGTTAAATATCCAACTGCTACGGTGATTATTTTCCAGTTGATTCCGCCCTTCTCCCTATATATGTCAATTGACCCTGGCTGTGGAAGTGGAATCGGATCCCATGGCAGGTTGTATTTATGGGCCAATCCCTTTATAAAAAGAAGATGGATGCATGGGATCTTTTTAGATGCCATCTCGAATAACACGCCTCGCTTCTGTTGTGGTGGTATTGAGATTTTTCTATTTATTCCGGGCTTCAGCCTCAATATAGATTCTGAACTTCCTATGTTCGCATAACTTCCGCCACAATTAATAAAAGCAGCAATTCTATTACGCTTTGAACTGCCCTGATAGATTTCCATACGTTTGGCAACATTGCTCTGAAGGTCATCTTCATAAATGAAGGGAATTCCGCTTGCCTGAATTTTTTTTATCAACATTCTTCTTAGGCTCGGATCGAAATCTCCTCCAACATCTTTCATGCCTCCCAGGGATACAGCAGCCGGCTTTAAATCAATGATTTTGTTATCTAACAAAAGATTGTAGATATCGAGCAGATTGAAATCGATTCTTGTTGCTCCATAAGATGATGATCCTATGGAGATGATAGTTACAGGAAATACATCCATTGCTGCAGCAGCACATAGAGAGCCTATCATCAAAGCGGGAAATGAGCCCGAACATCCTATGGCTATTGTATCTCCCCTTCCCACTCCGGCCGTATGAAGAAGTCTGACTACAAGTGCTGCCATGTCCGGTGTTGTTGTTGTTCTCTTTGCCTCTGGGTTGCCGAGAGTAGTTGTGATACCTGAAAGTCTGGGGCCTATGAGACCTGTATGGTTTGGATCGATCTCAGGGTCGATGATGATTTCATTTTCATCGCAGTGATCTCTTATAATTAATTCTGCTTTCTGCATGAGTCTTGAGGCCTTCAACATCTGATTACTGCAGAGCAGCTCATTAATAGGCAGAAAGAGTCGGGCAAGTAGGCATGCTGTGATACTTAAAACAGCTGAGATTAGAGCGGTTTTATTGGATAACCTGATTTGGTTGGAATAGAGTTTTTTTCTTAACAAATCTTTTTTTATCATAATCGGGATTTAAATGTTTAAAAAAAGTCTAATAAAGAAGATTACCACCAATACAGTAATCAGAGAACCACTCGTTATTAATATTCCCTGCTTCTCAAAATGATTTGCAATAAGGCCGGGTATGACCCACCCGATGGTTCTGAATTCTTGGGTCACAGGCAGGAGTGAGGGAGAGAGATGAAGCCACAGAAAGGTGATGCATCCACCAACAAGGACCATGAAAACGAATCTTCTCTTCCCGAATATGATGAGATAGTTTGAAGCCACTCTAAAACAGATAAATGTTAAGAGGGCAATGACAAGTGTGACCGCTATTCTGAGAGGTTGATAAATAAAGATTGATAGGTAACAGGGTACAATTATTCCTCCAGGATAGACCCCTGTTACACTTATGAAGATGAGCGCTATAAGAAGCCCTATGAAAGATATTTCATATTCCATAATCACAACACCTACTCTCCAGGTATTTGACAATCGATCTTCCCATTCCTGCCATATTCCCAATTCCAATTACAACACCTTCATCTTTCGAGTTTTCTTTTATTCGATTGATTATTTTTTCCGCCCTTTTATCCTTCAAAATTTTAACCCTTTTCAATTTTCTCTTAACAACAGCCAAATGGGCTCCTGTAACATATATTGTGCTGAAACATGGGAATTGGCCCTTTTTTATTGCATCGATCCATTGGAGAGTTCTGTCTGCACGGTCTTTTCGTAAGTTCAAAAGACCAATGAATCTCTCAACAGGTACGGGGAGAAGTTTTTTTATCTTCTCGATAAATAGGAGTGTCGATTCAGGATCATTAACACTAAAGCCGTTCACAAAGAGGAGTTTTTTTCCGGATATGGTGTCGGAAAGCTTCCATATCTTAAGCGACCCGATATCGTGTTTTGTTTTTGATATTCCATTTAAAATAGATTTTTCATCTATGTTGAGATCTCTTGCCGCAGCAACTACAAGATCCAGGTTTTGTCGAAATTCTCTGTCGCAGAACTCATTACTCAAAACAGATGAAGAGGTTCCTCTTTTTACTGTAATGAGTCTCGCACCGTTTTTTTGGGCTGCAGTCCAGAATTGTGGTCTTGCCTCCTCTTCTGGAATATAGACAGAAGCATCAGGTACGATGTCGTGGGCAAACACACTCGAGATCGTTTTTTTATCTTTACCCATTGCTTCTGTATGATCGACACGGACGTTCGTAAAAAGAACAATATGGGGTTTGATGATTTTTTGAGACTCTATATAGTGATTTTCACCGGTAATGCTCATTATTTCTGTGATGAGCGTGCTGGCATTTATTTTAAATGCCTTTCTAATGAGCTTTTTTTGTTCTATGATCGATGGAGAGCCTCTTCTTTTTACTTCTTCACATTTGCCATCAGGCAAAATGTATCTTGCCTCAGATCCTGTTGTTTTTGAGAGTACAACTCTTCCGCTTTCTCTTAATATTGAAGCCATTAGATCTACAACACTCGACTTCCCGCGAGTTCCTGCAACAGTGATTCTGAGGGGTATTGAATTAATCTGTCTGTTTATTAGATGTCTTTCAATGATGAGAAAAATGATAAAGATGGAAATTAGAATAAAAAGGATCATTTCTCAATCCATCTGTACGCTACAGAGCGCACAACACTTATAAGCTGCTCTGGAGACTGCGTGCCTATGAGGAGCCGTTTTCCATTCTTGAACTCCAATTGCAGGCCCTGATTGCCGCTTACATTATAGGCCTTGCCCGAGGCGCCGTACCGCACGCCCCATCCTCCATACTCTACGATGGGTCGATATGTGCGTATATGAAAATCCTTTAAGTCCTCAAAAGGTATTCTTTGAAAAGAGAAGTGAAATGGGAAGAAGCGTACATATATACCGTCTTCTCTTACTTCGGTAATCAGTTTTACCTTAAAGATGAAGAGAGGTAATAAAATTCCAATAAGGATAAAGAACACAATCAGCAGTACAGTTGGCATTTGTTCTTTACCAAGATGTTTGTTAAAAAAGAGCTGGATAATTGTAATGTACCAGATTGGGGCTGACGATATAATCACAAGGATCCACAGCCACCACTGCCTGAATTTTTGAACTTCTCGAAAATATGGGTAGGTTGTCATTTTGGCTATTCCCTTTATATTTTTTGTAATAAATGGCTTTTATAAATCTTTGGCAGAAAACCTTTTTATACTGAAAGCCTTGTTTCCATAATAACGACAGGATGTTATTTTTTCTATTCAATTTGCAAAAAATTTGTCTCTTTGTCAAGAGGGGAGTAGGATAACATATGCAGTAAGTTTGATGAAACATCCGGGATTTTGATTAAATGGTGTTGCTGGATTGTCTAGTTTTAATGAGCAGTATAACTTCTCTAAATCTATTAGATTGATTGGACTTATCAGCAGAATAGGCAAAAAATGACTAAAAAAGGCAAAAAATGACTATTGATTTTTATTTATAGACTTTTATATTAATGAAAATAGATGGAGTTGTAAAATATAATTTTAAAAAGATCTTTTTTATCGGTCAATATATTTATTCTGTTAATTGGCATGAATGCTTTGATGATCGTGGAATTTTTATAGAAGATTTCCATTCCGCCTGAAGAATAACAATTGGTGTTCATGAGAATGAGTAATAGTGTAGGTAGTGGGGAAATTCATTCTATTCTGGGCACCTAAAATCAAAAGAGTTTTAAGGATGGATTTGTACAAGTTTACACAGGGTAATAGTAAGTATATATACGATTCCAATATAAATCAGATAGTAAAGGTAGATGATGCTGTATATAATATTTTGCCATTCGACATGGATCGTATTGATAAGGAGAACCTGCTGCCTGAAATGAGAGAGGCTTTAAATGAGATAGAAGAATATCGGAAAGAGTATAATCTATTCAGGCCCAAGAAAGCACAGAGGATATATATTGATTTTGAAGATGTCAAAAAAAAGTTAAATAGTAATATTCATCATCTCATATTAAATGTGACAGATAGATGTAATATGAGATGTAAATATTGTGTGTATGGTGAATACTACAAAATCGGATCGACTCGTCGCTGCACGATGAGCTGGAAGACTGCTAAAAGAGCGATAGATTTTCTTCTGGAAAAATCTGAACTTACAAGAAATTTTATTGTCGGTTTTTATGGTGGAGAACCGCTCTTGGAATTTGAATTAATTAAAAAGATAGTATTATATGCAAAAGAAAGAATAAAGGCTTCGGGTAAAAAGGTTCGTTTCTCCATTACAACAAACGGAACAATAATTGATAGAGATGTGGCAAGGTTTTTAATAGATGAGAATTTTTCAGTTTTAATAAGTATTGATGGCCCGGAAGATGTTCATGATAGATATAGAATATTCAGAAACGGGAAAGGCACATGGAAAAAGATAAATAAATCGTTGCAGCGGATAAGAGATATTGATGAGGATTTTTATATGAAGCATGTTGGCTTCTCAATTGTACTTGCACCACCCTTTGAGTTAATCAAAGTACACGATTTTTTTAAGAGATTTAATCTTTCTACAAATGGGTCCTATATAGTTACCATCCCAAACAGAAATGGCACAACTTTTTATGATTCCTTCCCCAAAGAGATATGGTTGGAGTATGATAAGCAGATAAAAAAGCTCAGGAATATCATGATCGATGATTTAATGAATAAAAAGAAGACTGATAGATTCATAGAGTCATTTTTTATCAGAGATCTAAAAAGACGTTGGCATGATAGAATGGTTGGAGAAAGTGAGTTATTAAATGCAAATGGAATCTGCATACCAGGTCATCAAAGGACATTTATCGATGTCAAGGGCTATATATATCCATGTGAGAAATTATCGTACAGGCTTCGGATTGGCCACATTTCCAGAGGATTTGATTTGCAAAGGGTTAAATCTATTCTTGACAGTTTTATCAATACGTGCGAAAAGTGTTATGACTGCTGGTTGAGGCGAACATGTTCTATATGTTTTTCTAGAGTGGTTACAAAATCTGATGATGGTGATTTTGAGATTTCAGATGAAAGGAAATCGATTTGTTGTAAAAAGGAAATGAAGATAGGGGAAAGTTCACTTCTACTATATGTAAGGCTACTTGAAATATGTCCATGGGTATTTGGGGATAAAAGTAAAAACAGTAAAAATACCAATAAAAAATAAAAAAAACTTGCATTATATATCATATACTTTTTATATTTACACATAAAACATCCAAATCTTAAGTATTAAAAATCAATATACAATGAAAGGAGAAAACGATGAAGATAATTAAATCTCTTTTCAGTGTTCTATTGATTATTATAGTTTTTGGCTGTAGTAATAAAAAGAGCATAGAAATTGAGATTGTTTCTCCTGTTACATTGCCGGATTCTTTACTTTCTATGTACGATATTGATAGCGACAATGAACATCTGTACATATTGGATTACGATAAATTCTCATTGTGGAAAATAAAAAAGAATACCTTCGCCTCAAAAGAGATAAAGCTTTCAAAGGGCAGAGGCCCTGGAGAGTTTTATAGGATATATCAAATTGCAGTAAATAACAACAATATTATTCTGTATGATGTTATACTGAGGCGCGTTTCGTTTCTTGATACTACAGGTAAATTTTTATACAGTTTTAATGTTCCGTATGGTGGAGGTCTTGCAAAAATGGCGGTCCATAAAGATACATTGTACATATTGTGTGGAGATAATGATACAAAAACTCTTATACACAGATATGATCTTAAAGGTAATAAGATTGATGATATAATTGAATATTTTAAGGTAGATTCTAAATTGAAACATTTAACAAAAGATGAAACAAAAGACATCGGTCAATTTTTTTCACCAACAGGATTTTGTTTTCAGGGAGACACTATCTGGCTGGACAATTTATACCATTATCATATAGCCGCTTTTTACCGTGGTAAAAAGGTTAGTGAGATAAGGGGAGACGATAAGTTCATAAGACCGCCTTCTATTAGTTCAAAGTCGAGAGGAGAAAGTTATTCATATGCATTATCGGCTTATGGCAAAACATATTTATACTATTATAAAAATATGTTAATTGTAGATATGGCATATTTAATTAATTCATGGAACAGCAAGCCGAGAAAATTTAGATATACTAAGCACATATATTCCATCCCTGATTTAAAACTTTTAGCAGAAAGAACAGAAATTAAAGAATCGGGTCAATATAAATTACCATCAATTAAAGATGTTTTAGATGGGGAGCTTTATTTAGAAAGAGACAATAAGTTATATAGGGGAGATATAGTACTAAGATGAAAAGGTTCTTTTACATTCTTTTCTGCTTTTTATTTTTAACCACCTGTTCTAAAAACCGGAGAATGAAGGATATCGATAATATTATACTGGTACATGATTTGGTCAGACATAATGATGAGGTTTTTATTTCCTATTTCCTTAAAATGCTTAAATGCGATTACTACACAGGAGATAGAGAACCTATTCCAAACGATCGAAATGCAACGCCATTCAGGATGTGCTATTTGAACAATAAATTGTTTGGCGTAATGACAGTAAGTGCAATAATAATATATTCAATGGATTCGCTGCTTACTAGTAACAGAATTGATGTTCATCCTTTTGATATATCTGTATGGAAAGGTGATTCTGTTATTGTACTTGGTCATGGTAAACATAATAATAAAATATTTCATGTATTTAATGAGGAGGGAGTTTTAATAAGAAGTTTTGGCAATGAACCTGAGAAGCATCATAGAAGGCTTGGGCCTCGCAACTTTTTTGTATATGGTGACACAATCTATGTAGGTGGAACACTTAATTACAACATCTATAAATACGTAAACGAGGAGTTGGTAGACACGATTAAACCACCGCAGGATGAGGATTATATATATGGACCTGTATGGAATAAAAGGAAAGATGGTTATTCGGTAGCCATAAGGGGTGGAATAAGTGGTATGGGAATATATGATAATAAACTCTATGTAACCACATTTCACCATGAGATACTGGAAGATGGGGAGGAGGGTAAAAAGAGATCAACATATTTTGTGGATGCGTTTGATTTAAAGACAAAGAGGAGGATATTTCATAAAAAGAGAGATGTAATAACGATTTTGCTATATGCAGACTGGGCAGGATTATATATGTTAATAGAAGACAATATAAAACAGTGGAGGGGAATCGATGATAATTATATTACCCTATAATTATATGCTGAATTATACGGAGCCCAAAGATTTGGATAACAAGACTGTATGTTTTTGTACGTATCCTCATTGTGACAGTAAAATCGATACTCTTGAGGGAATGGAGGAGGGTTTATATGAGGTTATATTAAGTTATGATAAAGATAGCAAATAATTGCAATTAATAAATTTTATAGTATATAAACAGATCCTTACGTGTAATTTAAATAGTAGCACATTTTCAGAGAACGATAAAATTCACACCAATAATATTCAAAAGCAAGAAATCGAAAACTACTTGATAGAAGATTATAGGTTTTTGTTTAAGAAAATGTTCTTTTAGAATCTTTTGCTTATGCTTATGTATTAAGTTTTTCCCTTGATTTGAAACGGGTTTTGCGCCTCATTATTAAACTGATAAATCAGGGAGGGAAATTTCAATTCCGATAGAAACAGAGAACAGATTTTAAATTAATATGAAACTTTTAAAAATAATAAAATCTATATTTGATGATAATTCATTTTCAAAATCATATCGAGTCGAATCGGACAGAAGAAATAGTAAAAAGAAAAGATATTATCTCAGAAAATTATGGCCTTTTATAAAGCCGTATTGGAAACAGGGCCTCTTTGCTTCCATTTTATTGGTAATTTCTACTTTACTTACCATTCCGATTCCATTATTCACAAAATACATTTTAGACGATGTCATTGTTGATAAGAACATCAAGCTTCTTACTTTAATTATAATAATTCTTACAACCCTTTTTATTCTGGGAGGCATTGTATCATTTATCCAGAGGTATATTTTTTTCACTTTTGAGCAGCGTGTAATCCTTTCGATTCAGCATAAGTTGTTCAATCGGGTGCTGCGGTTTCCAAAATCATTCTTTGACAGTAAGCATACTGGTTATTTGTTGTCACGTCTCATAGGCGATGTTTACCGGCTGAGAATGCTATTTTCTGACACAATGGTCGAAATTTTCACAAGCATATTAAAGTTCATTGGGACAGTGATAATCTTATTTGTGATTCACTACAAACTTGCTTTAATTTCAATGTTCATTTTGCCTTTTTTTATTACATCTGTTAGTGTGTTTGGGAAAAAGATGAAAGTATTGAGCCATGTAGTGATGGAGAAGTCTGCTCTTGTATCAAGATATCTTAATGAATCGCTTGCTGGCCTTGAGATAGTAAAGGCCTTTGCTGCAGAGAAAAAGGAATCTCAAAAAATATATAATTCGCTTAGCAGATCTGTAGATGCTACTGTAACACAGAACACTATAAGCTCATTTTCACAGTTTATAATAAGCCTTATTGGCTCAATTGGAACAATACTTGTTCTCTGGTTCGGAACCAGAGAGATACTGGCAAATCGATTGACAATCGGCAGCTTCATGGCTTTTAATGGATATTTAGGATATTTTTATGGTCCTGCACGTTTTCTTACAAGAATAAACATTCATCTACAGCCATCTTTTGCGGCACTCGAAAGAGTCTTTTCTCTTTATGAACTAATTCCGGAGGATGAAGAGGATAACAGCAAGATTAAAATAAAAAAACTTAAGGGTCGAGTAGAATTTGTTAATGTATCATTTTCATATAATGATAAATTGGTTCTTAGAAATATAAGTTTCAAAACAAACCCTGGCCAGTTTACAGCAATTGTTGGTCCCACAGGTGCTGGAAAGAGCACGCTTATAAATCTTATTATAAGTCTATACAAAGTCAGCAAAGGGAAGATACTATTTGATGGCATTGATTTAGAGAGAATAAATCTACACTCATTAAGAGAAAGGATAGGTATTGTTTCACAGGAGACCTTTTTATTCGATGATACAATCGCTAACAATATTCGTTACGGCAATTTAAATTCAGAGATTACTGATGTAATACGAGCCGCAAAAATGGCAAATGCACACGAATTTATAATACGATTAAAAGATGGATATAATACAACAGTAGGAGAAAAAGGAGTAAAATTATCTGTAGGCCAGAGACAGAGAATTTCAATAGCCAGGGCGCTGTTAAAAGATCCCGACATACTAATTTTTGATGAGCCCACATCAGCATTGGACGCTATTACAGAAAAGACAATAAAAGATATTTTATTCAATAAGAGATTGTGCAAGACCATATTTGTAATAGCACACAGATTGTCAACAGTTATGAAGGCAGATATGATTGTTGTTTTGGACAGGGGTAGAATAGTAGATACAGGAACACACAAGGAACTAATTGAACAAGATGGATTGTACAGGAATATGTGTGAAGAGCAGGCTATAGTAAAATGAAATCTCGTGTGCAGAGTACAAAGATGTCGCACTTCAGTAGTGCATAGAGATCGATTGAGTTGGATATTTATCCCGACCGCACTACCTCCAAGGTTATTTATTCTTTAGTAAATCAAGGGGCAAGATGGTTATAGCAATTTACAATCTTTCTTGATTTCTACAAAACAAAGTACTATCTTAGATTTAAGAATTCGAATTTTAGGAGTAGAACTATGGGTCAGATTATTCGTTTTGGAATTTCGATGGAGAGAGGCCTTCTTGAAAGGTTTGACCAATATATCTCAAAACATGGATACTCTAATCGTTCAGAGGCCGTGCGTGATCTTGTACGTGAGAGGCTTGTGAAAGATCAGTGGGAGAATGAAAATATTGAGACGGTCGGTACAGTGACAATCATTTACGACCACCACAAACGTGAACTAACTGAAAAGTTGACAGACCACCAGCATAAACATCACAAGGCAGTGATCTCTGTCATGCATGTGCATCTCGATCATAGAAACTGTCTGGAAGTACTCGCAGTGAGAGGAAGAGCAGTGGAGATAAAAAAGATTGCGGACGATCTGATAAGCACAAAGGGTGTGAAGCATGGAAAACTGGTAATGACAACTACAGGGAAAGATCTTTAAGATTGTATCTTACAAAGTGCTTGACAAAGGGGGATAAATTTTTTATATTGAAGTGTTACTTTTTTAATAATAGTAACATTATTCATATACATCTTTTTAGTTTTTGCTATCGTTTGATTAATATGGTGGAGGTAAAAAGTGATCGTCATTAATCGCTCTCTTCTATTTTTTTTTCTCTCCTTTAGTATCTTAAATAGTGATGTAAAAAAGGAAAGCACAAATCTCGACTCTACTAAAGTGGATTACCGTCTCGATCCTGTAGTGGTAACCGCTACAAAGGTTGCTGTATCACAGCGGAGTCTGGCGGCAAGTATCTCTATGGTCTATCACCAGGATATTCGAATGGCTCCAACAAGCTCCGTTCTTGACATAGTACAGAGCTATGTACCGGATCTATATGTAACAGAGTGGGGAGTAATGGGATTTGGCGTTGCAGGACAGTCTGCGGGTAAGATTTCGATCAGAGGAATGGGTGGTGGTGCCAATACACATGTACTTATTCTCCGCAATGGCAGGCCTGATTTCATGGGACTTATGGGCTGTACAATTGCAGATGAATTTTCAACAGATGGAACAGATCATATAGAAATAATTCGTGGGCCTGGTTCATTTCTTTATGGTACAAATGCAACTGGTGGAGTAATAAACATAATGCCCAGAAGGATGGAAAAAGAGGGATTCGAGACACGTATTGCTACGGGGTATGGTAGCTTTGATATAAGAAAATTTTCCATAAACCACGGCGGCAGGGTAGGAAGGTTTGATTACTATATAACTGCAAGTCACAGGCAGACAGATGGCCACAGGGAAAATTCTAATTACAGGGGAAGACATTATACCCTTCATACAGGATATAAAATTGATAGAAACACACATGTTGAGATAAATTCAAATTTGGCAGATCTTTATCTCAATGATCCAGGCCCGGTAGAAAATCCAAGGTCGGATAACTGGTACGATATAATCAGATATGGGGGTGACGTAACAGTAACAAGGTCAAGCAAATTAGGGGAAACAAATCTTAAACTTCATGGAAACTTTGGAAGACACAAATTCTTTGATGGATGGCGATCTCGGGACAGGATGCTGGGTTTTATGGTTTATCAAAATATAAAGCCGTGGAGATCGAATACAACCACAATTGGTTTTGATTACAAAAGATATGGTGGAGAGGCAGAGGATTCTTCCACAAATTATGGAGATTTCTACATTACAGAGTATGCACCATATATCCACATTCGTCAGGTATTGCTGAGGAGGTGGATTGCAACTGTTGGGCTTAGGTTAGAACATCATCAGCTTTTTGGTAATGAGATGCTTCCGATGTTAGGGATTGTATACAGGCCGATGAAATCTACATATTTGAGGCTCTCTGTTGCCAAGGGATTTAGAAGTCCATCAATAAGAGAGCTTTACTTCTGGATGCCAGCAAATGATAAACTTACTCCCGATCGAGTATGGAATTATGAAATAGGCCTTACCCAGAAACTATTCGACAGAATGAGAGTAGAGGTGGCACTGTTCCGAACGGATGGGGAGAATCTAATCCAGTTCTCTTCTCCACCTCCGAAGTGGGTTAACTCTGGAAGCTATACACACACGGGTTATGAAGTGGTTTCAGAGTACTTTCCTTCAGATCGTGTTGGGATGGGCTTATCGTGGTCACAGATAGATTTGAGTAAAGATGTTTTCAATATCCCTGGGAAAAAGTTGACTGCATTCATGAATCTTTCTATGTGGAGAGTAAATCTATCTGTAAACTTTATTATGATAAAAGATCTAAAAGGAGCAGAATTCCCTGGACCAGGGCCTGTTGCAGTCCTGCACAAGATGGATGATTATTCTGTTTTGAATTTATCGGCAAGATTCAGGATAGTTGGTCACATGGAGGCAAAGGTAGATGTTAAGAACCTTTTCAATACAGAATACCAGTCGATGTATGGCTACCCAATGCCTGGTCGCTATTATACTGTAAATTTAAGTTATATTTTGTAATATGAACATATATACAAAAAACATCACACTTAGCAGTATGTTTATAACGCTCGGGATCCTGATACCAATGGTGTTCCATGGTGCAGGTCTGGGATCAATTTTTTTGCCGATGTTCTGGCCAATCGCAGTATCTGCATTCTTTCTGCTGCTTCCCTGGACTGTTGCTGTTGCCATCTCTACCCCCATTCTCTCGACAATGTTGACAGGTATGCCTCCACCTCCAATCCTTTATAAGATGATTTTAGAGCTTTCAGCACTTTCTTGTTTCATCTATCTATTTTTTCGAAAGACGCGGTTGGGAACATTTTTTATTCTCATGGCAGGAATGATTTGTGCTGAATTCTTTGCGATTCTTGGTTCATTTCTGATAGCTCCGATTTTAGGACTGCCACCACGTCTCTATGCTCTATCATCTATTACCAGGGCACTACCTGGAATCATCATAATGATGGTATTTATTCCATTGATCATAAAAAGATTGTCTGGTCTGCCAATCTTTAATATGAGAAGAAAAGATGTCCAGAGCACATCGAGAATACTTCAACCGTCTTGCTCCAGAGTGGAATAATCAGATAGAAGATGATCCGCTGTTCATTGACCATTTAATTAATTTTGGGGTCAAGAGAGGAGAGATGGTACTTGATATCGGATGCGGTACGGGACGAATGTCAAAATACATTGCAGGCATTGTTGGAGAAGAGGGCCTTGTTGTTGCAGAAGATATTTCCGAAAGAATGCTTGAGGAAGGGAAGAAAGAGATTGGCAACAGCCAGATACTATGGCTCTGCGATGATGTTTCGATGCTGTCCTTAAAAGAAAACACATTTGACAAGATAATCTGTTTCTCATCATTTCCACATTTTTTAAATAAACTGGCGGCATTAAAAGAGATGAGACGAGTGCTTGTTCCGAGTGGGAGACTGCTCATTCTTCATACAAGCTCCAGTGAAGAGTTAAACAGATTTCATTCATCTTTAGATGGTATAGTAAAGCATGACAGGCTTCCAGACAAAAAAACAATGATGCTTCTCTTTAAGCAAAGCGGTCTTGTCCCGATAAGAATCGAAGAGAGTGAAAATCTATACTGGGCAGAGGGGGAGAAGATTTAAAAATGGTTATAAGTTAGTGGCTGTGTGGGGTTGATAAAATTTTGCTGGAAGCCAGAAAAATGAAATTTTTTTGATTTGTGTACCTTCCATCTTATCAAAGACTTTCAAACATCCGACTTCCAGCATGATATATATAGAAAAAGATTAATTTCTCTCGCGGGAGGATGTCTCCGGGGCCCTCACCCAGAAACTTTCATTTTTTACTGCGCCGCCCTTAAAAGGTCGTTCCTCCCGCGAATTCCGTGCTAAATGAATATTATCAAAGAAAGTAGGATCGCAACACAAAACTCTCTCCAAAACTCTCTTCGTAATCTTTTTGAAACAGCCACTGGAACTGCGAGCAGCATGGGAAATAGAAATGATGCTGCAGCCCATGGGCTGGTTTCCGATTTCATGAAGAAGAATTCAAGGTTAAGCCATTCATCACCAGATGGATCGGGAGTAAAAATTACATCCTCATTCATTTGATCTGGTGAGAGGACTGTCCTGAGTCTTGTGATCCAGAAACAGGTATCGGTCGGGAAATAGTCGTTAAAGAATCCGTCAAAACTACCTATTTCTGGATACTTTAAAGGGTCAAAACTTGTATACCCCTGAATTGCAGATTCTACAATAAATGTTGGCTCTGAGCATGATGCTACTCTTTCCTTAAAAATTGGTTCATATTCGAGTTCCCAATCATCAGATGCTGGAGTAAACACCCTGTCACATGCACATGCAATTCCTGATGATCCTGATGTTTGAAAGAGACTGATCTGCTCTTTGAGCTTCTTTTCAACCTCTTTGTATTCCATGGCTAATGTTGCATAGCTTGTACAGATCATTCTGTGGTATGCGGCAACATAAAGCTCGATCTCATTTTTACTCGAAGAGGTGAGCCGGGATATCTTTAATGGAAATACAGGGAGTTCTGTATTAAAGGATATTTTTATTGCAGGAAGACCTGCCTGATATGATGAATTCTTACTCCTATCACCACCGGCCGCTACATCAACCTTTACTGCCACAAAATACCACTTTTTCTGTATATAGAAATCGATCACAGGGCCTGCTTCGGCTGGAAATGAAAACCCTCTATTAGAGAGCCAGTCGATCAACGATTGGTTGTTATTTGAACTCAATACGGAAATGTCGTAAGGTCCCACAGATAGATTGTGCCACTCTTCAACATCAGATTCTTCGAGAACCTCATTATATGAGTCGATCGTTCGTCCGTATTTTGCACCATTTCCCCAGAATACCTTTGGTTGTGTCCTCTGGTGCAGATTATAAAAGATGGAATCAGAGACAGTTGTTATATCCTCTGCATCAGGGAGCGATGGTATTGGTACAACCCATCCAAACCGATCAACGTTTCCTGAATACTTGACCTGAATAATCATTGTCTCTCTTGTACCATTAAATATGATCAATGCCCGTTGATTTGGGGATTCGGCGTTGTTGCCAAGATAGTCGGTATCATAAAAAAACATGCCGTCACCAAAAGATGGTGTGAAATTTAATATTGTTATTAATAGGAGTATTTGTACAGTCTTTTTCAATTCGGGATTCTCTATGGTTAATTTATTAATTTAATAACCAATATTACACAGACAATTAGTGTGCCAAACTAACTCTAAAATTTCATTGGAATTAAAGGGTCTGCAGGCATAATTATTGGTTATCATGGAGATATTGAATTTAAAAACCCTCAGAAATCTGAGGATTCCTCAGATTTCTGAGGGTCTCTTTGTGGAGTGGATTTGGTTATAAATTGTATGTGAATCCTATAGAAAAAATCTTTTTAATATAGTACAGGTTCCAGAAAATCGACTCATTTTTGTACAAGGCATAGCGGAGCCTTATGGAATATTTGTCTTTAATATCTTTAATAATGTCTACCAGAAAAATATTGTCTTTTTCAATCTCTGTCTCAGGAGATATCTGTATAGGAAGATAAAAAAGCTTTGTAAAATCCACATAACTCTTGAATTGCAGATTTACCAAGAGCCTGACGATCAGTGACCATGGAAGTTGTTTTGAGGCAATAAAATCTAATTCGGTGCAGTCAAAAGAGTAGCCATAACTATTTGAGACGTTCTTGTAGTATCCGAGTTGAACTTTTAAGAAAATATATTTGAAAAAATCGAGTGATGTGGAAAAGCCATACAGCCTATCCCTCTGTTTTTTATCCAGATCAACCCACTCATAAACAAGCTGTGAGTATTTGATCAATTCCTTTGCATCTCTGTTGTAATATGTATAGCCCATAGATATTTGGAAATTCCATACAGCATCTGGCCATAATGCAAGCTCCATGAGTGCTCCGACCTTATGCTGGCGGTAATCAAAATAACTGCCTATTTTGTAATCGAAGTCAAGGTAGGAGTAGAATATTGAAAAGTGCAGTCCATTTTGAAAGATATATCTAAAAAAGGGAGTTTGTTGAATAAAAATATACCCTCTCTTTGCCTGCGGAAATAGTTTGTTCCTTCCCTGAGATCTGATTCCAATTGTAATTCTCTTTTTTAGAGGGATTTCTATTTTACATATGAGATCGTTGATTAACCTATTTTCGGCTGGATATCTGTTATATGACTCCCATGCCCCCCTGTATTTGAGAGCTGCCAGTATCGATCCGAACAGCCTTCCCCTGCCCTTTAAATCCATTAATAGTTTTTCAGATCCATCAGAGGCACTATCAGATACAAGTTCGAAAACATTGCTGTCCCACACCATAGAAATATCGCTTAAATAAGACCACCTCCATCCATCGCCTCTTGCCTTACCAAACCATAATAAAAATAATAAAATTGATATAAAATATTTTGAATATAATCTCAATAATATCAAACTTTTATTCATGCATTGTTTGAACCTGGTGATCTAGTAACTTTGCCCTGTTTTTTAGACTGTCTGCCTTTATAATAACACTATTTTTATACTTTTTCAACTGATTAATCCAGTTTTCTATTTCTTCAATAGAGTGAGGTCTTGTCTCGGGCAGGCTGAAATTGCCATTCTCTAAATACAATTCTGTTATTGGAATGGAGTATCTATCCATAGCGGCTGTACGATTATCTCTTTCACTTTTGTTTGTTACTGTCAGGGAACCTCTTACTTTGATATCCCTTCCAAGAAGTTCTTCTCTTTCACTGAAGGCATCCATCTCGCTAATCAGTTCTGAGACCTTTCTCCTTACCCTGTGTTCCTCTTCGAGTGTTTTGATCCATTTGTCTATTACTGCCACCTCTTTTCTCAGTGCCTCCTCTCTGTCGAGAAGAAGATCCCTTTTCAAACGAATATCCTGAGCAGTATCCCAGGGTTTTATTTCTGTATCGATTTTTGTATCTACAACTACTCTCTTCCTGGTTGAGAGTTTGGCTGCCAAGCTCTGTTTTTCAATATAGAGTTTATCTATTCGATATAATAAGGAGTCGTTTTTCTCTTCACCTCTATCTATCTTTTCCACAAGCCTGTCGATATTGTGCTGATAAATCGATACAAGCTCTTCGATCTTTTGTTTTCTAAGCTTAAGAATTTCATTGATTTGCACCTCTACATTTTTCAACTTTCTTTCCAACTGTTGTGACTGCTGTAGCCTGCGTTCCAGATTCTTGTGCACAGAATGATTGAGCTTGTTTTCCATTTTCAGCTGTTCTATTTGATTGGCCAGATCATCGGCCTTGCTCATTATTTGCTCGTGGAGTATTTTGAGCGAGTCCAGTCTACCTTCAAGTA
The DNA here is from genome assembly GCA_964651045.1 of uncultured bacterium. Classification (GTDB taxonomy): domain Bacteria; phylum Zhuqueibacterota; class QNDG01; order QNDG01; family DSAB01; genus CAZYVD01. The sequence continues at coordinate 27,883 of CAZYVD010000021.1, forward strand.
GGATAATCTCGTTTCGCATGTCTTGGACTGTAGTATCTTGGGAGAACAGGGGTATAAGAGTAGTTGCAACAAAAGTCGCTAATAAGGCTCTTCTAAAAACCCTCATCATCTTTTCTTCCCTCTATTAAGATATTCCATATTTTTCCATCTTATAGTAAAGAGTACTCTCTTTTATTCCCAGCATCTTTGCAGCCCTCGATTTTATTCCTCCCGATGCTATCAGTGCATTCTCGATCAACTTTTTTTCGAATCTGTTTAATGATTCTTGAAGTTTCAAATTATTACCTGCAATCTTCGTGCCGCTGTTTTCAAAAAACATAAAATTAAAATCTTCGGGACCAATCGTATTCTCTTCAGAAAGAACCACGGCCCTTTCAATTGCGTTTTCAAGCTCTCGAACATTGCCAGGCCAGTCATATATTATTAATCTCTGAATTGCCTCTTTTGATATAATTAGATCTGGTTTGTTTAATTCGGTTCCTATCTTTTTTAAAAAATGATTGGCAAGTAGTGGAATATCCTCCTTGCGTTCTCTGAGTGGTGGAAGTTCGATTGGCAAGATATGAAGACGATAGTATAGATCTTCACGGAACCGTTCCCTGTTAACATCCTCTTTCAGGTTTCTATGAGTGGCTGCAATCACACGGACATCTACCTTAATTGTTTCCTCGCCACCAACTCTTTCGAATTCTCTTTCCTGCAGTACACGAAGAAGCTTAACCTGGGTTCCCATTGGAATATCGCCAATCTCATCAAGAAAGAGCGTGCCGTGATCTGCAAGTTCAAACCGTCCCTTCTTACGACGAAGAGCTCCTGTAAATGCTCCTCTTTCATGTCCAAAGAGCTCACTTTCGAGTACTCCCTCTGCAAGGGCACCACAATTTACCCTTATGAAGGGTCCATTTTTTCTTAAACTGTTGTTGTGAATTGCTCTTGCAACAAGCTCCTTTCCCGTGCCGCTTTCTCCATATATGAGAACAGATGAGTCGCTTTTTGTAACCTTTTCTATTGCCCTATATACGCTCTTCATTTTTCTCGACTCTCCGACTATCTCTCCATAATTAAATCTTATTTCAACCTCGTCTCTAAGATATCGATTTTCATCTGCAAGGCGGCGTACAACAGAGCGCTGATTAATAATTTCCAGGACCCTCTCCACCTTTAATTTCAACTCATCTTTTGAAAAGGGTTTTGTCATAAAATCCCATGCACCACACTTCATCGCTTCCACTGCAAGTTCGATTGTTCCATAAGCAGTTATTACAATGACTTCTGTGTCCTGAAAATCTCTTTTTATCTTGTTCAATAGCTCAAGCCCATCGAGCCCTGTCATCTTAAAGTCGGTTATTACCAAATCACATCTTCTATTGGCAAGAGTCGAGATACCCTCTACACCACTCGATGCTCCATAAACTTTATACCCCTCCTTTTCAAGAATCTTTATCATTCCCTCTCGCATCGTCTCGTTATCTTCGACAACAAGTATCTGCATTTTTTCTTTTAGCTTTTTATTCATTACTCTTAATCTCTCTTATCGATTGGCAGTACTAAATCAAACTCAGTGCCTCTGCTGTTTGAACGTTTGAGCACAATCCTGCCATTGTTCTTTTCGAGAAGATCTTTTACAATCGAAAGTCCAAGGCCTGTACCCTTTTCTTTAGTAGTAAAAAATGGTGTGAATATCTCTCTTTGAATATAATTCGGTATTCCCACTCCTGTATCAGAAATCTTTATCTGGACAGAACCATTTTTGCACAGCCACTCTATCTTAATCGTTCCTCCATCATCTGGAATTGCCTGGATACTGTTCTGAATCAGATTTAAGAATATACGTTTTAGATGCACAGAATCGGCCCAGACCTTGATGTCTTTACCTCTATTAGGCATTTTTATAGATATGTTTTTATGTTTTATATCTTTTTCCAGAAGCGATAATGTGTCTTTGGTGATATCGAGTAGGCTGCACGACTCTGGATCTGGTTTTTTAGGTTTGGCATATTCCATGAAATTGTCTACTATATTCTTTAGATATTTTATTTCCTTCTCAATCTTTTCCACATGCTTTTGAATTTTTGGCTGTCCTTCCAGTTCCTCATTTAGAATGCCTGTAAAAAGCTCTACTCCACCGATTGGATTCCTGATCTCATGTGCCACTCCTGCAAGCATAGCCTTCAGTTCCTTTTCTCTCTGAATGATTCCCTTCCGCATGCTTTCCATTGTTTCTGAAAGAAGCCCAATTTCGTCCCTGGCAAGGAGGGGTATTTTTCCGGTGTAGTCGCCGTGACCAATCCGTTCTGAAGCCCTGACAAGTTTACCAATAGGTCTTGTAATGCTCTCTGCAAGTATGATTCCCAGCACAATAGCAGTGATTGATCCAAGTATACCGATGAGATAGAGATTATACCTCATTCTCTTTACAGTATTCAGGAATGTAGCACTTCCCTCCACTCCAACACCACCTACTACCTTTTTATCGAGATATAGAGGTGCAAATCCCGTCATGGTAGGGAGTCCATCTATTCCCTGGAAAAGGATAGAGTAAGAAGCCTCACCTCTGGTAATATTCTCAAACTCGTTTTTATAGAAGTTCAGACGAAAATAGGGAGTATCGGGAATATTTTCCGACTCTGTATCTAATAACCTTCTCCCATTTAGATCAAAAAAATAGATTCGTTTTACGTTTGTTGAACTCTTTAAATAGTTTATCTGTGATCTTAGATGCAAAAGAGTTCTTGGGCCTGCCCCCTCCAAAAGAAATCTCACCTCTCCACCGCTGAATTGAACAGAGGCAGCCTTTGCTACTGCTACAAGTTTAGTACCGAGCAGGGCCTCAAAGTTGCTTCTTATCCTCCAGTGGAGACTGTAACCGCTTATCAGGAGAATGGCGACGACAAGGACGACAAAGAGAAAAATGATGCGGTATCTTATCCTGTGAATAAACATGAAAGATCCCGGGTTGTAGTGTTAACTTTATTCTTCAATTTACATCTGGATTTGAAAGATGTCAAGAAGAATGTTTAATACTTGAAAAAGATAAAAAAATTGCTTATTTAATTTTTATTGTGAAAATATAGGGAATTGATATGAACTTCTATTTCATACTTGTCGAGCCTCTGCTGCCAGAGAACATAGGGAGTTGTGCAAGAGCAATGAAGACAATGGGTTTTACCAATCTTCGAGTGGTAAACTCGAAAAGACACTTTAATGAAAGGGCGGCCTGGCTTGCCCACGGTTCTGTAGACATACTCAGAGGTGCAGAACTGTTTTCCACTCTTAATGAGGCTGTAAAGGATATCGACATTATTATAGGAACAACGGCGAGAATTAGGCGGATTAAAAAACACTATTTAGCACCCGAAGAAGTTGCCGAGATATTAAAACAGAAACTGCGAATAGTTACAAGTGTCGGTATTGTGTTTGGAAGAGAAGACAGAGGTCTGCTCAACAGAGAAATTGAGTTGTGTGATGTTGTCTCTCACATACCAATGAAACAGAAGTTCCCATCTCTTAATCTTGCTCAGGCCGTAATGATCTATGCATATGCGCTGTCACGTTTTACTTTTGAGAGGGGCGAGGAGGAACCAGAGCATGCAGAAGAGCAGACAATGTTAAAGTTTAAAGAGGAGATGAGAACGGTACTCGAAAAGATTGGAATTACACGCAAGTCTAGAACATTTGGCAGAATAATGGAACGCATTGGCGCTTTAGGCCAAAGGGATATAAATCTTATATATTCAATCTTGAAGAAATTATCTCCACGCCTCGATTGAGAGGGCAGGTCTGAAATTCGATCGCATGGCCTGTTTCCGCCTCAAATTTTGTGAGAATATCAGCCAATCAAGATTTATCATGTTATCTAAATATCATATATATAATATGTTAGACAAATGAATATTTTAAAAGTCCGATATGGCACTCTTTTTGCAAATTCAAATAAAAAATTCATTCACTTAAACAGTTGCGGTTGGAGATATTAATGAAATCCGGATTTAAAAAGTCTACACTCTTTTTTTTACTCCTAATCTCTATTCTTTCAAATAGAAATTTTGCCGAAGATATCATAATAGATGATCCCCTGAATCATTCGACAGTTGGGGTTGTGGATGGATCGGGTCAGTTTCAAGAGGGTGGAGGATGGAAGTCTCTTGGTGGGAAGATCGTCTATGATGCAGGAAAGATAATAGTGAATGGATACTTTGAGGCCACGATGCGGGGATGGACTGCGCCCACGAGTACGAGTGGTGCAGGTAAGTCGCATCCTCTTTCTGGATGGGAGATTGGAGACTGCTACTCACGAGTCACTCAAACAGGTTCATACTGGAATCTGCGTATAGGCAGCAGATATGGAACCCCTGAGCGTCCCTATCCTTTCAAGGTGCTTGCTCAGCCGGATTCTTCGTCCGAGAGGGTCGAGAAAGGTTTGGGGAATAAAGATGAAGTAAATGATGGGAATCCGCATACATATAAAATTCAGTGGATAAATGGTACTGTGACAGTGTTCTTTGATGGCAAGGCTCTGCACAGCTGGTCCTTTCATCGATTCAAGATTCGCTACTTTACAATTGGGCGAGACGACTGGTATGGCATAACAGATCCCGCACCAATAATATCTGATGTAAAGGTTGTGGAGATTTCATCTGCAGATACAGTTGATAAGTGGAAAGAAAAAGAGACTCAGACATCACCATCATCACGGGAATACCATGGGATGTGCTACATTGGTGATGATAAAGTCATGCTGTATGGCGGTGCAGGCATTCTCTACAACAGAGATACATGGGTTTACGATCTGAGTGAGAACAGATGGGAAGAGAAGTTTCCTTCTGGACCGACACCATCATACAGGAAAAACCATATTCTTGCATACATCGGAATGGACAGGGCTCTTCTCTTTGGAGGAAGAGGCCTAGATATGAATAATGAGACATGGGTCTATGATCTAAGCGCAAACAGATGGACAAATATGAATCCACAGGGAAGTATTCCATCTGCAAGGGAGTATCATGCGATGGCATACATTGGTGAGGATAGAGTACTTCTCTTTGGAGGAAGACATGAAGGAATACAGGATAATGAGACCTGGCTGTATGATTTAAGTGAAAACAGATGGACAAAGATGAATCCGTCGACCTCTCCTTCTGTTCGGGATGGAGTCTTACTGGTCTACATTGGTGGGGATCGAGTATTTCTCTTCTCTGGGAATCACTATGGCCAGTTTCCCAGCGATACCTGGATCTATGACCTGAGCGAAAATACATGGACAGAGAAGTATCCAACAGGACAGGTACCTAGTGGTCGTGGATTTCTGGATGGAGCATATATTGGGGATTACCAGGTTCTGATATTCGGCGGTTTTCATCAGCAATACTTTGACGAAACTTATATATATGATCTGAACAAAAACTCCTGGGAAAAGATAATAAGTGTATCATCTCCTTCAGCGAGAGTGGGGCATAAGATTGCTGAGACAAGTCTCTACGGTTCAAGAGATATAGTGCTCTTTGGCGGTGAGAATCAGGGTGTTTATTTCAACGACACATGGATATATGAGATCGGAAAAGAACCGGTAAACGAACCGCCGCAGTTCATATCAGAGACAGATGTGACTGCTTATGAAGATTCTCTTTTTTCATATACAGCAGAGGCAATAGATCCGGATGGATCTGAGGTTGAGTATCAATTTAAAGACTATCCGGTATGGATGAGTCCATCTGGCAGATCGATCTCCGGCACACCATCGGATGGGGATCAGGACACATCCTTTACAGTAATTGCTTCTGATACGGAATCTTCTGATACGCTTGTTGTCTCTGTAACCATCATTGAGGTAAACGATTCTCCTGAGATAGTAAATATTAAAGATTTTTCATTCTTGAATTCTGAATCATATGCAATAGATCTTGATACATGTGTTGTGGATCATGACCATGAAGCATCACAGCTAACATGGCAGATTACGGTAGAGAATCCAAATCTGGACTGCCAGGTCAGCGGCCACAAGGCGACATTTCTGGCTGGTGAATGGACGGGCAGCTCTGAGATAGAATTTGTTGTGACCGATCCTCTTGGCGGATCCGATACAGCGACTGTTGTGGCTACAATCAGTGCTCCCTCAGATGTTGATGAACAGAGGGGATCGGTTCCTGTGGAATTTATGCTCTACCAGAACAGTCCCAACCCGTTTAATCCACTTACAACAATATCGTATGATCTTCCCTCCTCAGAACAGATCAGGCTGGTTATATTCAACACCCAGGGGAGAGTGGTCAGAGTACTTGTTGATGGTTTTCAGCAGGCAGGAACCCACAGGCTAATCTGGGATGGAAGGGATGAGACAGGTAGTGAGCTTTCCTCTGGTATCTATCTATTAAAGCTTATATGTAAAGATTATTCGAGAGTAAGGAAATTAATATTAATACGATAAAGACCATAAAGTGATTAAGAACGGCCGAATCAAAGATATTTGCTGATATTTTTTCTGTCCTATTTTTCATAGAAAACAGTCTATATAATCAAATCATCAATTTCTTGAGCTTTTTTGTGCCTGAGCGGCTCAGGATGATTTCTTTTCCGTCTTTGAGTCTGCACTTCAAGCGGCCTCCTGACCATACAAGAAGCTCTTCGACTCCATTTAGGTTGATTATGTATGATCTGTGTATGCGTATAAAAAGCTCCGGATCGAGTCTCTTCTCCATGCTTTGAAGGGAGTTGTTTATTAGATATGAATCATTTTTTGTGTGAATGTTTACATAGTCCTCAATTGCCTCGATCCAGAGTATCTCTTCAGTATTTAAAATTATGATTTTACCAGAATCCTTAACGAGTATACGCTTTAAAAATTTTCTCTCTGACTGGATTGAATCTAGTAACTTTTCAATGTTTTCCTTGCTGTCTTTAAGGCTCTGATTGATGCTCCATTTTGCACGTTCCACAGCCTTATCGAATCGCTCCTGAACATAGGGTTTTAGCAGGTAATCGACTGCATTAACCTCGAATGCTTTTAGCGCATACTTATCGTATGCAGTGGAGAATATGACATAGGGTATCTCATCCAACATTTCAAGAAGCTCAAACCCATTTATCTCGGGCATCTGTATGTCGAGAAACAGCAGGTCGGGCTTATACTTATTTATAGCTTCCAGTGCCTCGTGGGCATCCCTGCATTCTGCCATTACCCTTATTTCTGGATGCGGTTCTAAAAACTCCCTTATGATCTGGCGGCCGAGTGCCTCGTCATCTATTATTAGAGCTTTAATCTCTTTCATCTTTTTTTATCGGAATTGTAAATTTTACCTCAAAGTTTCCATCGCCAGATGGCCCGGCTGTAAAATCGAATTCATCTGAATAGAGTAGTTCGAGCCTCTTTTTAATATTGTAAAGGCCTGTCCCATTTCTTGATAATTCGCTCTCTTCCAATCCTGAACTGATAGTATTTGATATTGTAAACAGAAGTTTTGCACCAGTTCTTTTCACAGAGAGCATGATTTTTCCCTTTCCCCTGCGCCTTGCGACTCCATATTTGACGCTGTTTTCTAATAGCGGCTGAAGTATCATTGCCGGAACCCTGTATGCCATGAGCCTCTGGTCGACATCCTCAACATACTCCATGCGATCGCCAAATCGAACGTTCTCGATCTCTAAATACCTGTGCACAAACTCGAGTTCTTCTTTCAGAGCCACTAACATCTTATCACGACTCTCCAGCGACATTCTCAGCAGGTCTGAAAGCAGGCCGATCATTTTTCTCGATTGATTTGGGTTTCTCTTTACCAGAGCATTTATGGAATTAAGAGAATTGAAAAGGAAGTGTGGATTTATCTGCATCTTAAGCGCCTTGAATTCTGCCTCTTTTGTTAGAACCTTAAGTTCTGCTTCACGCATCGTTTTTTCTCTGAATTGGTTGTAGTATATTATTGTATAGAATATGCCTGCCATGAGAAGATAGCTCATCATTCCAAAGAGAAACTGCCATCCTATGATTTCATTGAAATTTACGATTTCAAATATGATCTTGCCCTGGTGAAGATACCATGAACCGTAAACTATAAAAAGCCAGAAGGCAGTGAATAGAGATGAGAGTATAAAATGGATAAAGATTATAAGCGGGATGGCGAAACGGGTTACAGGAAGCTTTTTGCATACAAACCATATACCGACGGTAAGAAGGGCAAAAGTGTAGTTATAGCATGCAGAAGAAAACAGGGCAATACCCCAACCAGGAATCTCTTTTTGGATCAAAAATACCAGGGTGTAGAGAATTACCCATAGAGTCCAGAAAACAAATACATACAGGACAAACTTTATTTTCTGTGATTTTGTTAGCTCTATTTTATCTGTATAACTCATGTCAACAAGTTATAATTAAAAGTAAAAAATATCAACAGAATAATTTCATCGGATTATTCAAATTATTTTCAAAAATATATGTGATTAGATGCAACCAATTCTTCTTTATTTGAAAAGTCTTATATCGTCGATCTGGAGGGAAAACTTGCCCTTCTCTACAGAACTGCCGATGAATATTCCATATATGTCGCTTCCATCTGTTCCGAATTTCTTAAATGTAAAACTATATTCTTTCCAATACGTCTCCGGATGAAAATTTTGTATCAGCGGCGATTGCCCGCTGCTCTGTGTAAAAATCATTATTGTATAGACTCGTCCATCTCCTTTTGCCCAGAAGGATATCCCCTTCTTGTCAGAAAGATTGACTGGTGTCATTACGATTTTCCCTGGTGAGAAGAATGCACCGGCCCATCTGTATCCAGTATTTTTCTTTATTATACCAGTTATGAGCATTGAGCCAAGAGAGCCATTAGCACCACCTTCGACTCTCTTTATTTCGGCAGTAGAGTTTCCACCCATAATCTCATCTGTCGACACATTCCATCCTGCTCCAAAACGGGTTACTATTTTATCAGATTCAAAATCGCTGATAAGACCTGACTCAGAACCCTCTGGAGGAGGGATTTTCTTCATGCTTTCGATTTTTTCTCTTTCCTTCTCTATTTCATCAAGATATCCTCTTCTGTCCACTTTCTCTCCACTCTTCCAAACACACACAATGTCTCTTGTTGCAAGGATATCTTTTGTTGGATCGCCATTGACAAGAACAAGATCTGCGATCATACCCTTTTCAATGCGTCCTCTGCCCTCGATGTTGAATTTTTCTGCAGGTAAGGAGGTTGCTCCTCTCAATGCTTCTATGGGACTGAGACCCGCATTTACTAAAAGCTGAAGTTCTCTATGAAGGCTTGCTCCATATGTTGTGCCTGGATTTGGTGCATCTGTGCCCGCTAGGATTGCCACGCCCGCATCTTTCAACTGCCGCAGAGCCCTCTCTGCAGCACGATAACTCGATTCGCCTGCCTTGAATGGTATAGTGCGTTTGAGAGATGCCAGATCAAAGGTGCTCAAATATGGAGATAAAAAGGGATCAGAGATTATGACCGATGGATCAAAAATCCCACTCGCACTTTCAAGTACTGTGAGTGTAGGTATGACAAAGGTCTTATGTCTGGCCACAAGACGGCCGAAATCGGGATCATGACTATCTTCGCAATAGAGATGAGCAAGACAATCGGCTCCTGCATCGACTGCTTCTAAGGCTTCACTCAGACTCATAACATGTACTACTGCAAGTTTATTTCTCCTGTGTGCTGCCTTGACTGCTGCAGTTAGTACATCCTTATCGATAGAGGGTATCTTTCTTTTGTATGCCCTGCCGTCATCATAGATTATTTTAATAAAATCCGACCCTTCCGCTATTCTTGCATCAACAAAGGGCTGAGCCTCCTCAGTCCTGGTTATAGTTGGTATGTCGAGACCATATTCTGTACCGTGGCCGCCAGGAGCGGTGACAAGAGTACCGGCAGAGATTAGAAATGCTCGGTCGGCTCCCTCGCCTCTCTCCTGACCAGCCTTTACAGCTTTCATCAAATCAACGCTCATGAACATATCTATAACTGTTGTAACACCGAACATCAAGCACTCTCTTAATGCTTCTTCTGACAAAACATGCACATGCGAATCTATTAGACCGGGAAGAAGAGTTTTTCCCTTCCCATCGATCACCTCTGCCTCTGGTGGAGCAGTAAGATTTTTCCCAATTTTTTTAATCCTGCCGTTCTCGACAACAACACACCTGTCCTGTATGATCCTCTTGCCATCAAAAATATTAACATCTTTTATTATAGTAACTGCTGCTGATTCTCTTGCCTCTGCACTCAGACAGAAACAGAAAATGATTACTAAAATTAGACTTTTCCTTAGATAGCCGCCTATTTGTTGCATATCAACACCCCCTCTTTTTTACTTTAACCCGATTTAACGGATAAGAGATCGATTTATAGCTATTCTTCACCTGACTTCATCGCGTTTTATTAAATATTAGAAATTTAGATAATACATAACAT
>CAZYVD010000022.1:0-37200 GCA_964651045.1 uncultured bacterium
TTAATACGGGAATTTTAATTGTCGCTAAAAGAAAAAATAGTTGACTTTGATCAACTATTCTTGGATAATAGGCTTTCTCACTTTCTAATCTATGTGCATGATATAAAACAGGACCATAAATTTCATTTTCAAAAAGATCACTACCAATTCCAGCTTCAAAACTACCTCGGACAGCTAATTTTGCTGCTAATGCCGCGATAAAAGTGAACGAAAGTGCTTGAAATATTCTTAGAATATCAACTATAGGAACATGATTATAACCTTCTGCTAATGGAGTATAATAAATAACTGTATCAGAAAATAATTGTTTTTTAATAACCATATTTCCAAATTTTCTCATTATTACTTTTTTATCGCCCTTCAATTCTTTTAATTTATCATTGCAGTATTCTTGTGCTTTTAATCTTCCGTCAAAAAAACTAGAAAATAAATTTCGAAACCCATTAATAATACCAAATGTATTTTTTATATGAACAATAAATTCTTGTTTTTCTTCTTCTGTTATATGCAGTTTATTAATATTTTTTAAATGCTCAGTTTGATTTAAAACATCAATGTAAGCCAAAGCATAATATTGAAAATTTACTTTATCATTCATTGTTTACTTTCTTTGTATCAACTAACAATTATTTCTTAGACGAGTGGCCATCATATTTAATCTTTATTGTGTGACACGACCCTTGTGGTCATGCCACACGTATTAACTTCATTATATGTTCTACTAGACAGGACACCCGACGCTATGTAGAACCTGCCTGCTGCAGTCAGGCCAGCGGAATAGTGGTCAAGCGCAGCGCCTTGTTAGGCAGTATATAATTCGACTTGCTCATACTCATCGTGCAAGCTCGTAACTGATCTTTGTGATCCGACCACGCCAGTAGGGCTTCGGCCCCTCGGGAAGTATCCATGCTACTTCACCTTCTATTGGAATGCGCATTCCGTCGCGTATTTCATAATTGCTCCATCGGCCTTCCCACGGTGTTGGAACCATCTTGCCCGCAACAGTGCGTCCCCGTGCCTCTGCACGCACCGACTTGATTAGGCCCTCTTCATTGAAGCGGAACAGTAAAGTCACTGTGGTTTCACCCTCTTTCAAAGTTGCTTTAGCAGAGGAATCATTTACAGCTTCCCACCGCACGCCCTGGGTTGGTAGAAGCGCAGTTGGATACCAAACGGCTTCAGCAAAGAAGCGCATTAACTCACTGCTTGTCATCTCCGGCGTTCCCCGTATATTCGCTAGCGATATAAGCCCAAAAAGCGATGCATGAAGAATTCCTTCACCAGCGATGTATGCATCATGCACACGCACCGTGAGACCTGGCATCATCTTAATTTTACCATCCCAGACAAATCCCTGCCTATTTGTATTTACTCGCTGTATCGAAGTGAACAGTCTCCATTGTTCACCTGTTTCGCTCATGTTGAAAGTGCCAGTGTGCTCAATTGTGACGGCCAAGATCATGGGTTGCCCGTCCGTAAGTACTGCATGAAAGTAACGTTGAACTGGTGCTGGTAATCCGTTCAATTCATTAGAGTCATATGCCGCAGATCCAATGGAAAGACGCGCAGCCTCTAATTTTTCATGCATCGTGTTTGTAGCGGAGTGCCAGCGATAAGAGCCGTATGCTAGGACAATGGCAATTATTGCCGTCAGTCCGATTATTATAAACAGGATTATCTTCCACCACATAGCGTTGCTTCTTTCTGTATAACGATTATTATATTGAATAAACCAGAATTTACCTGATAAGGTACCTTTTCATCACAAATGGGAATTGCTTTTTAACGGTTTCCACTTTAAACTCTGGCAAAAACTGAAAACTATTCATTTTTTAAAATTAGCACCTGTCAAGGTGAGTCCTGACTTCGAGTAAAGGTACACTCTTCCTAAAAGGTACCATTGTAAAAGAACAATAAATAAATTAAAGACATACTTTTTACTTTACTTTCAGTAAGTAGGAATAATAACTTGCTTGAACATACAGCATACAGTATTTGGGGATTTTTATGAATGCTTTGCATAGTACCACTCTTTCGGATTCGCACATCGTTGTTCCAGTCAAGTCGATTTTTTCATTATACCTAATTTTATACTACAATGAATTACAATGCAATATTCTATTCTCAGGTAATATATGAGGCTAAAAAATTAATTAATGAATATATAGAATTACTTAAGATCATTTATAATTTTCTTTATTGTCTCAGCTAAGGGGGGAATATGTTTTTTACATACTAAGAAAATTTCTTCGGCATCAATATCAAAGTATTGATGAGTAATAATATCTCTTAAACCTTTTGCACCTTTCCAATCTATTTCAGGATATTTTGTAAAAAGAGTTTTATTTGTAATTTTATCAACATTCTTTAAACTTTCTCCAATTGCAATTAATTGCATACAAATTGAATCTAGTTTTTCCATACCTTCCGGTGAGTTCGTAAAATCTTCTACTGTTTTTATTGGTGTGAAACGGGTGATTACTTTTTGAGTAGCGCCCAATATTTGATTTAATATATCATGTACTAACTCTTTATCATACATAAATAACACACTTCTCGATATGTTTTTTTAGGTATGGATTCATTTTCTCATGATTTCTCACAATATCAACATTTATATTGAGCAATTTTTCCAATTCATCTTTGATATGCACAAGTTTAAAAATATCTGGTTCTGTAGTTTCAATTATAATATCAATGTCGCTCTCATCTCTTCCTTCATCTTTTGAGTATGAGCCAAATAATCCTATATTATTAATACCATACTTCTTGGCATTCTCTTTTTTGTATTTTTTTAGAATTTTAAGAATTTCTGAACGAGTCACTATTTTGCTCCTTGTTCAATTTTCATTCAATGAATTTAATAAATTCATTGCAAATGTCAAATACTTTTATATTTAAAGGCCTAACGCTTATCATCTTGAATAAACCAGAATATACCTGATAAAGTACCTTTTCATTACAAATGGAAATTGCTTTTCAACGGTTTCCACTTTAAACTCTGGCAAAAACTGAAAGCCCTTCATTTTTTTGAAATGTTCAGCATGCAGGATGCGTCTGGATTTTGAGTAAAGGTACACTCTTCGTGAGCTTAAAAGGTACCGTTGTAAAGGAACAATAATCAATTTAAAGATATACTTTTTACTTTACTTTCAGCAAGTAGGAAATGTTAAGACGCTGGAAACTAATACGCAATTTAACATTAAATTTTTAAATAGCTGATTCGGATATTAAGAAGATTGGATTCGCACGTAGCGTTTCTCGTCATCTTGAACATTTTGTTATATCACATAACTAATTAATAAACTATTGATTAAGTCCCTATAAATTGCATCTTTTAAATTATATTTAAGTAAAAATTCCTTATTATAGATCATCTCATTTTCATATTTAGGATATAAATTTTCTATCTTATTATTAAATCGAATTCTTATTTAGTCTCAATTTATATCCTAACTTATTTTTTTATCATTATTTAAGCATACATTAACCTTCCTTTGGGTTGAGGTATTGGTCGACCTATTTCTTTGGCTGTTTCAATCCATTCTGATATTATGACTTCTGCGTTACTAAGTGCTTCTTGGTATGTTCTACCATCAGCCATACATCCTGGAAGTTCTGGCACCTCTGCAATAAATGAGTTATCCTCATCACTCCAATAAATAATAATTTCATACTTACTTTTCATTTTTATCTCCAAAAGTTAACCTATATTTTATTATAATATTTCTTATTTGTTTTACTTTATTGGAAAAGTGGTAACCCTACATTATTTTTATGACTAACTAATTTTTCTTTTTTGTTTAGTTTTATTTTTGTGAAGTCAATATCTTTAATATTTTCTGGGATTGAAAAATATGTTGCTAATTTTTCCCAATCCTTGTCTCTAATTGTAATTATATCATCCAAATAATAACTAACCCAAATATCACCTATTTTAGAATTTGCAAATTCTTTTGAAAGTTTATCTTTTGTAATATTGACATATTTTTCATCAATATCTATTCCAATAAATTTTCTCCCTAATCTCTTAGCAGCTATAACAGATGTGCCAGTACCAACGAAAGGATCTAATACAATATCTCCTTCGTCAGTACTCATCAGAATAATTCTTTCCAATAAATGTATAGGTAACTGACAAGGATGCTCATCTCTGTATTTATTGTGTTTTATACGATGAATATCTGTCCAGACATCCGATACTAAGGGCCCAAAAGGATGTAGTCCCGCTTTTTTCCCGCCGTAATCTTTTAAAAGATAATTACATTTTCTGCATCGTTTATGTGGATAGCGAATTTCATAAAACTTATTTTTCTTCGAGTCTTTTGCATAATACAAGATACCATAATGAGAGGGTTGTAAGCTTCTGCCCATTGGAGCAGTCGGTGCATCCCATGCAATCCAATGTTTAAAATAGGCAATTTCATTTAAAAAAGTTGCATAGTATGTTAACCACTTGGGGATATTGTGTACAAATATAGAACCAGTGGTTTTAGTAATTCTAACCATTTCATATATCCACTCTTTACACCAATATAAATATGCATTGGACTCTTTACTATCGCTATATCCATTATACTTCTTTCCCAGATTAAAAGGTGGATCTGCAAATGTGACATCCACAGAATCATCTGGGATATCTTTCATAATTTCCAAACAGTCTCCTTGAATTATCTGATTGATGTAGTTGTCAGTCATATTTTTAATCTCCATATTTGTAATGCTTTTTCAGCAAACTCCTTTTGACGTTTTTCAATCTCTTCAGGTCTCCATTCTGTGGATTCTAATAAAGATTTGGTTATGTTAATTTCAGATTGTTCGTATATATCCTTCTTCTCCTCAAAATTTCCATTCCGGATATCTGAATTCATTTTTTTATCCAACAAAGTTAGGTTTCCGATTCGTTTAAAGTAACTCTTATGCAATTCTTCAGTAAATTCCGTCCAGTCATGTTTTAAATTCGATGGATTAGCAGGCAAGATATGTTCTAAATCTATCCTTTCTGGGTTACTAAGTGGTCCTAACTCATTGGTAGTCCTATAGGATTTTTCAATCTCAGACAAATAGTAACGAGCTATATAATTTTTTGATATAGATGCAATTTCAAAAGCTCTTTTGAACTGCTCATCAGTCGGAACAATACTTTCGATTGATTTTTTTAATTCTAATGCATTTTTAATCTCGCCTTCATTTATAAGTCTGGCCTGACTAGAAAATTCCTTTTCTAATGTTCCGGCACCAATAGTTCCAGTAATCAAATTTCTGACTGACCAAGAAACAATTAATTTTAAAGCCTTTTCAACATCATGCTTGTCAAATCTATCTAATATAGCAAGTAACAAAGGTCTATTTTGTGTCAATCTTAACTCTTTCAGTGCTGAAATATATTCAGTACAATTGGTTGAATAATCTTTCCAAAAAGAATGCCCTGGATTTAAAATAGCTAAATATAATTGAGTGTTTTTATCTAAATTGGTTAATAGCGCAATTGATTGAGCTTTATTCATTGTTTTATCTTTTATATCTTTAAATAACTGTTTTTCTCTCGTTAATCCATTTTTTGATGACCAATAATTCTTTATATATTGTAAAATTTCATCTTCATTTTCTGCGGCTTCAATTGCGCCGGTAAATCTTAACCATTTATCCTGGGCTTCACCGAGTCTATCTTCTGCCTTATTAAACAAATAATTTTTAATCAGGTCTGTCTGGGAAAGTGCTAATCCACGATCGTTAAGTGTTTCAAATACAGTGAATGCATTTACTTCATCTGATACAGTAACTATTACGATCCTTAATTTTTTCTCTATAAACTCAACTAAATTATAGATATCCTCTATGCCTCGGTTTTTAAACCAATTATCAACAAATGCTTCTATCAATTTATATGAATTTAGAATTCTTTCATGTGATTCTTTGTTAGGCTCTATGTCATTATCGTTGTTTAATACCCTTTTTAAATAAAAATCATTGTCTACATTATTCAGTTTAAGCCTCTGTTCAACATCACCCCTATATGATCTTTTTTGTAAAAAGTCATTTTCTAAGGCTTTTGCATTATCCTTAATGTTCTCTCTATAAAGAAGATTACGAACAGCAGAAAAAAATAAACTTATAGTAGCTATCCTTTGTTGGCCATCTACGATTTCAAAATAATCCCCTTTGTTGTTAACAACTATAGTTCCAATAAAGTAATCCTCAGGATATGAATTTTTTATATCTTCAAACAGATCTTGTATATTAGAAATTTCCCAAGCAAATGGCCTTTGATAAACAGGAACCCTTAAGATATTATCTTTAATATAATGACCTATTCCATCATCACTAAACTTGATTTTAGCCATTACATCCCTCCAATTTTATCTTCTACAAATTGTTTAAATCGTTCTAATTCATCTTTATGGAAAGTAAAAACATCTTCATATGCAGCAACCATTCTTTTTAAATCATTTTTTCTTACATACCAACCAATGCCATCAACAAAACCTAAAAAATGAGCTTCTGGATAATGTTCTTTTATTAAAGAATCGATTGAAATCTCTGTTTTTGATTTGTCACCCTGACCTGAAGAAGTTGTAACCAAATATGAACATTCAATAATTATTCTTGGATTTTTCTTATCCGGAATAATAAAGTCCATTGTTCGTTTTGTATCAGGGGCATTACTTATTAGCTCGCTTAAGTCTCCCTTTTCAAACCGAATTTTCATCTCATCCAATATATCTTCGATAATGATTTCGGGATTATTTTCCTTTTTTCCTGAATATGACCCTTTCTCTTTATAACGTATTAATGTATCAATCATCGCTTCTATTTCAAAATTCAATTTAGAAATACTTAACTTTTTAAGTTCAAAAAGAGGTAACGCATTATAAAGAATTGGAATTGTTGAGCCCTCAAAAAATATGTTTACCAAACCTTTTCTAAAAAATTTATTTTCTTTTATCTTACGTTGAATTTTATTGTCTGACCATTCCTTAATATTTTCTCTATCACTTATTTCTGCTTCTGCTAACCATTTATCTTTATTGATAAGTAAAGTTAACTCAGGATCATCAACTATTCTCATAAATGTTATAAGTCTTTTTAAGCTCTCATTTGAGAAACCTGTTAATGCAAGTAAAGCACGTAATCCATTCTCTTTTTTACAAATTAAATCCTCAAATAGTTCTTTTCGCAAACCTGTATTTTGGATTTGATTTTTCAAAACAAGTAAAGTCTCTTTAATTGAATTAACATACCCTTCATAAGTTTCCTCGAATTTTCTATTGTAGAAATAAAAAGTATTTTTTGTAATAACTATGTTATATTTTTCTTGAGTGCTTTTCATCCTGTTACCTCTTTTTAAAAAATAATATATATTCATCCTTCATCGTATTTCGTATTCCTTTTATAGGTTTCAAAATGTTTTTGACAAGCATTAAATTGAACTTTTCACATGATTCTATTATCTTATTTTCCAATCTAATACCTCCTGTCTGATTGGTATTTGAACCTATAATCATCACAAAATACTTATCTTTTTTCAACACCCTTGAGACTTCCGAACATACTAATTGCATATCTTTGAAATAATTTCTTAGTCTCTCATTCTTATTCTTACCAACCAATCCAATCATGTTATTCCGAATATTATCAACATCATATCCTAAAAAATTTAACTGTGCTTCATCGTTTTTTACGTAATCAATTGCAAAAGAATATGGCGGTGAGGTAATTACCCCATCAATAGAATTATCCTCTAAAGGTATTTTCATAGCATTAGCATCTTCTAAGATATTAAGTTTTCCTAAATCGATTATATATTTTGAATTATTTATAACAAAATTAACTACTGTATTTTCATATCTTTTTAATACCTTGGCAAAAAGCTCTTTGTGGGTTGACTTGACTACCCTTTTAGAATATCCTAAAGCATCCAAAAAAGCAAGAAGAGCCAATTCGTAAATTTTCAATTTTCCATTATCAGTGATTTTTTCTAATTTAGATTTCACATTATTGACATTAAAGAAATTAAATAACTGCTCTGATTTATTGGAAATTCCTTCTAATAGTTTAATATCAAGAGATAAACTATTATACTTTACTTTTGTCATAAACTGGCAAAAAGGGCTCAAATCAATTGCATAAGAATTTATACCCATTAAGGCAGCTTCAATATTAGTCGTTCCACTTCCACACATAGGGTCTAAAATTACTTCATTTTTCTTAATACCTATTATATTGATTAATGCTTTAATCAATTGAGGATGAAATTTGCCCCGATAAGGAAATAATCCATGAGTTGCATAACCAGTAGAAAACAGTCCATTTTCAAAATATGTTTTAGTGATTGTTGATCGTTTATTTGTAATCGGTTGAACCGATTGATTATACATTAAAAAATGTTTCGTCGGTTTACCATCAATAGATTTAAAATATGCTAATCTATCAATTAATCTTTCTTGGGGCAAACAATTATATTCAAGATATGCCAATTCGAGTTCGAATATTTCATTAACAGACGGCAATAATTCAATATCCCTATCAAACAATTTTTCAATACACGGAGGTAAGGTATAAAATTCGTTCTTAATAGTCATTATAATCCAATCGTCTTATTTAAAAACTTATTACAGCTAACACCAGCATCAGCTGTACCACAAGCTCACTATTAAACTTTCAAAACCTGATGAACTCGAATCCAAAACAAGGCTTCTAAAATACACTCATCGGCGGCATCAGCTGAATGTAGTATTAGGTTCCGCCTAATTTAATAATATTGAGTCATATAATTATTTTTTTTATTCCTGTTTATATATCCTTATTTTCTAAAGTATTTATTATTGAATCCCAGAATGCCTTAACTTGCTCTTTAGGTACTTTTTTAATCTCATTGATTGGTTTTTTAAAATAAATCTTTTCTAATAAATTTTCAATAGATTTATCGCTTAGGTTAGAGAGATTTATTGGTTTAGAGAAGCTACATTCAAAACTAAGTTCACATGCAAGAATTACATCAAACGGTGGATATTGTTTTATATCTGAGGCTAAATACCGTATGTATTTACTAAAATTATCAAAATATACTGGATCATTAAGGAAATTAAGATCTGAAGTATCTGCTAATGAAAAATTGATCGTTAATATTCTTAGAACTTTGTCACGAGGTTCGCCTGCTTGTTGTTTCTGAAGCTTGTCTTCTATTTTAACACCCCACTGAGTTTTTGAAAATTCAGCAGGATCATTAATTCTAAAATATAATATTGTATCTGTTGATCTTGTTGCTTGCCCCCACAAAATTGATCTAATCTCAGAATTTTTCTCGATAGACTCTACATGAACTTTTAACTTCAAAGAACCTGCTGGAGATTGAACATAGTAAACATCACCTTTATTAGCAGTCCTAATCCATTTTAAAAAATTCTTGCAGAACTGATCAATCCAATCATATACCTCCCTGAATTGGGGAAAGTCATAAGTGTAATCAAAAGTCTGTGCCTGTGAATCGATAGTTATTTCGAATCCAATATTGAGATCAAGGTTTTTTAAACATGAGGTTAATAGCCTTGAAAATACTTGATAACCATAATAATCCATAGGTGAAAACACTTCAATTAAATATTCGTAATCATCTAATTTAACCGATATATCTGGCGACTTTTGATTTTGCACTCTTCTTATAGGAGTTACTCTTGATTTTAGTTTTTCGTATAAATAAATGAATAAAAACAATTCCGATAATTGACGGGAAAAAACAAAATTATCATTACATTTAAGAAGTGAGTCTCCAATTTCACTACTTTGACTACCATATTTGTCTATCAGCTTAAGAGTTTTTTTGATATGAGGATAGTGTATATTTTCTAGCAAACGTACAATTTCCCTATCATCCCTTGAACCCAACTCACCCAATTTGAAATTAGATTTGATCCATAGAAATTCTTCTATCGCTTCTTTACTTACTTTGGTTATTCTATAATCAATTTCCATATTCTTACCAGTGCATTTTTTATCAACGTAAAATAATATTATCCCCACCACACCAATGATTGAGAAAAAAATTTAAGGATTTCTTATATAAGAAACATAAAAGTTTCTTGATTTAGAAACAAGCGATTTTTTATTTCATGGTAGTTTTTTCACGACCCGATGTTTTTATCTGACCGAATGGCATTTTTTTATTTAAGATTCAACAAAAGGATCCACACACATAGTTACTACTCATCTTGTGTGATAATTTCTATATCAGGATGGAATTTGTTTATTTTATCTTTTTTACTATTAATCTTTTTAAATTTAAAATATAAAGAAGTTCTTAGATTTATATTGGAACACAAAATAAACATCGCATGCCAAAACCATACTGAAAAATAGACCTGAAAGAATTTACAAACAAATCCTTTTATTAAAAACAGGAAGGTACTCTGTTATTCCGCATTCCTGAGGGCAGAATGCAAAAAATCTCTAATGTTATAACCTTTAACTTCGAAGCTTGAACTGTTCAACAAGCTCTTTTAGCTCATTTGTCTTTTCGTTCAACCGTGTTGCTGCCTTTGCTAGTTGTTCAGAACCGTTTGCAGATTGTTTTGTGATGCTGCTTATGGAGGTTACTGCATTCGATATATCTTCTGCACCTATGCTCTGTTCCTCAGAAACCTTGGCAATCTGTCTAACCATCTCTTGAGTCTGCGATACAGAGGCCACTATTTCATTGAGCGTCTTCTCTGTCTTCTCTATGGCTTCCTGTCCGTTATTAACCACTCGATTGACCTCTTTCATAAAACTTGCTGCATTCTGAATTTCTGACTGAACAGAACTGATTGTATCCTCAATCATCTGTGCATACTCTTTTGTCTTCTTTACAAGTCGCCTCACCTCAAGTGCAACGATCCCAAAACCAGCACCCATCTCACCGGCATTTGCTGCCTCTATCGAGGCGTTCAATGCCAGCACATTGGTCTGAGTGGCAAGATCAGTTATGCTCCAGATGATATCTTCTATCTGGTTTGTGTGACCATTGAGTCTTTCAACAATAATTCCAATCCTGTTTGCCGAATCAACAATCTCCTCCATTCCCTTTCTTGCCTCACCCATCTCTGTCTTCCCTTTCTGCACCTTTTTACTCGCAGTGTCGGCAATCTCCGCAGTCTTGACAGCAATCTGTGAATTTTTAACAATAGATGATGTCATCTCCTGTACTGTAGCGGCCACCTCGGCAGCCTGGTTCATCTGCTCCTCTGCTCCTGTAGCAAGCTGTACAGAGGTCGAGCTAATCTCATTTGTGGCTACAGCTACCTCCTCGCTGTTTCGCTTTACCAGTGATACTATGTCATGCAGTTTCCCAACAAATGTATTAAACCATCTGGCCAGCTCTCCCATCTCATCTTTTGATTTTACTTCAATTTTCCCTGTAAGATCTCCCTCTCCCTCTGCAATGTTTCGAATCATATCCACAACATTTTTAACGGGTCTTGTAATAGATGTATTGACTGTAAACATTAAAAATAATCCGATAACAACGACTCCTAAAATGAAACTGATTGAGGTAACAACTACTCTCTTATAGTGACTCCTTGCGCTCTTCTCTATCCTTGCAGCAATATCAAGATTTATCTCTTCTAATCTATTTAGGTAGTCTCTCATCTTCTCAAATTTTTCATTGCCCTCTTTTAAGCTCAAATCTATTGCCAATCTTCTTCCCCATCTTGTGTCTTCCATGCGTGCCTTTACAATCCTGTCTGAGACCTCTTCCCATTCTATCCTGGCCTTCTCATATTCAGAAAATAGTGCCTCCTCTTCCGGAAATGGTTTAAGAGTCTTGTATTTTTCCCATCTCTCCTTTGATTGCTTTTTATTTTCATTATAATCTGATAAGAGCTTGGAAAATATTTCCGATTTCACATCTGCAAAAATCATCGATCTTTCTGCTACCAGAAGCTGCTGCAGGTCTCTGTCTGCTTCTATTAGATAATCCATGGCAATCAGTCTGTTGTTCAGTACGTCTTTCAATTTAAGCTGTATGCTCCTGGTACTCCAGAACCCAGAAAGTCCTATAAGAATCGTTAGAAAAAGGAGTGCAGAAAATCCAAGTGTCAGCTTATCACCGATTCTTAAGTCGCGATAATGAAATTTCCACATATAGTTCCTCTTAATAATAGGGCAAGATTTTAGATAGATTACTCTATATTGGTATAGCTATCCTGCATTCTGTCTACATCAATGCCAAAGCTAATAACACCGATCGCCTTATCTCCATCCATTACAGGCACAGAAATGTATACGAGATATGCCTGCGATGCCTCATCAAATATCACATCACTTATATAGATATCACCCTTTCCCTCATTAAAAGATTTTAAGAATATCTCGTCGTTTCCATACCAGTAATTCTCTATTCTGTCGGTCATGGCAACACAGGCTCCCTGGCTACTCATGACAAAGATAACAGCATAATATGGTGTAAGCTGCTGAATCTTGCGCAAATATTGACCGCATTTTGAGACCATATAACTCTTCATCCAGTCCGCAAGCCCCCTTGTCAGCCTCCACTGTTCATTTAAATTGAGAATATCTCTCATGTGCTTTCCAATGTTGTTTTCTGCTTTTACTGCATTAACTATCACAGGCACTCTTTCGAACTTGACGATTTTTTCCCTTGCATGCTGAACAACAAAAGGAGGAGCCTTTTCATTCAAAACGGCTGGATATAGATTTATAGCAGAAAAAAGAATAGAAATAGAATAGATCGAAAGTTTTCTCATAAACATACCCCTTGGGTTTATTCCTATATTTTTCTTAATGATATATCAAAATTTATGCCAGAATATTTGGATATTAATAAGGTGGATTAAGATAATATTTAGCAATAACTTATTGCTGTTTTTATTGGGAAGGTCTATCTATATGATTGAAATTTATGAAATCAAAATCGAAATACTATTTCACTATGAAACGTTCACCGCCCCCTACATTGAAGGC
Source organism: uncultured bacterium (assembly GCA_964651045.1). Lineage (GTDB taxonomy): Bacteria > Zhuqueibacterota > QNDG01 > QNDG01 > DSAB01 > CAZYVD01. Next base: position 12,961 of record CAZYVD010000022.1, read on the forward strand.
TAAAAAAATTGCTTTCGAACATTCAAATGATCGATGTGAGACTGTTAATCTGCCTTAGAATCAAATGTATAATACAAAGTTATCCTTGCTGTTATGTCACTCTTCATTCCCCTTTTAGAATAGCCTTTTACCAATATGTTTGGCAATATATGAACATTCCTGCATGGAAAGTAATCGAGGCCTGCAATTATTAGAGTGCTTTCATCGTCTGAGCCTCCGATGAGCTTTCCGTCTGAAAAATCTGTGTATACCATCTCTTCTTTGTTTGGATCAAAATAGTCGTAACGCGCAAATAGTCTGAGTTTATTGACAGGTGTTGTAACAGATCCAAAAATTGAGAGACCAATCTTTTTAACATCTGCCTTATTAGAATTCTTTATCGTCCCGTTGTCTATTATTACATCCTTTATACCCGACTCCTTGTTGGTTCGCATAAATACCTCTATGCCAAATGAGAATCGTTCTCTTTTGTAGCCCATAAATCCCTTAACTGTGTAATATCCAGTGCTTCCTCTGTAGTCTCTGGCCGATTCCAATACTGCTGCGTTCTGAGCATCATCTGGGTCCTGTTTCTCATAATCTGCATATGCCTCAAGCATCAATCCTTTCACAGGAGTCACCCATAACGAATAACTAATCTTTTTATACCGATCGACTTCTGAAGAGCCATAGCCAGTACCATTGAAGACAGTAACCCAGTGGTGCAAAACATTGCCTACTAGCTCTCCCTTTATCCCTATGCCCATGTCAGCAGATGAAGATATCTTGTTCAGACCCAAAATATCTTTTTCTATAGATCTATACCCCCAGTATCTTTCAGCATTTTTAAAACAATTTGTCTCTGATATTCCGAAATATATTCTATGTCTGGGAATGAGATTGCTCCATTCCAGATATGCATTTTTTACAAATGGAAAGATTTTTGATGTAGTGCCATATTTCCCATGAGCAGATTCCAGCCTTAATCGAACCTTTATATCAGATGTAATATTCTTATCGAAAGTCAGGTATATCCGTCTGAAGATGAACGCATTTCTGTTCTGTTCAGATTTTGCATTATTCTGATAGTTGTAGTAGTAATCGGCAAAAACCATTCCGCTGATATAAAACTTCCCCTGTGCACCTAATGTATTATAAAAACATAATAGAAGAGCAAGTACGAGAAAAATTTTTCTAAGCATTACTACAGCCTCCTGTTGATAAAACAGAATCCACAAAAAGCACAAAATTTAAATAATTCAATATACAAAAATCAATCCAGCCTTGCAACCACTATTCGAACACATCGATGACAGACACTTATTCACACAACATAGAAGTTTTTAAAATCTGAGTATAATTTTGAGGGGAAAATCGCAGAATCACTAATCTTCTACAGACTAATCGATATAGATTTTCTGCTTGAGTTAACTCTTAAAGGCCACCTTCTTATCATCCAATATTATTTTCGTTTTATAATCTATAGATATGTCTGCATCTCTGTTTTGCCTTAACAGATCTATCACCTTTAGGAATGTCTTATTATTCTTCCTCCATACCCGATTCAGATTCCTTGCATAATGAGCCAGACCAATGTCAATCCATTTCCATTTAAATAGCCTCTTAAACGATTCCATGGATGAATAAAACTTCTTGTGGCTCCAGATTTGTGCTCTCTGCAGATCAAAGAGAGAAAAATGTGCTGGTTGAAAAACTGCATGATGTGCATCGTACAAACTCCAGTCGTAAAACTTTATACGATGTTGCTCATTTACTCTATCATAAAACGCTGATCCTGGCAAAGGTGTAAGGATAAGAAACTGGGTAGATGTCAATTTAGCCCTCTTGGCAAATTTGACGGTTTCCTTTACAGTCTTCCAGTCGTCTTTATCGAATCCATAAACAAACATCCCGTGAACATGGATGTGAAATTTTCTTAATATTTTTACTGCATTTACTACATCATCCACTGTTTGAGATTTTTTCATCTCTTTTAAACTTTCTGAATTAACAGATTCAAACCCAATGTAAAGGGTATGACAGCCGGCCTTCCTCATGAGTTCAACCAATTCAATATCCTTTGCAATGTCTGCCCTCACCTGAGTAGACCACTTAAATTTGAACCTTTCCTGAATCATTGCATTGAGTAGTGCTTTTGAACGCCTTCGGTTTGCAGTAAAGTTATCATCATAAAAGAAGATAAAATTCCGCCTGCTGTCGTACTGCCGAAGCTCCTTTAAAATATTTTCTATGGATCGAAATCGATACTTTCTGCCAAACATTCCTGTCACAGAACAAAATGTGCAGTTAAATGGACAACCTCTAGATGTTTGAATTGGGATTGTCTTCTTACCAGCAATAAACCTGGTCTGACTTTTCATCAGCTTAAAATCTGGAAAGGGCAGGCGATCCAGTTCTTTTTCAAACGGCTGCATCGGATTTGAGATAATCTTATCATCTCTCTTATACGACAGATTGGGAACTTTCGAATAGTCATTATCGGTCTCCCATGCATCTATAAAGGCCATGAGTGGTTCTTCTCCTTCCCCACGAATGACAAAATCGGCATGGTCCAGCGCCTCTTCTGGTAAAAACGTTACATGGGGACCTCCCATGATCACAGGGATTCCAATCTCCTTTATTCTGTCAGCAATCACGTAGGCCCGAGGTGCAGTAGAAGTTATTGTTGAAATACCCACAAGATCAGCAGACTCTACCTTATCAAAGTCAATTTCATGCATCTCCTCAACAATCACCTCAACATCCCATCCACGCTGCTTCATCATTGTTCCAAGAATAAAACTCCCCAATCTCGGAAGAGGAAATTTTGAAAATATATGTAAATTCGGAGCCTTTGGCTCTATAAAAATCATCTTTCTCATCTTTTCTTTCCCTTCACTTTCTCTGGTCGTTTTTGATTCTGATTCTTTAAATTCATGATTTCCTTTCTCTTTTTTTTCAATAAATCCTCCCATCGCTGAATGCCCTCTTTAAAGAGATTCATCTTCTCAAAAAGTATCTGAACCTCATCGATCATACCATTTAATTTTTCATCCACTTCTTCTTTTGGATATGATTCTAAATTTGACTGAAAATTCAAGAAATCTCTAAAATAGTCCGAAATAGATTTTATCTTTTCCAGTGTATATCCAAAAAGCTGCAAATCCTTTATAAGCTTACAGATGTAAACATATACATCCGAATAGAGCCGGAATCCTCCCTCACTCCTTGTATCGGGCTCAATGATACCCTTATCTTCCCAGTACTTAATTGTCCTGCTGCTCACACCAACACGTTCAGCAAGATTCCCTACTGTTAAATAGTGATCTGCCTTTGTTTGTGCGACTCTTCCATCTTGCACGCTTGGCAGACCTATCTTCTTTATGATTTTTTTAATATCAGTCAAATTGTACCCTAATTCCAACAACTTTTGGATATGGTTAATCTCCTCTACTGTTGTATAAAGATAAAGTGGAACCCTATTTTCTGTATAACCCACAGGACTTATGAGATGAAGCTTCTCCCACTCCTTAAGCGTCTTCTCTGAAACATGTGTCTTTTCTATCAACTCATCGAGTATAAAAACATTTTCTTTCATACTATCTCCATACGTATATTTACTTCTCTTTATTCTATCAGTGTACGTATAAGAATATAATAATTATTTTCCTAATTGTCAACACTAGATTGTGGCATTCTGAATGATCAGTACTTTTCTATCACTTTAAAGTAAAGATTAACCGAAGAGAACCTAAAGCAATATTAAATTTTAAACAAATTTTGTGGGAAGAAGAATGGATAAAAAGCAGAAGGGGAATCTAACCAGTGTTTTTGGCAGGGCTCTATAACACTAAAGAACCGACTAAAAGAGAATTATTTATTCAACCATTGTAAACCCTTGCCTTAAATACAAAAGATGTAAAGAATTCTATGACAAATCCCCAAATCATTCCCATGACAGAATAAGAAATAAGATTTGCTTCATTATAGATCAGTGGATAGACTGGAAGCCCGACAACAAATCCTATTAACAGACCATGTAACGGCCAGGAAATAGGAAGAGCTGATATTCCAATAACAAATCCAAGCAATGTTCTATGGAATAGAATCATGAAGAATTCAACCATGTTGAGATCCGCACCCAGCAGATAGTTCCCACCTGTAAAACAACCAACACCAGAAACAACTCCAAATAGTGTTGCAATTATGACTCTTTTTGATTTCATGAACTTCTCCTCAAAAGACAATAATGAGTCTATCTATCATCTAGCAAAAAAAATGGCCCCCAATAAAAAACATCAGGGACCATTTCTCAAAGACTCTCCTAACCATTCTTTTTTACAAAATCGTTCATGAATTCCGCGAGCTCCTCAACACCCTTCAATGGCATTGCATTGTACATTGAAACACGTATGCCACCAACCGATCTGTGTCCCTTCAAACCGCCAAATCCTGCACTCTTTGCCTGTGATATGAATTCTGCTTCCAACTCCTCTGTAGGCAGCCGGAATGTTGCATTCATAAGAGAACGGCTTTCTGGCTCAACTGTTCCTCTATAAAAATCTTTATGAGCATCGATTGTACTATAGAGAAGCTGTGCCTTCTCTCTGTTCTCCTTTTCAATGCTTTCAAGACCACCCTTATCCTTTACCCACTCCAGAACCAGCTTCATCAGGTATACAGAGTATGTTGGTGGAGTATTAAATGTTGAATCCTTCTCAACATGAGTCTTATATTTAAGCAGAGTCGGAATATCATCTCTCGACATCTCTACAAGATCATCTCTTATTATCACTACAGTAACACCTGATGGTCCGAGATTTTTCTGTGCGCCCGCGTAAATCAAACCAAAGTTCGACCAGTCTATTCTCCGCGATAGTATATCACTCGACATATCTGCAACTATTGGCACGCCTCCCGATTCGGGAAAAGACTGCCACTGAGTGCCTGCAATTGTGTTGTTTGATGTTATGTGAAGATAAACAGCATTTGGATCCAGCTTCAGTTCATCAGCACGAGGTATTCTGTTAAAGTTATTTTCCTCAGAAGATGCTGCTACGTTTGCCTTTCCAATAATAGTGGCCTCCTTTATGGCCTTCTTTGACCAAGAGCCTGTGATAATATAATCGGCAGAACGGTCTTGGGTCAGCAAATTCATTGGTACCATGGCAAACTGAAGACTGGCGCCTCCCTGCAGGAAAAGTACCTTATAATTTTCAGGGATCCCGAAAAGTTCTATGAGAAGCGACTTTGCCCTCTCATGAATTTCGGCATACTCTTTTGATCTGTGGCTTAATTCCATCACTGCCATACCAGTACCATTGTAGTCTGGAATCTCCTCTCGGGCCTTTTCGAGAACTGGAAGGGGAAGGGTTGCTGGGCCTGGATTAAAGTTCCAAATTCTATGTGCCATTTTTATCTCCTTCTTTAGCATTTAAAATTTTCAAGAATTTTAATAATTATGTCACCAATTCTCAAAAGATTTTCCTTGGAAGAAGCACCTATGTGAGGGGTAAGTTGTACATTTGGAGCCTTCAGAAGCGGACAATCTTGAGGAGGTGGATCTGAATACCACACATCATTCGCATATACCCTGATCTTACCACTGCTTAATGCCTCTGCCACATCCTCTTCTACTACACATTTGCCCCTGCCTGTGTTTATTATTACTACTCCATCCTTCATCTTAGAAATAGTATCCCTGTTGATCATACCCTTTGTTTCATCTGTGAGTGGAACATGTAAAGAGATGTAATCAGACTCTGCAAGAACTTTATCAAGTGGCAATAGCTCTGCCACATCTGACCTTTCAATATATTTATCATAAGCAATCACCCGCATACCAAACGCGATCGCTCTTTTTGCCACCTCTGTTCCGATTCGGCCCACACCAATCAGCCCCAATGTTTTTCCCATCAATTCAGTCCGCTTAAGCTGTTTCTTCTCCCATTTCCCAGCCATCATGCTGTTGTGTGCCTCTATCAGCCGGTTAGGTACTGCAAGCATGTGTGCGAATGCAAGCTCTGCAACAGCCACACTGGATGCTTCAGGAGTATTTTTAACTGTGATTCCCTTCTCCTTTGCATATTCCAAATCGATGTTATCGAGTCCTACACCACCCCTGATGATCAACTTTAGATTCTTCGCACTATCTATATACTCTCTGGTGCATTTTGTCTTGCTTCTGACAAGAACAACATCAACCTCTGGAAGCTTAGATTTATCCTCTGTTACCTCCCCAAACTTTTTCAACCTCTCCGGAAGTGATGGATCAAAAGCATCAGATATGAGAATCTTCATAATAAATCCTCCATATTATTATTGTTATGATTACTCAAGCATATGAACAACTACCCCACTTGCAAGTTTCGGTTCAAACCATGTAGACTTCGGCGGCATTACCTTGCCGGCATCGGCAACAGACAGGAGTTGAGCGATCCCTGTTGGATACATCGAAAAAGCAACTGCAAAATCTCCGCTGTTAACAAGACGCTCCAGCTCCTCCATGCCCCTTATACCGCCAACAAATTCGATCCTCTTATCCGTACGGGGATTATTGATTCCAAGAACGGGTGATAAAAGATTGTTCTGCAAAATCGCAACATCGAGACTTTCCACTGGATCATCTGAATCGAAAGACCCATCTCTTGCCTCCATTACATACCACCTCCCACCCAGGTACATCCCAAATTTGTGAATCGCATCTGGACGATATGGTCCGCCTCTTTCATAGGGCTTTACATCAAAATTTGCAGAAATCTTTTTTAAAAAATCTCTCTCTGAAAGACCATTCAAATCCCTGACTACACGATTGTAATCAAGAATCTGCATCTGATTATCTGGAAATATCACGCATAGAAAATAGTTGTACTCTTCCTCTCCAGTGTGATTGGGATTCTCTTTCTTTAAAAGATCACAAACACGAACAGCAGCCGCAGATCGGTGGTGACCATCTGCAACATACAAAGCATCTACCCCTTCAAACGATTTTTTTATCTTCTGAATCAACTCATCGCTGTCGACTATATATAACGTATGCACTACATCATGATCACCTGTAAACTCATAAACCGGCTTCTTCTCAACAGCCTCTTCTATCAACAGATCAATCTCGCCATTATAGCGATATGTTAGAAATACAGGTCCTGTCTGTGCCATTAGACTCCTGATATGGTTCATTCTATCTTCTTCTTTGTCGGGTCTGGTATGCTCGTGCTTCTTGATTCGATTTTCAACATAATCTTCAACAGAGGCCACTGCCACAACTCCTGTCTGCTGATGACTACCCATTTTTAATTTATAGATATAAAAACAGGGCCTCTTGTCCTGAATCAATATCTTTTTCTTTCTCAGTTCATGGAAGTTTTTGCCAGCAGTCTCATATACTATGGGATCGTGGAGATCAATCGAAGGTTCAAGATCGATTTCTGGTTTGATTACATGTAAAAAAGAATATGGATTTCCCTTTGCTCTCTCTCTTGCCTCCTCAGAACTCAGCACGTCATAAGGAGGGGAGGCAACTCTACTTATCATTTCTGGGATTGGTCTGACTCCTCGAAACGGTCTGATATGCGCCATACAGCTCTCCTCATTTTTTCTCTTATCCTTTAACCTCAAGCCTTTTTCTTTTTCTTACGCTCTTTCCTTTTCCTGCGAAGCTGAACTCTGCGGCGTTTCTGCTTACTCTTGCTTCTTCCCATATATTTCCCTCTAATTTTACTGTTTGAATAACAATTTAATTTTTATTGACTTGAATGATGAACTCTTTAGAATTTAACAATTTATTATTGAAAAATCAACATGAAACTGGTATTCATGCCTTCTTTATAACCTTCCGTGGTAATAGCTCAAAATCTTCATCCCTTAACCCCTCATCTATAACCATCTTGATTGTTACCAGATTCCTTATCATTATTCTATTGAGACGATTCTTCAGCCCCTCAGATAGATATTCTGCCAATCCTGGATTTACTTTTAATATAAAACGGCGTATCCCCTCATTGCATTTCAGGCTCTGTATCTTCCTCTCTATTGCAGATATTATTGTATTCTTCACAGGAACCCTTCCCAATCCATTGCATCTCGGACATGGCTGGCTGTATTGATATAAGAGACTCGGCCTAACCCTCTCCCTGGTAAGCTGGACAATACCAAATTTACTCATAGGAAGAATATCAAATGCTGCACGGTCTTTCTTCAACTCCTTTTTGAGTTCTGATACAACCTTTTTCCGATTCTTTTCGTCTCTCAGGTCTATGAAGTCAATTACAATTATACCACCGCAATCGCGCAGCCTTAGCTGTCGGCCTATCACTCGTGCGGCCTCAAGGTCAATCTTAAGCGAATTTTTCTCATGATCTTTCTCTTTTATCGACCTTCCGCTGTTTACATCGATGACAACCATGGCTTCAGTCTGATCAAAGATGATATATCCACCGCCCTTTATCCAGATCTTTCTCGAAAGGCTTCTGTTTATCTCTTCCTCTATCTTATAGTGATCAAATATTGGTACCTTTTCCTTATACAGCTCTAATTTATCCACAAGAGATGGCGATACATCCTTTAAATATTTTTTAATCTTTATGAATAGCTTCCTAGAATCTACAACGAGTCTGTCTATATCGGGCGAGAAGATATCTCTTATCACACTCGAGGTCATTCCCATATCTTTGTAAATACGCCGAGGCCTGCTCTCTTTTTTAATCTCATCCTCAACCTTGTTCCAAACTCTGAGAAGCGTTTCAAGATCTGAATTCAAACTTCTCACATCTTTTCCAACAGCTACTGTCCTTATGATTATGCCAAACCCATCTGGTTTAATGGACTTTGCAATCACACGAAGCCTTCTTCTCTCATTCGGGTCAACAATCTTTCTTGATATACCTATCTTTCTATCATTAGGAATTAGCACAATGAATCTTCCAGGCAGAGAAATAGATGTTGTAAGTCTGGCACCCTTCCCTCCCATCGGCTCCTTTGTAATCTGTACAACAACTCTCTGTCCTACCTTCAGCAGCAACTCTTTTGACTCATCCGCCTTACCTTTCTTTTTTTTATCTGTATATACAACTCTTTCTGCAACTGCACTGTACTCCCTCTCTGCATCCTCAAACGGAAGGAAACCATTCTGTTCGAGTCCTATATCAACAAATGCCGCCTGAATTCCTTCAATAACATTTGTTATCATGCCAACATAGATGTCTCCGACCATTCGCTCTCTGTCGGGCTGTTCCATATATAGTTCTACAAGCTGCCCATCCTCAACAATTGCTATGCGAGTCTGGTCATATGCAGCGTTTATTAAAATCTCTTTCTCCATAGCTCTTTTCCTATATTACCTCCATGGGTGTGATCCGCCTTCCATGACTCTCAATAAAAAGTCCTGTTCTGCATATCTCAAATCTCATAAATTCCCAGTAGTAGTTAAATAAGGCCTTCAATACCTCATCCACACGTGCAGTCCCCTGAGGGTCAAGACGGGTTGTTAAAAAAATATCTCCATTTTTTATATACATTTCCAAAACATATGGACGTATGTCTACCTCTTTACTGGCTCTTCCCTTTTTTCTTGTAATTCGATATGAGTTTTTTTTCATAAAATCATCAATAAACTCTTTGATCTTATCCTCAGTAAGCGGGCCTTCTACTCTTATTCTATATGTGGAAAGATTTATTGAATTGTTTAACGATTCCACATACCCAAATACTTCCTTGAATCTAATCACCTTCAGGCCATGGGGAAGAGATCGGTTTAACAGTCTAACAAAATTTCTACCCGGCCTTCTGACTATTTCTACATCAATATACTCAACACGGCTCATGAATCCCAGAGCAAGAGGGGGACCGGATGATATTTTGGGACGAGCGTGATAACCCTGCGACATTACGATCTGAACATTTGCCCTTCTAAAACCGCGCATCAAGATGCGAATTGTATCGAGGTGAGAGGTGAACCTTGCAGGCCTTCCCTTTCGATACTGTATCCTGACTCTATATCTCTTACCACCATTGATTGTCTTTATTGAGTGATCTTCAAAATCTTTTCTCAATGAAACTCTTCTATTTATATCCTCCTTTCGCACATTGCCTTTGATTATTTCCTGACACACAGGATGTTGTCGCAATCCACAGCCTGTACAACCTGCCAACCTGCAGTCAGGTGTCGTATTACCTGTTAACGACTTCTCCCTCTCTTTTATAAGAAACGATTTTAACACTCCCTTGCTGAGATGATCCCAGGGAAGAGCATCTGTCGTAGATTTAGAGTTCAAATAGTCATCAATGCTAAGATTCTCTTTTTGAAATGCATCGAGCCATAAGTGAAAATTAAATCTGTCTGACCATGCTTCGAATCTACTACCCATCTTCCATGCTCTATAGATGACACTGCTTAATCTTCTATCTCCTCTTCCAAGCACGGCCTCAAGAATTGACACTTCGGGCCCGCGCCAGTTCAGCTTTATTCTTTTTGATTTTATATTATGTCTGATAAATAAGATTTTCTCATTGAGGAGTTTAATGCTGTTCATAGATTCCCACTGAAAAGGAGTATGGGGCTTTGGGCAGAACGGTGAGATTGAGACCGTAATCTGTCCCCTCTCGCCTGTTATTCTGGATGTTGCTATTCTATTAATCTGTTCAACTATTCCTTCAAGATCTTCCCACCTCTCACTCGGCAGCCCGATCATATAATAGAGCTTTATCCTCGTCCATCCCTTTTTATAGGCCTGCTTAATTGCATCGAAAAGTTCATCCTCATCAATGTTTTTGTTTATAACATCACAGAGGCGCCTTGATCCTGCTTCCGGTGCCAGCGTCAGGCCGCTTCGTTTAAAATCCACTAAGAAATCCGCAACATTAAACTTAAATATATCGGGTCGTATCGATGGAAGAGAAATAGAAATATGGTCGATCTTCTTTAGATTATAGATCAACTCAAAAAGATCGTCATAATCTGAAGTAGATAGGGAGACGAGCGACACCTCCTCATATCCAGTATTTTTCAATACTTCACTGGCATGCTTCAGCAGATCGTTAAGACTCCTCTGCCTGAGAGGCCGATAAATAATTCCTGCATTACAAAATCTGCATCCGCGACTGCATCCACGCATTATCTCTAATGAGAAACGATCGTGCGTTACCTCGATCAGCGGAACAAGGGGCTTATCCGGATAATTCTGATTTGGCAGGCTCTCCTCTATCCTTGCACTTATCTTTTCAGGTATTCCATCCTCAACAGGGGAAATGGTGATAAATCTGTTATGTGAATCATAATCTGCCTTATAAAAAGAGGGAACGTATACTCCATCTAAGGTTGAAAGAAGCCTGAGTATCTCCTTTCTGTCCAGATTCTCCAGTTTTGCCTTTCTCAACAGCCTTGCAATCTCTACTACGACCCCTTCACCATCTCCAAGCACAACACAATCCAGAAAATCTGCAATGGGCTCAACATTGAATGCACATGGACCACCGGCTACCACAATAGGATCTTTTGGCCCCCTCTGTTCACTGCGGATCGGGACCGACGACAGATCTAGAAGATTAAGAATGTTCGTATAGTGGAGTTCATACTGAAGAGTTATTCCTATCATGTCAAACTTATTTATCGGTAATTTTGACTCAAGAGAAAAAAGAGGTATCCGGGCGCTTCTCATCCGATCTTCCATATCAATCCATGGTGAATATACACGCTCAGCTAATATCCAGTCATGGCTGTTGAGTATATGATACAGTATTCCTAATCCGAGATGCGACATCCCAATTTCATAAAGATCTGGGAAGGCTAAAACGATGTGTACTGCTGTCTCCTCCCACGACTTTTTTACTACATTATATTCATTGCCGACATAGCGTCCCGGGCGTACAACGCTATCAAGTATTCTATCTATCTTCTCTTTTAAATCTGAGTTATTCATCTTCTCGTTTAATTTATGAAAGAATAAACATACCTGCAAGAAGAAACTAACCAAATCAATTTGATCAATTTCAATATGTTTGGATTAAACTTGACAATATGTATCTTTTTTTATATATTTTTAATCAATATACAGGGAGGAAATAATAGATAAGATGGCACAAAAAAAATATAAGAATTATAAACCGACAAAAGTCACCTCACTACCATTTACATCTATTAATTACTACCTGTTCTTTTTGGGAATAGTCTTTCTCATAGCAGGATACATATGCCTCTCACGAGGTCCGTGGAACAGTTTCTGGTCGCTTACTCTTGCACCAATACTTCTCGTTATTGGCTACTGTGTGATTATTCCTCTGGCGATTCTATTCCACATAAAGAATAGTGACAAAAACGTAAAGAAAAAATAAAACAAGGGCGATTAGCTCAGTTGGTTTAGAGCGCTTGCCTTACAAGCAAGAGGTCACTGGTTCGAATCCAGTATCGCCCACTTTAAAACAGTAATTTTTATTAGCCCCTGTGGGGCTATTTCTTTATTGCATCGCTTTTTATAACAATATCACATTCTTTAAAAAATCTTGCTTTCTGAGCATCTGTGGTATAATATATTGACAGTGTCATATTTAACGAATGACGATGAGATATTGACATTTGATAAGAAATGTTGTATATTTTATACAACAAAGCAGGAGGGCAATATGAAAAGCATTTTTGGGGAGCTCCATCGACAACTCAGAAAGGAGCGCAATCTTTCACTTAGAAAATATTGTACTCTTTCTGGGCAGGATCCGGGTAATATTAGTCGGATCGAAAGGGGGTTAATTCCACCACCACAAACCGAAAAAACTTTGGAAAGGATGGCCGAAACATTAAAATTAGAAAGGGGAAGTAAAAAGTGGCAAGAATTCCTTGATTGTGCTGTAGTAAGCGCTGGCCGTCTACCGAAGTACATTCTCGAAGATGAGGAATTACTCAAAAGCCTACCCGTTCTACTACGAACTGTTACCGGTCAAAAATTAAGCGATGAAAAGCTGGACGAGCTTTTGGAAATCTTAAAAAGAGGTTAAATGTGAGGACGGATAAATTTCTAGCGCCGTATCTCCCGTATGCTCATATTCGTATAATTGCTGAAGAGTTTATAACAAAATACCATCCAGAAAAAACAATTCCAATTCCTATTGAAGAAATAGTTGAATTTGGCCTTGATATTGATATTATCCCCCTCGAAGACCTACAAGAAAAAATCGAGGTCGACGGATTTATATCGAACGATCTAAAAGAGATTTTCATAGACAAATGGGTCTACGAAAATCGAGAAAATAGAGCGAGGTTTACGATCGCCCACGAAGTTGGCCATACTATTCTCCATAAAGCGTTATATAAAAGCATAGAATTCAATTCTCCCGAAGAATGGAAAAAGTTTGTTAATAGTATTCCCTCAAGGGAGTATGGTTTTCTTGAGTTACACGCCAATAATTTTGCCGGATTAGTTCTAGTACCATCAGAGAGTTTGCGAGAACGTTTTGAGGAGGCAGTCAAAATATATGAGTCAGAAGGATTCGACCCGAGGAGTTTATCCTCGTCTGATATTGCGGTTGAATATATATCTAATTGGCTGGCCAGGAGATTTAAAGTATCGGCCCAAGTAATTCAAAGAAGAATTGATAAAGAAGGATTGCTTTCTTAGAAGTTACAAACTATAACTCATATCCCGGATTCTGTATTAACATCCAATGACAATGGATGTGACGTTTCATGAAAGATTTACAGCGGTTTCCCTTTAGCTTCTGTTATTACCCTTATGAAAGCAAGTACAGCTTGGAATCATTTTTACCGCTTATTGCGAAGATCACTACCATATAATTAAACTTGAATTCTTTTAATGAAACTGTAGCCCCTGTCGTAAGAACATCGTCAACAATTTACCAGTAAAATCATCCTGTATTTCTTTCTTTTTTTACTTAGATTATCTTTAGATATTAGGAAAAATCCAGTGATATAATTTAACTTGTATTTCCAGTAGATCCGAAATTTTCACTGTGTACAAAATTCTTGTAACTTATTGAAAATAAAAAGGAGATTGCTTTACTTACAAGCAAGAGGTCACTGGTTCGAATCCAGTATCGCCCACTTTAAAACAGTAATTTTTATTAGCCCCTGTGGGGCTATTTCTTTATTGCATCGCTTTTTATAACAATATCACATTCTTTAAAAAATCTTGCTTTCTGAGCATCTGTGGTATAATATATTTTGTCCACACAAAGGGTGGCTAAAAAGAACTTGCTTATTTGCCTATTTTATTGTAAATTTTTAGTTAAATTTTTTAGGTGATTTAAGATGTTGAACAATCGGGTACTTGTATTGAATCAGAATTATGAACCAATGAGTGTATGCAGTGCCAAGAGAGCAATAATATTGCTCTATCTTGAAAAGGCGGAGATTATCGAAAAAAATCATGAAATGATACACTCTATAAACAGTGCAATTCCACTTCCCAGTGTAGTTCGTCTTGCTCGATTTGTTCATGTTCCAAGGAAGAGGATACTGTTAAACAGAAAAAACATAATAAAGAGAGATAATCATCAGTGTCAATATTGCGGAACCAGATCCGGGCCAGTAACAGTAGATCATATAATTCCAAAGGACAGAGGGGGAGAGGATACATGGGAAAATTTGGTATGTGCATGTGTAAAATGTAATACAAAGAAGAGGAATCGCACTCCACAAGAGGCGGGCATGAAACTTCTCCGAAGACCGAGAAAACCAGGATATCTTTTCTTCATTCAGCATCTTGTTGGTATACCTGATGAGAGATGGAAACAATACCTTTTTTTAACTTAGATGGAGAGACATGGGAGTTAAGAAGAGAATATTGAGTGGGATGAGACCCACAGGCAAATTACATTTAGGAAATTATGTTGGTGCTCTTGAAAATTGGGTGAAACTTCAGAACGAATATGAGAGCTTCCATATGGTTGCCGACTGGCATACCCTGACAACCGATCTGGAAAACACATCAAAGATTCCAATAAATTCTGTTGAAGTGATAATCGACTGGCTGAGTGCTGGCCTCGACCCAGAGAAGAGCCCTCTATTCATTCAATCACACATAAAGGAGCATGCTGAGCTTCATCTTATATTCTCGATGTTAATCACGGTTCCCAGACTTCAGAGAAATCCAACATTAAAAGAGCAGATAAAAGAGCTTGGGATTGGATCAAACATTTCGTATGGACATCTCGGCTATCCTGTGCTTCAGGCTTCCGATATTCTTCTCTATAAGGCAGATGCGGTACCTGTTGGTGAAGATCAGGCCCCTCATGTGGAGATTACAAGAGAGATAGCAAGAAGATTTAACAACCTCTTTGGGAATGTATTTCCAGAACCAGAGACTCTTCTCACTAAATTCTCAAGACTGCCCGGCATGGATGGCAGAAAGATGAGCAAGTCTCTGAACAACTCTATACTCATCTCCGACAGCCCCGAACAGATAAAGCAAAAAGTGATGACTGCATACACAGATCCAAATAAGATTCGCATATCAGATCCTGGAAATCCCGATGGTTGTGTTGTTTTTATGTATCATAATAAGTGCAGGCCAGAGGTCATAGACCAGATCGAGGCAGACTGCAGGGAAGGAAAACTGGGCTGTGTTGAACATAAAAAAGATGTAGCAAAGCTCATAAGCGACTGGCTTGCACCATTTCGTGAGAAGCGGGCCTATTATGAGACTCACAGAAAGGAAGTCGAAGAGATAATCAGAGAAGGTGATAGGAGAGCCTCTATAGTTGCAAAAGAGACTATGGATTCAGTAAGGGAGGCCATGCAGATGGGGTAGCTGGAGCCGAAACTGCGCATAAATCAGAAGGATACATGATAAGGCTCCCAAATTTCGAAGGGCCCTTTGATCTGCTTCTATTTCTAATAAAAAAAGATGAAATTGATATTTACGACATACCCATTGCAGAAATTACAAGACAGTATCTGGAGTATATCGAGCTAATGAGGGAGCTGAATCTGGAGGTGGCAGGCGAATTTATTCTAATGGCAGCCACATTGATACAGATCAAGGTCAGGATGCTTCTACCAAAGCCAGAAATCGAAGAGGATGAGGAAGAAGAGGATCCGAGAGCAACACTTGTGCAGCAGCTTCTTGAATATAAGAGGTTTAAGGAGGTTTCAGAGGCGCTTAGAGATATCGAGGAGCGGCAGTGCAGATTCTATCCCAGATCTTATTTCAACTGGTTAAGGAGATATGAAAAGGGAATCGATGGGGAGTTTGATGATTCGGTTTTGAGGGATGTTACTCTGTTTGATCTGCTCAAGGCTTTTAAATCTGTAATCGACAACATGCCTAAGGTAACCTCCCATGAGGTTAAGGCCCCAGTTGCTACAATAGATGAGCAAATCGATTATGTTTTAGGGGAACTATCAAAGAGTGAAAAGATAGCCTTTAGTGATCTGATGAAAAGGCTAAAAGATAGAGTTGTAATAATAGTAACATTTTTAGCCGTTCTGGAACTAATAAGGACTCATAAAATTTTACTTCATCAGGCATCCCTGTTTGGAGAAATCTGGCTTCAGAGGAGAACATAGGGGAGTGAAAGAGAAAAATATCGATTATTTTGAAAGAATTGTTGAGGCATTGATTTTTGCATCAGACACTCCCATTACGATAAAGCAGATCAAGGAGATAATAGAGGTTTCCTCTGATGATAAGATAAGACAAATCATTGATTCATTGAATCTTGAATATAAAAAGTCGAACAGATCATTTTTAATTACAAATGTTGCCGGCGGTTATCAGATGGTAACGAGAGAGAGCTATGCCCAGTGGATAAGGAAACTCTTTAAAAAGAATATAAAGTCGCGACTCTCTCAGGCGGCCCTTGAGACCCTTTCTGTTGTAGCCTTTAAGCAGCCTGTTACAAAAAGTGAGGTTGCTGCAATAAGGGGTGTAAATTGCGACGGCGTGATTCGTACTCTTCTTGAGAGAAAACTAATTACAATTAGCGGACGTTCCGATGGACCTGGAAGGCCCCTTCTCTACAAGACGACAAGAGAATTTTTACAGTATTTCGGGATCAATTCGATATCCGATCTGCCAAAACCAAGAGAGATGGAGGAGTTGTTAAAGGAGGAAGAAAATCTCACAGAAGATTCAGTTAAATAGATACATTGCCCTCTGCGGTATTGCATCTCGTAGAAAGGCGGCAGATACAATTATTGAGGGTCGGGTCCTGGTAAACGATAAGATTGTACGGGAGTTAGGATCTACTGTTGATCCAAATAGAGATGTGGTTGTGTTAAATGGCAAAAGACTCGATCCTCCAGAGAAGATGCGCTATATCCTGCTAAACAAGCCCTGCGGTGTTATTACAGCCTCAGAGGATGATAGAGGAAGAAAAACAGTACTGGATATTGTAAGAGTAAGGGAAAGGGTCTTTCCTGTAGGAAGGCTCGATCTTGATACAGAAGGGGTTCTGCTTCTAACCAACGATGGAGAACTTACATACAGACTCACTCATCCTCGGTTTGAAATAGAGAAGGTTTACCGCGTTTTTGTGAAGGGCAGGATGAAACAAGATTCTATCAATAAGCTTCACAGAGGCGTGGATATTGGTGAAAATACAACGGTAAATTGTGAGGCAAAGATTATACGCAATCTTAAAAACTCAACAATACTGGAACTAAAAATTCACCAGGGCAAGAAGCGCCAGGTAAAGAGGATGATGGAGGCTGTAGGTCACAGGGTCACTCGGCTCGAAAGAATTAAATTTGCCGGCCTTACAATAGATGGCATCGGAAGAGGTGAATGGAGGGAGCTTACAGAAGACGAGATCAGGCTGCTTTATAACATGACAGGATTAAATCGGGAAGGAGCTGGTGTCAAAGCAAGAGAGTAGAAGATTCATCGTGGCAATAGATGGCCCGGCAGGTTCAGGGAAGAGCACAACCGCAAGATTGACTGCCAGAAAACTGGGCTGGCTCTACCTCGATACAGGTGCAATGTACAGGGCCATCACAGTGAAGGTACTCAAAGAAAAGATTCCTCTTGATGACACAGAGGCCATTGTAAGAGTTGCTGAAAACAGTGTAATTAGACTCCAGCCTTCTGAAATAGGTATGAGAGTATTTATTGACGACGATGAGGTAACATCTGAGATTCGACGTCCAGAGGTAGATAAGGCAGTAGGACCGGTATGTGAAATCGAAGGAGTGCGAAGGAGGATGGTTGAACAACAGAGAAAGATGGGACAAGAGAGTAAATTGATTGCCGAAGGCAGAGACATGACAACCGTGGTTTTCCCTGATGCGGATCTTAAATTTTACCTGACAGCATCTCTAGAAGAAAGGGCGAGGAGAAGGCAGAAAGATTTGGAAGGACAGAATATTTTCATGCCACTGGACAGATTGATGAAGGAAATCGAGAAGAGGGACCTGCGGGACAGCAGCCGCAGAATCAGTCCACTGAGAAAAGCAGAGGATGCCATTTTAGTCGATACTACAGATATGAGTATCGAGGATCAAGTATCAATAATTATTAAACATATAAGAGATAAAATGAATCAGGGTAGCGTTAAATGATTGTAACAATCGAAAGTAAAGCCAGGCCGTGTCCTGGAGTAGAAAATGCTATCTCCTTGGCCGAGGAGGCCTTGAGGAGAGAGAATATTGTATATTCTGCAGGACAGTTGATTCACAACTCCAGAGAAATTCAGAGGTTGAAAGATATAGGACTTCATCAGATTTCAAAGACCTCGCTGAACAATCCATCAAAACTGGAAAAATTCAGAGACTGTTATTTTTTGATAAGAACTCACGGTGAGTCTGAGAACTTACGGAACAGGGTCCATGAAATTGGCATGAATATAATAGATGCCACATGCCCGATAGTAGTTCATTCTCAGGAACTTGTCGATCAGCATATCAGAGATGGCTGGGGCATAATAATCGCAGGAAAGAAAGATCATCCTGAAGTACAGGGGCTTCTGGAGCGCACCAATGGGAATGGTATTGTAGTATCGAGTCGCAGAGAAGCAAAGAGTCTTGATTTTGAGAACAGGAGTCTGCTAATTGCGCAGACAACAATCGATCCAGAAATCTATTCAGAGATTCGACAGACCCTTTCATCGCGACTCATAGATTTAAAGATAGTAGATACAACTTGTAGATTTATTCGAAATAGACAGCGAGATATAGAAGAGTTTGCTGCTCGCCAGGATGTAGTAATAATTGTGGGAGGCAAAAACTCTTCAAATTGTAGACTGCTTTATGATACATCACTCAAAGTTAACAGCAGGACATACTGGGTTGAGTCGCCACATGAGATAGAGAAAAGCTGGTTTAAAGGTATAGAAAGAGTAGGAATAACTGGTGGGGCCTCGACTCCACGCTGGCAACTGACGGAAATTAAATCTTATTTAGAAAATCACCATAACCCGAAAGGGTCAAAAAATAGAAAAGGAGGAAAATTTTTATGGTGGATGAGGAAAAGACCGAAAAAAGAGAAGAAGCAAGAGGGATAAACAGTCCCCCAGAAAAAAGCGAAGGAGGTGAAGGTAATAAAGAATCAAAATCTGAGCAGGAGGGAAAACCTCTATCTTCCAGTGTAGAAAATATTGATAAATTCGATGATGATTTTCCATATTCTGAGGATGAGTATAAGAGGTTCGAAGAACTCTATGAGCGAACCATGAGAAACATTAAACAGGGCGAGATCGTCACTGGAAAGGTGCTTGCAATTACAGACCAGGATGTGATGGTTGACATAGGATTTAAATCTGAGGGAATAGTACCCCTCGAAGAGTTCGGTGAGCCACCAGAAGTCAAGGTGGGCGACAGGATAGAGGTATATCTCGAAGACATTGAAGATCCTGACGGCAATCTTGTACTCTCGAGAAAAAAGGCCAATTTTATAAGAATATGGGATGATGTTGTTAAAAAATACAACTCTGGCGAGACCATAGAAGGAACATGCATGAGAAGGATAAAAGGCGGCATAGTAGTGAACCTGATGGGAATAGATGCATTCCTTCCCGGCTCTCAAATAGATGTAAAACCCGTTCGTGATTTTGATGCGCTCATTGGAAAAACATTCACATTTAAGATAGTAAAGATTAACGAACTCAGGAAAAACATTGTTGTATCCAGAAGGGCTCTTCTTGAAGAGAGCAGAGCAGAGGAACGGGAGAAGATTTTAAAGGAGTTGAAGAAAGGTCAGGTTCTTGAAGGAGTTGTAAAAAATATCACAGATTTTGGCGTATTTATAGATCTTGGTGGTGTAGATGGCCTGCTACACATCAATGATCTCTCATGGGGAAGAATCAATCATCCCTCTGAGGTTGTTAAACTGGATGAGAAGATCAAGGTAGTTGTTCTTGATTTTAACGATGCAAAAGACAGGATATCCTTAGGGTTAAAGCAGCTTAAGCCACATCCATGGGATGAAATCGAGAAAAATTATCCAGAGGGTTCTATTGTCAAAGGAAAGGTCGTCTCAATCACAGATTATGGAGCATTCATTGAGATTACAAGGGGAGTGGAGGGCCTGATACATGTATCTGAGATGTCCTGGACAAGGCAGAATATCCATCCATCTAAGATGTTCAAAGTTGGAGATGAGGTCAAGACAAAAATTCTTTCTATAGATAAAGAAAAGAAGAGAATATCCCTTGGAGTAAAACAGTTGACACCAGATCCATGGGAGAATATTGAGAAAAAGTATCCAGAAGGATCACGACATAAGGCCAGGGTTCAGAATATGACAAACTTTGGAGTCTTTGTCGAGTTGGAAGAGGGAATCGATGGTCTGATTCATATTTCGGATCTGTCATGGGTTAAGAAGATAAACCATCCAAGTGAGATACTCAAAAAGGATCAGGAGATCGAGGTTGTTGTTCTAGAAATAGATAAAAAGGAGAGACGGCTTTCACTTGGATATAAACAGACCACAGAAGATCCATGGCCTGCATTCGAAAAGGCATACAAGGTTGATACCATCACGACAGCCGAAGTGATCCGATTTTTGGAGAAGGGCCTGATAGTAAAACTTCCTCTTGGTCTCGAAGGATTTCTGCCAGCCTCGCAAATGGTTGAACCATCAATGGATAGAATTAAAAAGAGTGTAAATATTGGTGATGAACTCAAGTTGATGGTTGTGGAGTTCGACAGGAAGAACAAAAGGGTTGTACTCTCACAGAAGAAGGTAAAGGAGTTGGAGAAAAAGAAAGAGAAGAAAGAGGAAGAGGAAGAAGTAAAAAAGTATGTGAAGAAGCAGAAAGAAACCGCTACACTCGAAGAGGTGGCCAAGAAGAGTGATGATAAAAAAAGTGAAGAAGTGAAGAAGCAAAAAGAAAAGAAAGAAAAGAAAGAAAAGGATAAGAAGGAGAGCAAGCCAGAAGAAAAGTCGAGTGGAGCAGACAAAGCTAAGGAAAAATCATCCGCGAAAAAGAAGGATGAAAAAAAGAGTGAAGAAAAAAAAGAAGAGGATGAATCTGCAAAATAGTCTGATATCTTAATAGGAAAGGTATAAGAGCCTGGTCTTACGGCCAGGCTCTTATTGTTGTTTAATTGCCATGAATCGAGTATCATTTGTTACTTTTGGGTGTAAATTGAATCAATCTGAGACTGCCGGTCTGGTTAGAGACTTCCAGGATCATGGTTATGAGGTCGCTTCGAATGTAAACGAGGCCGATGTAGTTGTAATAAATACATGCACCGTGACCGCACGCAGCGATGCTAAGTGCAGGAGGGCTATCCGCAGGATATCAAGACTCAATCCTGAAGCAACAATCATAGTTGCGGGTTGTTATGCTCAGGTCTCGTGGAGTGATATTGCCACAATCAAAGGTGTTGATTACATAGTCGGGTCAGATGATAAATTTCACATCTTCGATTTTTTCCATGGGCCGGAAAAACTCTCAGAACCTAAGATTGTTGTCTCAGACCTTGAGAATGTCCGGAATGCTGTGTGCAAAAGGGGTAGTTTCTTAAATCAGACAAGGGCGTTCTTGAAGATTCAGGACGGATGTTCAAACAGGTGTTCTTACTGTATAGTGCCGCTGACAAGAGGACCAAACAGGAGCGTTCCATTGGAGAATGTCATCAGAGAGGCAAAAGCTCTCTCAGATAGTGGATATAGAGAAATTGTATTGACAGGCGTTCATATAGGTGATTATGGAAAAGACATTGAAGGAAGGTCTCTACTGGTTCTACTTCTTAAAAATCTATTAAAGATTAGACAGATAGGAAGAATCAGATTGAGTTCACTGAACGTAGAAGATATTGACGATGATCTTCTATCTGTTGTTTCATCCACAGAACGCATATGTCACCATTTCCATATTCCTCTCCAGAGCGGGTGTGATCGCATTCTAAAAGCAATGAACAGAAAATACAGTGCCTCTGATGCATCCAGAGTAATAGAAAAGATTGCCAGGAGATTTGAAACAATAGGCCTTGGTACAGATATAATTACGGGATATCCTGGCGAAACAGACTCGGAGTTTGAACAGACTTATAGATTTATTAAAGAATTACCCTTTTCATATCTCCATGTGTTTCCGTTTTCCATCAGAGCAAACACATTGGCCGCCTCTGCCCCAGACCATGTCGATCCAGCGGTCAGGACAGACAGAGCAGAAAGGCTGCGCAGCCTCGGAAAAATAAAAAGAATGGAGTTTTTCAAAAAACATAGAACAAAGGAGGTGGATGTCCTATTTGAAAATAGAAACCTGGGAGGATATATGAAGGGACTCTCATCCGATTATATTCGGGTAAAATGCAGATATATGAGAAAATATATAAACCAAATTGTTAAAGTTAAGATTGTTGATGTTAATTCAACAGAAGTAGTTGGTCGAATAGTTCAAACCATGTGAATAACTTCATCAATTTTCTTTATGACATTGTTTGCATCTTTCTCACTCTTTGTCACAGCAAGTACAGTGTCTACACTTGCAAGTGTACCAACGATTTCGGGCCAGCCGATCTCATCTAAAAATTTTGAAACTCCAGATGCATTTCCAGGTATGGTTTTGAGTAGTACCAGATTCCCTACAGCTGTAGTTTCTCGTAAAAAGTCATTAAGTTCTCTCTTCAACATGATACCAACGTGGTATGTATCCCTTTCCTTTGTCTGAACAAAGCGAAATCTGCTTTCTTTACCCCGTACTTTGATTATACCGAGCTCTTTTAGATCTTTTGAAAGAGTTGACTGGCTCACATCTATATCGACCTTTTTTAGCTCTCTTAGCATATCATGCTGAGTCTGAACATTTTCCTTCTCGATTATTCTCAAAATATGAAGATGTCTTTTTTTCTTTTTCATTCTTGCAACTCCTTATCATAGATGATGGCGATATACAAGTTTTACCTCCCTGCTGCTTGCCGCGATATTTTTCTTATTCTGCAGGATGTTTTTCCAGCTGAATTCAATAAAAAAATTCTTAGCAACACTCCACCGCATTCCACTGTTCAGATAGCCCTTGCCGTCTCCTATTGATCTTGCGCCATTATCGTTTAATGCAAAATCGTATTCTACCAATAAGACAATGCTGGTGGAGATGTATTTATGGCATCCTATAAAGAGATCGGGGTCTGAGTCACCGTCGCCATTTTCAAGGCTGAAGCAAATCCCTCCATGCAGTCCGAGTCCTCCTAAAAAAGAGGTGTTCTTACTGGCAACTATATAAAGACCAGGCGATTTTATAGCGTATCTTTTCAGACCCTTATAATACCTTCCAAGTCCCTGTGAGTTGAAGCCAATAAGAAATGCAGGGATTAAAAACCGTTCCTTGATTAAAAGATATCTCAAGTGTACACTTGGTTGAGGGTTAAGGTCGATCCTTCCCTCTCCTATGATGTTCTGGCCTCCATATGCAGCACCTATTGAAAAGTTACTGGATATACCGACCATAATAGAGGTGAGCAGGCCACCTTCCGGATACATTCTGAGTTCTGTTTCAATAACAGCGGCTGGTGTTATCTGTGCTACAGGAATATCTATTAAATTGCACAGCCTGAGGGGCCCTGTTTTTGCATTTATGTTAATAATCTGGCTTAATATGAGGATGAATATTACTGCAACTTTTTTTGACATAAAACCACTCCCAAAATAAGATAGAAAAACTACAATATAAAAGCCTATCAAAATAATGATAGGCTTTTGTTATCTCTACCTATAGTTTTAATGAAATATAACCACAGTTCTATTTTTAAATGAGTGTTTCTCATTTCAATTTTTTTAAATTTTTACTTTCGTCTTCTGGTTCTGCTGCTCCTTGACGAACTGGAAGATGAGCTCTTGTCAGATGAACCAGAAGAACTCCTGATTCGCAACG
>CAZYVD010000023.1:0-37198 GCA_964651045.1 uncultured bacterium
ATTTCCCTGATATTTCAAAGAACTTTTTTCAGGATAATGCAAATGCTCTTTGAAAATTTCTATTGAATTTCATTGGAATAACTTTGAAAATATCTTTTACCTCCTCAAAAATAATCATGTTGTCTCAGTGCAGGCGGTACAGCTTTATCAATAATGAGATTAAATTAGCCCTTTCAGCAATAGAAGAGGATCGTTATGACTTTCTGGCAATTATAAAATTTTTATTGTTAAGTTTTTTTATTCGTTTTAGGGGAAAAAGAAAAATGGGCCCACCCTTTTTTAAGGCAGGCCCGATAGACTTAACCTGAAACGGCAAATTTTATTATTATCAAAGTTCAGTGAATATGTATACCTGAACTTTGATATTGATATTAATACAATGGATAGAGAAAGTTGAAATCTACAGCTGATTCTAAAATCAACATGTGTATCGTTAAAATCAAAAAAATCTTCTACGCGATCATCCAGAGGCTGGCCAGATATTTCAATCTGGCACACTTCTCAAAATGAGCACTTTACCAACAGTTCTTGATTTATTTCTAAAATCTTTCGAGCATCTACATTAGTATATCTACCTTCAGTCTGCAACACAGGTATCCACTGCACTCCTTGCCCTTAAAAATTTAATTTGATATTGCAAATAATTAATTTATAACCTGCTCTGGTCACATGATACTATTTAATTAAAATTAGCCTTTTTGTTTCCCTGAATGAGTTTGCCCGCATTTGATAATGATAAATTCCACTTGGAAGATCGTTCGCGTTAAATTTAATTGCATAATTTCCAGGAGACTTTTCTTCATTTAATAAAGTTGCTACTTCTTTACCCAAAACATTATACAATTTAATAGTAACAAGAGTTGTTTTAGAAACGGAATATTTTATAATAGTCATTGTATTGAACGGATTCGGATAATTTTGCATAAGGTCAAAATTCTTTGGGAGGTAAATCCTTATACCTTCACCTATTGAAGTAATCGGATTATCAAAACTCAAATTATCTACATACAACATTGAACTATCATGTTGTATGGTACAGAAGGTAGATAGAATAATTGTAGCAGAGTCGGGAATGTCTGAAGTCTCATAACTTATCGGTATCTCTAATTGAGTCCAGTTTTGAACAACTTGTGGTGAATTATATTCTAACCCACCAATAATTACTCCATTTTTGTAAAAATTACAAACTACTCGCATCGAATCGCCATTGATAGGAAGATATTTGTAATATAAAAATAATGAGGTTGGCCGGTAACTTATTGGAAATGCAGGCGGAATATTTTCCCAAGAGATATCAGAAGAAAGAGAGTCATAACTAAGAGCAACTCCATCTACTCCATTTGTTATATCAGATCTAACTAACAATGAATATTGACCTGTACCAGGAGGATAATTATCCAAATTTTGAACAATGGAAAATGAATAAGTTGAAGGAGAAGTAGGTAAAAATCCTATCCATTTGTCAGGTTTTTGGTAAACATTATTTTTATTATCTGGATCAGGATAATTTTCCCAAACTTCAAATCCAGAATTTGGAATTTGGGCATTTGTCTTAAGCGATATAAAAATTAAAACCGTGAATAATATAATTATCTTTTTCATTTTGTAACCTTTCATTGTAATACTATGTAATACTATATCAATTTAATATTTTTAACAAACACCTTTATTGCCTCCTATCATATGATTCTACTTAAGAATTGTAAACTTTCTCGTTTTTGAATATCTTCCGGCCTTTATAGAGTACATGTATACTCCGCTCGGAAGATTGCTTCCATCAAAGGTGACCTTATATTTGCCTGGACTCTCCTTCCTGTCAACAAGCCTTGCAACCTCCCTTCCGGTAGCATCAAATACTCTCAACAGGACATGCTCAGACTTTGGAATCGAATATTCAATTGTTGTGACAGGGTTGAATGGATTGGGATAGTTCTGTGAAAGATAGAAATTAGATGGATTTGTCACAACATCCTCCACAGGAGAAGCATTGTACTTGCCCACAAAGATCCCCCTTCCATGACTCCCAACAACAAGTTGATAATCCGTTGCTCTTGAGGTTACAAACTCTACAACAGTATTGCCTATTAAACTTGCTCCCTCCAAATACCATACAGTATTGGAACCATTAAGTTGAGTAGTCGAGTATACACCTGTACTTGTTCCCACAACGTATATTGTGCCTGCCTCTGAATCTGTTGGGATGATTGTAGCAGAACGTATGGACGGGCCTGGATTTGTGGCATTGCCTTCAAGATTGCCTTCAACAGCAGTATAGGTTGCTCCTCCATCTGAAGAATGGTAGAGACCAATAATGTTGTAGTTCGACATGACAACAATAATCTCATCGGCATTTAGTGGATTAATCGCAATACAGTGCACATAATACTCATCAGTTATCCCCGGAATCGATATATCCTGCTGTCCGCTCGTGGCAGTATTTGCATTGTTCAACCTGTATATCTTTGGTGGATTGCCAGATCCATATGCCCCACTCGCTCCATAGTACAGCACATGGGCTGGATTCCTGGATACGGCAATCGT
Organism: uncultured bacterium; assembly: GCA_964651045.1. Classification (GTDB taxonomy): domain Bacteria; phylum Zhuqueibacterota; class QNDG01; order QNDG01; family DSAB01; genus CAZYVD01. The sequence continues at coordinate 2,542 of CAZYVD010000023.1, forward strand.
TGTAATGTCGTATTCAGACGGTGCACCAATTGCACCTCCAGATGCAGAGGTCAGATTGGTCCACCCTTTTGTGATTCCTCCACTCTTGTAAAGCGGTATCTGACTCAGCTCATCGTTTCTCCACAACTGATTTCCAACCGGATAGTAGAGAACATCCTCATCATTGGGATCTATGGCAATCGGATGTATGAAAAGCTGACTCGGCGATCCTGAAGGAAGAGACGGAGTTACCTCTGTCCACCCAGCAGTGTATTCAGGCCTTCCTGCAACATATCCATATCTCCAGACACGACCAAATTGTGTGGATACATAACCAAAATTTGCTCCAAAATAACAGTAGCTACCATCGCCACTGCTAACATCATACGATGTACTTGCAGTAGTGCCGTTCCATGTAAAATAGGGAGTTCCGATATCCTGGCAGCCTCCCATTATTCTCTGATCACCCGCACTATACGGAATGGCAACCGTATAGAACTGACTCGTCTTATAATTTGTATCCTTGTCGTTCCAGCTCAGATAATTACCAGAAGTGACCACCTGTGTAATATCATTGGTCACACTTATTCCGCCGTCATGACCGCACCACATCTTATTGATATTAACAGGATCAAACGCAAACACATGCTGATCTGGATGAAGATGTGGGTAACGCCATGGACTCTTGTTCATATACCCGCCTATCCATGTATCGGCCTCGTTTGTCGGTTTTGTGGCAAAACCATCTCTCGATCTGAAAAGACTCGTTGCACCGATCAGCACAAGCCTTGAGTCCTCTGGATGAACTCCTACAACCATATTGTAATCCCGCTGTGTATTTATGAAATCCTCATAACTATGACCGAAATCTGGAAGGTTTGCAGAGCGGTCTTCCGAATTCGACGGATTGGATACATCGATCTTGTGAAACCTGACATCCTCATTACCATTCGGCAGAGAGTTGCCAGTGTAGGTTAAAACATAAAGCGTATCCGGAGCAGATGGTGCACTGGCCAATACACTTCTTCTGTGCTGCGACGGAAAGGTCGAAGGAGTAATGTCTATCCATGTTACACCATTATTTGTGGACTTATATATACCAGGACTGTTTGCAGGCGATGAATTTCCAGCATTGCTTTGCGAAAGAGCTGCAATCATAGTACCATTTGATGCTGCGATAACGTCACAGTAGCGATGATCTCCTGAACCACCGAGTACAAATGAGAAGTTATTCCCGCCATCTGTTGAACGAAATATTCCAAATCCATGACTTGCAAAAAATACATATCCTGTGGTGGGCTGGACAACTACCCGAGCGATATAATCAGAAGGATAAGACCATGCAGTTTGGTTGCTGTCGCCGCTTCCTAGAGGGAGTTCAAACCAGGTCTCACCATTATCTGTCGACTTAAAAACCCCAACTCCATAATACCAGGCCCTTGCGCCTCTATCTCTGGCAGAGGTCCAGTATTCTCCTGTCGAATAGTACCATATGTTCCTGAAATCGGGACGCGGATCCTGTGCAACCGATGTTACACTCAAATGTTGTGTAGGCAGGTTCTTGGGTACCCATGTTGCACCGCCATCAGTTGATTTCCATATCCCACCACTTACACATCCTGCTATTATTGTATTGGAATTATTCAGATCCACTGCAATGGCACGAGTACGTCCTCCAGCATCCGGCGGACCTGCCCAGCTCCAGTTAAATACTGGAGCAAACGAGACCTTTCCCAATCTCTGCTCTATTCTTGGAAGGGTTCTTGCATACTCAAGCTCACGCTCTCTGATATTCTCTGGAATCTTCTCTGTTTTCGGATCTCTCATTAATCTGAAAAAATACTCCATTCTTCCCTTCTTCATTTTTATAGAGGCCTTTGGAGATGATGTGGAGTATATTCTTTCTGGTTTCGGCACTGGATGATAACTATCAGTGACAAAAAGAAAAATCAGAAAAACAGACAGGAGCAGTAGAACAGGAAAGCAGAAATATTTAAAATTTGATTTCTTGAACATAGATCCTCCCTCCTTGATTAATGTTGTTAAATTAAATCTTCAATCTTATGGCTTCCCATTTAATAGAAGATTCAGATTTGCCCACAACTCTTCTCCTGACAATGATGAGGTTAATTCTCTTTCCACTCGTTATATCACCATATTTATCTTTTTCAATAAGGGATTTTGGAATCAAAACTTCGATTTTTGAATCTGCCGGTAGAGATGGGGCTGTTGGCCCATATCCCAGCACCTCTTTCACATGAAGATAACATATAAAACAATCGATTCTCTCATTACTCGAGATTATCTCTGCATTTATCTGGACGGCTCCTCTCGGAATACCGTGTGAGGGGGGCTCGACAGCTGGCGGAGGCTTCACCTTTTTGGATGATGTACAGCTTATCATAATGAGAAAAAGGAAATAAAACAAAGTGGGAATCTTAAAAGACATGGTATGGGCTCCAGACTTTAAATATATTTATAAAAGAGGATAGCCAATCTTCCCCCTTATACAAAGATTATAATAAATTAATTCGACTATTACAAGAAAAATTTACCCAATCCTTAAATGACCCTATTTTTCAAAGTTTGTTGAGGAATCTGGTTAAGAATACCATCACTACAAATCGAGTGCATCTGTATCACATCTATTTTTCTACTCCTTTCAGACTGAGAGTAAAGAATCTACTGAGCTTTTTTCAATAGCCTTTTCACAAAACCCGTTTCTCAAACCTTCTAATTTATAATGAAATAAATATTTATCATTTCAAAATTTTGTAAGGGTAACAATGAAATTCAATCAACTCTCTTTCAGCACCATCGATACAGGATAGTGATCGCTGTATCCATCTTTATTCATAGATGATGCAGGCCTGCCAAATCTTACAGGCTCTGGATATTTGCCTCCAGAAATCATCTCCTCCATCATCTCAATTGCAACTTCTGGACACCCATCCGAATAGCCCGATATGCAAAAACCGCTTCTTGCATTCAATATACCTTTCACAACCATGACCTGATCAAGGATATTGGGAAAATTCTGGAAATAGTGGGTCCCCAGCGACTTACCATAAAACGGCCACATCATGTTCAAGAGTCTTGGAATCCTTGAATTGAGCACCTTTGCGGGCGAATTTGTTGCCAATGCATAATCTGTTATCGATCTGTTTGCTGGCTCATCGTTGAAGTCTCCCAGTATGACCACACCCACATCTTCTCCTTTGATCTCAATTATTCTTGTCAGCCAATAACTCAGAGTCTCGGCTGCTATGATTCTATATGGCTCAGAATGGAGAACACCTCCTCTTCTCGAGGGCCAGTGATTCCCAATTAGAATTAAGGGCCTACCAGATCGAGTATTAAAATTTACCTGAAAAAGATCCCTCGTTGCAGTTCGTTTTAATACTACATAAAAAACTGATCTCCTGCAGTAACTATTGATGAGTCATATATAAAGGCAACATCTATTCCCCTCTTGTCACTCGTCTCGTGGTGTGCTATTCGATACTGCCTTCCAGATATATCTATTCTGTCCCTCAGCATTGTAAGGACTCTTCTGTTCTCAACCTCACAAACTCCAATCACATCAGGGCCATCTTCATGATTCATCTTCTTAATGATCGATGCAAGCTTATTTATTTTCCGATCGAGGATCTCCTGACTCCATCCCTCAAGCTCCTTTTCTAACTCCTTCTGAAGCCATTCTGGTCTTTCGGAAGATTCCTGTACATCAAAAAGATTTTCCAGATTCCACCATGAAATGTAGTACTTTTTCATCGGTTCTTCCCCCCATCTGTTTTTTATGGATAGTCAATTCTGCAGGGCCTGTATAAAATCATCTATTAGCTCCTCTGTGGATTCCAATCCAACAGAGATCCGTATAAGATTATCACCTATCCCCATTCTATTTCGTTCTTCAGGTGTCATACTTGCATGTGAAGTTCTGGCGGGCTGTGTAATAAGGGTCTCCACACCACCAAGACTCGGTGCAACGATTGGTATCCTGACTCTTTTCAAAAACCTTTCTGCTGCATCCAATCCGCCCTTTAACTCAAAACTAAGCATTCCTCCATATCCACCAAAAAGAGTGCTGGCAACATTGTGATTTGGATGACTCTTCAACCCTGGATAGTTGACCTTCTCTACCTGTGGATTCGACTCCAATACCTGAGCTATCATCATGGCACTTTTATTCTGGTATCGCACACGCACTGCGAGTGTCTTTATTCCCCTGTGAAGCAGATAGCATGCATGCGGATCGAGCGACCCACCGAGTCGATTTAATTTATCTCTAATCTTACCAATCATTTCACCTCTTCCTATTACTGCACCTGCAACTATATCTGAATGGCCATTGAGATACTTGGTACAACTGTGAATGCATAGATCAAACCCGATGTCTAAGGGTAAGAAATTGATCGGTGTAGCAAATGTGTTGTCTATAATAGATGTGAGGTTGTTAGACCTTGCAAATTTAACAATTCCTTTAATATCTGCCACCTTCATGAGAGGATTGGAGATCGACTCTAAATAAATTAGTTTGGTCTCTGGCCTGATCTTCTCTTTGATAGAATTGATATCATTTCCATCAAAAAAATCATATGAAATATTGAGCGTTTTTAAATCCTTTGTTATTAATCCGAATGTTCCACCATAGATGCAATCCTGGACAAGGAAATGATCACCAGGCCTGAGAAGAGAGAGCAGTGTCGTGGAGATCGCGGACATACCACTCGATGTCACTAGTGCCTCCTCTCCATTTTCCAGCGAAGCAAGTTTTTTATGCAGTGCAATGTGGTTTGGCGTATTGTTCAGACGTATGTATCTTACATCCTCATACTTATCTGCTCCCCAGTATTCGAATGTAGATGACTGAAATATCGGCATGCTTACCGCACCATCTATGAGAGGATGCGGCTCACCAGAATGGATTATCTTTGTTTCGATTTTTTTATATTTACTGTTCATTTAAATCTCCTGAAGGTATTGAGGGTAATTTTATAATTTAAGAACTCAACAATTAAAATACAAACAAAAATAACATCCAGAAATCTTATTAAAATAGATTGGTTGTTTTCTATCTGTATCTATTAATTTGCATTGTTTTAATTTATTTAATATATTCTACCAATATTTTTTTAATAGGAGAAACAAAATGAGGAAGATGTTAGTAACAATCTTTTATGTTTCATTTATATTTAAAGCTGCATATGCACTTTCCGATACAGGCGGCATCAAGGGATATATTGCAGATTCAAGTGGAAAGCCCATATTCAATGCTCATGTTTATGTTATTAGTACAAACAGGGGTGATGTTTCAGATGTAAACGGATTCTTTATTATAAAATTCTTACCACCCGGAAAATATACAATCGTGATCGATCATCTTACATACAAAAAAAGAAAGATCGGTGGAATAAAAGTATTGGCGAACCAGATCGTAGATCTCGATACAATTAAACTCGATGCAAGTGTTATCGAAATGGAGAGTGTTATTATAACGGCAACAAGAACAGAAAGAAAACCAGTGGAAATTTCCCTTCCCATTGACCTAGTCCCAAAAATTAAAATTCAAAGATTAAATGTCAAGAGTTCTGCCGAAGCATTGAGAGAGGAACCAAACATCCTTATTCAGAAAACAAGCCATGCTGGAGGTTGTGCATATATCAGAGGCATGGGATCAAATCAGATACTCCTGCTCGTTGACGGAATCAGGATGAACAACTCGATCTACAGAAGGGGGAATCATCCATATCTTACAACTATCGATTTTAATATGCTTGATAGAATTGAGGTTGTCCGGGGACCCTCATCAATGTTGTACGGCAGCGATGCTTTAGGGGGAACAATCAACACAATAACAAAAATACCCGATCTGACACGATCGGGTGTGAGCTTCGACTATAGACTGGCAGGAAGATACGCCTCTGCTGACAACGAAAGGAGTTCGAGAGCAGATTTTTCAATAAAAAGTAGAAGAGTTGCATTTCAGGGAGGTGTGAGTCTAAAGAAATTTGGAGATCTTAGAAGAGGAAAATGCTGCAGTACTGGTGTACTTGAAAAGTCTCCCCCACTTCAGTCACCATCAGCATTCGACTGCTACGACTTGGATGCCAAACTGCTATTCTCTCCTAAAATAAATCAAAAAATAATCCTGGCATCACAGTACACTAAAAGAAGCCATATCCCCAGATACGATAAGTATGAAAACAACAACTATCATCTATGGGAATATAACCCACAGATAAGAAATCTTAATTACCTCAGGTATGAAATTGGCCTCAACAACAGATATATATCATCATTAAGAGCAACAATATCATACCACTATCAGGAAGAGGGAAGAAGAAAACAGAAACATGAAGATGACCAGATAAATCAGGAAAAAGACAACGTGGGAACAATAGGAGTGCAGCTTCAGCTAAACTCTGTGATCGGATCTCACCTGCTAACTTATGGTACAGATATTTATCTGGATAGAATAGAGTCTGTGCGATACTCAATCGATCCTCAGACAGGCGAAAAGGAGAAGAAGATACAGGCACGCTACCCGGATGGTGCAAAGTACAACAGTTTCGGTGCATTTTTCCAGGATGAAATCGGTATAGGAAGAAAATGGACTGCGAATATCGGTATACGCTACAGCTACTTTTATACAAATTTTTCCCTTCCTGAATCTGTTTTTGATAAAGCCATTTCACAAAAGTTTAAATCTTTCACAGGAAGCGTTGGATTGATACGCAATCTCGGAGGAGGTGTCTTTCTCAACTTCAATATGCGGCAGGCCTTCAGAGCACCAAACCTTGCCGACATATCAAAACTTGGTGAATCAAAGGGAAATATTTATGAGGTGCCCAATCCCGATCTCAAGCCCGAGAAAATGATCAGCTTTGATATCGGACTCAAGATAGAATCACAGCGCCTCAGGGCAGAAACATCTATCTATTATGCAAAACTGAACGATCTCATAGACAGCGACTATGATACATATAATGGTGATTCGACCATAATAAGAAATGGGGTAGAATTTATTGTTAAATCGAAACAGAATATTGGGGAGGCCTATTTCGTTGGTCTTGAATCATCGATGATCTATAATTTCATCACCAACTTTTATTTTAATGGAAACATCGCAATCCCCTATGGCCAGAACGTAACCAGACATGAGCCAGTTGGAGGAGTACCGCCTACATTTGGCAGGATCGGAATCCAATGGGAAAGAAATTCTATCTATGCCGATCTGTATATCCGGTTTGCCGCAAAACAGGACCGCCTCTCTTCGGACGACAAAGATGACCCACGAATACCAGAGGGAGGAACGCCAGGGTGGTATACATTGAACCTCCGTCTCGGGTATGAAATTAGAAATTTTGGGCACGTACAATTTGCCATAGAAAACATATTAGACAGAAACTATCGTGAGCATGGATCAGGCATAAATAGTGCAGGTAGGAATATAATCTTGAGTATGCAGGTGAGTCCTTAATAGTGAATAGGGAAAAGGTAATAGTGAATAGGCCCTGCACATCCATGCCCAATGTGACAATAACAACCTTTAAGAAAATATTATCCTTCTTTAATAGGAGATAAATATCTAATCTTGAAACGGATTTTTATAATAATGCACTACAGCAAACAATCTCGTTATGAGTAGTATAGTGAATAAGCCCGACACATATTCACATCTACAATAAGAAAACACATGAGTATTGATTTTCAAACCCCAGAACAAGTTCATTTGTGCGCATAAATATGTCAACTTTTTTCAGGACTGGATACTATTCCCTATTCCCTATTCCCTATTCCCTTTCCACTTTTCACTTTTCACTTAAAATTTGGGATTTAATTCTAACGGGCAAGCTTCTCTATATTTTCATCGATCCTTGAAACACGTTTTGCCATGTCATTCATTCTCCACTCAAGAGATGAAAGCATCCAAAATTGAAAATGAATTATTTTTGCCTCATTTCGTAAAAAGATGAATATTTTTATTGAAAGGAGAACCAGCCCAAACTCAATTGCTGGAAGCTCTAAATCCTTAGGAATGAGTGGAGCAGCCAACAATGTTGCAATAATGACAATAAGCATTATAGTATTAAAAACCTTCCCAACTGTAGTCGGTCTCCCCCCTATCTGTCCTACTATCTTTCGGATCCTTTCCTTTTCCATCACAAATTCTCTTAGCTCTTCGTTGCTCAAATCCTGAATATTGTCTCTTCTCAATCTTATCAACCTCCCGCTTTTTGATAATTTGGTTCAAATATTTACATAATCAAGCCACAAACTTTTTAAGACTACTCTGTATGCTGGTCTGTTTGCATTCAGATATTCGTCACTGTGGCTTCCTGGAGGGAATCCCGCACTCTTTACTTTTTTCCATAGATTTTGAATATCTTTAATGGAGAATGGAACCTCTCCATCGAGCGACCATCTACTCAATAAATCCCAGTACTTAAAAAGCCGGCCCCTGTCCATCTTCGACATCTCCGCCGACTTGATAAAAACATCGACCAGAGTCTTTAAATCTCCTCCAATTTTCTTGTAGAGTCTTAAGTTAATCCTTATCTTTTCCATTCTTGGATCAATTATTTCTATAAGAGTTTCACCTTTTGGTATTCTCTGACCATCCTCCCATTCTCTTCTGAGCTGTCTCTCTGCAACTTTTCTATTACCAACATAATGAGCAGAACCACATGCTGCCTGAAATATCAATTTATAAAGATCCTCGACCTTAAAACCAGGATGTCGGGAGAGGTGATCTTTTACAATGTCAAGCAGAATATCTTCCTCGTTAAGTTTCATCCCTGCAGATTCCTCCTTTCCCACCCAAACACAGCAGATACTGACTTCATTGGAATCATTAAAAATGAATCTGTTAATGATACTCCTATCATCTCTGCCCTGCATATATTTAATATATCCCTTTGAACGGTCAGGGGCCAGTCACCATATCCTGGACTAAAACGAGGTGTAATCGAAAAACCCTTTTGCTCTGCTATATTTCTTAATATCGATCTATGTATCATGTCTGCCGCAGCATCCGCAGTCTCTGAACCAATCGCATCCAGAATCACACTCCTGGCATACTCTCCCTTTGACATAAGAGTTTCGACGGCTCCTTCCAGCTCTGGACCTATTGTTGCCATAAAAAAGACAACAAAATCTGATCTTGATAGTAGTCTCGAAACCTTACTGCTTTTTATCTTAAAATCTGTTCCTTTGAATCTTATCTCTCTGTCGCCATGAGAAGCGATCCTTAACAGAGAGTAGATTCCCTTGGGCTCGATAAGGTCATAAGCCCTCTTCACTTCCTCCTCGAATACATCCTTCACACCATCATCAGGAGATTCAAAATCACCGGGATAGCCGAGTCTGTGAAGTACTGCCTTGATCGGGATCCCTATATTCCCCAGATCTACGACTCTTCCCCTGATCTCATCGCCGCCCACTGCCAAGTTCCTTTAAAATGAAGTCATCACCAAAAAGCTTTCCCTTTCTCTCAAACAAGTCTCTAATATGATCATCCATCGTAAAGTAAATTATCTGCCAGCCCATCTTTGCAAGATCGAATGCAGTATCCACCAATTTCTCTCTTCTCTTCCAGTCGGAATACTGAAAAGCATCATCGAGAATAAAAAAGAGAGAATTTTCCTTAAAAATCTGTGCGCTGAAATCAACCCGCAGCGCGAGCAGTATCTGCTCCTGGGCACCTGTGCTGAGATCATTTAAATGAAAATCGTGAAAACCGTCCGATACTATAAGAGAATCACCAGCTAATGTAATATCTGTATATCTTCTAGTAATGGTTTTTAATACTGTCTTCAGATTCTGAGATTGAAGTCTTTCTTTTATCTTCCGATCCTCATCTGCTATAAAATCCTGTATTACATTAAAAACAATATTGCATGCATATAACCTTGCCTTTACATCTTTAAGTCTTTCAACCACTTCTAACTTTTTATTCCTTAGATTATCTATTAGAACTTCCCACGCACTGTTTATGCCGTCACCTGTTAATCTGGAAATATCCGCCTTAAGAGATGACAGAGAATCTTCTTCTTTTTTAATTCTCCTCTCAAGCTCCGATAATTTCTCTTTTAATTCATTGTACTTTACCTGATCAAAATCTTCAGTCTGCCGTTCTGCTATAACCTGATCCCTTTCAACATTTAGTCTTGCAATCTGGTTCTCAATCTTCTTGAGATCTGAATTAAGAGTTTCCAGCTCTCTTTCTTTTGAGCCGATAAGAGAATCCGCATTTTCAATGGTGCCTGATTTACCGCATAAAGATAAAACCATGTTCGAAAGCTCTGACAAAGCACGGTTGAGCTCTTCTGTCTCTTTAGGCACATCTCTTGATTTCACATTGTATGTTTCATAGTCTTTTTGAAATAAATCAAGCAGTGTCTGCATATCAACTTTGGAAAAATCCCTGCTGAATTTTTTGGTAAATTTTTCTTCGAGTTCTTTCAGTTCCGACCGCCTCGCAACAGAATCAACAGAACGGCTAAGTTTATTTGAATATATTACAATCAGTGTGATTCCCGCACTTACAAGAATAGCTGTTAAATAAAACGGTACAAATTTAACAAATCCTGTAATCAGACCGGACAGAGCAAATGTAATCCCGGTTATTAAAAACAATTTAGAAACATCCGGTTTTACAACCGAAGAAAGAGAATCATACTCCTCTCTAAATTTTGAAAGCCACCTGTAATTTTCCGCCCCTTTTTCAGCCTGCTTCAACTGCTCTTTGAGTTCTGCAATCTTGCTCTGTTTTGACCTGCATACAGCAAGCTGTTCTCTGGCATTTTTAATCAGAGTCTGATCAATGGCTGCAATTTTTCGTTTTATCTCATCGGATTTTGCATACAGAGTATATGCAAGATATTTTTTTGCATTCTCCATAACCAGAATATTTTCTTCAAGCTCTTCATATTCAGACTTCAGGACCGCTATTTTCCCGGCAGAAAAGTTTTGATTCACCCGATCAAGCAGTTTTGTAATTGTATTATACTTTTCCTTGAGTTCTTCTGCCTCTCTACCTCTGCCTTTTCGCTGTACAATTATTTCACCGTTCTCAATAGTTGTGTTCTTTTCCGTAGGAGCAATCCTTTCGTCTATAGTATCAAGAACACCTTTTTGAGAAATATATTTCTTTACAATTGTCTTGTCACTGTCTTTCGGATTGTCTGATAACTCAAGTTCTGCACCTTTCACCACAAGAAGACGTGAAAGATCAGGAGGCAGGCCAGGATTTGAATCCTGCAGATAGTCCTCGATCTTTTCTGGAGAATTGGGCGAGAAACTCAGATCTCTATCTGTTATACCTCTGACAATTACCTTTCCCTGTGCAGAACTGTTCCTAAGGCTCCATTTCGATGCGCTCTTAAAAAGGGATTTTATTATAAATTCTACAAGAAATGTTTTTCCCTTTTCGTTATGTCCAAAAATAACATTTACTTTCTTGAAAATCATAGAAATCTTTTGTACAGGGCCAAGGTTCTCTGCCTTTAATTCTTTTATGAAAACCGCCACTTACATATCTCCGTAGATTATGTGAAGTGCATGAAGCATTATATCTTCCCTTGAAGGTTGGGTCTCCCCCTTTTTTATTTGAGTGTTCTTTATCCTCTCTCTTACCTTCAAAGCAATCTCGTTTTTTTCAAAATCATCGCTTAAAAACACCTTAGAAAGATCAGGCTCTTCATCAGCATAAAAAGAGTAGTCCTTAAAAACATCTTTTACAATCTTATAAAGTTCAGACTTATCCTTTGTATATCCCCTAACTGCTACTCTTATCCTGACACGGTCATGGTCTGTTTTATCAATATTCCATCTTTTTATAATCTCTTTTGCCTGATTTAAAATATAATCCCTTTCTTTCTCAACAGGAAGTATAAGAAGATTTTCATTAAAATACAAAACAGGTGATTTGACCTCTACAGATTCTGACCTTGCAGTTTCGGAATCCACAACCAGAAAACGTCTTTTTCCGGTTTCATTGATATCCAGTGGACAGGGAGAGCCTGTATAATAAACAACAGAGGAATCAAAGGGTTTGTGTATGTGTCCTAAAAATACTGCGGCAGGTTTGTATGTTTCCACATCGCCCCGTGTCAATGGCATGTACAGCCCGGGCTCGTAAGGATTCGGTTGATTAATTGTCTCGATCCAGTCTCCGTGGCTTATTAAAATCCAGTTTCCCGGTTTAAGTTCATCACTTTCAGGAATTTCCTGAATCAGCTCACCCATTGTCTTGCCCGATCTGTAAGGAATAAAACATACATGCATCGACATCATATCAAACTGGTGAATCTGCGGTCTGGAAATAACTGTGATATTATCTGAAGCAAACATATTTTTTGAAATATTCCAATCGTGGTTTCCTGGAAGGATATAAATTTTAAAATTCTTTGCAGGTTCGGCTCTACAAATCTTATCAAATTCAGAGTAGTTCTTTTCGTTAATATCAAATAGATCTCCTGCTATTACAAGGGTTGTAAGTTTAAGACGCTGCATCTCATTAAAAACAGACTTCAGCCCTGCAAAGCGTTCTTTATGCTCATTCTGCCGCAGGTGCAAATCGGCTGTAACTGCAAATCTCATCAATCATTCCCTTCCAAATATAGCAATCCTTCAAACACTATCTCTACCTCCCCAGTAAGCGATACCTCCTTCCAGTCGTCATTAAACTCTACAACAAGCTCCCCTCCCTTCGTCGCAACTGTTACAGGCGAGTCAACATTAATACTCCTTGAACAGAGCAATGCAGAAGCTACACACCCCGTACCGCAAGATAGCGTCTCATCCTCCACTCCTCTTTCATATGTCCTTATATTTATCCTATGACTGTTCAGCCGTTTTATAAAATCGACATTTGTCCCATGCTCAAACAGCGGATGATTTCGATAAAATCTTCCCCTTTCCACAACATCTATAGTATCGATACAATCTGCCTCGATTACTAAGTGCGGCACACCAGTGTTTATAAAGCCAATCTCGTTTAATCCTGGCTCATCCACAACACCGAGCCCCATCCTCATATCAATAACCTTTTCTATAAAAAGGGTTACTCGCCTGCCATCTAACCTGACCCTGTGGCGTCCGCTGCCCGTCTCTATGTAGAACTCTTTTTCTTTGATAATACCCTTATATCGAGTATAATATGCTATACATCTTGCACCATTACCGCACATTGCAGCCTCTCTGCCATCGCTGTTAAAGTATCTCATTGCAATACTGGAATCTCTTCCCTTCTCAAGCAGTATGACACCATCTCCACCAATTGAAACCCTTCTTCTGCAGATCGTGGAAAAAAAATCCGCCTCTTCTCCAGAAAATATTTTAGTGCGGTTGTCAAATATTATAAAATCATTTCCAGTACCGGTCATTTTGGTAAACTGTATCTCTTTCAACTCTGCTATCCTCTGATGTGTATCTTGTTATTTTATTTGTAATTTCCAGGAATCTCACTTCTATTCTACTCACTGGTTGACCAGCAATACGACCTATCTCAAGATCTCTATGAAGAAAAATTATTGTTGGGATGCCCTGAACCCTGTACCTTTCTACCATTCCCTCACCATCATCCATCTTCTCATCAACGCCGATTAGATCGACCGAAACATTTCTAAATCCACCTGCACTGCACACCTTTAGAAATCTGGATATTACTACGTTTGACACCGAATCCCATGCTGCAAAAAAACACAGGCATCTCACCTCAGGATCATTCTCTCTAATATTTAAAATTACAATAGAATCTGGATTATACCTATTGAATTTTTCTCTGAAAGATGGAAGTTCACTAAACAGCCTCTCCCTGGTGACCGAGCCCATTATAAGAGGAAAAGTCACCCTCTCTTTTCTTCCGCCCTCTTTATTCCTGCTTGGCTCATGCCTTGGTTCTATACTGTATATTGTATCGGAATGTATCCAAATATCCACTCCTCCCTCTCCTGCTGAGCTCCAATCAATGTCTCTTCCACAAAGATCCAACCGAACCGCTTCTGGATCATCAAAACCTATAAATATGGTCTTCTTATATTTGCGACTGTATCTTTCGCCCTTTTGTATATGGATATCCTCATTTCTACCGCTGTCAACACTTATCTGAATCCATGTATCCTTGATTCCAGTGCAATTGAGTATTAATGGGCATGAGCTATCAGATGGTGTTAGAGATGTAGAATCTGACATGGGAATATTTCCAGGATAAAAATCGGGTTCAACAAAGAGAGACCTTCCATATTTTAAATAAAGAAATACCAGAAGGAAAAAAAGAATGGATACAGATGAGATCATGACAATCTTTTTATTATGTAAAAAAAAGTCATGAAATCTCACAGGCACATCATCACCCTCAAGCAACTCTTCCCTCTCTTTGATTCTCTTCTCCTTTCTTTCATCATACTCCTTGAGTATTACACCTGGATCGAGTCCGACCTCCTTTGCAAGAGTTCTTACAAATGCTCTGTAGTGGGCTGTAGGTAAAAATTCAGCACTCCCGTTCTCTATTGCCTCGATCGTTGTGACCGGAATCCTTGTTCTTTCATAAAGGTCTTGAAAGGTCAGATTCTTTTCAATTCTTGCTCTGCGAATTTTGTCACCGAGCTCTCTCACTTCCCCTTTCTCCGCGAAAAAATAGATTTGAGATCATATCATCATCCCAGATATCTTTCAATCTCCGGTAAAATCTTGCAATGGGAAATCCAACAACATTATAAAAACAGCCTTCTATCCTTTCTACAAAAAAGCTGCTCTGATCCTGTATTCCATATGCGCCTGCCTTGTCCATGGGATTGCCTGTTTCTACATAGGCAATAATCTCCCACGGCTCTATCTTTCTGAATGTTACAGCCGTTCTCTCCACATCTGAAATTCTCTTTCCATCAGTCTGGATTAGAGTAAATCCCGTGTACACATCATGTGTTTTTCCCGACAATCTCATGAGCATCCTGACAGCATCATCTGGATCAGCAGGCTTTCCAAATATCTCATCGTCCAAAACAACAACCGTATCGGCTCCAATAACAAGACCATCCTTAACCTCACCTATCACTGCCTCGGCCTTTCTTTCTGAGAGCAAAATCACCCTCTCCCTTGGATCGTCGACTCCTTTCAACTCCTCTGAAACATTTCCTGTCATAACTCGAAATTGAAGCCCAATTCTCTTGAGAAGCTCTGCTCTTCTTGGTGACCCTGATGCCAAAATTATCTCAGGAATATTCATCAAATCCTCTTTTCTGAATCGAGTATGAATGTAACCGGGCCCTCATTTCTGATTTCAACACTCATTCTCCTGCCAAACATTCCTGTCTCAACTTCAAGGCCGCTTTTTTTCAGCTCATCAACAAAAAGGTCATAAATTCTTTCTGCTTCCTGATTAGGTGCAGATTCTGTAAAACTCGGCCTCCTTCCCCGCCTGCAGTCTCCATAAAGAGTAAACTGGGAAACGACCAGTATGGAGCCACCTACCTGTTTTATTGAGAAGTTAAACTTTCCTTCATCATTCTCGAATATTCTCAGATTGGTACATTTTTCTGCCATCCATTCAATCTCTCTCTTTGAATCACCTGTTTTAACTGCCATCAAAATCACGATCCCCCTTCCGATCTCTCCAACACTCTTTCCATCCACCACTACCCTTGCACTGCTTACCCTCTGAATCACTGCCCTCATCTTGATTGCCTCCTAACCATGCCTTGTCCCAAAATAAACTGCAGCAAGTCCAACCACCATGTCCAATTTCATAAAAATTGCCACCCTTCTTAATCTTATCGTATCGGGCATACGCCATATTGAGAATATGACATATAGAAGAAATAGGTCTACTCCGATTGATACTATTAACAGATAGGCAAATGAAAAAATATTAAGTATATATGGAACCATTGTAAGAACTATGAGGATTGCTATAATAAATGTTGTAACTAGATATGCTGCCCTTACTCCGTATCTAATTGGCAATGTGACTAAACCCTGAGAACGATCTCCCTCGATATCCTCTACATCCTTTATTATCTCTCTTGAGAGATGAAAGAAAAATGCAAAGACAGCGACAATGACACCGTTTACGATATTTCCTGTGGCCAGGCTACCATATATGAACGCCATGCCAGAAACAAACGCAACAGTAATATTACCCATGAGAACAGTGCGCTTCAAACTGTAACTGTACAGGTAGAGCAGCAGAGAACAAAAAATTGCTATTATTAAATGAATCGTTGAAACAAATATCGCAGTACAGATGCCAGATATAAAGAGTATGAGAGAGAAACTCAGTGCCTTCTCAGGAAGGATAAGGCCAGAAGGCAGAGGTCTTTCTGGCTTATTTACACGATCTATCTCAATATCAAAAAAATCATTTACAACATTTGCTCCTCCGGCTATAATCATACCAGATAAAGATGCCAGCAACAATTTCCATACCGGATCGATTGTGCCGGTCACAAATCCTCCAATGAAAATCGATAGGAATGCTATGACAAGATTCACAGGCCGTGTGATGAGTATATAACCCTTAATACTATTCATGACTTTTAAATATTAAAAAATTGGATTAAAAATGCAATGATTAAAAATGATTTACAAGGCTTACATGAACCTTTCCCCTGAGGATTGTATCTTGTTCTCCAAGGCCATAATCTATTCCTATTAGACCGAGTCGAGTCTCCACACGCATTCCAAACCCATATCCAATTTTAGTAGTTCTTATTATCCCGGCCTCTCTATCCTTTCTCTGATACATTCCACCATCGATAAAGATAAAGAAACGGGAAAGACGTCCTACAAGAAGACGATACTCCGAATTTAACCAAGCAACAAGATCGCCCATGAAACTATCCTCTGCATAGCCCCTGAGTGTGGTAGCACCTCCAAACCTTATCTGATCGCTTAAAGGGATGTACCGTTCACCAGTACGAATCTCCCTTCCATGCATGCCCAAATATAGGACCTGATTGCGAAAAACAGGAAAAACTGCCTCGGCATCTATCTCAACAGACCTCGTGCTAACTATTCCCTTCCATTCATCATTCTCCTTCAAGAACTCTGGACCAATATTCTTCTTTCTGCCAATGGTTATCAATGTATGGTAACGTACTCCCCTTGATGGATTCAACAGATTGTCAAATGTCAAATAATCAAGACCCAGTGAGAACCTCCACGATCTACTATGTGCTATGTTGAACAATTGGCTTCCAAGTGAATCGGGAAGTACCTCCCTGTATCCTCCCCTGACGAAAAGAGAAAGAGACGATATTGGATTGTAATCGATACTTAAATTCCACTCTCTTTCTATATATGTAGTGTCTCTTATCTGTTGCGAGAAATAACCTCCGATATCGATCGGCATGCCTATAAACCAGGGCTCCTTATAACCAAACCGCATTGCCTGCGAATACCTGTCCTTCTTTTCCCAGAATGCTTCGAGTATCCTGCCAGTACCAAGAAGATTTCTGAAATCAAATTTGAGCCTCCCTGTAAAATATCCTCTCTTACTCTCCCTGCTGGCAGGTTGATAGCCAATAACTCCATCTATGCTATTTGTGTTTCCCTCAATTACAGTGAAAGTTAGATGAGCCTTATCCCTTTCGAAAATAACAGTCTGTTCTTTTACCTCCTTGAAATATCCTGATCTTTTTAAATTCATAAATGCCCTTTCAACACTGCTCCTGCTAAATCTTCTGCCTTTACGGAGCCGCATCTCTCTGAGGATGACCCTCTCTTTCGTGAATCTATTACCTTTTATCTTTATAGACCCTATTGTTACTGGTGGGCCCTCTGTTATCTTCAGTACTATATCGATTCCAGGGTGTGCTGCAGCCGTATCCAAAACCACCTCTTTTATCTCAATCTCCGCAAGCGGATGGCCCTTATTCTCAAGCGAGTTCAGTATAGCTTCAATATCCTCTGAGAGTCTCTTCTCATCAAGAAGGTCTCCATTTCTCGTGTTCATCAACCTGTAATAGAATCTATCAGAAAAGTATCTATTACCTTCAAAAGATATGCTCCTCACACCAATCCTTACTGCCTCATCTATCCAGACCTCAAGATCGACACTTTTGTCATTCTGAACAGATATCGTATGAAAAGAATCTATCCTCGCAAAATAGAATCCCCTCCTGCCATAGAAAATTAGAATCGATTTCAACACACTCTCACAAGTGAGTGGTTGTTTGCTATTTACAGCCCTGCCAATTTCTTCATCAGAAAAATGAACATTGCCATGAACTATAACTCTTCTTACCTTTATATCCGGCTCATTAGACTGGGCAAAAATCAGTGAACAAATAATTAGTAAAGATGTTATGTATATTCTCCTGACCACTATGACTCTTTCCATTAGTCGCGTTAAAAGAATGCTCTTACCTCTACATTTCCATATTGATATAGTTTATCTCTCCAGGGCTCTTTTCTACCCCTGTAATTAAATGTTGCCATCACATGGTCGGCAATTGTATATGTAAACATTACAGTCCATCTAATGGTTCTGCCGGGTTGATCTCCTTTCATCATTTCATAAGGAAGGGCCCTGTGTGAAGGCTCAGCCACTACACTCCCAAACTCAAACTCTGCCCTGAAGTGTCCCCTGCCTTTAAGCGAATAAACAATGCGTGGTATGATAAAGATTGATCTTGCTTTTGTGATCGGATCAGGATTGAGGTCCTCCGCAACCCTCAGCCTCGCCTTTACCGCAAATTCAAGCTTCTGCTTTGGTCGATATGAAGCTTCAAATAATGTCTCTATGAATTGGATATCCCTGTCTACCAGATTGTTTGAAAAGTAGTCCTTTCTTTCTTTATGATCTTTAATATTCAGCATGATTCCGACTTTTCTGGAAAACGATCCTTTTATCCTCAGATCGACCTCATCCATCCTTCTAAGAAGCCCCTCACCGACAAGCCGACGATTCTCGGAATCCTCCTTTCTGAGTCGCAGCCGAACAGAGAATCCTCTTACGGGTGATTTGTATTCTATGTCCTGATGAAAAGAAAAGAGCCCCATTACAGTTGTCGAATCCTCTCCCCAATCTGGGAAGAAGGCGGAACGATTCACTTTAAAAAAATTGCGCTTCCTATCCTCCCTCTCAATTCTCAGGATCGATCTTGTTTCCATTTTCCCCAGAAAACCAAGCAGACCTCTCCTTTTTCTCCACAGCACAGATCCATTTAACCGCAACTCTGACCCCAGTTTAAGATTATTCACGGGTATAAAATTTCCTGTCTGAATTGTTCTGAATATGACATCACCATCAGGATCTGGAACATACTCTCCAAGGTTTTCATCAAATCTATAATTGCCCAGTCCTTCACCTACCTGAATCGTATCTCTAACCATCTCAGATACCCTTGTCGATGAAAATCTATAGTTCACTGTTCCATTAACAAATCTGTTTTTCGACAGATACTTAAACTTCATGTCTGCAAGATCTGATGACTGATCTTCCTTCGATATCTCATAATAGTCTCTTCTTCTATGAGTATATATTACAGATGCAGATAAACCCGACCTTGTCCTTAGACCCATTTTAAACACACTTGTCTGAGCTATAGAATTTTTTCTGAGAACTGCGCTCTGGTACCTGCGATCGTCACGAATTGTATGGCTTACCTCACCACCTAGCAGGCCAGAACCAAACCCGCAGTTTAGTGTCCACTCATTGAAATTAAAGCCTGTAACTACCGAATCGGGATCGCTCTGTTTTCTGTCCTCTCCCCAGTAAAGAAAAGCCGGCCTAAGCCCCATAACTCTCCCACTCACCCTTCCTCGCTGTCTCCACCACCTGCTCTCTGCCCCTCCCCTTTGCTTGCTTTTAATCCACTCAGAAAAATAGTGTACTCTCGGAACCCTTTTCTTCGAAACATCTGCCTCAATCATGGTGCGGCTCGAATTGAAACCTCCACCTCCCTCCATACTTCCCACCTCGCTTCTTAACTCCACTCCCTTCAATGGATAATAACTCGTACGCAGTTCATGGATCTTCTCATCCCAGTAGGTTCCCTCCTCTTTTCCCCACTTTCTTCCATGTTCCACCTCTCCTATCCTGCCTACAGGTCTGAACCTCTTCCCTACACTTTGCAGATTTGCCTCCACCGCGAGCTCACCAAGACCCTTTTTAAAAAGAGCAATTCTTCTTCTGTCCATTTTCAACCTGCCCGAATAGGCAAGACCAATGTTGTCCTGATCGTCTTTATTTGAATAAAGGTTCAAATCTCTATCACTCAGGGCCACTTCTCCTTCAATAATTGTGTTGCCTCCAAGGTCTATCGAGGTAGATGCATCTATCAACTGATGACTTGTTGCCAGCGGCAGATAGATTATTGGAAGATAATCTCCCCTCCCCTCTCCTTCATATTTATAAATACCATAACCTGAAAAAGAGTAGTCACCCTTTCCCTCGCCTACATATGAAAAATGAACCGAGTAATCGCCCTTGTTCTTTCCAGCATATCTGTAAAATACAATGCCAGATGAATCTATCCTGACATATGTTCCTGAGCTGTCGCCAACATATTTTGCTCCTGAAACAACTGCAGAGTCTAGGCAGTCTCCTGCTTTTTTTAATATATCAAGATATTCATCGTTCAGCGAGATATCTAAGGGATGGTCTTTGTTGTCAGATTCTCTTAAAAACGATGTTCTGATCTTTATTCGATCATTTAAGAATTTTACCTCACCTCTTGCCCCATAGATATCCTTCTGAAACTTCTGATCGGAATATTCAAAATCTACCCTGATTCTTGAATCACTTGTAATCAATCGATTTCTGGTAAATGTAATCTGTCCATTCCCATATTCTATTACATAGTCGTTATCTTCACCACGCTGCATGAGTTCTCCATCAACCCATACCCTCTCTGTTCCTGCGAGTACAATGATCTCTCTTTGTCCCTCTCCTCCTGTAAGCTGGTATGGACCCTGGTGTGCCTCCTGGCCATTAAAATAATTTGTAGTAAATTCACCCCTCGATGCTGCGGCCGAAATTGTTAATTTACCAAAATTGGATTCAACACTTCCCATTCCTCCCTGCAACTTTCGAGAAAAAGAACCGAACCTTGAGTTGTCGACATTAAACACGTAGTCACCCATTGTTACATCAAACCCGGGTGCCCTTACCTTCACAAATACCTTGTCAATCTCCTGGAGGGTCTGTGTATTTCCCTCTGGTTGAATCGGCGTGTTTTGATCTGTTAGAGATCCGATAACCTCAACTCTTGGAGCTATCATTCCTGATAGCTGAAGCCTCAATCCCGACTGAAGCTTCATTCCCTGTCCCGTTCCGATTGAAAGACCACGAAATATTGAACCACTCTTCTGGAGATTTTCACTGAAATCAGACTTCTTCTTTTTTCTCCTTAGAGAAGCAGAAGAGATAACTGGTGGATGGGTCTCATCTCTGACAGTCGTATCGGAGACCCTCCAGTGTTGGTATTTTATCTTTAAATCTACAGGAAGTATTCTGTAGGTAACAGTAATTACAGAACCCGAATCTGGAATCTCTACAAACCCCACTACTCCTGATGTTGAGTTTAATTTATAATCTCTTCCTTCGACCAATATCAGACTATCGACCTTGATCGTAACGGTTCCATTTATAATTAAGTTGTGTGAAAGTTTTAAAAGAGAATCTCTACCCGTTGAAATGAAACTTTCCGAATGGAGAAATGGATCTATATTTATGGATTTAGTTTGCGACCAGAGTGTCGAACCATAGAAGATCAAGATGAAACCGATGTGATTCCATCCTAACCTCACCAGTCAAAATTCTCCTCACTGAACAGCCATTGAAATATATGTATACTGCATCCCTTCCTGTCAAGAACAAATATCTTCCCGTCCCAGTAACATACATCCACTGGTTCAATAAATATATCGGGATTCTCAAGATCTTCCCGGATTGTTGTAATCAGAGCACCAGAGATATGCAGTACGATTATATCCCTCTTGGCAGCATCGGCTACCAGCAACAGTTCATTGCCTACTAACGTCATGTCCATAGGCATTTCGAAAATATCCAAACCAAGAGTGTGTATATAGTTACCATGTATATCATACATTACGATTGAACCCAGCTCTTCATCAGAAACAAAAACCCTGTCTGTTGACGTAACGACCAGTCTCTGTGGAAGTATCAGCCTTCCCTCTCCTGAATTGTAATCCCCAAAGCTTCTCTGCGGTATACCCATTACATCCAGTTTAAGGATGCGATTGTTCTCGCCATCAAGACAGAATAGTTCGCCCTGAGCCGATATGTCAACATCTTTTGGAAAGCCAAACTGGCTGTCGTCGGGCCAGTCATCTGACGAGCTAAACGTAGATAGATAATTGAGATCTTTGTCATACCTCTCGATTCTTTCATTATAGTAGTCTGCCACAAGCACATCGAGTCCGTTGCGTGCCGAGATTGCCACCGGACCGTCAAACTGCTGTTTATTCCATCCAAAACCTCCGACCTCACATATAAATTCTCCCCTCCAGCTCAACTTCTCTACCCTGTTATTGCCAGTATCTGCAACATACAAAAATCCATCTGGTGATATTGTTATTCCGCTCGGCTCTTTAAACTGACCTTTTCCTTCACCCCTTTGACCGATTGTCTTCAGGTATCTGACGACCCGATTCTTATCTTTTTCCTCAGGGAAAACAGTACTGCTTAAAGATAGAGTTAAACATAAAAGAAAATTTAAAATAGATACTAAATATATTTTCATATTCTGATCCTGTAAATTCTCATTTACTCTTTTTTTATGTTCAAGTATGGATTTGGCCGCACCATCCCTGCACTCAGCTTCATCCTCCATTCATGGAGCATCCGTAAGAGTTCATCTCTCTTACTCTTCATTTTATTAGCAAGATTTCTTCTCTCGCCAATATCTTCTCGAAGATTGTAGAGTTCTACCGAACCATCTTCGAACCACTCGATTAGTTTAAAATCTCCGCAACGAACGGCTCCCGACGGTACGCCTCCAGAACCGTGATAATGAGGATAGTGAAAAAAGAGTGTTTTACGATTAATCGATCCATTCTGCCTTAGCAGAACCACCAGACTCTTTCCATCCACATGCTGCTCTGGCATGAGTGGCAATCCTGCCATTTCGAGAATCGTAGGATAGAAATCCATGCTTATCACAGGTTCGCTGCAGATAGTGCCTGGTTTAACTGCACCTGGCCATTTGATAATCATGGGTTCACGTATACCGCCCTCATAGAGCCAGCCCTTTCCTGCTCTTAGCGGGACAACAGATGTGGGAGAGCGCCATTTGCCTGGAAGTGTTGTGAGGCCACCATTATCGGACATAAAGATTATGATAGTGCTTTTCTCAAGATTTAGATCCCTGAGCCTCATCATTATGCGTCCAACACTCTCATCCACACTTTGAATCATTCCGGCATATGCAGGATCGTCCTGTTTCTGTTTAGTCATGCTGTTGTGCTCCGGCAGATAGTCGGGCCCGGACTCCCTTTTCATCATGCTCAGCTTTTTGCGATACTTCTCCTCCAACTCTTTCTTTGACTGAATCGGTGTATGAACCGCATAGTGAGAGAGGTAAACAAAAAAGGGACGGTTTCTGTTTTTCTCAATAAATTTTATTGCCTCATCTGTCAGTCTATCTGTAAGATACTCTCCGCTCCTTCCTCCTTCAAGACCCGGTACATCCCACCTCTTTCGTTTATTCTTGTATGGATAAAAATAGGATGCTGGCTGACCTGCCCAGTGTCCCCCCTTGTTTATATCGAATCCCTGGTTCTCAGGAAAGTAACCCCTGTCACCAAGATGCCATTTGCCAAAAAATCCTGTTGCATATCCAGCATCCTTTAAAACCTCTGCAATTGTTACCTCCTCGAGAGGAAGATGATCTAAATCCTGCGGACCGATCAGTTTCTTGTTCTTTGGATCCATTCCGGGGATCCAGTCTGTAATTCCCACTCTTGCAGGATGTTTACCAGTAAGTATGCTTGCCCTTGTCGGAGAACATACAGGACTTGCAGCATATGCATCTGTAAACAGCATGCCCTCCGAAGCCAGCCTGTCTATGTTTGGTGTCTCATAGAATATGCTTCCATAACAACCTGCATCTCTCCATCCCATATCATCGATGAGTATGAATACAAAATTTGGCCTATTTCTTCTCCTCTTGCAGCCTATAAATAGATTTGACTCAATCAGCAGTGCAGATGAACAGATACTCATCGATTTTATGAAATCTCTCCTGCACACCTTTCTCATCTCTTCACCTCCATTTCACCTCTGCAAACTTCCACAGCAGTGCTTATACTTCAATCCACTTCCACAGGGACATGGATCGTTCCTTTTAGGTAAAGATGGTGATCTCTCAATTCTCTCTTTGATCCTCTCTCTCCTCCATCTGTCAGCAAGCCCGGTCAACCTCTGGTGAGCATATGGGAAAAACATCCTGTATGATGAGCAGAAGTAACTCAGTCCAACTCTATGAGGATTATTGAGCCTGTCTTTCAGACAGCCGCCACGGCAGTAGATCAGCCATTCACAGCTCTGACAATCCTCATGCACATTTTTCTTCTCCTTACCAAACCGATCCTGCTGCTCGCTGTTGAGCATCTCAACTATTAGTTGCTCATGAATATTGCCGAGTCTGTGTTTTGAGTCTACAAAAAAATCGCATGAGAATAGATCTCCATTGTGCTCGACTACAACATAATTTCCACACTCCTTGAGGAGTGTGCACATCGGTGGTTCCAAACCAACATAATGATAAAAGAGAGACTCAAAAAATCTTATTGAGGTTTTTGGACGATCATCTTCAAAATCTTCCCACCAGAGATCGAATAGTCTCTTAAGGAATTTCCCATATTCATCAGGGTCGACAGAAAAATAGGCAGTCCTCTTAGGATCATCTGGGTCGGGTTCAACACACGGTATAAACTGCATATATGTAATACCAATAGATTTATTGAATTCATATATCTCATCTGGAAACTGCACTGAATAGTCGTTTACAACAATCAGGGAATTGAGATCCACACCCTCTTCAAGCAGCATCTCTGCACTGTTTAAGACTTTTTCCCATGAACTCCCCCCTCCCTTCATCTTTCTGTATCGATCGTGTATGTGCCTTGGTCCGTCTATTGATATACCGACCAGAAAATTGTACTCCCTGAACAGTCTTGCCCAATCCCTGTTTAAAAGAATGCCATTAGTTTGTATTCCATTCGCAACATCCTGATTTGAACCATATCTGTCCTGAAATTCTACAGCCCTGGTGAAAAAATCCACACCCATCAGAGTCGGTTCTCCCCCCTGCCATCCAAAGTTTACACTTCTTCCACCCTGAGTCATTACCTGCTTTATAACCTCTTCTAATGTTTCATAACTCATGCGGTGAGTCTTGATCTTGTTGAAATATCTGGCCTTTTTCAGGTAGAAGCAGTAGTCGCATTCCATGTTGCAATCAGGACCAGCAGGCTTTATGAGCACAAAATTTAATGGTTTGTTTCTCAACATTTGGAGCGAATTGATTTTTCAAATAAATTAAATACTTTTTAATTTAATACAATTTGTATACAAAGCAAGGGGCTAATTTTTTTATTGGCTATTTTGTTAACATTAACCATAATGATTCTGAAGTTGTCCAGTCAATACACGGGGCAGGACTTTAATCTAAAAAGCGATGTGAAAAAATGGGGACATTCACTTCTTACTTGCTACCCTTTACGAGCTTAAAAAACTCCTTTCTCATCTTTGACTGACCTGAGACTTTATCTGTTACTCTTATAAAAAATTCATACTCTCCTGGAGAAAGCTTTGAAATATCTGCACCAAACCGTTCCGAGCTTCTACTCCTTTTGCTGCTGATCTCATACGACATGGTCAGTCTCTCTTTCCTCTTCACCTTATTACCAGATCTTTTTATTTCTACAACACCATATTCCAAATCATACCTGTGAGTGCCCTGTATGTCAGGTTTCAAATTATATGCCTCAATATAGACCTGCATCGGTTCGTCTCTAGTAAACACCTCCTCTGGAATTATATTAAAAGGAAGATCTGTTTCATAAAAATCTTTCTCCATTTGACTACCTATGACAAGATCGCTTACTTCGAGCATTTGTGTATTGCCAGAAAGAGGGGATGAGATATTAAACGATCTTTTTCCTATAGCAAACAGTGAGTCATCTGAATCCACGGCCTCTGCTCCGACAGTTCCCCACTTCAGGTCATTCTTATGATCTAATGTAAAAAATGAAAAATTTCTCTCCCTTCCCATCTTCTTATCTGTAAGCTTTTTGGCCACATTTAATGAGTCGTCTCTAATCATAAGAATATGGTAAACTCTGTATCCAGGCACTGTAAGGCGTCCGTCGACAATTCTCACCTTCTTTTTTGGAAATTCCGGTGATGAAGACACAAACACCGTCAATTTCGGATTGTTTTCTTCATCAAGGGTCCTTATTGTCCTTGTCACCATTTTTGTATCACAATATCTTCTTTCAAAATCGGACTTTTGTTTATCTGCATGTTTGGATATCGGATTAAATTTATCCTGATATTCATGTGTCTTGCTAATCGATTGTAGCATTCGAGCATTATCGGAGTAGAGAGTTACCCTACTTGTCTCTCTCCTCTGCTCCTTTCGAACCTGATCATTCATCCAGATGTCTTCGAGCCGTTCATACCTCTCTCTGAAGAAATCGTCAAAAATACTCAACTCTGAATAATAGATTATCTGGTAGATTAAATAATCCCTAGGCGAAAGGGAAGTCCTGCTGGTGCTGTGACTCGAGAATATCCACCTCTTTTTAGGATAAAGGGATTCTATCCCCGGAACGAGTGTAAATCTTCCTGAGCCATATTTGTACGAAAACAGAAAAATGCTTGGCCTATCTGTTCCTATGTTATCATAAGCCCATACCTCATATTCAGGCTTTGGATCTAACAGTTTTACATTCATCATTGCCTGATTTCGTATTGTATAATCCATTGTAAACCCAATCCAGCGGTAGATTTCCCTGCGCGCAAGTGAGGATGTTCCAAATTTTCCGCTCTTCTTTCTATCCGGTTCTCCATATTTAACATATATTATCCCTCGATCATCACATCCATATGGTCCGTCTCTATTCCTTGTAAAATTTTCTCTAACAAATGCTATCCTCTCCCAGTGCTCGATCAACCGTTCATTTATCTCTGTTGTGAGGCGCGGATCCTGATTAATCCAGAACCTGTAGATCAAACCCGACAGAGAAGCATCTCTTTCCTTGATCAGCCTCCTCCACTCTTTTTTTTCGGTATCTGACAAAAGAGGAATTATTCTTTCTGCCTCCTCAATCACTACATCTATATG
Source organism: uncultured bacterium (assembly GCA_964651045.1). Lineage (GTDB taxonomy): Bacteria > Zhuqueibacterota > QNDG01 > QNDG01 > DSAB01 > CAZYVD01. Next base: position 29,844 of record CAZYVD010000023.1, read on the forward strand.
TTCTGGGCACTCTTTGGAAAACCCCCACATGTAGATATCATTTGCAGTCTTGTAATACTCCTTCGCCTTTTTACTGGTTGCGAGCTCAATAAATTTTATTCCTATTCGCGGATCAACCTCTCCTCTTTTTTTCAGTTTTTCATACCACTTTTCCCATATATCGAGTGCCTCCTTCCATTTTCCAGTATTCTTATAATCATTCCCCACACTAAAATAATCAACTTCTTGATTTGCAGAACCGGCTCCAATTAGAATTGGCGGTTCATAATCCATTGGAAGCTCGTCTGCGATCCTGCTTGAGGCCCAATCTCCATATACACATATCGAATATGGATCTCCTAAATTACCACGAATGTCAACCCAGGCAAAGCCAAAGTTAAGTTTAAGCCATGAGGATCTCTTCCCCTTCCTTGATGTGTAACCTTTAAACCATATACTCTCTTTTTTCTGAGTATCGAGTTTATAGGCAATGTTGCCAGTATATATTACATTTAGATAGCCATCAAAGAATATCTCCTTTTGAGCCATAGATGATGAATAAGAAATACATTTATATAAATTTATTTCATTAAGAACAGTTCTCCTTCCAACAGAAGGCATGGAAGCAGACTTCTTAACCAAGAATCCATGGTCTTCTATGCATCCATTTGCCCAGGCAGCAAGAAAATGTCTAAGAGAACCAATATATGTGTTTAACCTGTTCTCTTTCCAGTAAATCTCCTGCTTTTCATTCTCCGGTTTCATGGGGGTAAATTTTAAAAATGTTTTATACCTCACTATTCTACCTGTTCGCTTATATCTAAAATCACGCAAATAACATTCTATTCTGTAACCCAGTGCTCTGTTTTCAATCATTATCGGTTTTTCTGCAATTGCTAAAAATTCATTTTTCTCTTTGTCCAATTTGAAATCAATTATCTCCGGATTCAATATAGAACACTCTGAACTATTAATAGTGTTTCCCAGAAACAATCTTGTAAATTTCTTGAGATCTTTCCTCCACTTCTTTGGAATTTCACCCTTAACAGTTACAGCTGGTAATTCGATGTCCTTCTGTTTAAGACGAAAGTTGAAAACATATTCCTTCTTCATGTTTAAATAGACCTTCTTCTTGACTAATTCATAACCTATCATAGAGACAACAATATCATAGGTTCCCATCGGTACATGGTCAATTGAATATGTTCCATCAGGCATGGTGGTTGTTCCTATTGTTGTGTTGGATAGAAATACGTTTACATATGCCATTGGCTCACCAGTCAACCTGTCAACAACCTTCCCAGAAATCCTTACCTTTGTAACCTCTTGACAATAAAGATACTGTGGGTCTAAAACCAATAATACAAATATTAAAAAGAAAAACAAAAATATGTATCGCGAGTAATGTCTGACTGGCCTTTTTACAAATATTAGATAATTCATCATATACCTCCCGATACTATAAAAAATGATTATGACATAACACATCTCTATATAGTAATACGATTAACCCGCATAATTCCCCGAAATCTTTATGGAGATGCTCAAAACAACTTTCAAAAATACTATCCTACTGCCCAAAGGTCATAGATTTGGGTTTAAATTACCAATACTATGTTATACTTTTACTGTTCCAACATTAGGATTGGTCTTAAAAATCAATGATCTTTATCAAACATTAAAATCTATTTCTTTTCAACAAACTTCTTTCGTATCAGCATATATGCCAAGACGGTTACTAATATGCATATCAGCGTGCTTATTGGCGCAAACGTACAGTGTGCCCTATATCCGAGCAGTAAACAATCCTTGCTTGCACTCTTGTCCGGCAGAAGAGTAGATATGCTTACAAGAATAAGGAAAGCTACCAAAACAAGCATAAATCCGTAGCCCTTTTTCTTCTCCTCCATTTTAACTTCTCCCCTTTTTAATTCTTACACCATCTATCCAGCCATTTAATGACTGTTTCATGCCACTGGATCGAATTATGCGGTTTCAAGACCCAATGGTTTTCATCAGGAAAATAGAGAAGCTGGCTCGGAATTCCCAGTCTCTGAAGAGCATTAAATGTTGCCATTCCCTGAGACTCTACTACTCTGAAATCTTTTGCCCCATGAATTACAAGCATTGGTGTTTTCCACCTTTTTACATAATTAACTGGATTGTGTTTCTCATATCCTTCAGGATTGGTCCATGGAGTGCCCTGGTGATCCCATTCTGGAAACCACAGCTCTTCGGTTGCATAATATGCAAATCTTTCATCAAGATTTCCGTCGTGATTAACAAGACATCTGAACCTGTCGGGCCAGTTTCCAGCTATCCAGTTAATCATGAAACCTCCAAAAGAAGCACCAAGTGCCGCAACTCTGTCTCCATCCATCCATTTGTATCTCTCTATAGCCTCTGAGAGCCCTTTCTTGAGATCAACGAGAGGTTTCCCTCCCCAGTCTCCACGAATGGAATCGCAGAACTTCTGTCCATAACCCGTAGAACCGTGGAAATCTACCATTACTGCTGCGTATCCTGCACCTGCATATGCCTGAGGATTCCATCTGTAGTGAAAATGGTTCCCAAAAGATCCCTGCGGCCCTCCATGAATTAAAAATGCTACTGGATATTTCTTATTAGGATCAAAATCCACAGGTTTGACTACATAACAGTATACTATTTCATCATTCCATCCCTTGAATGTAAACTGCTCATAATCACCCATCCGCACAGATAATAACTTTTCCCTATTTATGTTTGTAATCGATTTAACATCTTTACCATCTTTTCTAACAGAGTACAGCTCAACAGGAGATTTAAGATTATCCATTCCAAAAATGATTCTATTTTTTGTTGGCATTATAGAACCTACAGTTCCATCTCTAACTATTGTCTTGACCCTTCCGGTCTTGACATCTATTGCAAAAAGAGATCTCTGTCCGAGGTTGGAAGCAGTTGCATAAATAGTCTTCCCATCTGCAGACCATGCGATTGTGGATGGCGATCTGTCCCACGATTCTGTAAGGATTGTGCTCTCTCCATCTGGCCACGATTTTATCACTATCCTGAATCTGTCGGATTCATATCCAGGCCTCTCCATTGCCAGATATGCGAGCTTCTTACCATCAGGGCTGAATACCGGCATTGTGTCCCATGCCTCATTATCTTGGGTAATCGATACCGGTTTGGAAGAGCCATCAATCGGAACATAAAAAAGATCAAAATTTGTCGACCAGGGTTCATCACCTTTGTCCATGCGAGCTGTAAATATAATTCCCTTATTATCAGGAGTAAAAGTTATCTCTTCAGGCCCTCCAAATGGTTTGGATGGAGTGTCTGCATCCATTCCTTTCATCAATTTGATCGGTTTGCCTCCTTTTTTGCATTCCATTACAAAAAGATGAGATCGACGTCCATCCTCCCATCTGTCCCAGTGTCTTATGAAAACCTTTTCAAACAAAATACCGCTTGATTTTTTATTCTTAATCTCATCTAGTTTCTTCTTTGTGCATCCCGGGCATCCTTTATCTGGAAAGACATCCATTGTAAACGCTATATAGCCTCCATATGGAGAGACTACCAGATTCCCTACATCGAGAGGCAAATCTGTAAACTGTTCTGCCTCTCCACCATCTACTCTTATAGTCCAGACCTGTGAAGAACCAGATCTATCTGAAAGAAACCATATCTTTTTCCCACATTTAGACCAGCGTGGATTCCAGTCAGAAGAAGGGTGCGATGTCAATCTGCGAAGCCCTTTTCCATCAACGCCAACCATCCAGATATCTGTGCGTCCTCTGTTTGCCTCCAGATCGGTCTTTCTAAGAGTGAATACTATCCATTTACCATCCGGGGACAGCTGAGGATCAGAGATCCTGTCCATTGCAAGCATATCATGCACAGAAAAAGGATGACTCTCAGAAACTGATGAAGCAGTTACACTACCAGCAATCAAAAGAACAAATAGTAATAGTGGAAAAATTTTCATGGCAACACCTCCATAATTTCTTATAATTAAAAATATACTACTACTGCCTTTTAATTTCAAACAATTTTTTATCTGTTGCTTCAAAATAACGTCCGGCGAATAAAAGAAGTTTGCCGAAGGCAATTTGGGGAAATCTTTGATTTCCCTTTTATCCGCTGTTATATGACTAGAGGGGGCAAGGTGCGAAGCACCGCGGAGTTCCGAACGTTACATCATATAAATATTCTGTAGTCTTTATTCCCCTCTCTTTTGTTCTAATTGCATTTCCAACTTTTCCCCACTAAACGATTTCCCATGAGATGGATAGATTATTTTTGCTCCATATTCTATTATCTTTTTCCAGCTTTTGTAAACTTTTTCAAAGTCTTCTGCATAAATCGGTCGATATTTAATACGGCAGATGTTCAAAAAATTCATAGCCGCATCGCCAACAAAGGCCCTGCCGTCAGAAAGCACAACAGAAATAGAATCATCAGTATGCCCGGGGGTGTACAATATTGTCCCATCTATTCCAATCTCTTTTAAAATCTCACAATTGTCTACTTCTACAATATGATCTTTTTCCGTTATCAGTACAGGAGGATAAGTAAAATCACGTCTCTTTATTTTAGAATGAATATGATTCAGCATTTTCACACACAAATTTAAATTTTTCTTCCTATTCTCACCTGAGAGCGGATTAACAGATTGACCTTTCTTTAAATGAGAAATTGCATTTTTATGAACAATTATTTTTGCTCCTGTATTTTTAACTATTTCAGCTGCAAAACCTGTATGGTCATCGTGATAATGAGTTAGCAATAGATATTTTATTGCCGTAAGTTTGATATTCCTTTTTTCCAGCTCTTTAACAAAAATCCCATATTTCTCAGGATAGCCTGTATCTATCAATAAATATCCATTTTCTGTTCTAAGCAAAAAACAGTTTGTTGGAAAAATTTTAATAATTTGCATATTGTTTTTTCCCATATTTTAACTTGCTAAATTTTTCCCTATTTTGAAAGCCTTATATTCATATTTTTGTTTTTTATCTTTCATATTCATAAATCGTGAATCGGTGAAAATAATTTTTGCTATCAATTTTGCCTTTATCTTTCGAGTATAATTTTTCATAGCCCTGATTGTGCCACGGCTTTCATCCATTATAAAATTGAAAGGCCAGGGAGTTGTGCAGGCAGTGATCAATACAACCTTTTTGTTTTTCATCTCTTTTTTCGGTCCAAGTCCAATCGGGACTCGCATACCAAACAAAACTTTTCCCTCTCCATGATGCATCCCAAGACCACATTGTCTATCAAAAAATGTTTTCATTATACCAGGAACATTTGACCAGTAAGTTGGCGCTGCTAAAACAAGAACATCAGCCCTTTTTACTTTTTCAAAAATTAAATTAAAGTTATCTTTCAATACACATTTGCCCTTTGTTTCACATGCCCAGCAACCGCGGCAATAATCAATTTTATAATTATACAAATTCACAAGTTCTGTTTTACCACCAGATGCACTCGCACCTTCGAGAACTTTTTTTGCAAGTATACTTACCACTCCATTTGGCCTTGAAGTCCCAACAATAGCCAATATGTAAAAAGGTTTCATTCTTTTGGGCTCCTTTAAAAAGTAGGATTTTGAATTTCATATAACAATTAATATCTGCTGCAAGATTTTATTTTGAGTAGCATGCCAAACGTCCTGCGAGCCATCCCGTTGAAAAAGCTGCCTGAAGATTGTATCCACCAGTATCGCCATCTATGTCCATCACCTCTCCTGAAAAATAGAGGCCTCTTATTAGACGCGACTCCATTGTTCTTGGATCTATCTCTTTCAAATCGACCCCTCCACTCGTAATTATTGCCTCAGAAACAGGACGTGGAGAAATCGGCCTCATTCGAAAATCTTTCAACCAGGATAGAAGCCTTTTTCTTTCCTTACTCGTAATGTTGTTTGCTCTCCTGTCAAAAGGAATCTTAACTTGTTCGATACAAACAGGAATTAACTTTGATGGCAAAAGCCCTTTAAGAAGAGTTCTAAATTGTTTATTCTTATTGTTTTCTATATCACGAAGGATCCTGCGATCAAGCCTCTTCTGATCAAGAGCAGGCTTTAAATCAATGCTAAGCACAACATCTCTACCTTCATCGATCTCCCTTCCAATATTTTTGCTCATGGTAAGAATCACAGGCCCTGAAACCCCAAAATGTGTAAAAAGAATTTCTCCAAAGAGTTCTGCTCTTTTTCTTCCATCGGATATCATTCGAACCACAACATTTCGAAGACTCAATCCCTGCAGGCTGAGATGTGTTTCTCCTTCAAGATTAATGCCTACAAGAGCAGGGCGTATCTTTACAATCGAGTGTCCTGCAAGGCTGGCCAGTCTATATCCATCACCATTAGAGCCTGTCTCAGGATATGAGCATCCACCAGTGGCAATTATTGTTCTATCCGCATAGATCCGTTTACTTCCTCGAAAACCCTTTGAGAAGTACTCTACCCCTCTTACCCTCTCTCCTTCAATAATCAAAGACTCTACTCTTGAGTTACAAATTATTTCTGCACCGCTCTCTCTGCACCATCTTATGAGTATATTTGAAATCTTTTGTGCAGAATGATCTGATGGAAATACTCTGCCGCCTCTCTCTACTTTCAATCTCACTCCCAATTCTTCAAAAAAATTTATAAGGTCGTCATTAAAAAATCTTGCAAATGATTGATAAAGAAATTTTCCATTCGAGCCAAAATGTTCGATGAATTCATCAATAGAAGATTGATTTGTGAGATTGCATCTTCCTTTACCTGTGATAGAAAGTTTTATTCCAGGACGATCCATCTTCTCCAATACAGTAGTTGCTTCGCCCATTGATGCAGCCTGACCAGCCGCCATCAATCCCGATGGACCTCCTCCTATGACCACGACTCTTAATCTCGAATCTTTCATTATGATTAATATAATAATCGTATATATTAAAACAATGCTTTTATTGGTAGTGGTTTTCTATTTTCTTAACCAGTAATAAAAAATCCTATCTCACAACCAATACCCTTCTGCTGAAAACATCTTTATCTGTCTTTAACCTTAAGATATAAACTCCACTCGTAACAGGCCTGCCATTAAAGTCTCTCCCTTTCCATCTGATTCTATAAGAACCAGAAAGCCTCTCCCCATCTACCAATACACAAACCTCCCTGCCAAGTGTGTCGTATATCTTTAGCTCAACATGTGTGGAAACTCCTACTCGATAATAAATAGTAGCCTCTGAATTAAATGGATTGGGATGAGCACTCAAGAATAATCCTCCTGCGTGACCTGTCTCCCGATCCTCTACTCCAACTCCTCCATTACTCGGATATGTGCCTGTGTGACGCTCATCATGCTGAAACACTGGCCACTCCATCTTTGTGCACG
>CAZYVD010000024.1:0-34094 GCA_964651045.1 uncultured bacterium
AAGATACCCAGCTCTATCATTGGAATAAATTTCAACAGAATATATTGACAGTGTCCAATCAAGGGATTTGCCAAAAGGTCTTGACCATGATAGATATTTTATTTATATTTAGAGTCTTTTGAATCATAGAGTGGAGATTGGTAATGAGAGCGGTTAAGATGAAAAAGGAAAATCTTTATGATTTTCTTGATTCGATAAGAACTTTTGGAAAGTTGTGGGGGCCTGTAAAGAGTGGCAAACATCATGCTCTTAGTGAGATAGATGATTTTTCGAAGATAGATTTAAAGGCCCTTAGAACAAAGATTCCCTTTAAAAAACTTCTTGTTCCACCTCGATTCGAAATGTTCGCCTTCAGAGAGGGGAAGATAGAGGATGATATAGAGGATTTTCCCAGACAGGTTATTTTTGGAATTCATCCATGCGATATCCATGCATTGCTGATAATGGATCAATTTTTTGAGATTCACTATCCAGATCCATATTATATAAACAGAAGGAAAAAGACTGCCATTATTGGACTTTCATGTATACCGGATGATAAGTGTTTCTGCAAGACTACAAATACAAATTATGCCGAACGAGGCTTTGATCTTGCACTTACAGATCTTGAAGATTTCTTTATAGTCTGGGTAGGGTCGAGTCTTGGCGACGATATGGTGAGAGAATGTCCTGAACTCATGGACGAAAATATCACAAGAAGTGATCTGGAGAGATATATAAAATGGCGTGATTACAGAGAGAGCCAATTTAAGTTAGATATGGATTTTACAGGAATGCCAAGTACAATGGAGCTCTGCTGGAATGATCCCTTATGGGAAGAGCTTGGAGAGAAGTGTCTGTCATGTGGCAGTTGTACTGTTATATGTCCGACCTGTCCATGTTTTAATGTACTTGACGAGATAGACCTGAAACTTCAAGAAGGAAGACGAGTTCGCAAGTGGGACTCGTGCATGTTTCAGGAATATTCCATGGTAGCAGGGGGGCACAATTTCCGTGAGTCGAGGGCCGAGCGCCTAAAGTTGAGATTTACTCACAAGCTGCAGGCATTTGTCGGGAAATTTGGTGAACCAGCATGTGTCGGATGCGGTCGCTGCATTGATAACTGCCCTGTTGATATCGATATTCGAACAGTAGGAATGAGGCTGAAAGGTGAGGAGGTAAAGAGATGAGAGTCTATCCTGATGTTATGAATCCATACAAGGCAGAACCCATGAGGCTGATAAGGCGCTATCCACTAAATGAGGATGTTCATTTTTTTCAGGTTCGGGCAGTTGATATGGAAAAGGCGCTACATCTCGACTATCTGCCAGGTCAATTTATGATGATTTCAATGATTGGATATGGAGAGGCGCCATTTTCTATTTCTTCAACTCCCTCCCGTCCAGGACTCCTCGAGTTTGGTATAAGAAGAGTTGGAACAATTACAAATGCAATATTTAAACTGAAAGAGAATGACATAATAGGAGTCAGGGGGCCTTATGGTAATGGTTTTCCGGTTAATAGGATGGTTGGAAGCGATCTTGTAATAATCATGGGAGGACTTGGTGCAGTACCCCTGAGATCTCTTCTCCTCTATGCCCTGGATAACAGGGATCAATTTGGGAAGCTGTATCTGCTTCATGGTGCGAGAACACCATCCGATATGCTTTTTAAACAGGAGTTTTTCCATATGATGACTCGCGAGGATCTTAAATGCTTTCTCACTGTAGATCAGGACGACACTGGTGAGTGGCCTTATGATACAGGTTTAATAACACGTCTCATTCCAAGACTGACAGACATAGATCCACAGAAAACATTTGTGACAGTGTGTGGGCCTCCTGTGATGTATAAATATGTAGTGGATGAACTCTTGAAACTAAACATTCCAAAACACCAGATCTTAATGACCCTTGAGAGAAGAATGAAATGTGGTATTGGTAAATGCGGTCACTGCATCATCGGAGGATATATTTACACCTGTATTGAGGGTCCAGTTTTTACCTACTGGGACGTGGTCCATATGCAGGGTCTCATTTAATCTAAGGAGAAAAAATTGTACCATAGTAAAAAAAGAGTCGGAATATACGGTTTCACTGGATGCAACGGTGATCAGCTTGTAATAATTCATAGTGAAGATCTGCTGCTGGATTTTTTTGATTCTGCAGATATAAAATTTTTTTCCCTTGCAAAGAGTGACAATGATGATTCTGAACTCGACATTGCACTTATTGAAGGCTCAATATCGAGTCAGGAGCAGGCGGAACGTGTGAAGGAAATTAGAAGCAGAACAGGGTTTGTTGTTGCAATAGGAACGTGTGCTTGTTATGGGGGCATTCAGGCCATGGAACTTGGAACAAGAGGGTGGGACCAGAGGTTCAGGAAGGTATATGGCGATAACTATTTATCCAACCGAACACCAATTGAGTCAAAACCGATCGATGTGTTTGTCGATGTGGATTTCTACATACCTGGATGTCCTATAGATAGAGATCAGTTTTTTTACTGTTTTTCGCACTTTCTTCAGGGTGATAATCCCGTGTTTCCTGATTATCCTGTATGTTATGAATGCAAATTGAGAGAAAATGATTGTCTGCTTCTTGAGGGCCAACTTTGTCTGGGACCAATCACGGCAGCAGGATGCGGTGCAAGATGTCCTTCACATAACCTTGTGTGTCTTGGATGCTGGGGGCATGTTAAAGAGGCCAATGTGAGTGCAGAGTTCAATCTTCTAAAAGAGAAGAAGTTCTCAACAGATGAGATAAAACGCCGCTTTAGGATATATAACGGCAGCGGAATGATGAAACCGTTGAAGAAAATTTTAGGAGTTCTCTGATGAATGAGATAATTGTCGAACCACTATCCAGAGTTGAGGGGGAGGGTGGAATCACAATAAAGATAGACAGAAAAAAGGTGAAGGAGATTAAGTTTGAGATATTTGAGGGCACCAGACTTATTGAGACACTTGTAGAGGGAAAGAGTGCTCAGGAGGATGTAAGCATAACCTGCAGGATATGTGCAATATGCACAGTATCTCACAGAATGGCAGCGCTGCGTGGTCTGGAAAAGGCTCTTGGAATCGAGGTTCCGCCAAAGGTTGATCTGCTGAGGAGACTACTGCACATGGGCGAACTGATTGAGAGCAACTCTCTTCATGTCTTTATTCTCGCTCTGCCCGACTTTTTGGGGTATCCTTCTGCAATTGCCATGGCAGAAAAATTTGGGGATGAGGTTTTAAAGGCATTATCATTGAAAAAGTTTGCAAATCAAATAATGAGCATTATAAGTGGCAGGATGATTCATGGTGAAAATCCCACTATCGGAGGATTTGGAAGATATCCAGATAGCCAGCAGCTTATTGACATAAAGAAAAAGGCACATCAGTTTATTGAATTTGCAGAATACGGCACTTCACTTGTTGGGAGGCTTGAGATTCCTTCATTTTTTGAAGAAGAAACACTGCTTATGTGCTGCGAGCCCGATGGGGATGAATATGGGCTTATGGGAGATCGTATAAAGATTTCAAATGGAGAGGTCGTTGATTGTGAAGATTATAAAAAATTGACCAATGAACGCTTTTGTGATCATTCGGCAGCCAAACACTGTCTTTATAATGGTAAACCATATACTGTCGGTGCAATTGCACGGATGAACAACATTGGTGAGAGGCTTAAGGGAGAAGCAGCAAGGCTTTTTACAGAGTACTGGAGTGATCGCTGGAGGAAGAATCCCCTATTTAACAATCTTGCCCAGACAATTGAAATTGTATGGGCACTCGAACAGATTCCAGTATTAATAGATAAGATTTTGAAGATCAAAAAGAATCCAGATATTGTTCCTCCTGCAAGGGAAGAGGGAGAAGGTGTTGGTGCTGTTGAAGCTCCCAGAGGTACACTGTACCATCACTATAAGATAAAAAATGGGCTCATAGAAAAGGCCAATTTTGTCATTCCCACAGGCCAGAATCTTGAGGATATTGAGAAGTATATGCGCAGGGCTGTTACAGAGATGATCTCAAATGAACACGATGATGAACAGATACGCAAACAGTGTGAGATTATTGTAAGAGCATATGATCCATGTATAAGCTGTGCAACTCATTTGGTGAGGATTGAACATATATAAGGAAATATTTGGCAAGATAAGGAAGAGTGACAGATCTGATTCTGTAGTCATCATTGGTCTGGGCAACACAGACAGGGCTGACGACGGAGTGGGAATAGTCGTTTCTGCTGCCCTGAAAAAAGAGTTTCCGCAACAGGTTTTTGTGGAAACAGAGGGGAGTGTGGAGGCAATCGTGCTGGATCATCTGGATGAGAAGAGATTTGTGACGTTTTTGTTTGTTGATGCAGTGGATTTTGGTGCACCACCTGGATCGGTCAGGTTGTTTGGAAAGGATGATATTGATACAATAGTACTGCCAGTATCGACTCATAAGGTTCCAATATCACTGTTAATTGATATTATAAATAAACATAATAGAGAGGCCTTTCTGCTTGGTATTCAACCCGAGAGCATGAAACTATTCGGAGAGATCACTCCTCGGGTGAGGAAAATAATAAGGGAATTGGAGAGCAGTCTGAAGGAGTTTTTAAGCTCGGGATGATTCTTATTTTCCCCTACTATCAGCAGTGAAAACTGTTTTTTCTAAAACCAACTAAGTTCTTGACTTTTACGGTATTTAATCGTACTTTTTTTATTAATAAATGATTGGAAGAAGCGGTAAAATAATATCAAAAAACAAAGATTTGCCCCGACACATCGCAATCATAATGGATGGAAATGGAAGATGGGCTAAAAAGAGAGGCCTTCCCAGAATCGAGGGGCACAGAAATGGTATAAAGTCTGTTCGTGAAATAGTAGAGGCGTGCGGAGAGCTGGGTATAAAGATATTGACTCTGTATACCTTTTCGACCGAGAACTGGAGGCGGCCGCGAAGAGAGGTAAGCGGTTTGATGAGACTTCTTGTCAGAACAACAAACAATGAGATTAATGATCTTGTAGAAAAGAATGTAAAATTAATAGTATCTGGAGATTTGAGCAGTTTCCCTAAATATGCCAGAAATACTGTTCTAAAAGCAGTTGATAAAACTAAGGATAACACAGGGTTAATACTAAATCTTGCTCTCGGTTATGGTGGAAGAGAGGAACTGATTAGGGCTGTTAGAAAAATTGCAAATGAAGTAAGAGAGGGAAAACTGGATCCTGAGAGAATAGATCAACACAAGATTCAGGAAAATCTATATACTGCCGGACTTCCTGATCCTGATCTCCTCATAAGGACGAGCGGAGAGTTCAGGGTCTCAAATTTTCTTCTCTGGCAAATAGCGTATACTGAATTTTACATAACAACTGTTCTGTGGCCCGATTTCAGGAAAAAGCACCTCTACAGGGCAATAGAGGACTATCTCGGCAGAGAGAGGAGATTCGGGAAGACCAGCGAACAGCTTTAGCCGATTTTGTGGAACTATTGGTACGTGAGCAGCGTCTATTACTTAGTATAGATTGTGAGCATTATCATTAATACCTGAGAAGAGGGGTAGTTATCCCCTCATTTTTAATCTTATGCAGGGTGTATTATGCGGAATAGAAAATGGGTTCTGGTCATTTGTATTGTAGGGTCGATAATAAGCATTGGTTCCTACTATGGATGGCGTCTGGCAAGGGCCAATGAGAAGATTAGAGAGGCTCTTCTTAACCAGATACGTCCATATCTTGCAAAGGAGTCAGACATCGGTAATATTGATTTCGATCTCAACACACTGCATTTGAGAGAAGTAAAACTCGCCTCAAAGGAAAAATCCTTTTATCTTAAAATTAAAGACATACATCTGCGATACAGCCTATGGGAATTGATAAGATTTGGCTTTGTGCCAAACAGGATTACAAGGGAGATAATTCTTGACAGGCCCGAACTGGTTATTAGAAATCTAAAGGAGCCCAGGACAAATGGAGAAGGCAATGAATGGGTCGATTTGCGAGGTATACTTGAAAATCTCGATGTTTTGAACAAGGTTGCCGTAATAGATGGTTCGATTCAGATAGAAGATGATTCAGGCACAAGACTGGAGCTGGCTTCGGGCCTCAACGGACTCCTCGATTCTGAGCCTGCCGATTCTGCGGTTATAAGACTCGTAGGCAGGCTTTTTCATTCCAGAGGTTTTAATTTGAAAATGAGGGGAGCCGTAAGCCTGTTGAATATAGAGCCGGTATGGATTCAAGTTATTCTGGAAGATTCAGATATACCAGATAGATTGCCGCTAATTTTGCCGGACAGCATTCGACTTTCATCAGGGAAAATGGTTGGTGAGATGAATTTTTTCAGAGACAGAAGGTCGACCGGAGTAATACATTTTAGGAATGCAACACTGATAAATGAAAAAAATGGGCTCTATTTCAAGGGTGTTAACATAGAGGCAAGACTCGATGGAAAGAATATCACTGTGGATGGAGGAGTAAATGATTTCTGCGGCTCTGATCTAAAAATAAGCGGAAAGATAACAAATGTATTTAATCCTTTCTTTGATATTTTGGTAAGTTCTGATGACTTTAATACAGCATCGTTTCTCAGGGAGTATGCAAATATAGATTTAAAATATATAAAATCTTATAACGGAGAGTTAAAGGTTAAACTTCAGGGCAGTGTAGGGAGTCCTCTTGTTAAAGGGAGTATCTATTTACCAATTGTCACTGCAGGCAATATCCGGATGGGTGAATTCAGAGGCAGTGTTTATGGAAAGAATAATCAGATATCATTTAATGGGAGTGGTGACCTCTACTCAAACCTGAGGATGGAGGTGAAGGGTTCGGTTGCCTATGGAGCAAGTTCAATAGCGGTAGATATCAATGGTGATGTGAAGCCACTGCTTCCGGAATGGGTAGGCAAGAGAATCGAGAGATGCAGTGCAGAGATGAATATAAATTTCTCTGGCATGAGGGGGAAGATGGGTGGCAGGGCGGAATGTATGATTTCTGCAGTCGATTTGGAACTCGATACTCTGCTGATTAAACAAGAGATGGAATACAAGAATGATGTACTCAAGTTAAATATATCTTCAAATAGTGATTTTAACCTTAATGCAAGGATAAATGGTCCATTTGAGAAAAATCCTGAATGGAACGCCTCGGTTGCGGGTTTAAACCTTTTTATGGCTCCATTCATAAACAGAAATGTGAAGTGGATAGCAGATGATCTGACTGTTGATGCCAATCTTACTGGTAAGAGCAATCTTATAAAAATAGATGCTCGGATAAAACATATAGATACCAGGGATGATATTGTTAAGATTGTGGCAGCTGCAAAGAGGGTACAGAAAGATTTAAGAAAAATTTCAATCAATGGATCCTATTATTGTACAGACGGTAGAGTAATTCCATTGCTTGCAACAGGATGGGTCTCAAGCAGTGGATTAAAGATAGATATTGGAACTGCTGGCGAGTTTGCATCTATGAAAGGTTCTCTTCCCTTTAATCGTGATGGTTCACTTAGTGCCAATGTTGAATTTGAGGAAATTTCACTCGGATCACTAAGCAGAATGTTCCCTGTGTTGAGAAGTTTCAATGGATCGATCAAGGGAGGCATAAGGGCTTCTGGTACAATCGAGAATCCAGAGGTTAATTTAAAACTTACGTTAAGAGACGGGGTTTTTAATGATATTGGAGGTTTTACTGGTGGTGTTGATTATTTGTGGAAGGACCACAAATTTCGCATGTGCAGCCTCTCTATCATAAAGGACAGTACTCTTCTGTTGAGCGGTGGAGCACAGCAGTTAAGGGGGGATTCTCTTGTGGGTGGATTCTGGGCAAAAGATTTAGACCTTCAGGAAATATACAGAATGTTTGGCCGAAAAGAGAGCCGCATTCAGGGAAGGGGAAACATAGAGATACGCATATCGGGCAGGTCAGACAGACCCATTGCAAAGGGGACCCTTGAGGTACGCGATGGCAGGGTGAATTTTGTAGATTTCAAGGAATTAGAGGTTGTTGTTGTAGATACAATATTGGATTCAAGACTGTTTTATGACGGCAGGATTTCTATTGAAAAGGGGAAAATAGAGCGTGAAGACGGCACAAAGATAATGTTCTGGGGAAAGGGAGTACATGGAAAGGAAAGCCATGCCGATATTTCGATCTATACTGAAGGCGATTTCCTTCAGTTTTTACCGCATTTGAGCCCTGTGATTAAAAAGGCAAGTTGTAATGGCGAGGCTTTTTTAAGTATCTCTGGGAAGTATGGCTCGTGGGCACTGGCAGAAGGCAGAATAGATATTAAGGACGGAAAGATTGAGCTCAATAGTTTTATAGATAAAATAAAAAAGGTAAGATGTTTTGTAAAGATCGATAAGGGGGAAAAGTTTGTTAATATTGAATATATGAAGGGAAAGATAGACGGAGAGGAGATCTTTATAACAAATAGCAGCAGCGATGAGTTCGGTGGGGAATATCCTGATTTTGAATTGAACAATCTCGGTGTTAATCTCGGTGTGCTTCAGTTAAGGAGTAGTGGTAAGGGGCTTCACTGCAACATACCAGGACTGATGTACAAAGGGGATAAGGGATGGATAGACTTTGATGGATTAAAACAGGGTGAGCCATTTTTAATAGCTGGTCCAGCCTCATCTCCAAGTGTGATAGGAATAATAAGACTTACGGAAACCAGATTTACATATCCGCCTCTTAAGTTGGATAATTCTGGTGTGAGCAGTGACTTTATAAACTTTTTACAAAATATCAACTGGGATGTTCGAATAATACCATTTAAAGATGTAAATTTTGTGCAGAGCATAGAGACACCGATGGGAAACCTCTACTCTGATATTCAACTTAGAGATAAATATGGCGATTTTAGAATTAGAGGAAGGATAAATGACCAGCTAATAGTCTGGGGCAGCCTGCTGAGTACAGAGGGGAGCATTGAGGTCTTAGACCATCATTTTAGGATAGAGCAGATCCGTTTCGATTATCCTATGGGTGCAGATGATCCTATAGTGAGCGGTAAGGCATTCACAACAGTCTTTGACTCTCTCGGTGTGCCATCAACGGTGTGGTTAAATCTCACATCGATCGACAGTCTCACAGGCATTGAGATTGGCGGGGGCCAGTGGAAAAACATTCATTTTCGTTTTTCAACTGATAATCCCAATCTTGCAAGATCAGAAGCAGATCTTATGTCTGCAATGGGTTATTCATCAGAGAGTCTTGCTTCAAAGGCTTACGATGTGATCGGCCTTCAACTCGAGAACAAATTAATACGCCCCATTTTCAGACCATTTGAAAACAGTTTACGACGTTATCTTGGTCTAGACATATTTAGAGTCTCCTCGATGATAAGCAGAAATATCATGGAAATGCGTATTGCTGGTGGTTACGACTATTTCGACCCAAGGCTTCTGTTGAGAAGAACAAAGTTTACACTTGGGAAATACTTGATGCCAGGACTTTTCATCATCTATTCGGGTCAAATTCAGAGTGGGATCGGTTTTCGTTATCCAATTCATGGTGTTGGTTTCAAACATGCCCTCACAATAGAGTATGCACTCAGGCCGGATCTTTTTATCGAAATGGAGTATATGTATAACAGTCTTCTTCTATCAAACATGAGAGAGGATAAGCGAATATGGATACGCCATGTGTTTCCGTTTTAGCAAACCCCATGGTATTTTTTTCTTTACAAAATTCAAAATATTTATTAATTTACAAATGAATGTATCGGAGTAGTATTTTATGAAAATAGTTTATAAGAAATTTATTTTGGTGATTTGGTTGACTGCAATTTTCAGCTTCTCCTCTGCGCAGAACATCGAATATGGTAAGATTTTGGATATTAATGTTGAGGGCAACAAGACATCCGATGAATATCTCATTAAAAAGAGTTCTGGGTTAAATGTTGGCGATGTTGCCTCAATGGAGAGTATTCAGAAGGCAGTTAAGTCGCTGTGGGAGCTGGGGCTGTTTTCCGACATCCGCATAATTCTTGATCGAAAGACATATCAGGGAGTATATCTGACTATTAAGCTTAAAGAGTATCCGAGGCTCGATAAATTGGTAATAGAGGGGAATAAGAAGCTGAGCGAGGATAAGGTAAAAGAAGAGCTCGGATTCTTCAGAGGCCAGGTGTTAAAGACAAGTCAGGTCTCAGCGGCAGTTGAGAGATTAAAGAAAAAATATGCAGAAAAGGGGTTTACCCTTGCTCAGATCAGTACAGATATGGTTGAATCGGAGGGTGAGGGTAGAGTGATCCTGCATGTGAAGATAAAGGAGGGGAAAAAGGTACAGATACGGAGAATAAGGTTTTTTGGAAATGAGGTGTTTTCGGACGGCAAACTGAAGAAGAGAATGAAGAAGACCAAGGAAAATAGATGGTTCGGAGGAGGAGATTTCGACAAGGAAAAATACAGGGAGGATAAGAAAAAGATAATCCAATTCTATCAAAAATATGGATACAGGGATGCCGAGATTTTAAAAGATTCCATCTATTATGATGATCAAAAGAAGGATATGTTCATTGATATATGGGTGCGTGAAGGGCCATGCTACTACATAGGAGATGTCACATGGGAAGGCAACGAGGTCTTTCCTGACGAGGCGATAGCTTCTTTTCTTAAGCTTGAAAAGGGCGATGTTTTCAATCAGGAGAAATTTCAAAAGGTCATAAGGGAGGATTTGAGCGGGGCGTACTGGAACATCGGATACATTCAGGCAGATATACGTCACTATGAAAAGCTTCACGGTAGAGATACAATAGATGTTCACTTTGTCATAAATGAGAACGATCCTGTTACTATCAGGCACATTCAGATTGTAGGGAATCACAGGACAAAAGACAGGGTAATACTCAGAGAAATAAGATTGAGGCCGGGCGATACATTCAGCAAGGAGTTGTTAGAAAGAAGCTTTAGAGATTTGATGATATTAAACTATTTTTCTACTGTTAATCCTATACCCATTATTGTTGATGAGAAAAACATGGACTTGCGGTTTGAGGTTGAAGAGAAATCTACAGATACTGCTAATCTCCAGATAGGATGGAGTGAACTCGATCGTCTCATTGGAAGCATAGGGCTCGGTATGAATAACCTTTTTGGCAATGGACAGCAGTTAAATCTTAACTGGAATTTCGGTCGTTTTTATCGTTCATTGAATCTCAGCTTCACAGAACCATGGTTTTTAAATACACCGACTCTTATCGGAGGAAGCATCTATCATACAAAAAGAGACCCTTTTTACATAGGATACAGGCAACAGACTTCAGGCATAACGTTCAGGGTTGGCCGAAGATTGAAGTGGCCAGACAACTATTTCAGGGCTGACTGGATATATGGTTTTGACAACACATCACTTAGTGATTTCAATGAGTATTATAAAAAGTTGAATCCAAACAACATAGTCAATGAGCACTGGCCTCTCATGACGAGCGGAATAACCCAGATCATCACAAGAAACAGTCTCGATCATCCTGAGTTTCCAACGAGAGGCTCTAGGGTTAGCCTGACAACAGAGGTGGCAGGAGGATTTTTAGGAGGAAATGTAGACTTTCACAAACACATTTTTAAGGCAGAGTTTTTCATGCCGACCCTGATTCCTAGAGTAGTATTGATGGCACGTGCCCAGTTTGGATTCATGAATGTTTTAAAGAAGTCGGGCAGGATTCCATTTTTAGAATATTTCTTCATGGGAGGTAGCGGCCTTTCAAGATCTATACCGCTCAGGGGATATCCCGATCCTTTGGTAGGCGGCCGCTTCAGCAGCGATGGTGGAAAGACGATGCTTCAGGCAACACTGGAGCTGCGTTTTCCAATACTTGCCAAGCCGACAGCATTCGGTATAATCTTTGCCGAGGCAGGCAATACCTGGGAAGACATACATTCCACAGATCCATTCGACCTGAGGCGAAGCATAGGGGCAGGAATCAGGGTCTACATGCCGATGGTCGGATTAATCGGGTTTGATTATGCATATGGGTTCGATAGAATAGTAGATGGCAAGAAGAAGGGGGAGTGGCAGCCGCATTTTATTTTTGGAAGAGGATTTTAAAATTAATAAACAGAGGAGGTCATTGTGGTGAGAAAGAGAACAATAGTCGTTATTAGTGTTCTGATTACATTTTGTGTGATTGGAAATGGTGTTGTGGCAGCACAGATGAAGATTGGTTATATCAATTCTCCCAAAATAATGTCTCTATATCCACCTGCAGTAGAGGCTCAGAACAGACTACAGCAGATGGCAGATTCTCTTGATAAGGAGTTGAGGAGGATGCAGCAGGATCTTATCCAGCAACAGCAGGACTTAAATAAAAAGAGCGCCCTTCTTACTGAGAAGGCAAAGCAGGAGAAACAGAAGGAGCTTGAGGATAGATACCAGCGTCTGCTTCAGTACAGGCAGGAGAAGCAGCAGGAACTTTCGAAATATGAATCGGATCTTCTTAAGCCGATAACAGAAACGATCAACAATGTAATTCAGGAGTATGGAAAGAGGGAGAATTTCGATTACATTTTTGACACACTCCAGGGAACTATTCTCTATGCCAAAGACAGTTACGATTTAACCGATATAATCTTACAGGAGCTGAAAAAAGTAAAATCGACTGCCAAAAAGTAATTTAAGGATTCAATAATTTAAATTAATCGGGAGGCATGAGGTGGCTCGAAGAATTGTACTGGGTTACATAATTTACCTTTTGATTTGTATGAGTGGTGGTAGTTTAGTGGCACAGGTGAAGCTTGGATATGTGGATTCTCAGAGAGTATTAAATAGCTATCCCCAGGTTTCTGATGTGAAAAAACAGCTTGAGAGTGAGAATGAGAAATGGGGCCAGGAGCTGCAGAGAATGCAGAAAGAGCTTCAGGATTTGATCGATCAGTTAAACAAACAGGGTCTGGTTTTAAGTGATATGAAGAGGAAGGAAAAGGAGCAACAGATTCGTGAAAAAGACTCAGAGATCCAGCAATATCGGATTCAAAAATGGGGGCAGAATGGTGAATACTTCAAGCTTCAGAATAAGTTATTGAAGCCAATTTATGATTCGATAAATGGAATAATCCAGCGGATAGGGATGGATCAGGGCTATGATTTTATTTTCGATGCTTCTGGCGGATATGTTCTTTTTGCAAGGGACAAGCACGATCTCACAGATATAGTTATCCAGGAGTTAAAGAAAAAGCAGAGCTCGACAAAGAAGGAGTAGCTGATGCCCCATAAGATATCTGAAATTGCCAGGGTCATAGGAGGAATTGTAATTGGGGATGAGAATTTAGAAATAATGGGCATTGCAGACATTCAGCAGGCCAGAGAGGGTGAGATAACATTTCTGGCAAATAACAGATACAGGAAGTATCTAAAAGAGACAGCGGCATCAGCAGTAATCGTTCCCATAGATATTACAGAAGGAGAAGGAAAGACCCTTATCCAGACCGATGATCCTTATTTTGCATTTATGAAAGCTGTAAGGTTTTTTTATCCAGAGGAGCCCTTGATCGAGTCGGGTGTACATTCTACTGCCCTTATTGGAGAGGGAACCGAGCTGGGTGAGGATGTATCGATAGGGTGTTATGCCGTCATAGGCAGAAATTGCAGGATAGGAAAAGGAAGCAAAATTCTGCCTCATGCAGTAATTAGCGATCGTGTCAAGATCGGTACTTCATGTCTCATCCATTCGAATGTAAACATTCGGGAGAGGGTTGAGATAGGCAGCAGAGTAATCATACACAATGGTGCAGTCATAGGCAGTGATGGATTTGGATTTGCACCAAAGGATGGCATTTATCATAAGATTCCCCAGGTCGGTACAGTGGTAATAGAGGACGATGTTGAGATAGGTGCCAATTGCACAATCGACAGGGCAACATTAGGAGAAACGAGAATAAAGAAGGGGGTAAAATTAGATAATTTGATCCAGGTCGGACACAATTGTACAATAGGTGAGAATACTGTCATTGCTGCACAGGCCGGACTTTCAGGCAGTACACATATCGGTAAGGGGGTGAGGGTTGGAGGCCAGGTTGGTTTTGCAGGGCACATGAAGATTGGTGATGGGGCAATGATAGGTGCGCAGTCTGGTGTAAGCAAATCGGTTCCGCCTGGTGTGATGATGTTTGGCTATCCTGCAAAGCCTCGTATGGAGGAGTTCCGTCTTCAGGCAGCAATAAAGAAATTGCCGGATCTTCTTCAAGAGATAAAAGATTTAAAGAAACAGATCAAAGTATTGGAACAAAGAGTGGTGAAGAAAAATGTTGACTAATCAAAGAACAATTTCAAAACAGATCTCGATGTCAGGAATAGGACTGCACACCGGAAACAAGACAACAGTGACATTTAAACCTGCAGAGCCAAATAAGGGCATACGTTTCAAACGTACAGATATTGCGGATTGTCCTGAAATTCCGGCAGATATTGACCACGTTGTGGATAATTTTAGAGACACTACCATTGGTATTGGTGAGATCCATATACGGCAGGTTGAACATGTTGTTGCGGCAGTATATGGCATGGAGATAGATAACATATTAATAGAGGTCGATTCCAATGAGCCTCCGGTTGGGGATGGGAGTGCACTACCGTTTGTAGATGTGCTTCAGAAAGCAGGCATAGTAGACCAGAATTGCCGCAGAGAATATCTGGAGATCGATGATACTATTACATATACTGATAAATCTAAAGGGATCGACATGGTAGTCTTTCCATCCGATGAACTCAGAATAACATTTATGGTTGATTACCAGAATCCTGCACTTGGAACACAGTACACATCTATGTATTCACTATCTGATGAGTTTGTGAAAGAGTTTGCACCTGCAAGGACATTCTGTTTTCTTCATGAGGTAGAGGAGCTTCATGATCAGGGTCTTATACAGGGTGGGAATCTTGACAATGCAATAGTCATTGTAGATAGAGAACTATCTGAAAAGGAATTAAGGGATCTGGCACGTAGATTCAATCTCAACGAGGAGGTTGTACTCGGGACAAATGGAATACTGGGCGGAAAGGATCTTCGCTTTGACAATGAACCTGTAAGGCATAAGACTTTGGATCTAATAGGCGATCTTGCCCTCCTTGGTGTTCCATTAAAGGCGCATGTTATGGCTGCACGGTCGGGTCATGCTGCCCATGTGGAACTGGTTAAAAAGATTCGAAAGATCTACAAGAAAAAACAATTACACAGCAGGTATCAGACAAGGCCAGTAAATAAGGGAACATTTCTTGATATAGATGCAATTAAAAAGATACTTCCACACAGGTATCCTTTTCTTCTTGTTGATAAAATAATCGATATTGTTCCTGGTGAGAGGGTCTTTGGTATCAAGAATGTTACGGCAAATGAGCATTTCTTTGTTGGACATTTCCCTGGCAATCCAATAATGCCAGGAGTACTAATTGTGGAAGCAATGGCTCAGACTGGCGCTGTATTGGTTCTCGATGCAATTGAGAGGCCCAATGATAAATTGGCATATTTTATGGGCATTGATAAGGTCAGGTTCAGAAAGCCTGTTTATCCTGGTGATAAACTCGAGATGGAAGTGGAACTAATAAGGTTTAGACACTCCTCATGCAAGATGAGGGGACGGGCATTTGTGTCGGAGGAACTTGTATGTGAGGCCGAATTCATGTGTGCCATAGTTGAAAAGGAAAATAGAGATTAGAAGAGGAGGCATCTTGTCTGTGATTCATCCTACAGCAATTGTCGATAGCAAAGCAAGGCTTGCAAAAGATGTGACTGTTGGGCCATTCTCTATAATCGAAGCTGATGTTGAAATAGAATCTGGAACGAAGATTGGTTCGCATGTTCTTATTGCAGAGGGCGCAAGGATCGGGAAAAACTGTCATATTCATCATGGTGCGGTTTTGTCTACACTGCCCCAGGATATTAAGTTTGGTGGTGAGAAGACTACACTGGAGATCGGAGAGAATACAATTATAAGAGAATACTGCACATTAAACAGAGGGACAACCCATCGGGGAAAAACAACAGTTGGCAAGAATTGTTTTTTAATGGCCTATGTCCATATTGCTCATGACAACATAATCGAAGACAATGTAATAATAGCCAATTCGGTTCAATTAGGGGGGCATGTTTGTGTGGAAGAGTGGGCGATGATTGGTGGGCTCACGGCGGTTCACCAGTTCAGTCTCATAGGGAAGCACTCTATGATTGGTGGCGGACTTCGTGTTGTGCGTGATGTGCCACCTTACATTCTAACTGCAGGCGAACCTCTCAGATTTGGTGGTCTTAATATAGTCGGATTGAAGAGGAGGGGGTTCAGTGCTGAGGCCATAAGAGGATTAAAAAAGTGTTATCGTTATATCTATCGATCGAATCTAAACCTGAGTCAGGCTGTAAAAAAAATAGAGTCGGAAATGGAGATAACTCCTGAGGTTAGAATAGTACTCGACTTTATCAGGAGAAGCGAAAGGGGAATAATAAGGTAGATCATCATGCATGTGTGGCGTTGGATAGATGGCGGATTTAGAGATGGAGCGACGCAGATCGCAATAGATCGTGCAATTTTACAGAATGCCTCGCTGGTTGGATTAGCCACAATGAGAGTGTATGGATGGTATCCGCATTGTATCTCTCTTGGATACAATCAGTCAGAGGAGAGCATAGACATAGAAAGATGCAGAGAGGATGGTGTGGATGTTGTGAGAAGACCGACTGGTGGAAGGGCAGTACTTCATTCAGATGAGGTCACATATTCTGTTGTTATTCCTAAGGAGAACGATTTTTTTTCCGGCAATCTTGGAGAAATTTATAAGAAGATAAGTCTGGGGTTGTGTTGCGGCATACAGAGGCTTGGTGTGCCAGCAGTGCTTCAGAAGCGCAGAATCGATCTGGCCGGCCATTATAAGAGGCCTTATTCGATAAACTGTTTTTCGGCAGCAGCAAGAAATGAGATAGTTGTTGATGGCAAAAAACTCGTGGGGAGCGCACAGCGCCAAGTGGAAAATGGGATACTTCAACACGGATCCATTCTTACAGGAAAAGGCCATGTGAACTTGCCCGAATATTACTCTAACATAACAGTAGATGAGAAGAGACGGCTGATAAAGGAGGTTGAGGAAAAGACAATTTCTATAGGAGGTTATCTTTTAAGGAGTGTTGATTTTTCTGAAGTTGCACAGGCCATAAGGCTTGGTATGGAGGAGGTTCTTTCAATTAAGTTTGATGATTGTGAATTAACAGATCAGGAGAGAGAGCTAATTGACAATTTTAGAGAAGAATATTCTATTTTGCAGAATAGTGAGTTGACTGTTTAATAGAGAAATTGGAGGTTGCTACAATGGTACAGGTGTGGTATTTTCACGGCTGGCCGCGGGGATAGTAGGCTGGCCTTTTTAACAACATGGAGCGATTAAGAAGTGAAGATAGTTTCTATATGGGGTTCTACGGGGTCAATAGGACGTCAGACACTAGATGTAATAAAAAACCATCCCGACAACTTCAGGGTATCGACTCTTACAACAAATTCAAATATTAATCTATTAATAAAGCAGATA
Organism: uncultured bacterium; assembly: GCA_964651045.1. Classification (GTDB taxonomy): domain Bacteria; phylum Zhuqueibacterota; class QNDG01; order QNDG01; family DSAB01; genus CAZYVD01. The sequence goes on from CAZYVD010000024.1 coordinate 17,470, forward strand.
GAACATTTCAGGCCGAGGAGAGTTGTTGTAGCCAGTTCAGATTTGAGAGCAAGATGGGAGGCAGAACTGAAAGAGAGAGGAGTCGATGTCTTCTGGGGAAGAGAGGGACTACTCGAGATTGCTGCAATGGGCGATGAGGATGTTGTTGTAAATGGACTCGTGGGTTGTGCAGGTCTTGAGTCTACAATCAGGGCAATAGAGGCAGGTGTTTCAATAGCACTTGCAAACAAAGAAGTGCTGGTGATGGCAGGTGAGATTGTGATGAAAGAGGCAGAGGATAGAGGTGTAGAAATATTCCCGATCGACAGCGAGCACAGCGCAATCTACCAGTGTCTCAGGGGCGAGGAGATAGATAGAATAAAAATTATATATCTTACTGCTTCTGGCGGTCCATTTTTAAACAGAAGCGCTACAGAGATGAAGAGTGTGACAGTTGAGGAGGCCTTGAATCATCCAAACTGGTCGATGGGGAGAAAAATAACAATAGATTCTGCCACACTGATGAATAAAGGTATGGAGATTATCGAGGCGTGCTGGCTCTTTAGAGTTAGACCAGATAAGGTTAGAGTCGTTATTCATCCTCAATCGATTATACATTCTATGGTAGAATTTATCGATGGCTCCATAAAGGCACAGTTAGGATTTCCAGACATGAGAATTCCTATTTCATATGCACTTGCAGCTCCCGAGAGATTGGAAGCAGATTATGTAAGGCCGATCTTTAACAAGCCGGTTCAGATGAGTTTCATGCCTCCAGATACCGAAAAGTTTCCAGCATTGAATCTTGCATATGAAGCGATCAGACTCGGAGGCAGCGCTCCTGCTGTGCTGAGCTGTGCAGACGAGCGTGCGGTAGAGCTTTTCCTTAATAGAAAAATAAGATTTGATCATATACCAGTAATTGTAGCACAGGTGCTTGAAAAACATGATGTGATTCCAAAACCCGGACTGGAAGAGATTCTTAATGTCGACAACTGGGTAAGGGAAATAATACAAAAAGAAGTTTTACCAAATCTAAAGGATTAAAGATGGTCACCATATTGGCAGTGATATTTGTTCTTGGAGTACTCATATTCATTCATGAGGCGGGTCATTTTCTTGCTGCAAAGCTCCTGAAAATTAGGGTAGAAAGATTCTCATTAGGATATCCTCCAAGAATAGTCGGCAGAAAAATCGGTGAAACAGATTATTGTATATCTGCAATTCCTTTTGGAGGCTATGTTAAAATAGCAGGAATGGTGGATGAGAGTTTAGATAAAGAAACACTGAAAAAGAGTCCCTCACCATGGGAGTTTCGCTCAAGGCCATTTATACAGAAGTTTTTAGTACTTTCTGCAGGTCCACTTATGAACTTGGTTTTTGCGTTTTTAGTATTTGTTGCAGTAAACTGGATGGTTGGAGTAGAGGAGAAGAACGGAGTATATATCGGTAATGTTTTAAAGGGCAAGCCTGCAGAAAGAGCAGGGCTTATGAGTGGTGACAGAATAGTAGCAGTTGATGGAAAGAGAATCGATTCATGGGAGGATCTTACAGAGATAATCTCTGTTTCTTCAGGCAGGGAGCTGGTAATAGAGTACTTGAGAGGAGATTCTCTCCACAGAGCAAAGATAGTACCGGAAAAGGAGAAGATCAAGAATCTGGGTGAGAGTGTGGAGGTCGGCAGAATAGGTATTTCTTCACTCGGTCCTGTAAAGAGAAAGAAAGTAGGCGTGTTTGCTTCCATTTACTATGGAGGTGTGGACACATGGAAGCTTACTAAATTAACATTTGTTACGATCTATAGGCTCATTACAGGCCACGAAACAATACGATCGCTTGCAGGACCAATCGGAATTGCAAAGATGGCCGGTGAGAGTGCTAGGCTGGGCATCGGGCCTCTGATTCTGTTCATGGCTTTGCTTAGTTTGAATCTGGCTGTGCTGAATCTTCTTCCATTTCCTGCGCTTGATGGAGGCCATATATTAATTGTCGGGATAGAGGGAGTAATTAGGCGGGAGATTCCTCTGAGAGTAAGAGTTGTAATACAGCAGATAGGCATGATACTTCTACTCGCACTCATGATATTCGTGGTTTACAACGATATTTTAAGAGTCACAGGCCATTAATCGGGATGGAGTTGACAATATAAATTTTTTTAAATAAATTATATAGTAAAGAAATCTGAGTTTAATAAATATAGAAAGGAATAATGTGGAACCTAAAAAGACACCTCTTTATGATGAGCACATCAGGCTGAATGGAAAGATGGCCGATTTTGCAGGATGGATGATGCCGTTGTGGTATGAGAGCGGTCAATCTGAAGAACATCATGCTACTCGTTCAAGATGTGGTTTGTTTGACATATGCCACATGGGGGAGTATTCTATCGAAGGATCCGGCTCACTCGAATTTCTGTCGTGGGTTTTGACAAATAAGATCGGTAAGATCGTGGATGGACAGGCGATGTACAACTTCATGCTCAATGACAATGGGGGGGTTGTTGATGATTGTATTGTTTACAGATTTGACTTGGAGCACTGGATGCTGGTGGTAAATGCTGGAAACATAGACGGAGATTTTAAATGGCTACAGGATCATGCACCATCGAATGTTAAACTCGAAAACATAAGTGAGAAAACAGCCAAGATCGATCTTCAGGGCCCAAATTCTCCAAGATTGCTTTCAAAATTTATAGATAGAGATAAACTGCTCGGAATGAAATTTTTTAGGTTTCTATTGGGTGAGAAGATAGATGGAATGGAGGTTTTAATATCAAGGACAGGATATACAGGTGAGATTGGTTTTGAATTGTATACAGATGTCAAAAATGGTGTTGATCTGTGGAATCTTCTACTCACTGAGGGCAAGGAGTTTGGAATTCTTCCATGCGGACTCGGTGCAAGAGATACATTGAGAACAGAGGCTGGCCTTCCACTATACGGACATGAGTTAAGGGCAGATAGAGTTGCACTGGGACATCCATGGGAGTTTGCAATAGATTTTGATGGAGATTTTTTGGGAAAAGAGAAACTCGTTGAGGAGAGGCAGAATGGCTTAAAATATTTTGTGCTTCCATTTTTAATGAATGGAAGAAGAAAGGCAATGCCTGGATGGGAGGTTTTGATCGATGGTGAGGTCATTGGTGAGGTCTTGAGTGGAGTTATATCACCGAGTCTGGACAACAGACCAATCGGATTTGTTGGTGTGAACAGGCCACTCGAGAGACAGACAAGGTTAATTTTTAAACAGAGGGGAAGAGAGGGTGAGCTTGAGGGAAGCGTTGCAGAGGTTCCATTTGTTCCACTGACCTCAAGAAAAAAGATGTCACAATTTCTTTAGTAGCGAAATTATATGTTGAAGATAGATGTTGTACTGACGCCGTCAAACTATCGAAGTAGCCTAGCTGCAGATAGAAGTGTTGTAATTGTGGATGTGCTAAGAGCATCGACTACTGTTGCAACCGCACTTTATTATGGGGCAAGAGAAATAATACCTTTCAGATATCCTTCTGAGGCAGAAGAGATGGTCGGAAGGATGGAAAGGAATGAAGTTATTTTGGCAGGAGAAAGAAAGAGTGTGAAAATACCCGGTTTTGATCTGGGGAATTCACCTCTGGAATATCTCACCGGAGTGGTCAGCAACAAGGTGATCCTGTTTTGTACTACAAATGGTACTCGAATGATGAAGAGGGTTGGCAGCCAAAGAAATGTATTACTATCAGCCTTTGTGAACATGAGTTCGGTGGTTGAGAGGCTAATTTCTGATGCAAGAGATGTGCTTATACTATGTTCGGGTCATGAGGGGGGTTTTTCACTGGAAGATAGTGTGTGCAGTGGAATGATTATTAGCAGATTGAGAGGAAGCGTTAAAGAATACAGAATCGAACTCGGTGATGAAGCCACTGCAGCCGAAATACTGTATGATCATTTTAAAGATGACTTGATGGACATGGCAATGAGCTCTTCTCACGGCAGGAATTTAATTGATTCAGGGATGGAGGAGGATGTTAGATTCTGCATGATGGTTGATAAATTTAACATTGTTCCTGAGCTCAGAAGTGGAGTCTGGGTATCAGGGAAGAGAGGAATAGAGAAGTGAATGCCCGCGGCAGAAAGGAGTTTGATGAGAGAAGAAGAGAGGTGCTTGGCCTACTCATCATGACTTTTGGGCTGCTTATTTTTCTCGGATTGATTTCATACAATGCTTCTGACTATCCAAACAGCGGTTCTCCAGATATAGTCAGAAATTGGCTTGGTCTGGCAGGAGCGTGGATAAGTTATTATCTTTATGTCTTCTCTATAGGTTATGCATGTCTTGTTGTTCCAGTTATCATTTTCCTGCTGGGATGGTATATATTTTTCCAGAAGGAGTTTCGATCTTTCTATAGATTGAGTTTCTATTTCTTAATGCTCGGCATTCTGCTTTCTACTGCACTTGCAATGCCTGAGGTGGTTGTTGATGAAGGAAGCAGGCACGGCTACAGATTGAGCGGGCTGATGGGTGGATTTATTGCAGAACAGCTGAACCACTATCTCGGAATAGCAGGAAGTATTGTAGTTCTTATTATCGGATTTGTGGTTGTTTTTATCTCTGCCACATCCTGGAGCATAAGGGAGATGGTTGCTGGATTTAAGAGCGAGATGAAGAATATAACAGGAAGGATCGGTAGACCAGGAAGATCGTCTCCAGTTAGTGAGGTGAAGGTTGAGAAGAGTAAAGAGAGAATAAAAATAGATAGCATGGATAAAAAGAGCGCCAAGAATCAGCCGGTAAGAGCTGTTGATGCGGCCATTAAACATGAGAGAAGAGGTGGTAGTGAGAAACAGGCAGTGGTTGTTGAGAGGGTTGTTAGTGGGCAGTATAGATTTCCTCCTGTCGATCTTTTAAATCAACCAGTTTCAAGCGAAAGCAGTATAGACAGGAAAGTGCTCGAAAGGAAGGCACATTTTCTTGAAGAGAAGCTCAGAGAGTTTGATGTGAGAGGAGAGGTTGTTGGTATACAGCCGGGACCCGTAATAACAAGGTTTGAGGTAAGACCTGCGCCTGGAGTAAAGGTCAGCAGATTTGTAGGCTGTCAGGACGATCTTGCTCTTGTCATGAAGGCTCATCGTGTAAGAGTTGTTGCTCCAATTCCAGGAAAGGCTGCAGTAGGAATAGAGATTCCAAACCAGACCCCTTCGATTGTAGCGATTCGTTCGGTAATAGAGTCTGAGGCTTTCAGAGATTCAACTGCTCGTCTGCCGATTGCACTTGGACAGACTATAGACGGGAAACCATTTGTTACAGATTTAACAGAGATGCCCCATCTTCTTGTTGCAGGAGCTACCGGTTCCGGAAAGTCTGTTTGTTTAAATTCAATAATAGTCAGCATTATATTTCGTTTAGAACCTTCGGATGTTAAATTTGTACTCATAGATCCAAAGAAACTGGAGCTTTCCATTTATCGTAATCTGCGAAATCACCACCTCACTGTTAGAGAGGGTCTGGATGAGTATGTTGTAACCAATGTCAATAATGCTGTTGCAGTACTTAGAAGTTTAGAGATGGAAATGGAGAAGAGGTATAGAATTCTTGCACGAGCAGGTTTTCGTAATGTTGAGGATTATAACAGGGCATTGAATAAGAAGAGAATCGTGGGAGGTGAGGATTTAAAGAAGATTCCGCTCATAGTACTGGTTGTTGATGAACTTGCAGACTTAATGGTAACAGGGGCAAGAGAGGTGGAGGAGCCGATTGCACGCCTTGCCCAGATGTCACGTGCAGTAGGAATTCATCTTATTCTTGCGACACAGAGGCCATCTGTGGATGTGATTACGGGTGTAATCAAGGCCAATTTTCCATCACGCATTGCTTTTCAGGTTGCATCCAAGGCCGATTCCAGAACAATTATGGATCAGAATGGAGCAGAGAAGCTGCTTGGCAGGGGAGACATGCTTTTTATGCATCCAAGAAGATCGGAACTGATTAGGATTCACGGCACATATATATCGACCGAAGAGGTTCGTCGCATAGTTGGCTGGGTTGCCAAACAGCCAAAGACAGAGGAATGGTTCCTACCTGGATATGGATCAAAGGAGGAGAGTAGTGGCAGCCGCAGAAGTGCGGATGAAAGGGATGAACTTTTTAGGGAGGCTGCAAGACTTGTAATAAGGCATCAGCAGGGATCGGCATCACTGCTTCAGAGGAGATTGAGAATAGGTTATGCAAGGGCTGGACGGTTGATAGATCAGTTGGAGGAGGCAGGAATACTTGGCCCCTTTGATGGGAGTAAGGCAAGAGAGGTTTTAGTTGATGAGAGTTTTCTGGATCGACTCGATCAAATAGAAAGAGATGATTTGCATGGTGGGCAGCAGATATGAAAAAGATTATCATGATAATTGTTCTTCTATTTTCAATATCCGAAGCCGATATTTCACCCAAGACGGTAATGAAGAATGTTGAGAAAAAATTAACTGCTACAACCACAATAAGAGTTGAATTTGAAGAGACCTATGTCTGGAAACTGACCGGTGAAAAACAGACAATGAAGGGCGAATTGTTAATGAAGGGATATGACAAGTTTTATGTTAAGACGGAAGATCAATTGATTGTATCAGATGGAAAGACACTTTGGACATATACTGTTCCTTCCAATCGGGTTTTAATAGACATACTGGAAAATTCTGATGAAGAGCTTCTGCCGCGGCAGATTCTTTTCCAGTTTACAAAGAAATATAATTCGAGATTGGCTGGCGAGGTGAGATTTAATAAGTACGATTGTTATATAATTCATTTAACATCCGAGAGCCCGGATGTGCTGATTCCAGAGATAAAGGTATGGGTAGATAAGAAAGAGTGGATTCCAAGAAAAATTGAACAGATAGACCTGGATGAGAACAGTACAATTTATATTCTCTCTGAAGTGGAATTGAATTATAAGTTAAATGATGAGATATTTAAATTTAAGATACCTGCCGGTTCAGAGGTTATAGACATGCGTGATAAGTAGTCGGCAGGGGTGTCAAATTTTTGTTACACGTGTTAGCTAATATTGACATATTTCAGTCACACTGGTTGTTTCTTATATTTTTATTTTAATTCATTAATTATAATATGTTAGCATCATTTTAAAAGTGCGGATTCATTATGGGTACAGATTTTGCAATTAATTTATTTTAATTAAATTTTTGTAATAACTTAGATAGAGGGGGTTAAATTGCAGGGAGAATTGAAAGAACAGGAAGTAAACCTGAAGGATTATATTCGTATTCTTCTCAGGGGGCGATGGATAATATTAATCTCATTTATCGTTGTTGTTTCGTCTACAGTATATTTCACATTTACGGCCGAGCCTGTTTATGAAGCCTCTGCACTCGTAATGCTTAAAAACAAGGGGGGTGTGCAGCAGCAGATATTTGAGGTGGCCAGCTATATTCAAAAAGAGACACAGATCAACAACCAGGTAGAGATACTCAAGAGCAGAACGCTTGCAGAGAATGTGATTACAAGACTCCATGAATCACCATACAGGGATTCTCTCAGAATCTTAGGAAACTACGAAGGCAGGAAGCCTTTTTCATTAACCGGCTGGATATTCTCGCTCTTAAAATCAAAGAAAAAAGACCTCAGTGAGATGACATTTGAAGAAAAGTTCGATAAACTCGTTGAGAACTTCAGAGAGAGAACTATATCCGTGACTCCAAAGAGGGATACAGACATAATTGAGCTTAAGGTTCAGGCAGCATCACAATTTGAGGCGAGTTTTATTGCCAACACATGGATGGAGGCATATCAGGATTTAGATATAAAAGAGAGCAGAGGAGAGGTGAGTCAGGTTAAGAAATTCATCGAAGAGAAGATGAAAGACATGCAGAAGGAATTGACCAGTGCCGAAGATAAGTTAAAAGAGTACAAAGAAACGCATGATGTTGCAGAACTAACAGCAGAGACTCAGCAGATAATAGAACAATCGGCAGAGTTTGAGAAGCTGTATCAGGCTGCACAGACAGATCTTGAGGCAACAAGGATGAAGCTGACGTCCCTGAAATCTCATCTTGATGACAAGAAGATGCGGTCTGCTCTTGAAACCACACTCTCGAGTCCTGTTATTGCAGAGATGGAAAAACAGCTTGCATATGAGATTAGTGCAAAGGCTGCTCTGGAGGAGATGGCAAAGAAACAGGGGCTTACAAATGTAAAGGCCAATGATATTAAATCGGCACAGGATAGGATAGATGGTATTCGAAAGAAGATACTTGCAATGAAGAGGGAACTGCTCGAGAAGGGAGGTCTTCTTAATCCAGAACAGAAGTATGATGAGATTCTGATAAACTATTTAGAGGCTCAGACAGAGATAAAGGCTCTTGAGGCTAGAAAGAAGGCACTGTCAAAGATAGTCAGTAAGTATAACCGAAAACTCGATGCACTTCCAGGAACGAGTCTGAAGCTTGCAAGGCTTCAGAGAGATGTTGAGGTAAAAAACAAGATCTATATGATGCTGGTAGAAAAGTATGAAGAGAACAGAATAGCAGAGGCGGGAGAAATAGGGTCTGTTCGAATAGTGGACAGGGCAAAGCCGCCCGACAGACCGATCAAACCAAAGAAGAAATTAAACATATTGTTGGGAATAATGGTTGGTCTCGGCCTGGGTATTGGGCTAACATTTCTGCGGGAATATATGGACAACTCCTTAAAATCTGCAGAGGATATCGATGCCATGGGTGTTCCTGTGATCGGATCTATTCCGTTCATTTCTCCGTCGAGGAGCGACAAGAGCAGCGGCGATTTGAATGGTGTGGTTGCACAGATAGAATCAAGGATGGTGACCCATTTTGCACCAAAATCTCCAGTTTCAGAAGCATACAGAACTCTTCGAACAAACATCCAATATGCACGTGCAGATAAGCCGGTCAAATCGTTTCTTGTAACGAGTTCAGGGCCTGGAGAGGGGAAATCGACAACTGCTGCAAATCTTGCTATAACTTTTGCCCAGATGGGTGCAAGAACACTGCTGATCGATGCTGACATGAGACGGCCGGTGCTGCATAATATTTTCAGGCTGCCTAAAAGGGATGGGCTCACAAATTTACTGGTGGGAAAGATCTCGACAACAGAGGCTGTGCAGAAGACGAGTGTAAAAAATCTTCACCTGATTGCTGCTGGAATAATACCTCCAAATCCATCGGAGCTTTTAGCATCAAAGTCCATGGACAACGTTTTGAAGGAACTCAATCAATATTTTGATATTATGATATGTGATACGCCTCCTGTAATAGCAGTAACAGATCCTGCTGTATTATCTACAAAGCTCGATGGAGTTGTGCTCGTTGTAAAATCGGAAGAGACAAATCGGGACGCATTTCTCCACAGCAGAACGCTTCTCAATAATGTTAATGCAACGATTCTTGGTGTAATAGTAAATGGAATACGAATCGAACACATGTATGGGTCGTATTATCACTACTATCAGCAGTATTATGAAAGCGACGGCAAATATAAGAAGAGCAGTCGAAAAATTATTGTTTGAGGGAATGTTTTCAGAAAAGATTTCTGCAGATATATTTTGATTCGGAAAGGATGAGAGATGATTGGTCCTCTGATAGAGTCGCTCAGGCCAAAGCAGTGGAGTAAAAATTTACTTCTGTTTGCAGGTCTGTTTTTTTCAAGAAACGTTTTTCACCTTTCACTTGTTTTGAGGGTAGTTTTTGGATTTGTTCTGTTTTGTTTGATAAGCGGTGGTGTCTATTTATTTAATGATCTATTCGATTTAAAAAAGGACAGAGAACATCCTGTTAAATCAAAAAGGCCGCTTCCTTCAGGAAGATTATCTGTATCGAGCGCAATAGTATCATCGATCATTTTAATAGGAGGAGGTCTTTTACTTTCGTTTTATCTTAAAATCGAATTTGGATACTTTGCACTTTCATATGTTGCTATCAATATTGCATATTCACTAATACTTAAACATATTGTAATCTTAGATGTTATATTAATTGCTTTTGGATTTGTTATAAGAGCCGTATCTGGTGCAGTAATCATTGGTGTTTCGATCTCATCATGGCTTCTGATATGTACAATATTTCTTGCGCTTTTTCTCGCGTTGTGCAAGAGGAGGCATGAGCTCGTTTTTCTTGGCAGCAGTGCTGAGCAGCACCGCAAGATATTGAGCGAGTATTCACCAGAGCTGTTGGATCAGATGATCTCAGTGGTTACAGCATCGACTGTCATGGCCTATGCACTCTATACAATGTCTGCAGAAACAGTAGATAAATTTGGAACAAGAAATCTTATCTTTACCATACCATTTGTTATTTATGGGATATTTCGATATCTATATCTTGTGCATCAAAGAAATCTGGGTGGAAGTCCAGAGCTAATACTTTTAAAAGACAGATCTATGATAGTAAATATTGCACTCTTTTTAGTTGTCAGCGGTTTGATCATCTATTTAAAATAGGATTTTAATAAAGAGGAGTTCGAATTGAATATAGTATACATTATTATCCTGTCACTGGCGATCCTACTCAATGCAACGGCAAACATACTGGTAAAGTTAGGCATGCGCAGGATAGGCCCTGCAGAGGGAGTGATGGATATTGCCAGGAAGGCAATTACAAGGCCGGAACTCTTTGCAGGAATAGTTTCATTTATTCTTGCCTTTGTTGCATACAGTTTTATTCTGACACGTTTGAATTTAAGCATTGCATACCCAATAATGATAAGCATGTCTTTAGTGATCGTGGTAATGGTGTCGCAGTTTTTTTTAAAAGAAGCTATTACTCCTTTTCAAATAGCAGGATTTTTATTGATAATTTTTGGAGTATGGATGGTTGCTAAGTAATATACTTATGTCCAATTTTTTATACATTGTGTCAGTTTTTTTATACACTTTTTAGAAAATCGATCGGAAGTTTATGTGGCGTTTCTTTAAAATAAATAATAAGTTAGACCACATGTTGATCTTGTGGTACGGTATTTGTAATTTTATTGAAAATTAAGTATATTAATAGTGGTTGGAGAGAGTAGCGAAGTCCTGCCAGCAGTGGGAGATACGAGAGTAAATTCAAGTACGGATGTATGCTGGTATGCTATGTATACCAGGTCCCGTCACGAAAAGAAGGTAGAGCTGCAGCTTCAAGAAAAAGGAATAGAATCTTACCTTCCCAAACAGAGAGTACTGCGCCGGTGGAGCGACAGAAGAAAATGGGTAGAGGAGCCCCTTTTCAGATGTTATATATTTATCCATGTAAATGCTAAAGACAGGCTGCGGGCTCTTCAGACATACGGTTCTGTGCGCATTGTTTCGTTCAATGGGAGGCCTGCAGTAGTTTCAGATATAGAGATCGAGCGAATAAAAAGAATATTGAATGAGATTGAGACTGTTCAGTCGTGTCCTCCCGTTTCAGAGGGAGATATAGTAGAGATAGTTCGCGGACCGTTAAAAGGGATAAGGGGAAGACTCGAAGAGCTCAGAGACAACATGCGGATTGTTGTTGAAGTAGAGTCTATACATCAGGCGCTGCGTTTCAACATAGACGGGCTTGATGTCAGGGTTGTAAAGAAATTCAATAAAGATAAATAAGAACTTGAAATTTAAATGATTAAATGCCCTTTGCGGCCCATCTTTGATGGGACTGAGAGGGCGGAGCTGTGAAGAAAGGAGGGATGTAAAATTTTTATGGCCTGATCAGTCATGAAAGGGGAAGATTGGCAGAGACATGCTCTTGAGAGAAGAGAGAGGAGAGTAATCAAAAGTATGCCAATTAAAACCCGAGGAGAATAAAACATGACTAAAGATTGGGTAGTATTTCGACCTGAGCCGCAAGGAGGGTTCAGTGTAGAGGTTACAATTATTCCTGAATGTAGAAGCTATGGAAGAACATTAGAGGAGGCAGTGAGAAACATTAAAGAGAAGATTAACGAGTATCTGGATTCACTCGAACTTGAGGAGGAATAGCGCCCTATTTCAATGATCAAAGAGACAAAATTCAGGTCTGTTGTAAAGTCGATCACATGGCGGTTTTTAGCAACAATGACAACGGTCTTGCTGGTTTTGATCTTTACAGGAAGGGCAGAAATTGCATTTTCGATTGGTGGAATCGAAATTGTAATAAAAATGTTAATCTATTTTTTCCATGAGCGCGGGTGGGATCTGATAAGATGGGGTAAAAGAGAAATTCGGCCCTGCGTGGTATGGATTACAGGCCTTTCAGGATCAGGGAAGACAACTCTTGCAAAACGTGTGGTTGAGAAACTGCACCAGCAGGGGCTGAAGTGCGACCATTTAGATGGTGAGACCATTAGAGATTTATTCCCAAATACTGGTTTCACTAAAAAGGAGGTAAATGAACACATTGAGCGGGTCGGTCTTCTGGCAAGCAGACTTTAAAGAAAGGGTGTATTTGTAGTAGCCTCTTTTTTATCGCCCTATAAGGAATCGCGCGAGTTTGCCAGAGGACTCTGCAGGAATTTTATTGAGGTATATCTTTCTACTCCTTTAAAGGTTTGTGAATAGAGAGATAAAAAAAATCTCTATTCAAGGGCAAGAAAGGGGGAGATAAAGAATTTACCAGGAATAGATGTGAAATATGAGGAGCCAGATAATCCTGAACTTATCATCGATACAAGCAATTGTAAACCAGAAGAAGCAGCCTAAAGAGTTGTTAATCTGTTGAAAAAGTATATGTGAGGAGAAGAATGAACGGTCCTTCATTACCTGCACATGGAGGTAGTGGTCTTGTTGATCGTACACTTCCTGAGATAGAATTGGATAGAATCGTTTCAGATTCTGATAGCAAGAAAGAATATAAGATAAGCGATGGTGACCTTTCGATTTTTTATAGAATTGCAGACGGAACATTATCTCCCCTTGAAGGTCCCATGAAAAGAGACGAATTTGATCGTGTACTCGATGAAGAAGTCATCGAGCGAAACGGAAAGCTTTATGCATGGACGATTCCCATAGCATTTCCCATACAAGGCAAAATGGCGAAGAGGTTTGATATAGGGGAAACCGTTGTTGTAAAGAGTTCGGATGGAAAGATAGTAGGTCTTTTGAACATAGAAGATATCTACCCATTTGATAAGAAGAAGTACAATCGAATTGTTTATGGCACAGAACGTATGGATCATCCTGGAGCTCGTATATTCAGCAGCGATTCTCGCGATTACCTCCTCGGTGGAAAGATATGGGCAATACCTCGGTATAGTAGCAGAGGATTCGAGAAATATATGCTCTCGCCTCGGCAGGCCCGTAATCTGTTTAAAAAGCGTGGATGGCAGCGAGTAGTAGCTTTCCAGACCAGAAATGCCCTGCACAGGGCGCATGAGTATGCCCTGATCTATGCTGCTGAAAAATTGAACAGGGAGGGGTATTTTACAGGAGCCGTTCTCAATCCTCTTGTGGGTGAGACAAAATCGGATGATGTGCCTGCAGATGTTAGAATGCATACATACGAGGCTCTTATACAGTCAGGGCAGTTTGGAAAGGGTGACAAGGATGATAAACTCTGGCAATCTCTTGGATACAGTTTTGAGGAGAACCTTCTTCTGATCGGACTGGACATGAAGATGTTTTATGCCGGGCCAAAAGAGGCAATAATGCATGCAATATACAGGCAGAATTATGGATTTACAGATATTGTGATTGGAAGAAAACATGCAGATGCTCCCTATGATGATGGAAGTCCCATTTGGGGAGATTTCGATGCACATGAGAAATTTGACAATTTAAATGGTGAGCTTCTAATAAAACCTGTTAAAGTTGGATTCGCAGCATATTTTAAAGAGATAGAGAGAGTAGGCCTGATAGAAGAATTTAAACCAAAAGGTTATCATCCAGTATTTATCTCAGGCAAGGAGGTGAGGAGGAGGCTGCAAATAGGCGATGATGTCGATGAACGAATCATGCGAAAGGTTGTTTCTGATATCTTAAGAGATTTTTATTCTGGTAAAAAAGAGACTGGTAGTAAGTCCAGGAAAAGCTCCAATGTAACATGGCATCATACAAAGATAACAAAGAAGGACAGGGAAGAGAGAAACAATCACAGGGGAGTTGTTCTCTGGCTTACCGGACTTTCAGGGAGTGGAAAATCTACAATAGCTACTATTGTTGAAGAAAAACTTTTTGAAATGGGATGTCAGGTCTACATTCTTGATGGAGACAATATTCGTCATGGGCTCAATCAGGATCTGGGATTTTCTCCAGAAGATAGAGAAGAAAATATACGACGAATTGGAGAGGTAGCTCATCTTTTTGCAGATGCTGGAATCATAGCAATAACATCTTTTATATCTCCATACCGAAAAGATCGCAACAGAGCCAGAAAGCTCAATAAAAAGGGGGAATTTATCGAAGTATATGTAAAGGCTCCTCTATGTGTTTGTGAAGAGAGGGATCCAAAGGGACTGTATAAGAAAGCAAGAATGGGCAAGATAAAGGATTTTACTGGGATATCGGCTCCGTATGAAGAACCGGAGAATCCTGAACTTATAGTTGAGACTGATAAGATGAATCCTGAGCAGTCTGCTGATTTTATTATCGATTTTCTTAAGTCAAAAAGCATTATAAATTAGATGATTAAGATAATCAACAGAGAAGATTGATCCTGATGAGTTTAAAATGCTTCTTGACAAAGAGTTTGGTGATATGGTTAAGGTTGTAGTTGATGTTAAGAGGGGGATTGTTGCACTCGGCGGCGATTTACATTCTGATGCAGAAAAATTAATGATTGAAAAGGGTTGTGTTAGGGAAAATCTTTGGGGAGCCAATGTTTACCCCTTCAATGAACCGGATGACCGAATAGAATATGTTGCACTCATCAACATCCGTCCGAGACAGAATAACCCTTCAATGGAAATAAAGAGTCATGAAATACGGAATAAGGTAAAGTTCTATATCGAAAAGTTTATAGTAGGTCGTGATGAAAGACTGGTATAAGTCACTTGAAAAAAGATACACCACTTTTCCAAAAGATATTCAGGTGCTTAATATGGTTAGTGATCTGCAAAAAGCAGCAAATTTAAAATCTGTTAATAGTGAATTAATGCGGAACCACTTGTACCGTGCAACAATTCTGCTTGATTACATCATTAATGATCCAAAATGGAGAAATGCTCTTGGGGAACTTTTACGTCTTCGGGAGGTTATCTGCTCGGTAATAGAAGGTATTGATTACGCACCACTGGAACAGGTGATCAGGGCAGCGGTGCTGTTGGATTCTTCTGCCTATAAAAGAATTAAAGGTATCCAAGTTACAATATAACCTTTAAGATTAAAGGTAAGATTTTATAAGACCTACTAAAAGAGTAGAAAAGAATATAATATGAATTTTGCTCTTATTGGTGCTGCAGGATACATTGCACCGCGACATTTAAAGGCAATTAAAGACACTGGAAGCAATCTTGTAGCTGCTGTTGATCCTTTTGATTCTGTGGGCATTCTTGACAGATACTTTGATGATGTGGACTATTTTAAAGAATTTGAGAGGTTTGACCGCCACATTGAAAAGCTGAGAAGAAAGAAGTCCCCAAGAACAATTGATTATGTATCGATCTGTTCTCCAAATTATCTGCATGATGCGCACATAAGATTTGCCCTGCGCGTTGGTGCAGATGCAATATGTGAAAAACCCCTTGTACTGAATCCCTGGAACATTGATGCAATAGAGGAGCTGGCGCAAGAGACAGGCCATAATGTTTATACAGTTCTTCAGCTGAGACTTCATCCTGCAGTAATATCCCTGAAAAAAGAGATTGAAAAAGAGAGCTCCTCTGAAAAGCATGATATTGAACTTACATATATAACCCCGAGAGGAAAGTGGTATTTTTATTCATGGAAGGGTGATATCCACAAATCGGGTGGTCTTGCAACAAACATTGGTATCCATTTTTTTGACTTGCTGACATGGATTTTTGGAAATGTGGAGGTTGTTGAGGTTCATTTAAAAGAGCAGAAAAAGACTGCCGGATTTCTTGGATTGGAAAGAGCCAATATTAAATGGTTTTTATCTGTAGACAGAGATGACCTAAAAAAGTGTTCCCAATACTCATCAGGAACAACTTTTCGTTCAATTACGATTGATGATAAAGAGATAGAATTTTCAAAAGGATTTGACAATCTGCATACAAAGCTTTACGAGATAACGCTTCAGGGTAAGGGGTTTACAACTGATGATGTCAGGCCTTCTATTGAACTGGCCTATCAGATTCGGCATGCTGAGCTTATAAAGCCCGAAAAGAGGAGGCTTCATCCTCTTTTAAATAGAATCTGAGAGAATCTGTGCCTGAATCCGTGTCCATCTGTGGTTGAAAAGATGAAACCACAGATTCGCACGGATTATAACACAGATAGCAGAGAGAGAATTGAAATAAAATCTGAGAAAATCTGTGCGTGAATCCGTGTTCATCTGTGGTTAAAAAGAGAACAACAGATTTGCACGGATTATTTCACAGATAGCACAGATAAGATTGAAAGAAAATCTGAGAGAATCTGTGGTTAAATCTGTGTCCACTAAAATATAGAAAGTTCATTGCCACGTTAAAAAAAGAAGATGAATATTGAAGAGGTTAAAGATAAATATTTTGAATAAAAAAAATCAAAAAGTTGTGGAAGTCTGATTGACGACATTTATAAATACCGTCTGACGACAATTAAAATTCCCGGTTTT
>CAZYVD010000025.1:0-34056 GCA_964651045.1 uncultured bacterium
GGGTTCTGTGAGGGACATTAAACCGAAAGGAGGTAAAGATGTCTACTCGACAGTCTATAGTAAGAGCCCTATTTTCCATTAAATCTACTATTTTTCTCCTGACAATTTTTATTCTCTCTATTGCCGCTGCTACTTTTATTGAGAATGATTTTGGCCGGCAAACGGCAAGAGCCGTTGTATACAGCGCTACATGGTTCCGGGTTCTATTTCTCCTGCTATCGATAAACCTTGTTGGGGCAATTATTGAACGTAAGTTGTGGCGTGCAGAAAAATGGACGATTCTTTTATTTCACTCATCACTCCTTATAATTCTGATTGGCGGCGGGATAACAACATACAAAGGCTATGAAGGTCTGATGCATATCAGGGAAGGAGAGGTTTCAAATTCCGTAGTATCAACCAGATCATACATAACAATATCATTAGAAGATGAAACAGGGGGGAAAATTTATCAATATCCGATTCTCGTCTCAAAGATAACACAAAACAGATTCAATAAGAAAATCTTTATTAATGGGAAAAAGATTAATATAAAATTAATAAAATATATACCAGATGCTAGAAGAGAAGTTGTTGAAGATGAAAGCGGTACTCCATGTCTTGTATTGATAATATCGAAAAATGGTGGCGTAGAAAATGTTATTCTAAGGGAGTCGGAAATATTTAAGACCCCCTCCTTAACTTTTTCTTTCAATAAAAATCTTGATGATTCATCATCTTTTGTACAATTTAAGCTCCTTAATGGTAGACTCTGCCTGATTTCCAACAGAAAAGTAAAGAAGATATCTATGAGAAGCAATAAGGATAAAATAATCCACCCACAAGAGATATTACCTTTCGAGCCTCTTACACTCTACCAAATTGGCAACACAGGTTTTGCGTTAAAAAGATATATTGATAAAGGAAAGATCAGGGCAGTGGCAAATCAAATAAAGTCATCGAAGCCTGGGTCAACCGAAGAGATAGATGCACTGGTAGTGAATATAAGAGTCAACGAAAGGGAAAGATCTGTGTCACTCTTTGGGAGGGAAGGAACCGTTGGCAGAGAAGAGGAGATAGAGATTGGTGGAATAAAGATGACTCTTTCTTATGGTTCAAAAGAGATTCCGCTTAAATTTGGACTAAGGCTGGAAAGATTCAAAATAGAGAGATATCCAGGTTCAAGAATGGTTTCATCTTACTCGAGTCATGTTACAATACTCGATGATGAGAAAAATATAAAGAGACCGTATAGAATATACATGAATCACATTCTAAAATACAGGGGAATGCGCTTCTTTCAATACTCATATGACCCAGATGAGAAGGGAACAATATTATTAGTATCGCACGATCCTGGAACTCCTGTAACATACGCTGGATACTCGCTTCTTATATTCGGGCTCATTGTGAATATTTTAAATCCGCACACCAGACTCAGAAGACTTCTGAGAATGTTAAATGAACACAAACCTAAAGGCCTGCCCCCTTCTGTAGTCTTTCTTTTGATATTTACTCTGACAACTCTAATCTCTTCTCAGGCTAATGGATCTAATAAAAGATTCACGAATCCATTTGGCAAAAAACACTGCAGTCTCTTTGGTTCTCTTCTTGTTCAGGATGGTAGTGGAAGAGTAAAACCCATAAACTCTCTTGCCTATGAGGTCGCAAATAAAATATCATACTCAAGAAGGATCGGTGAATTCGATCCGGTCCAGGCCCTACTCGGAATCTTTCTTTTCCCTGAATCGTGGAAAGAAGAAGCTATAATAAGAGTTGATCACTCCGGCTTGAATAAAATAATTGGAATAGATAAAGAGAAAAGATATGTGTCATATTCGCAGCTAACAGACAGTGTCAGTGGAGTCTTTAAATTAGCAGAAAAGGTCCATACGGCAATGGTAAAACCTCCTTCTCTCAGAACAAAGAGGGAAAAGAAACTTCTGGAGCTCTACAAAATCTTCAGATACAGTGAGAAATTGTTTGGAGGATCGCTTTTCAGAATATTCCCAGTACCAGGGGATTCTCTTCACCAGTGGGTTGGGCCGAATGATTTAAATAAAATAGCAGACAAACAATTCAGGGACAGGGTGATCCAACTCATTGAAAGATACCGCTCATCTGTTCTCCTTGCTGTAAAGGAAGGGAAATGGGAATATGCAGACTCAATCCTCGAAGAGATCAGAGAATTACAAAGAAAGCTGGACCCATCTGTCTCTCCATCTCGAAATCGAATATTTGTAGAGATTGTGTATAACAAATCAAACATTTTTGCAAGTATAATACCGCTTTACTATCTGACGAGTTTGATAATGATAATACTCCTGATCTCTCGGTTCTACATACAGAGCGAGAAAGTCGACATAATCTGTAAGATACTATTTGTGGTTATACTTGCAGGTTTTCTTCTTCATACTGCAGGTCTTGCTGTGCGCTGGTATGTTTCAGGACATGCTCCGTGGAGCAATAAGTATGAATCGATGATATACATAGCCTGGTCATCGGTTCTTGCAGGATTGTTTCTATCGAGAACCACAAGCCTTCCTGCTTCACTGGGAGCTCTATTCTCCGCATTTGTTCTTGATATTGCACATTCAAGATCGGTCGATCCCGCTATTACAAATCTTGTACCAGTGTTAAAATCTCCCTGGCTCATAATTCATGTATCTGTTACATGTACTGGTTACGGTTTTTTTGCTGTAAGTGCAATAACAGGTCTTATTACTCTGATTCTTTTTATATTAAAAAGGAGAAGAAATGAGGATTTGTTTTGCTCATCAATAAAAAGATTAACTATGATAAACGAAATCGGTCTTCTCATTGGATTGACATTGATAACAGCAGGAAATTTTCTTGGAGCTGTATGGGCAAATGAAAGCTGGGGAAGATACTGGGGATGGGATCCAAAGGAGACATGGACACTGATTACAATACTGGTCTATACGGTTGTTCTTCATATAAGATTTACGAAAGTCTCAAATAAAGAATACACTCATGCTGTAGCGTCGATAATAGGCTTTGGAAGTGTAGTAATGACCTACTTTGGAGTAAATTACTATCTTTCTGGACTGCACTCATACGCTGGAGGCGATGCACCTCCGCTTCCGTTCTTAATATACATAATTACTGGAATCATTCTAACCTTGATCATTCTTTCTTATAAGAAAAGAAAGATTACATAGAAAATTAAAAAAAGGAGGCAGTATGAAAAACTCAAGTAAGTTGATTTATTTTTTATTTCTCATCATCTTGACAACATCATCGATTCATCCAGCGGATAGGTACCACTCCTACAATGAGATGAGTTCTATTCTAAAGAGAATTGCTGGATCCCACAAAGATATAATTACTCTAAAATCTATTGGAAAGACAAGGGAGAATCGAGATATCTGGCTTGTAACGGTGAGTAATAAAAAAACAGGCGATCCGGATAAAAAGAATGCTTTGTTTCTTGCCGGAGGCATAGAGGCGGATCACATCATTGGAAGCGAAACAGTACTGGGCACAATACAATATCTTATCAATCAGTATGGAAAAAATGATGAGGTTACAGATCTGATCGACAGTCACACATCCTATTTTATACCTCGTTTAAATCCAGATGGTGCAGAACGTTTCTTTGCAAAAGTAAAGTGGGATTGTAAGAACAATACAAATCCCACAGACGAAGATCATGATGGTCTGGTGGATGAAGACCCGCCAGAAGATCTAAATGGTGACGGATTCATTACAATGATGCGCGTTAAAGATGTAGAAGGAACCATGGTTACCGATTCATCTGACAAAAGACTCATGAGAGAGGCCGATCCTTTGAAATCTGAGACAGGAATCTACAAGATATATACGGAAGGCATAGACAACGATCATGACGGTCTTTACAATGAAGATCCTGAAGGCGGAGTAAATATCAATCGCAACTTTCCTCATAACTATCCATATCGCTCTGCAGACTCGGGTACACATATGGTAAGTGAGCCAGAGACTCGTGCCATTTGTGATTTCCTCTTTTCCCACAGAAACATTGTAATTGTAGTTTCATACACATCATTTGATAATCTGATAAATCCTCCAAAACCAGCAAGATCGATAAAGAGAGAGCATGAAATCCCCAGGAACATGGATAGATACTCTTTTCGATTTTTCATGTCGAGAAAACCTGAAGTAAATATTAACAAAGCTGATATTCCCTATTATGAGAAGGCTGGGGAAATATATAAAAAGATTACCCTCGTTAAAGACTCCAGTATCGACTCTAAAACTACAAAACCACAGGGAAGCTTTCATGAGTGGGCCTACTTCCAGTATGGAGTTCTCTCCCTAACAACACCGGTATGGCACATACCTGCATTAAAAGATTCTACAAAGAGTTTTGGGAACAAAAAACCCGAACCGAGAATGAGAAAAAGAGATGAAGATTCAAAAGAGAAGCGAGCTCTTAACTGGATAGATAAAAAATTATCTGGAAAGGGTTTTGTTAGCTGGAAACCATTCAGACATCCCCAACTCGGAGATGTTGAAATAGGTGGATTTGAACCATTCATAAGAACAAACCCTCCACCTGATCTGATTCCTGAACTTGCAGAAAAACACGCACGTTTTTTTGTTGCACTCGGCAAGCTGTTTCCCAGACTTGAACTCCTGAGCACTAATATTGAGAAGAGAGCAGACGGTGTATACAGAATCGAGGCAACACTGCAGAACACAGGTTATCTTCCCACTTCACTCGCACATGGAGTAAAATCTAGGGCAGTGAAGCCTGTTCTAATAAAACTCGATGGCGATTATAAAATTCTCGGAGGAAGAAAGAGATATTTTCTTAAATCTCTAAATGGATCTGCCTCCAAAAAATATGAATGGATCATTCAGGCAAGACCTGGTGCAAAGGTTTCACTAAGAGTGCAATCTGAAAATGCAGGAGATATAGTCAAGAATTTAAAATTAAGATGAAATATGAGGAGTCTATTATGAATAAAAAAAGAATATCATCTCTTCTAATTATACTTATGTTTTGTGTTTTTACCAAAACTCTTCCACAGACCCGACCCGTAGTTTCACTCTCTTATAATAGATTCTACAGCTATGAAGAGATTACACAGATTCTAAAGGATCTTGAAAAAAAGTATCCACGATTTCTTCATCTTCAATCTATCGGAAAAAGCTCCCTGAACCGCGATATCTGGTTAATGACTGTCAATAATCCCGAGACAGGAGATGAGATGACCAAGGCTGCAATGTACATAGACGGCAATATACATGGCAACGAAGTCCAGGGAAGCGAGGTAGTCATATATACAATTGACTATCTCATGACCAACTACGGACGTATCGATAAGGTCACAGATCTTGTGGATAAGAGGGTATTCTACATGATACCAATGGTCAATCCTGATGGAAGAGCTCACTGGTTCGATAAGAAAAAATATTCCGGAAGTGCCAGAAGCGGAATGAAACCAACAGATAATGACAATGACGGACTGTTTGATGAAGATGGATGTGACGATCTCGATGGTGATGGACAGATACTTCTGATGAGAAAGAAGGTTAAATATGGAAGATATAGAATCAGCAAAGAAGATCCGAGAATCATGGAAGAAGTACCACCAGGAGAGGTTGGCGACTATGAAATTCTTGGAAGAGAAGGAATAGACAATGATGGCGATGGACTTATCAACGAAGACGGTGCAGGCGGTTATGATATGAACCGAAACTGGCCTGAAGACTGGCAGCCTCCCTATGTTCAATATGGATCAGGAAACTATCCTCTCTCCTACCCTGAAACAAGGTCAATTGCAAATTTTATTCTCGATCATCCAAACATTGCAGGAGTCCAGTCATACCACAATTCAGGAGGAATGATATTAAGAGGACATGGATCAAAGGAGCAGGGCCCATATCCCTGGTCCGATCAGATGGTTTACGATTATATAGGGAAAAAGGGCGAGGAAATACTTCCATTTTATAGATATATCGTCATCTGGAAGGATCTGTATCCTGTTCACGGCGGATTTGTAAATTGGACCGCCGAAGGATTGGGCATCTTTTCATTCACAAATGAATTGTGGAGTTCACGGCAGTACTATAACCGCAAACCAGAACAGCAGAATGAAGATGGAATGTTCTCAAGAGGAAGAAGAAGTGAGGTGGATCGGCTAAAATTTGACGATCTTTTAGAGATGGGTGCCAGGTTTATTGAATGGAAACCATTTCATCATCCAGTATATGGTGACATAGAAATAGGAGGATGGGTAAGAGAGACTGGAAGAGTACCACCGCCATTTATGCTCGAGGAGCTTTGTCATCGAAATGCACTCTTTACTCTTTTTCATGCAGAACAGATGCCACTTGTAAATATAGACACAGTCGAGGTATCAAAGATTGGATCAAACAGTTACAGGGTTCTTGTAACAGTTGCAAACAGGAGAGTCATTCCCACAATAAGTACTCTGGCTTCAAACAAAAGAGTAGTACGGCCCGACATTGTGAGTGTTGAAGGGAAAAATATAAAGGTCGTATCTGCGGGAATTGTCTTTGACAAATGGCTTTCAGATGTTTCAATTATTAAGAACCGTCCAGAACGTGTGCTGCTCAAGGATGGGATTGCAGGTAACAGTACAAGAACTATACAGTTTATTATTTCCGGAAGCGGCAGGGCAAGGGTAAGATTGGATTGCATAAAAGGAGGAAGGGACGAAAAAACCATTTACTTAAAGTAATAGATATAAAAAAATTAAGCTGGCCGTTCCGCAGTTGAAAAAATCTTAAATATATATGTGGCACGGCCAGCTTATGTTATTATTGATTTTGACCTGTCAGATCGAAAACCACCAGACATATTTTGAAGTTTCACGGTCAAAATAAAACCAGTCTATCCAAAAATACCGGGAGGATATTTTTTGTCTTTGTCCCGTAATATGACCTTAACGATATGATCCCCCTTTATGGATAAATTTCTCATATTGCAGTTTAAGTTAAGAATACAGTAATTCAAAATGAATAAAAAATACTGTTTGTTTGATCTTTGCAGCCTTTGACTAATTGTGTCCTTGCCTTCCCTATTTCTTATTTTTGTGATAAGAAATGATCAATTTATTCAACTTAGAGTCTTCTGTTATCTGCGCTCTGAACCTGCTAAACCTTAATTTCATTTTATTTCTCATTGAACCCATCTTTAGTTCATCTATTTGATTAATTGGAATATAATCCTCTATAAGCCTATTTTCGTTGTTTTTCATCCGACTGCTCCAGTATCTTTTTAAGGACATTTTCAATTTCCTGGATGAATACTTTAGCTGTTTCTAATTGTTCCTGTGCTTCCTCTTTTGAAATGGTTACAAAATCATGGTAATCGCCTGTCTCTCGTGCTTCCTGGGCTTCTGCCAATAATTTGCCCATTGTTTTATCAACAACATGAGTTTTAACAAAATGTTGATTAAATAGAGAAATAATACCAGAATGTTTTGAACTATCTAATCCTTTTGTTGCAAGAAGAGCTCTTGCTGCAGAAAACATAGCATAATATGATCTGGAAACAGAATCTTTATACATCCCATTCTTCAGAAGTATATCAGCAGAATCCAATTTTTCTTTACCTGCCTCTAATCGATATTTGATTAAATCTTTGTTCATAATCTTATTCCCTCTCTCTCAATTGATTCAACAAAAGGAGTTTGTAGCTCGATATTTTTTCGATAATCATACTCAGATAATATTACAGGTGAAATCTTACATTCATAATAAGGGTCAATATTGAAAAGGATATCGAAAACCTTTTTCTTGATGGCTAAGCGATCTTGTTTTGCTACGATCAATATATCAATATCAGAGTCTTTATCAAAATCTCCTCTAACTTTTGAGCCATAGAGTCTTATCAGGATCAAATCATTTCCAAATTCTTCTTTAAGTTGAAGAACAAATTTATTTATAATTTTTCTTTCTTTTGAAGTGAGATGCTCTATTTCCCTCACTGTATTCCTCCTTTATCTCTTATAAAATCGGATGATATTTGATAACCTCACGATTGTTAAAGTCCGTGCATGAGGCGCAAGCACTTTTGCAGGATAGTGTTTGAAAAATATTAAATATATATGTAGCACGGCCAGCTTATGTTATTATTGATTTTGACCTGTCAAATCGAAAACCACCAGACATATTTTGAAGTTTCACGGTCAAAATAAAACCAGTCTATCCAAAAATACCGGGGGGGATATTTTTTGTCTTTGTCGCGCAATATGACCTTAACAATATGGGTCGGCATTTCTGGCCTTAGCAAAATATCAGGAATAAGCCTTCGAATTTCGATAGATAAAAATTCCAGATTTTTTATTCGGTTAAGCTCCTCTTCCAATTGCTTTCCAATATCAAAATCGTATTGACTTAATTGTTTGTCTTTTAGGATATGCATATATTGCTGCGTAATTTTTTTTGACAAAATCAACCGCACCCTTGCCTTTGCCTCTTCTTCAGATATAGGCGTCGAGAGACTTAACAAGACTAACACTGCCAAACAGAATAATAACCCACCGGATAGAATAATTAAAAAATGTAAATTACGATATCTTAAACGAATTCTCATTATTATCAAATATATCTATCCTGCATCCTTTAAATTTTTCTCGATTACTCTAAAACGCTCCCCAATTCTGCTTTCCGGGTATATAGTAACTTGGACAGATAAACTTAAACATCTTTGATATTTGTTGTGCCTTATGGAGTTTTTCTTCACTCTCTTTTCTCATCTTCTCCAGAGCCGATCCCGCAATCTCTTTCACATATTCATCTGCTGCCTTATTTCTCTCCTCTTCTGATTCAAACTGACTTCTTATTCTGCTGAGTTCGCCGCAGTCAAGCCAGAATCCCCCGCACTTTGGACACTCATCAACAACTACATCTCTCTTGACGCTGAAGAAGTGCTGCATCATTACCACGTTTTTACATTTCGGGCACTTTCTTCTTTTTTTAGGATCTATCGATATAGATGGATCTCTCTCTATGTCAAGAAGAGACTCCCCAGCTGATTCGTGCTTTTCATCCACCTTGTTCAATTCGAATAGATCGAACCAAATTCCTCCACATCCTCCCTTACATACATCGATCTCTATGTCTGATATCTTCATTCTTACTAGATTATTTCCACATGCAGGACATATCATATCTATCTCTCCAAATCTTTTATTAAATACATCTAATTTTAAGAATTTTTAAATATATTTGCAACATATAAATTATGATCCCAAGATAATCCTAATATTTAAGGCAGCATGGGGATTTGTTTAGAGAAATTATGATTAGGATGATAAATAAGGCTTTATAGCTTTTAAAACAACGCCCAATTTTCATTTAATAGATCGCACAACTAACGAATCAATAGCAGCCTTTTTGTTTCTATTCTGTTTCCTGCAGAAAGTCTATAAACATATAAACCACTTGCAACATTTTTACAATTCCATACAATACTATGCATTCCCATGTTAAGATTTTTATTTATTAGTGTTGCAATTTTTTGTCCTAACATATTATAAACTTGAAGTCTAACATCACAGGATTCTGGAAGATAGAAACGAATCGTTGTTCGTGAATTAAAGGGATTGGGATAGTTTTGATATAGAATTATATCCGAAGCAATTTCTCTTTCATTTGAGGTCCCCTCTATCAATTTCCTCTCGTATACACCATTTCCGTGTGTTGCAATGCGAAGTTTTCTATTTGAATTGGATATAGAAAGATCCATTACTATCACGGCTTCTGGAAGCCCCTCGTTATAATTAATCCAATTTTTCCCTCCATCTTTTGAAACATACACGCCTATGTCATTTCCAACATAAACATTATTCGGATATTTTGGATCTATTATTACGGCAGATGTCGGAACATCAGAAAGTTCCTTGCCCACATCTTCCCAGGTAAATCCTCCATTTGTTGTCTTGAACAGATGTGATGTACCAAAACCCGAGAATGCGACATAGGCAATCATATCATCAAGTGGATCAACAGCAATATCTACAGGATAACGGTCTGGAAGATCACCAGTTATATTTTCCCAACTCACTCCTCCATTTATTGTCTTGAATATTCCAGCCCGATTCTTAGTTGGTGCAGTACCGGCATATACAACATCACTATTATATGATGAAGCAGCAAGTGACAGAATTGGATTGCCATCAAGAGATCCCATTACCTTCCATGACTTGCCGCTGTTTTCAGATTTTAGAACATAACTCCTCCCTGCGTAGATAATGTCAGGATTAGAATTACATATAATATATGGTGCAATGAAGCATGCACTTCCTATACTTGGTGGACGCAAGTCATTCCATCCATATCCACCATCTATACTCTTCCATATTGTTCCAAGCCATTGATACGATCCATACATTATTTTTGGATTCGTCGGATGTATGGCTGTCCATGTTCCATCTCCGCTTAGTACTCTGCGCCAGACCAATGATCCTTCATAAATGGCTGTATTGTTATCCTGCATTCCACCAATTGCAACATTTGAATCGACAGGAGATGATGAAAATCCATTATAGAATTGTGCAGTCTGATATCCGCTGTTGCAGCTCTGGAATGTTTCGCCTCCATTAGTTGTTCTCCAGACTCCTCCATCATTTCCGAAATAGATGATATCTGGATCGGACGGATGAAATGCTATTGAATGGAAATCTGCATGTGCAAAATTTGAAAGATCTTCCATTTCCGCTGGTACCATTCCTGAAGTAATTTGCCTGAGATTATACCCGCCATTTGTTGATCTCCACAGATAGACACCGCCGCAGAAAATTCTGTTTGAATCTACAGGGCTGATCCCAACAAAATGGGAATACCAACCCTGATATCTGGCATAATCCTTAACTGATACAATCTCCCATGTATCTCCCCCATCTGTCGACCTGCACAGCCATGTAATGCTGTTGCCGCCGCTTACCGAATGTCCATTCCCAATGCTTGCATATATTATGTTTGGCGATTTTTCATAAATATCAATAATTGGTTTTCCCTCGAAATAGTCCGGGAGACCACCTGTCAGTTTTGTCCAGCTCTCTCCACAATCTGTTGTTCTGTATATTCCGAGTCCACTGCTGCCGAGATCGCCACATGCCACAAAGACAATACTCGTATCAGATGGGTTTATTTCAACATCCATTGCCATTATAGTATTATTGACCCTTTGCCATGTCTTTCCGCCGTCAAAGGTTCTGTATGTTCCTTCTGTTGTGGCAG
The DNA here is from genome assembly GCA_964651045.1 of uncultured bacterium. Lineage (GTDB taxonomy): Bacteria > Zhuqueibacterota > QNDG01 > QNDG01 > DSAB01 > CAZYVD01. The sequence continues at coordinate 11,200 of CAZYVD010000025.1, forward strand.
CCCATACGGTGCGTGAATTTTTTGGATTTATCTGAATGTCCTGAACTCCTCTTTTCTGCTGATACGACCAATCCAGACTCTTTTCCCATGTTGCACCTCCATCTGTGGTCTTCAAAATTCCAATTCCATAGCTTCCCCTTGTAGTCCTTATGTTCAATCCTCCAGTTGCATTCTGGTATCCATATACCTCTCCAGTGCCAATGTATATTAGATTTGTGTCGTCTTCGGCAATTGCAATGCTGCTTACTCCAAGTACGGGAAATCCTGTGTGGACATACTCCCAGCAGTTATCTCCCAATCCTCCCGAAAAACTTCTCCATAATCCACCACTGGCCGAGCCTGCATAGATAGTACTGGGATTTTTGGGATTTGTTGCTACACAGAGCGTTCTTCCACCAATATTGTGCGGCCCTACAGGTTTCCAAAAATCAATCTTGGATGATTTGAGAAAGTAGTTCTTTAGCCTTTGCTGTGATGTTTCATATGATCTATAATGTCCAATATCAGGTAGGGTCTTATTTGGGTATGCTCGCTGTTCACTCCAGAATTTAAGTGCTTCGAAGGCTCCAGAAATCTTTCTTTGTGGTCCAGTTAATTTCATGTCAAGAAAAAATATTGATAGAATCAAGGATGTAAAAATAATAAACCGTCTAAAATATGATTCTATTTTCATGGTTAAATCACCTATTGATCTTTAACTCTCTATTAATAATACGGAAAAGTTTGCCACATTACCCCAAAAAATTTTAAATATTTGTTTCTTGATTCCTTATAAATAATTGTTTAATTTCTACATCAAACATCAATAAAAATTTAAAGAGATGAAACTGTTTCCCATACTCTGCAACTATTATGTAACCACAAGATGCAACGCCAGATGTAGTTTCTGTAATATACATCTTGGAAATGGCAAAGATGCTGAATCTTCAGATGTATTACAGAATCTGAAACAGCTTAGAAAACTGGGTGTTTCTTTTGTAGATTTCACTGGAGGAGAACCGCTGCTTTACAAAAACATAGATCAGATTCTTAAGGCCGCAAAGAAACTCCACTTTATAACAACGCTTACAACAAACTGCATACTATATCCAGAGATGGCACAAAAAATTCGAGGACTTGTGGACCTGCTTCACTTCTCGCTTGATTCTCCCTTCAAACATGAACACGATGCCATCCGAGGAGTAAAATGTTTTGACAGGGTTATGGAAAGCATTTCCATTGCAAAGTCGATAGGAGAAAATCCTGACATCATATTCACGGTAAATGATAAAAATGTAAATAGATTGTATCAGATGGCAACACTTGCAAAAAAGAATAGATTGATTCTAATAATCAATCCTGAATTTAACTATTTTAAAAATCATGGCCTGAGTATTGAGACCTTAGACTCTATAGAAAAGGCTTCTTCATATCCCTATGTATATGTAAACAAGGCGATCCTTAAACTGATGAAAAATGGCGGTAATAGTAGAATTCGACCTCGCTGCAGAGCAATGACTACCACCATAGTCATATCTCCTGACAATTCACTGCTTGTTCCCTGTTATCACCGTGCAGTCAAGGCTGTACCAATTAATGGAGATTTAAATAATGTTTACAGGAGTCTTAAAGGTTTTACAAAATTAGAGGGACGGTTTTCTTTCTGCCAGGGCTGCACGATTAGCTGTTACTTTGATCCCTCATTTGTTTACGGATTTGATACCTACTTCTTTCTGAGTAACATATCAAAATTAAAATATGTCTGGTATAAATATATCAAAATAAAAAAAGGCCGCACATAGATCATGCGGCCCATACATTTGTATCTGTTTTAATTACAATTCAACAGAGATGCTTCCCTCAAGAACCATACTGATGATTTCAATATCTATCCCTGAATCACTTTCCATAAACAGTTCGATTAACACAGAACCGTCATCATCTATTAGATAGTAAATGGCATCTTTCAGACGGTCTAGTCCTCCTGGTACCAGATATGTAGACCAATCAGAAAGTTCAAGTGTTGTATGAGCAGGAACTGTTATGACCAGCACTTCCCCTTCCCAATCGATACCAGGAACGGTTGTCGAGGGCTGCACAGTAAATCGAATCTCTACTTCATCATCTCCATTGTTAACTATAGAACCAGATATATGGACTTCGGTAACGTTTTCAACCCTGTCTCTGTACTGATCATATTCATTATTATCATCACTCAGAATGTATGGAAGATAATAAGATGGTTTTAATTGTATGGCAAGATTTTGAACTGTTATGTTCACAGGTTGCGGATCACCTGTAAGATATACATACATCTGACTTATTTCAGGATTTTCTGACAAAAAATCCAAAATATTAGATTTGATCTCCTCCTGTGTCTGGTTAAATGAACTAAAATCGTTCAGACTCTTTGTTTCAAGACCAGAGAGGTTTATTGTGGCTATCAAGGTTGCTTCCGTCTTTGGATCTGAAAGTGAACCTGAGGATGAAAAATAGATTCCAAACACAACATCCTTATCATCACCATTAGTAAGAGAACCTGAGAATTCAAATCCATTCGCCTGCACTATGGACTCAAAAACATCTACATCCGGAATTTCTACCTCCTCTACAATAAATCCCATCAATTTAGCATATCCAGGTGCCACTTTTGTAACAACTCCCTGCTCTAAAATATTGATAACTTCTGTATTCTCTGTTGAGCTGTTCACCGATTTATTCTCATACATTGTTTTTTTGACTATAATCTTGAATGAAGTCACATCTTCAATTATCTTTTCACAGCCTGAAAAAATCATAAGGAGAAAAATCAAAATAAAAAATATTGAGATCCTTATTCTAAACTCCATGGTTAAGCCTCCTTGCTATTTTATGGTAGGAATCACTGCAAATTTCCTGCCATAAAAAAGTCAGCATTATTGCTATTGATAAGGTATACAATTAATTTATAATAGGCAATCTTTTCCGAAAAAAATACTGACAGCCAGAAAATATTTTCTGACTGTCAGTGTCACATAAATTGGATAAATATTTGTAATACTACTTCTCGATTACTTTTCTTAAGCTGTCGAGTGCAGAATTTTCAAATCCAAGATCGAGCTTACTTATTGTTTCAAGATCAAAATTTCCAACAATGTTTGCAAATGTTATTTCTCCTCCAGCCTTGACCGACATGAGTAAAAGTCCAACTATCTTATCCTTGTCATACTTAATACTTATATTGGTTCTCTCATCTACATCTTTCACTCTAACTATGGATTCCCATTTTTCATCAGCAAGTTTTCTCTCAATCTCCTCTATGGCTGGCTTTAGCTTCACAGCCTCTTCCTGATTAATTTCAAACGATTTCACTCTAATCGACAGAAATCCAGCCAACTGTTTTCCCATTTCTGTTGAATTCCCTAAAAGCGAAATCATTCGCAGAAGCGATGGACCTATATCGATCTCTGTTACCTTTGTTGCACTGGCTGGTATTTTTATTTTTTCTAGATCAATATAACCTGGATGTTTTGAAATATCTATCTGCTTCTGTCCATAACTATTGGCACAAATGATAAAGATTAAAAGAGTCATAATTATACGATAAACCTTCATTGTTGACCTCCTTGAAAAATTGTGTTCATTAAACATTTTTTAAAAGTTTCAGGAAGCTGTTTCATTACAACATCTTCGAGCACACTTCTTTCGGTTTCGTTTAAAATAGTTGCAATATATGCAAGACTCCATTTTGCTTTTTTCTCGGCTAAAATCAGCTCCTCTTTTGAATAAGTATATTCAACCTTCTTCTTTTTTATGACAGGTGAATTTATTATCATCAGTACTGAAACAACTACTACCGCAGCAGTTGCTACTGCAACTCTCCAGGCAGGTGAGATTCTTTGAAAATTAGACTTTCTTATTAAAGATTTTTCTGATCTACTACCAATAGTTTCTGTTTCGATTCTCCTAATAATATGTTCTGGACATTCTATTTCCGGAATTGTCTTTATACTATTGATTAAGCTCTTTTCATTTTCAAACAACATCCTGCACGAAGAGCATTCTAATATATGATTTTCTATTATGCTTAATTCTCTGCTGTTTATTCTTTCTTCAAAATATTTATCGACCAAACTCTTTATTTTACTGCAGTATTTAGCCATTTTAACATCAACTCCTCTTTTCCACAAATTGTTCTTTCAAGATCTCTCTCAACATTTTTCTTCCACGATGAACGGCAACCTTTACGGTTCCTGATTTAGTTCCAAATATCTCCCCTATTTCATCAAACCGCATTCCCTGAAAATAGTGGAGAAGAATCATGCTGCGAGTCTTGTCTGGTAGAGTCTGAAGTGCATTTAATAATTCTTTCTGCATCTCTGATAATTCATAACTCGACTCAGGACTGCTGTAATTATCAAGATCAGAACTTATTGTATCAAACTCATCCATGCTTTCTGTATAGTTGTTTCTCCTTTCAGACTTTCTTTTCCTTATGCAGTCAATACAGCAGTTGTGGGTGACCTTCATTAACCATGGAACTACTGTCTTACCTCGAATTCTATCCTGATATTTCCACACCCTTATGAATACCTCCTGAGTTATATCTTCTGCATCTTCCCTGTTATGCAAGAAGTATAAAGCATAACTATAAACACGATTCTTGTGTTCTTTCAATAGATTTTTAAATATCCTGTCCTTCATGTTTCATATATTAAAACGGTCATAATTTTAAAAGGTTACACTGGAGTTGTTAAAACATCGCCTGATTCGAAATCGAATATTGCTACTGTCCTCTTTCCATAAAGCCAACCCCCACATTCACCAGGATTAATTACGATGCTCCTTCCCTTTCTTATATCTATTTCATGAGTATGTCCATATACTATTAAATCAAAATATCCGCTCGATCGGAGAATTTCGATATTATCCGGTTCATGCAGGACTAAAATTTTCTTTCCCATGTAGTTAAATGGATAGGGTGGCCGGTGAATTTTTTCGCCAAATACATCTTTCAATCCAAACTTCTCGCCATCATTGTTTCCAAAAACTGCAACAAATTCTGACTTCAATTCTTTAAGTGGTCTCGATACAAATGGAGCAACAAGATCACCCGCATGAATGACAAGCGAAACCTCAGCATCATTGAAAACACTCACTGCCTTTGCTACAGCAGGCAAATTATCATGTGTATCTGCCATTATTCCTATTTTCATCGATTACCTCCTGTTGTAATTTTCTAAATTATTTAATATATTAGAAAGTTTCAAGGAGCATTAAATGATTAAACGCTGGCATTTAACATTTTTATTTATCTCACTGATTACCCTTCTATGTCTGTATAGCGGATTGTTCCATCCATGGACAGATCTTGATGACTGCATTACAAATCCCGAAAATCATGATGGAGATATTGTCACACACTTTAAAGAACCGAGGATCGGAACTATCTACCCCGATGGCTTCAAACTCATCCAGAAAGATGGACATTCTATCAGAGTCTATTCAGATTTTACAGGTGCTACCGAAGGAGAATATATAGCCATTAAAGCCATATTTCACAGTCAGGGATATCTTGAACTACTCGATATTCGAATCTTAAAGAATCGCAAATATAAGATGTTCGTCTCGATCTTTCCAGTATTGTTTATAGGTATACTCTTCTTCCGATACTTTAGGTTTAATTTTAAAAAATTTTTTCTAGAGCCAAAAGACTATGCCTGATCTTATAAGTCACATTGCTTTCAGCCATATCACCACACGGATATTTGAATTCAAATCAAAAAGTAGATTTGGGATACAATCCCGCATTCTAATATACCTTGGGACTATCCTCCCTGATCTGTTAACAAGACCAATATATATAATTTTCCCTGAAACCTCAGATTGGATAATCCCATTTCATACACCGATCGGTTCTCTTATTACATGCGGATTAATATCCCTCTTATTTATTCCCTCCTTTAGATTAAAGGCTTTCTTTTTAATCTCATTCGGAACAGTTCTTCATTTTTTTCTCGACAGCTTTCAACGACACTTAACCGGCGGCAATCTTTTTCTCTTTCCCTTTTCATGGAAAAGGGTTGAATTTGGATTAGTGTGGTCAGATCAGACCATATTATTTATCCCTCTCTGGCTTCTTCTTGTGATCGCAGTAGAGACGATTTTTTTTGACATTAAAAAGTCAAGATCCAATCGAGATAAACTTTTATAAGAAAATTTTCCTATTCGCTCATGATGAGTCTCTTCACTATTTCGGTCTCGCTTAAAAGATTTGAGACTCCAATTATTCGACCTCCTTTCATAATGATACCGACAAAACCTCTATAAGGCAGTTTTTTAATGAGAATAGTTTTATTCTTATATTTTTTCAATCTCCACTTCTTCCTTAACCTTTCCCATAATACATTTACACTTCTCTGAGCTTCAGGAATAAATATAAAACATTGATAGTTTTTATCTCTTTCCTGATAATCTGCATACAGACAGTCATGAAGTTCCGATAATCCAAGATATGCCTCCTTTACAAAACCTTCTGTTCCAAAAATTCTGTTTTTCTTTGGAAGGCATTGAAGTTCAGCAGGATAACTCTCATCGCCAGGGATCGATCTGGCTACTGCCTTCAACAGCTCCTCCCCCATAACCTCTGTAATCTTTCCTTCGTAGGGTTCAATTTTGATGTAATACCTGTTTTTAAGTAAAAGCAGTTGATATGGTGGAATTGCCACGGCTTCTGTTCCAGCATCGACTTCTTTAACATTAGAAGGTCGTTCGCTCCTGTATATTCCAAACGCATTCAAAGGAGTTCCCATGTTGTAGATAGAAATTGTAACCTTAAAACCATTCTTTTTTACATTAAAAAGCATAAGCTCCTGAAAATTATATTTTAAGTAAAGCTCTGCTGCACCATCGATATATTCCCACAGATTTTCAGGATTGTATGTTTTTATCTTACCCACACGAATCCATCCATCTATCCTCTTAAAATCGCTGCCATAGATTGAAATAGATGTAAAAAACAACAGAATAAAAATTACTTTTCTCATATCTGCTCCGAAATCTTTTCGACTATTATTATTGCATTGTCAAAGGCTTAAAATTCCCAAATAACGTAAAACCCGACTCTTCCACTTTCTTATGAAACTCCTTTACATCTATATCAAAGAGTCTGTTAAACTTTTCAAGTACATTTTTCAGCTCCTTCTCTGCATATTTCAGATAGGTCATCTGAGATGATGTCGGTTTATCATAGGATGAACTAAGCGAGTTGTTTACATACCAGAATTTTCTCGAAACATTATCCTCTCCACTGATTCCCTGTTTTCCACCAGGCATATCGACAAATAATCTGCCAACAGATGCTAGTTTCTTTTTAAGTTTCATTCCAGCCTCTGCCAATGGTTTTGAAGTCGAATCTTTTTTACTCTTTACACCATTAAGCACAATATCGATTGCCTTATTTGTCTTGATTATCCTATTTACCGCCTCTGCAATTATCTCTATGTCTTTACCAATACGAACCAGCGTTTCATACTTTTCTACTCTATCTTTGATCGGGATATTCTCCCGTGGATCTGGCAGCACTTTAATGCTTCCCCATACACAATCCTCGCCTATTTTAACCTTTACAAGATATCTACCCGGTACTATCTCTGGACCAGAAGGAGCATATTCTCTGTACATTTCGTTCATAATAGGCATCTTAAATCCATCTCTTTTTAAGTTCCAGTAAACTCTGTTTATTCCCTTTTTCATTGGTCCCTTCATCTTGCGCACAAGGTTTGAATCTTTATCGAATATCTCTATCGCAACCTTTTTATTTGACTCCTTCTTATCCTCTTTTATAATATCAGGATTGATATAGTATGTCAGCATTGCACCATATGGTTTATTTTCTCCTTCATAAATTGCATCTGCAGGAAAATGGTATCCATCTACCTGCTTAATCCTGTGCAGATATGCAGGAGGAGTCTTGAAAAGATGGAGCCTCTTTTTAATTATATCCTCTGAAATCTCTCTAAGTGGGTCTATGTTGTCTAATATGAATGCCGCTCTCCCGTGTGTTCCTATTACAAGATCGTGATCTCTTGGATGAACAATTAGTGCCCTTACAGGAACTGTCGGCAATCCATGAGTCCACTTCATCCAGTTTTCACCATCATCGAAACTGATATACAGACCAAATTCTGTTCCCAGATAAAGTAAATCTTTATCAACAGGATCCTGCTCTATTGTGTGTGCAAAACCCCATCTATCTATCGATGATTTTGTTTGTTTTGTAGGATCATTTTTCGTAAGGCTTTTCCAGTGGCGTCCATAATCTTCTGTTTTGTAAACATAAGTCTTCCAGTTGCTTCTTCTATGGTCATCAAATACTGCATATGCAACCGATGCATCAAACTTCGAAGCCTCTATATGTGGACACCATGTGTTTGGTGGAAGATCGGGTATATTCTTTACTACATTTTGCCAGCTCTTGCCACCATCTCTGGTTATCTGTACATTTCCATCATCAGTGCCAACCCAGATGACACCTCTCTCTAGTGGACTGGGAGCAATTGTTATTATTGTTGTATGATTTTCTGCACCAGTAACATCGAGTGTCAATCCTCCACTCTCTTTCTGCTTCTGTTTATCAGGATCATTTGTAGTAAGATCGGGACTGATTATTATCCAGTTATCTCCTTTATCTGTACTCATATGCACAAACTGGCTTCCATAATAAATTGTGTTTGGATCAAAAGGGTCTATCGCAATGGCAGCATTCCAGTTAAAACGTAATTCGATTGTATCGGCTGGAGAGGGAGGACGTATATCCTTTCTCTCGCCGGTAGTTAGATTGAATCTTATAAGATACCCCTGCTGTGACATTGCATATCCGATGTTTGGATCTGTTGGATCGCAGAGTGTTGCAAATCCATCGCCGAAACCGACTTCGTTCCAGTGATAATTTCTTATTCCACCATTTTCCCATACGCTGCTCGGCCCTCGCCAGGATCCATTGTCCTGCATTCCTCCATATATATTGTATGGTATCATCATATCAATATTTATGTGATAGAACTGGCCTACTGGAATGTTGTCAATAAAACGCCAGGTCTTTCCCCTGTCACGACTAATGGAGACGCCACCATCACTCCCATCAATAAGAAGGCTTCCATCATCCGGATTTATCCAAAGTGCATGATGATCAGAGTGTATCGGTGATCTTATGCTATTAAAAGTTTTTCCTCCATCTTCACTCACTAGAAGTCTTGTCTGAAGACTGTATACCCTGTTCTCATTTTCCGGGTCTACTCTTAAATCAGCATAGTAAAAAGGTCTTCCATTCACATTGTTTTTGTTATTAACAATCTTCCAGCTTCTTCCTCCGTCACTCGATCTGCATAGACAACTCTTCTTTGCTTCAATCAATGCATAAACAACATCAGGATTGTTTTGTGCAATTGCTATCCCGATCCTTCCGAGATCACCCTTGGGGATACCATCTTCTGGTTTGATCTTTTTCCAATTCTCTCCTCCATCGTATGTAACATAGAGGCCGCTTCCTGGCCCACCAGATTTAAAAAACCAGGGCCATCTTCTGTGTTGCCACATGGCGGCAAATAGTTTGTTTGGATTTGAGGGATCCATTACAAGATCACAACAACCTGTCTTTTCATCTACATAGAGTATTTTATTCCAGGTCTTTCCTCCATCGGTGGTCTTATATACTCCTCTTTCAGGGTTTTCCCCCCACGTTGTACCCAATGCTGCCGCATACGCAACTTCGGGATTGTCAGGATGTAGTATGATTCTGTGAATCTTTTCTGTATTTTCAAGCCCAATGAACTTCCATGTATTTCCACCATCAATACTCCTGAATACTCCATTTCCAACACCAACGCTGTTTCGCGGATTCCCTTCTCCAGTTCCCACCCAGACTATATTTGGATTCTTCTGAAACACAGCTATCGATCCAATCGATGATACAGGCTGCTTATCAAAAAGCGGCTTCCAGGTTGTTCCGCCATTTGTCGATTTCCAGAGCCCCCCTGTTGCACTTCCTACATATATAATGTTGGGATTCGAAACAACCGCTTCTATGTCTGCTATTCGTCCACTCATTCCTGCAGGTCCAATGCTTCTGGCTTTCATACCAGAAAAAATTGAAGAATCAAATTTTTCTGTTCCTGCAGCAACAGATACAAATAGCACTGCAATGAAGCACCAAACAAAATATTGTGCTTTTTTTCCTTCCATCATTTTTCCCTTTCTATGTTTAAAATATTTACACAAATGACAGTATTGAATGTGCTGCTAAAAGATTGCTCTGAATGGCCACTCCATAGGGACATTTTACCTCACATGGAGCATTGCATGTTTCACAAAGAGAACCATTTAATTTGCCAAGTCCTGCATATTTTTCCATTGCATATTTTTCCCTTCCCTGAATCTTAAAATAGTATGAATACCGCATTATAGTACTTACGGGTAGATCATAACTGCAGTTCTCTGTGCAGATTGTACAACCGTGTCTGCAGTAAAGATTGTTGTAGGCCAGTTCAAAATCCTTCAAAAACATTTTGCTTTCGAAACTGAGGCTCGTTCCTGAAAGTGGTATATATTTATCGATAGATTCAAAATCTGCCATTCCGATACAAACCGTATCCATATCTGGATTATTTAGTACCCATTGTACACTAACCCTGTCAAGTTGATCTTTGCTCTTGATTCCATACTTTTTTATGAAAGATTCTGTCTTTTTCAAAGTTTCCTGTTGCTGCTCTATCATTTTCTTTATTCTTTCTACTGCCTTTTCTCTGCTCATTCCTCTCTTCATCATTCTTTCTATGGTCTCAGATTGACGATCAGTTGGATTTTCAGGATTAAATGATTCAACCTCTAAAACACCTGGTCTTGTTTTCATTGCAGTAGTACCAACACCTCTCTTCTTGCAAACCGCTATGATCTTCTCTGCTTCCTCTCTGTTCATGAAATTGTACACCATGAGCAGCAAGTCAAACCGACCGTCTTCTGCAGCACTGCAGAGTACCTTCTCCATGCTGTCCTGGCCTTTTCTTCTTGGTCCGTGACTGGAAACACCAATATGCTTTAATCTCCCTTCTGCCTTCAATAATCGGGCTGCTGAATGAAAACCCTTATGGTTCAGCAGCTTTGCATCTGTAACACCCCAAATATAGAGTGAATCGATATAATCTGTATTTAACCTCTCAAGAGATCTTCTCACACGGTCGATTATTCTGTTTTCACTGTCTTCATCTGTAATCCTGAGTTTTGTTGTTATCCATATCTTCTTCCGATCCATGTATTTCATAGCCCTTCCTATTGCCTTCTCCGATGCTCCGTTTCCGTATCCTTCTGCTGTATCGAAATAATTTATACCTCTGTCATAGGCATATCTTACTACATTGGCATCCTTTACTGGACCACATCCAAGTGCAATATCAGATACCTTGAATCCCGTCATGCCCAGAGTCTTGTATCTTTTAATTTTTTCGCTCTCCTCCTTTCTTGAAATAGTGCATCCTGCTACCATACTACCCGCAAGCACTCCTCCCCCTATCTTGAAAAATCCCCTCCTAGAAAGAACACATCTACCCGATGTAGATTTTACTTTCATGCCCGCCTCCATGACTTTTTATCAATCTGGAATGATTAGAATATATTAAGATTATATTAAAAACAATTTACAATATCAAATTAATTTTTGATTAATTATTGTGTAGTAAATTGTCTGGAAGGTGGGTTAAATTGTTTAATGATTATTTTGTGAGCTTGAATTTGATTTTAAATATTGTCCCTTTTCCTCTAACTATATCCAGTTTTCCATCGAGCTGATCTTCTGCCAGTATGGAAACAAGCTTCAGTCCAAGAGAGTCGACATTATGTATATCAATATCTCCTGGCAGGCCGACACCATTATCCTGTACGATTAATTCTACTTCTTTATTCTTAACACGACTTAATGCGATTCTTATTTTCCCCTTTCCTTTGAATGAATCGGGGAATGCATGTTTGAGTGCATTACTAACAAGTTCATTTATAATCAAACCACAAGGTACGGCCTGATCTACTCCTATCGAAACACTACCTACATCGATATCAATCTCTACTCTTGACTGGTCTATGAGGTTAGATCTGCATAAATTACGTGCAATGCCCTCGCTGTATTCAGATAAATCTATCCTGGAGAAATCTTCTGACTGATAAAGCTTTTCATGTACAAGTGCCATGGTGCGTACTCTATTCTGGCTGTCTTCTAAAACCTTTAGCGCTTCTTTGTCTTTGACATGCATGGACTGCAGACTTAAAAGGCTCTTGATTACCTGTAGATTATTTTTAACCCTGTGGTGAATCTCTCTTAAGAGCACATCTTTCTCTTTCAAAGAGTTTCGTATTTTTTCTTCTATCTTTTTTCTCTCAGTTACATCCCATATATATGACCGAATGCCTACTGTCCTTCCATATTCTTTCAAGTTTACATCATGGGCTTCAAGATAAATTATTGATCCATCTTTTCTGATTGCTCTGAATTCATATATTGATGGAGGTTTTTTATTATGGATTCTTCTGTACTGATACTCTTTTACCTTATCCAGATCATCGGCATGGATTATATTATTGATTTTAATCTTTTTCATAATGCTTTTTTCATATCCAAGAAGATCTGTGAAATGTTTATTAAAATACTGTATATTGCAATCTCTATCGAAAATAACTATTGCTACTCCTGCCTTTTCGACAAGTTCACGGTATTTCTTCTCAGACTGGGTCAGATCATCCAGTGCCTTTCTCTGATCTGTTATGTCGATTCCTATTGATATTATGTACTCGACAATGTCAGATTCATTAAGAAGAACTGTATTTGACCATGAAACCAACCTGTGTTCTCCAAGTTTTGTGACCAGATGACTCTCACCCCTTTTAATAAGAAGTCCGGAGGCCAGCATCTCAAATTCTTTTTTTATCCTATCGATTTCCTCATCAATTAATAGAAAATCCCAGAGATGTTTTCCCTTTACCTCTTCGAAGGAGTAGTTAGTTGTTCTGGAACAGGCACGATTGAAACGAAGAATTCTGCCCTCCCGATCAAACACAATTATTAATGCTCCTGCGGTATCCAGAATAGCCGAGGAAAACGACCTCTCTCTCTTTATTGTTTCCTCTGCCCTTTCCTGATCTGTAACATCGTTTCCAAGTAACAGTACTGCTGATGGTTTGTTTTTATCGTATAAGATTATCTTTCTGGAATGAAATAGTATTGTACGAATAGAACCATCATTAGCATATAAATCAATCTCCCTTTCTGGTGTTTCTTCACACTTAAACTCTTTTTCAAGCTGCTTCTCCATCAACCTTTTCTGGGAATAGACCACGAAATCTAAGATCGATCTTCCAATAAACTCCTTTCTGGAATAACCAAGACTATTAATTGTTGCCTTATTAATATCCCTTATTATTCCTTCGGTATCGATTATCATTCCTAACGATCTGCTCTCTTCATATAATAGCCTCAATGCATTATCGTATCGTTTAAAGTCTTCCATTAATAAAAATTTTTTTACTTTTTCGTGATCCATTTATGACTCCCTAAAAAATAATAGCCGGTTTGCAGAGAAAATATTTCTCAGGCATTCCGGCTTCAATTTAGTAAGCGCCATTAAACTTAAAATTCTAAAGTTGCTTCTCGCCTCTCCCCTCGGCAAAAAGCTTACTTCAGACCGGCGCCTTTAATATATCACTGATATGCAGTATATAAAATTATTGTATTTATGTCAAGGAAAAAATAATTTGACATCGAATTATATTTTAAATATAATAAAAAACAATTCTAATTGATCTATGTTTTAATGATGGAGAAAAGGTTGACTATTTCTATACAAAGGCCACTATTTCAATAATAAAGGGATCCGCTGAACATACTTTTAATGTAAACGTTACAGTTAAAGATTGGTAAGAAGAGGGCGATTTCAAGGTAAAAGTTTACCTATTTGACAAAAGCCACAATATATTATCCAGCGATGAGAAAGTTCTATCATTCGATTAATAAATATACCTTATTGCCTACTATTAAGAGATATTCGCATATAAATTTTTGAATATATTTAAACCTAAACCCTGACAGGACTCAAATTCCTGTCAGGGTTCATAATAATCTACATCTTTTCTAAAATCTCTCTTGCTGCTTTTAACTTCAACTCACCTTTTGTGTTTGTTAAATTATCAATATAATTACTGAAAGAGGAAATATTGTTTTTTTGCGATTTGCTCTTTTTATTTGCCAATGCAATTATTCCATCTGGTTGAGCAACTATGACATCATCCATCTTAAACTCTTCGCCATATGTTCTTGCCCCTACCCAGACTAGATCCATATTAATTGACAATCCAAATGTAGTCTCTAAACTGCTAATCTCATCCGATTGATATAGAAATTGATTATTAACATATATAGTTAATGTTTTATCCTCATCAATGTTCCATGAAACATCATTCCATTCATTGGCTCCCGTATTGATTAAAGAAGAATATCCTTTTGAATCCTCAGCCAGCAATGCCCATGTACTTCCTCCAGATGAATTGTAAACAAAACAAACAACGGCCCAGTTTATCTGTGTTGAGCTTGGATAGATTAGGAACCACCAGTATGCTATGCTTATTGATCCTGTATCGTTAACCTTTGTATATAGTCCGAAATAATGAGTAGAAGAAAAATAGTCTACTCGTGCAAGCTTCATTTTCACAGTATATTCTGGTTGTGGGTATAGCAAAGAGTAATTTTTTTGAACTTTATTACCTCTTTCCAATTTAAAGCTTGAGTTGAAACTGGAATACATCGTTCCATAGTAACCAGTTCTATTTCCCTTAACATGTGCTTCCTCTTCTGATATCCATCCGTCGCAGAAAGATTTGGTCCAGCCTGTAAGATCTTTTGAAAAATCATCGAAAAATAATCCCATTACCTGAACATCAACATTTGATGTTGTACTGTCGATACCATCTGATACTGTAACATAAGACCTAAATGTTCCAGACTGATCTGGTGATTTCCATCTCACAGAGTCAGATGTGAAACTGCCAACAAATGAACCAGAACTACACTGCCAACTATATGTGAGAGCGTCTTTATCTTTATCGGTTGCATTGACCACTAAGTCTGAGAAATCGCTGTAACCAATGTGAGATGGGGTTGCTTTAATACTTTTAATCACCGGCTTACTATTTTCGTGCGCAACAGAACTCTTTTTTGAACACATAATAAATAGTATAAACGTGGTACATAACAGTGCGAATGTTAACTTACTAATAAAAAAAACTTTTGCTTTAAACATTTGGAATCCCTCCTTTTAAAATCTGTTATGAATCTGTTTAAACCGAGTTTTCTGAAATTTTCAGAACCACTCTTAATCTCCTATTTTATTTTACATATTCGAACTATTTATTATCAAAATTTATCATCAACACACTCGAATGCGATCTACCCCAATACCCCTTTACTTTAATTTTTCTTCAATGTTATTTTTAAATAAGAGAAGTGATTGATCAATAGATTTACAAATAAAATAACAAAGCAGCTTAATTAATGGCTGGGCTATAAATCATGAGAGAGGTCGAAGAAAAAATTTATAAACAAAACCAGACAAACATTGTACGATTGCTAACACTAAAGATTGCCATTTTTAAGATTATAATCATTTGTGATAATTTCATAAATAGCCATATTTTCTTACTTTTTGATAATACAACATTCATTCCCCCTTTTACAATCTTTACAAGAATCCTATGGTGCGATATTATTTTCCCTACCATATTCTGCTGTCTTTAAAATTAATATTAAATAAATTATAATAAAGAATCTCTCCAATGTCAAGAGAAATAAAAAGATGTATGAATTGTAATGCTGTGCAAATGAATCGGTTTGATTTAAGCTGATCTTATCCACAGCACTTTCAGCGCAGTACCATCAATAAAAAATCTATTTTAATTATAGGATCTTGTGTGTATCTATGAATTCTTCGGTCTGCATTCTCACAGGATAAGTCCCAACTAGCAATATAAATTCAGTTTTTATCTTTACAATTCCATACAATTTAATGATATCTTATCTGAGATTTTAATACTCTCGTGTTCTGATGCCCAGAGAGTTGGTTTTGTTATTCCTGCTTCCTTTATAATATTTTAATTAAAAAAACTCTCTATTTCTTAAAAAGAGATGAGGACTTTATGCTTCTTACCCTTGAAAGCAGATCAAGGGCCCTATAGCCGTTTACACAAAATGGATTTATTTTTAATGCCTTTCTTGCAAGTCTTTCAACATCGTCAGTAATCCCTGACTGTATTAAAATAAGAGCCAGATTTGCAGCATGCATTGCTCCAATAAAACTGAAATCGTCCAGTCTGCATGCTTTGTACAGGTATGAAATACCAGTTTCAAAAGCCTCTTTTGCATCATTACTGTTTGGAGGACTATTTCTGAAACGATAAATCCAGAACACGCCCCTTTCTGCCCACATCATGGCAAAATTAATTCTATCCGATACATGAAGCCTGGATAAATCTGTATCGTCAAAAGAAAATTTATCAACAAATTCTATTTCCATTCTTTTTGCTGTTAAAGAGTCCTTTGCTGATACAAAGAATGGCCCTGCAATTGAGAAATTTTTTAATGAATCAATCTTTGTCAGAAATGGTTCATGGATCTCAATAAACATACCACCTCTTCTTGCGATTTCCCTGAACAACGATTCATTTAAATCATTCGATTCTGCACTAATAAATTTATAATGTCTGAAATTTCTAAATGCATACCGTGAATAGTATAATGAGTAGGCAACTCCATCAGATACAGGAACAATGAAAGAACTATCAGGTATATTTGATGTTAAATATTTATTAAACTTCTCGGCAAGAGGATGGTCATTCAATGCCACTTTTTTTATATTTATAAAAACAGATATAAATACCGGTAAAATCATCAACAACTTTAAATGTGACTTCAATATAACTGCAATTCTTTGTGCACCAACAGTAAGTACTGGTATGATTAATAAATATACAGGAATAAAGTAAACATTTATCTCGATCATCTGGCGAAAGGTCATATTTAATGGGATCAACAGACCGAATATAAAAATTATTAATATTGTACTAAGAAAATATATAATTACTCCATTATATTTATCCTTTAGGCTGGATGAAAATAAGAATGAAATTAAAATGATCATCCCCCAGATACCAAGATCTTTGAATAATATTTTTAGAACCCTTGACATTGTAAGTGGGAAAGCAACTATTCCCGCAGTATCCAGAGTTGAGTAAAATTTTCTTCCAAGATAGTTTACAAAAGTATTAATGGATACGATTTTATTAAAATAGAGTGTGAGGTCTACTGTCGATCTAACCGGTAGATAGATCCATAAAGATAATCCTGCGGTGAAAAAAATTATTGAAATGATGAATACCTTGACAGGTATTTTTCTTTTTTGAATTATAATTATCAAAAGGGGAAGAATCAAAAGAAACAGTACATATAGACCGAGTGTCACAGATATTCCAAAAAAATAGGCTGAACAAAAAATATCTCTTATTCCTCCATCACCAAAAAAGTACCTGTCAAGAAAATAAATTGAAAGAGAGAGAAAAAATGCTTGAAAGTTGTACACCTCTACATAACTGGCCTGCGACCAGACTGTCACAGATGTGGCATAAATAAAGGTGACTGTAAATACTATAACATTCCTGTATAATCTGGAGAATCTGTCATCACACCACCTCTGAGCAATAAGTGCTACAACAACACATGTGGCAGAAGAAAATATGGCCACAAGATGATTCATTGCACCAGCCGGATTCGAAGGATTCAGCATTATCGTTATTCTTCCTAAGAGCCAGAAAAGAGGATGTCCGTATGGATGACCTATGCCGAGGGTGCTGGAAACAGCCATGAACTCTCCTCCATCTCCCCAAAAGAGTCCACCAGCATTGGTCAGTTCATATAGAATACATGCAGCAGCTCCACAAAATAGTGGAAAAATAAATTCACTACTCCTCTTATTCAATTTAAATCTCCATTAATCTTAATTAAAATCTATTACTGTACATCCATAATCATACCATATACCATATACCATATACCATATACTCTATACCCTATACCCTATACCCTATATCCTATATCCTATATCCTATATCCTATATCCTATATCCTATATCCTATATCCTATTCCCTATTCCCTATATCCTATATCCTATATCCTATATCCTATATCCTATTCCCTATTCCCTATTCCCTATTCCCTATTCCCTATTCCCTATTCACTATTCACTATTCACTATTCCCTATTCCCTATTCCCTATTCACTATTCCCTATTCACTATTCACTTTTCACTTTTCACTATTCACTTTTCACTATTCACTACTTACTTTTCCAAACAGCAAAACTCTCAACTTCTCTCTCTCTCCTGCTCCCAATTCTATGCCTTTCCTGTACTCCTTCCTCGCTTTCTCTCTTTGTTTTAAAAAATAGTAACAATTTGCAATATCCAGATGTGCATCTCCATCTTTGGGTCTCAATTTCAATGCCTTATTTATATAAAAAAGAGCCTTTTGATATTCCCCCCTCTCAGCATAAATAGCATAAAATGCTTTATATGGTGCTGGAGAATAAGGATTTATCCTTAATGCCTGAGCCGCATATTCTTCTGCCTCATTAAATCTTTTGGAATTAATCAGGGAAAAGGCCAGAAGACTTCCATGTTCTGCACCAGAAAGATTCGAACGATTAAGATAAAATGCCTTGTAAAAGCCGAGGTTTGCCTCTTTATAAGCCGCCTGTGTACTCTCGCTCTTTAGATCCCCCTGTGTGAAAAGTTTAAACCAGTAAAGCCCCCTGCGGCCAAAAATATTTCCCATGAAAAAATTGTCCTCTTTGTGAAAATTGTAAAGATCTTCTATCTCTCTAACAGGAAAATTTTTGTTGAACTCTGTTTCGAGTTTCTTTGCAGATGCAGAATCAATAATAGATGTAAAAAATGGTCCTGCAATTGGATATACAGATAAATCTTTAATATTGTTAATTATACGGCTGTCTATCTGAAAGAATGTATTTGGCTTTTTAATATATTCCCATAAGTCAATTGTACTAGTATCAGAATAGTCTCTTCTTATAAGAGTAAAATTTTTCTCATTACCGAGTGCATATACATAATAGTATAGCGGATATGTTACCTCGTCAGATACCGTAAATATTCTTGACCCCTCCGGCAAATTGGAAACCATGTATTGAGTAAATTTTTCATTGATCCTGTCTTTTGAAATATCTACATCAGGCCATCTTCCCCATATTATGACTATTAAAGGAAGAATTATCAAAGGCTGGAGATGTTTTCGAAGAATTGCAACGAGTTTTGAGGTCCCTGTTGTCAAAATCGGTACTATCAGGATAAGAGCAGGAATGAAATATGTATCCATTCCAATCATCTGGATATGGTTAAGTGTTAATGGAATTGAGATACTGAATATAATTATAAACAGTAAAACAACCACCAGATATGATAAAACCATTCTATTATTTTTATTAGAAAAAATTGACCATAATGAAAAACAGAATAAAATCAATCCCCAGAGAGTAAGATTATTAAGAAAAATTTTAAAGGTTCTTATAAAGGAAAGTGGAATCATTACTGGTCCTGCTCTGTATCCAGTAAGATAGCTTTTTCTTCCCAAATAATTTAAAAAGTCAGCAAAGGAATCTATCTTTTCAACAATTAAAGCGGGTTGTACAGATGATCTTATTAAAAGATATAGCCAGGGAGTCAATCCTAGAACAAAAAAGAGAACAGAAATAGATATAACACTTAGTCTGATTTTTCTTCTTTCTCTAAAAAACAGCCACATAGATACAGGAAGCATTAATAAAAGAATCGCATATAGCCCGAGTGTTACTGCTATTCCAAAGAAATATGCAGAAACAATAAGATTTGACACCCTTTCATTTCGATTGAAATATCGATCTAAAAAATAGACCGCAAGCGAGATGAAAAGTGCCTGAATGTTGTACACCTCAACATAGCTTGCCTGCGACCATACAGTAGAAGCTGTAGCATACAATCCTGTTACCGAAAAGATTACTACTATTGTCTGTGCTCTTGAAAGTCTGGGACCTGCCCATCCTTGTGCAATCATTGCTATTACCACACATGTTGCAGCTGAAAATATGGCCACAAGATGATTCATTGCACCAGCCGGATTCGAAGGACTCAGCATTATTGATATTCTTCCTAAGAGCCAGAAAAGTGGATGTCCGTATGGATGACCTATGCCGAGTGTGTTTGCAACTGCTATAAACTCTCCTCCATCACCCCAGTATAGCCCACTTGCATTTGTCAGTTCATAGATTATATAGGCTACAATTCCACAAAATAAAGGAATCATTGAATCAATCCTCTTGTTCAACTGCGACCTCCTGAAATCATAATTTAAAATCTATTACTGTATATCCACAACCACTATTCCCTATTCCCTATTCCCTATTCACTATTCCCTATTCACTATTCACTTTTTACTTTTCACTATTCACTACTTACTTTTCCAAACAGCAAAACTCTCAACTTTTCCCTCTCCCTTGCTCCCAATTCTATGCCTTTCTTATACTCTTCCCTCGCCTTTTCTGCTCTATTTGTAAAATAGTAGAGTGCAGCCATATCTAAGTGTATCTCTCCATTTTCTGGCCGTAATCTCGAGAGTTTTTTTAAATAATAGATCGATCTTTTGTAATCACCCTTCCTGTAACTTATTCCATAAAGAGTCCTGTATGCCTCCTCTGAACATCTATTAATAACAACCGCCTTTTTTGCAAACTTTTCAGCCTCATCGAGATTACCTGTAGAAACCAGGACAAGTGCGAAGTTGCTTGCATGAAGTGCACCGCAAAAAGAGAAATCATCAAGGGCAAAAGCCTTGCTAAGTCCATCAAGGGATAGTCTCAATGCTCTCTCTGCCTCTATGCTCCCTGGGGCAGCTTTCTTAAATTTATGAAACCAGAAAATCCCTCTCCTCGACCAGATCATACCAAAATTTATCCTGTCCTGAACGTTCAATAGTTTTAGATCCTGGTCTACAAATGAAAAATTTGCAGTAAAATTTGCCTCAAGGTTTTGTGCCGCAATTGAATCATCTATTGTAGTAAAGAATGGGCCTGCAATCATGAAACTATCAATACTGCTGATTCCCTTTAAAAATGGATCATCTATTTCAATAAAGACTCCTTTTCTTCCTGCATATCTTCTCCACCATGTCGATGTTGTGTCTTTCCGTGTTGCACTGATAATATTGAAATTCTTTGGATTGTTCATTGCAAATATAGAATAGTATAGAGGATATACAACCTCGTCTGATACTGGAAGAACACTGGCAGATTCAGGGATATTTGAAACAAGATATTTACGGAAATCCTCTGCAACAGAATTTTTTGAAATGTCAACAACATGCCATCTTGCACAGATAATTATAACTATCGGCAATATCAATATGAATCGTAATCTAGTTTTTAAAAATTTCATTAGTCTTGATGCTCCTGCACTCATTACTGGTATCAAGCAAATATATGCAGGAATGAAATAAACATCCATTCCAACCATCTGCCTGAAGGTCATGTTTAATGGAATTAATATGCAATACAGAATTATCAGAACCAGTGCACCAGCGCCATAAAGAATCTCTCCTCCCCTTTTTTTAAAAAATAGAGTATCTGCGGCAAAGAATAATATAAGCAGAACTCCCCATACTCCAATGTTCTCTATTAAGATCTTCAGGGTCTTTATTAAAGATATACTTAGTGCGGCTGGCCCTGCAACCCCTCTTGGTGCATAACTTTTTCTTCCAATATAGTAAATAAAGCTCTTCAGGGAATCTACATTTTGAATTAAGAGTGGTGCACCCAGATTCGATCTTACGAATAGGTATATCCAGATAGAAGTTCCTGCACAGAAAAACAGTACAGATATTAACAGCACTTTTGCAGAAACCCTGATTCTTTTTATAACCATCATAAATATTGGAATTATTAAAAGTAACAGCACATATAATCCAAGTGTCACGGCAGTACCAAAAAAGTATGCAGAAGCATAAATATCTCTGCTCCTCTTTCCTTGAAAAAAGTACCTGTCAAGAAAATAGAGTGAAAGAGCGATAAAAAATGCCTGAATGTTGTATACTTCTACATAGCTTGCCTGAGACCAGACCGTAGCAGCAGTTGCATAGATAAATGTAACTGTAAAAACTATTATCATCCTGTGCAGTATTGAAAACTTCTCTTTACACCAGTTTAAGGCAATGAGGGCAACAACACTGCAAGTTGCTGCTGAAAAAAGGGCCACAAGGTGGTTCATACCAGCAGCAGGATTCGAAGGAGTCATCATTATGGATATTCTTCCCAAGAGCCAGAAAAGAGGATGACCATATGAATGGCCGATACCGAGTGTATTTGCTACTGCGATGAACTCTCCTCCATCTCCCCAGAAAAAACCACTTGCATTTGTCAGCTCATAGAGCAAATATGCTGCAATTCCACAAGTAAGGGCAATCATTAAATCGACCTTTTTCTTCAATTGCTGTCTCCTTAGATGTCAATTTTTAGAATTTAATCTTATATGGCTATTTTTGCAAGCAATTATTTTTTTTAAAAACAAATGCCATCGCACAAAGCAATGGCATCTGGCCTATTCACTTTTCCTTATTCACTCCAACATCCCATCGTAAAAGACAAGACCTGGGAGGTTTCTGAAACCTCCGAGGTCTTCACAATTCCACCATAGTGATCTGGGCTTTTGATAATGAATAATTGAAGAATATCATAACATCGGTTACACAAAATTATCACAACATAGGTAACAGTT
>CAZYVD010000026.1:0-33199 GCA_964651045.1 uncultured bacterium
CGACATATGAAAAGTTTGAGATGCATAGATATATTCAGGAGATGCCTTTTAATTCGAGCAGGGGGTGTCCATATCAATGCGTTTTCTGTCCCAATAAGCTCATAAACAGAAAGTACAGGATGAGAAGTGCAGAGAATGTTGTCGATGAAATCGAATACTGGTATAGAAAAGGCTATCGGATTTTTAATTATGATGACGATAACTTCACTCTGATAAATGAACGAGTATATCGGATCTGCGACGAGATCGAAAAGAGAGGGATAAAAGATATTGAGCTGAGATGTTCGAACGGGATAAGAGCAGATCGTGTTAATAGAAGACTGCTGAAGAGAATGAGAGAGGTTGGTTTTAACTATATCGCATTCGGCGTAGATGGCGGAAACAACAGGATGCTCGAGATAAATAAAAAGGGAGAGACAATCGAGCAGATAGAGCAGGCAATAAAGGATGCATGCGATCTCGGTTTTGATGTAAAGATATTCGTGATAGTAGGCATGCCTTATGAGAGGCTTGAGGATGTCGAAGACTCTTTGAGGATTGTCCAGAAATATCCCATAAAGAGGGTCATCTTAAATAATCCAATCCCTTATCCAGGTACAGAACTGTTCGAGACGGTTAAGAAGAACAACTGGTTTATCAAACAACCAGAGGAGTATCTGAATTATGTTACAGAAAATGAAAACATTCCTGTCTTCGAGACACCAGAGATTTCCAGGGAGGAGAGAATAGAACTTCTGAAGAGGTGCAGGAAGATTGAAAAGATGGTAACGCGTGATGCTGTGAAGAGGATGTATAAAAAATACTCATTTCTGGCATCCATAGCAGGATATCTTTTTGCTTCTGACATCATAGAGAATATGTTTTTCAAAAATGTCATATTTCGCAGGTTCATTGAACATATAAGATACAGGAGAACACTTCGAAAGGTAATACCAGAGGTTTAGAGGAGCCAATGTTACGAGTCCTAATGATAACATATTCTGTGTATGAATTTGACAACAGGGTCGAGAGGTATTGCAAATCCCTAAATGGTCTTGGCCATCGAGTAGAGGTTATTTGTCTGTCAAAGAATTGTCCTATCAGAAAAGAGGAGTATTATGATGGCATAAAATTGTATAGGATGGGATGCAGAAGGTTTGATGAGACGAGTCCTATTTCATATCTTGTCAGATTGCTCAGATTCTTGATTAGAGCCTTTTTCCTGGTTTCAAGGCTCCATATAAAAAAAAGATACGATGTGATTCATTACCACAACATACCCGATTTCGGTATATTTTGCACAATAGTTCCAAAGATATTTGGAGCCAGGATAATCCTTGACATACACGACCTTGTGCCCGAATTCTATGCCAGAAAATTTTCGATTGAAGAAGACCATCCAATTGTGAGATTGCTTAAATGGATAGAGAAAATATCATGTTCTTATGCTGATCATGTTTTAACTGCAACAGATATCTGGAAGGAGATAGTCGTTGAGCGATCTGTGGAGCAAAAGAAGTGTTCTGTCATTCTCAATACACCATATCCTCCTTTGTTTGACAGTGTTAAAAATGGAGCAGTAAAGAAGCAGAAAAGCCGTTTTACAATGCTGTATCATGGTGCGCTGAATGAGCATTTTGGAGTCGATATTGCTGTAAGAGCAGTAGCCATCATAAAAGAGAGGGTTCCTGAGATACTGTTTAAGATATATGGCACTGGGAGGGAGGAGGATAATCTGAAGAAGCTTGTTAAAGAGCTTGGTATTTCAAAAAATGTCTATTTTCACAAACCAGTACCAAGAGAGAAGATTCCAGCATTGATTAATGATGCTGATATCGGTGTAGTGCCAAAGCGGTCAGAAAGATTTTCAGACAAGGCCTTGAGCTCCAAGCTGCTGGAGTTTGTCTATATGAATAAGCCAGTGGTTGTTTCAAGAACTACTGCATCAGAGAGATATTTTGATGAAACAATGGTTCTTTACTTTGAACCAGAAAATCAATTCGATCTTGCAAGAGGAGTCATTTATCTATACGAGAATCCGGAAAAGAGGAGAGAGCTTTCACGAAATACAGAAAAGTTTAACAGGAAACATCAGTGGAAAGATTATGAAGCAGTATATATCGATATATTGAATAGTCTGAAGAATAGAGATCATTGAGAAGGATCGTCATGGACCTCTTGAACTTAAATTCATTCTTGAGATTTAGCTACTTTTTAAAATTCAAAAATCCTGATTATCGGTTCGATATGAGCGGAATCGATAGGGGCAGATTTAATCGGATCGATGAAGAGGCGCTGATTGACAGGGGGATCAAACTGTGGATCGAAGCGATTGAAAAAAATTTTGTGACGAACAAAAAGCATCTTGTGCCGATAAGTGGGGGGCTCGACAGTCGTGCAATTCTGGCCGCGCTTTTAAGATTTACAGAAGCAGAAAACATAACGACCTACACATTTGGAACACCAGGGACTCTTGATTATGATATAGGAAACCGCATTGCAGGTGCGGCAGGAACAAAACACTGGCGGTTTGATCTGACTGAAAACAGATACACAATTGAGGAGCTGCTTGATGTATCGAAGCGGATTCACCATCAAACGGTTCTATTCCATCATCCTCCGATTTGGAAGATTGATGAGTTGTTTTCAGATTTTGTA
Source organism: uncultured bacterium (assembly GCA_964651045.1). Lineage (GTDB taxonomy): Bacteria > Zhuqueibacterota > QNDG01 > QNDG01 > DSAB01 > CAZYVD01. The sequence goes on from CAZYVD010000026.1 coordinate 2,638, forward strand.
GTATGGTCTGGATTTGCAGGTGGGCCCGTGAGCGGTTCACATTTTCCTGCAAGGCCTTCAACCGATCCTGATGAGGCAAAATTGTCCTTTATAAAAAAGGAAACCTTTGTAAAATCGGTTTTGCTCTCAAACAGCAGTGAATCGGATTTTTCCAACATTATTGATTTTAAAGGTCTCGATCGAAATGTCATGACCTATGAGGAGCAGATCGATTTTGAAAATCGTCAGTTGAAATACATAGCTCCTCATCTTTTGATGGATGGCTTTGAGTATAAGACACCATTTCTTCATTCCCCATTTTTTAACTTTATGCTTGGAATCCCGAACAGGTATCGACACGGCCGTTATCTATATAAAAAAATGTTGTTTAGGCTTAGTCCTGAACTCTTCAAAATTGAGACAAAGTCGTTGATGGGCCTGGTGGTAAATACAACAAGATGGAGAATCCAGATCAGAAGGATAAGATTTGGTATCAGGAGGAGGGTAAACAGAATAAAACCAATATTTTTCGATCCGAACATTAACTTCGTAGATTTTGATGATACCATAAGGGAAGAGCCGAGCCTGCGGAAGGTAATACATGATAATGTCATGGATTTAAAGAAGCGGAATATTATCGACTGGATAGACATTGAGTCGATATGGAAAAGTCACATTAATAAAAGAGCCAATCATGCAGATGCTCTTCTCGTATTGGCTTCGCTCGAAATTCATTTGAAGGCAGGAAAGAGGCTGTAAGAGAAAATGATTGTAGAATTACTAAAAAAAGAAGATGAAAAGTTGTGGGATGAGTTTGTCAAGCAGAATGATGATGCAACGTTTTTTCATCAAATAGGATGGAAACAGTTAGTGGAGAATGTCTACAGATACAGGCCATTCTATCTGATGGCAAGGGATAGTGGTTCTGGAACTATAAGTGGAATTCTTCCTCTTTTTCTCATCGACTCTTTTGTTGGAGGCAGGAGATTGATCTCTCTGCCTTTCTCTGTGCTCGGAGGCCTTTGCTGTGTTACAAAAGTGGCAGAGAGGATGTTGATTGAGAAGGCGGTAGAGCTTTCGAGGGAATTAAATGTAAGGTATCTTGAATTGAGACAGACTAAAAGATCGGAGGGGCCCTTCCAGACCTCAGAGAGATATGTAAATTTTGTTCTCCGGCTCAATAGCGATCCGGACGAGTATTTTAAAATGCTGAGGCCGGATATAAGGAGGTGCTTGAGGAGAGCAAAAGAGAACGATTTGGAGATAAGGATCGATTCAGGACAGATCGAGGATTTTTACAGGATCTATTCGATCGGGCAGAGAAATTTTGGCACTCCTGTCGAGAGCTTCAGATGGATAGAGGGACTTTTCGATACCTTTCCTGAAAACCATTTGATAGCGACAGTCTCTTATAGGAATAGAATAATACTTGCAAAGATCATAAGAAAGTACAGGGACGAGGTATCACCACTGCTCAGCTATGGACTGAAGGAGTTTAGAAATCTATATGCAGAACACCTGCTGCTCTGGCACCTGATCGAGCAGGCCTACAGGGAGGGATACAGACGGTTTGTATTTGGAAGAAGCATCCCGTCCAGCGGTACATTCTCATTTAAGATCGGCTGGAGGGCAGAACCTATGCAGCTGTATTATCAGTATTACCTTCACAGAGCAAGAGGTGTAATGGATATGAGTCAGGAGGGAAGAAAGAGAAGGATGTTTGCGCGGATATGGAGAAAGATGCCGCTTACTATTACAAACAGTGTTGGGCCGATAATCAGAAGGTGGTATCCATAGGAAATTAGATGACCGAATAGAATATGAGTATAACAAAAAAGAAGGGTGCTGACAGATGATTCCTCCATACAATCCAGTAAAACATATTTATAGAGAATTTTTACAGCTTATAAGGAGGCATGCATTCCCCAGCTCTCTGAGGAATCTCCTTCTCAGGATGTCCGGCGCAAAGGTAGGGAAGAATGTCTATATTGGACAGGAGTTTTTTGTGTTTGACTCTGGAAGAACGGAACTCCTGACAATAGAGGACGATGTTGGTATAGCCCCTTTTGTCATCATATTGATCCACTCTTCTCCAGGCCAACCAGTGCTTGAGGAGTTTTATCCAACATCTACAAAACCAGTAACAATAAAGAGGGGAGCTTGGATTGGTGCAAGATCGACTATACTGGGAGGTGTGACCATAGGAGAGCATGCGGTTGTTGCGGCTGGCTCGGTTGTAACAAAGGATGTGCCTCCATATACGGTTGTTGGAGGAGTTCCTGCTGTAACTATAAGAAGGCTGAAAAAGAATGGCTGAGAATAGAGTCTCGGTACTGATAACATGTGATATAGATCCAACTCCAGAGGCGTCACTCGGAGAGAAGAGGGGTGCGCTTCAAAGGACTCTTGAGCTGTTTGATAAGTACAATATCAAATCCACTTTTTTTTATGTTGCATCGGTTGCGAAAGATTACACAAGTCAAATTGAGGCGCAGCTTGCAGGTGGACACGAGATCGGATGCCATGGATTAAACCATGATGAATACGAGGAATATAATAGACTGGAGGGGAGTGTTCAAAGAGACCTTTTGACGAGGGCAACTGCAATACTGAGAGAGCTTTCAGGAAAGGAGATCAAATCGTTTCGCGGGCCAAGGGTAAAGACATCAAACATCACACATGGGATTTTGGAGAGTCTCGGATACAGTGCAGATTCTTCGGTCTGCTCGCAGAGGATCGATTTCGTTAGCTCCAACCTGATCAATCTTAAATGGATAACGGCACCGAGATTGCCGTATAATCCCAGTATTAGCAGTGCTTTTAAGAGGGGGAAGAGAAGAATCGTTGTCGTTCCTGTATCTGCGATAGTGGTTCCATTTCTTTCAGGCGCACTATATACATTTGGTCTTGGTTTTATGAAAACATTTTTCAGGCTGCTGTATATTGAATCAAAGAAAAGTGGAAAACCAGTGGTCTATATTCTTCATCCTGCCGAATTTGCAAGAAGAACAGAGAGACGGAAAGAGAGATATTCATTAAGGGTGGAGGGTTTCAGGTTCAGAAGATCTGAGTTTTTCTTTGAACAGGACGAAGAGAGAAGATATGAATTGAATGATCGTCTGATGGAATTTATCTCGTCATATCCTGATGTTGAGTTTATAACGGTAAATGATTTTGTATTAAAATTTAAGGGTGAATCATGAAGAATAGGTTAATAGAGAAGAGATATATATTTGGGAATGTTCCTTTTACAACCGTGATTCTTGGAATATTTATGGGAATTGTTGCCGGTATAATCTTATACTATACGGTCTCAAGGAGCATAACAATTTTTATGACAGGAATTGCCTGTTTTATTTTGATAGTTCCATTTTTAATAATCTATCACAAGATTGCAAAAAGATTTCTAATAGCAGTGCTGATTTTGACCCTGCCACTTGTCATCGACAAGACCATAAATGTTGATTCTCTGCACCAGGGAGGCGCAAAAGGATTTGTAATATCGCTTCACGACATTGCACTGGCATTTCTATTTATTATATGGATAAATGATATTGTAGTAAACAGGAAGTCAGGAATCAGATTCTTCAAAAGATTCACAATTGTTGTTCTTGGAATAATTTCCATGGCTGCTCTTTCAATGATAAAGGCTGCGGATAGAATGTTTGCTATTTATGAATTGATTGAAATATTCAAGATGTATCTGATAATGATATATATAGCAAACTATATTGCCGAGAGTGGAGACATAAAATATGTTGTCACTTTCCTGATAATTGGACTCCTCATCGAGGGGGTCTTAGTATTAATAGAGCTTGCATCTGGCTCGCCTCTGAACATGACAGTTCTTGGTACAAAGAGTGCAGTGGATACAATCGAGTTTTCTAAACATCGCGTAGGTGGAACGCTTGGTGGGGCAAATGGGCTTGCATGGTATCTTGATTATATTTTGCCGCTTGTATTTGCCGTGATTATTAATAGAATACGGAAAAGTTATAGAATAATACTGACATTTGTTTTTCTCCTTGGAGTTATTTCACTGATCTTCACATTCTCAAGAGGCGGTTGGATTGCATTTCTCATCGGATCCTCCATCGTGTTGCTGTTCTATTTGAGAAGGCTGCCTATGATAAAAAAGCTATATATAGCAGTTGTAATAATTTTAATACTTGGTGTTTCTTTGATGCTGATCCTGAGCGTTCCAAATCCGATAAAGGAAAGATTTACTGTCGACGACAGGGGTTCTGCCTATTCAAGAGTGAAACTGGCAGAGGTTGCTTTTGCCATGATTAAGAGTAATCCTGTAATTGGTGTCGGCCTGAACAACTATACACTCGTGCATCATGAGTATGACTATGGTGTCGACAAGATAACCAGTTATTATCCCGTTCCGGTTCACAATGTATTTTTGCAGCTTGCAGCAGAGATTGGAATTCCTGGAGTTGTATTTTTTATAGTATTTATTTTCTTGATATATATTAATTCATCCAGATATGTGCTCTCTTCTGATGGGTTTGGCGGCTGCATATTGACTGGAATAATGGGAGGTATTACCGCAGGTCTTGTACAGGCAATGGTGGAAAACAGCAGTCTGGGTAGCTACAATCTGCTGCCATTCTGGTTTTTATCCGGTGTGGCAATTGGAATATATGAACATAAAAGAGATAATGAGACAGGAGATTGATGAGCAACTTCTCCAAGATTATAAAAAATACGGGTTTTGTACTCATTGCAACCATTTTGAGGATGGTATCTTCCCTGGTGCTTGTCCTTCTTGTTGCGAGGTATCTTGGTTCGACTGGAATGGGTAAGTTCTCTGTTGTGCTTTCTCTTTTCTGGCTTTTCCAGAAAATGGCCACAATGGGTCTTGAGCCAATTACGATCAGAGAGGTCGCAAAGGATAAGTCTATTGGAACAAGATATCTCTCGAATGGAGTATTGATAGGTACTCTTTCCTCTTTTCTAATGATAATCGTGATGTATATTTTTGCAAATGTTGCTAACTATTCTCACGATGTTGTTTTAGGCACATATATAATGGGAGTTGCACTGATCCTTACCACTGTCAATTTGATTTTCAGGAGCATATATATAGCATTCGAGAGGGCAGAATATATTCTATTTAGTGATTTTTCCGAGACAATACTCAAACTAATCTTTGGAATAGTTGTATTATCTTTGGGTTATGGACTGATTTCTGTTATCATTGTTATTGCATTTTCACAACTGGTGAGACTTTCTATAAACATCTATGTTACATCAAGATATTTATTTAAGATACAGTTTAAGATAGACACTAAACTATGCAGATGGTTATTGAGAACAATGCCTGCATTTGCCGGAACCCAGATAATAAATGGATTCTCTGGCAACATTACCGTGATCATTTTGTCCTTATTGATGGGAATGGAACTGGTAGGTTATTACAGTGCTGCGATGAGGTTGATAGGCAGTTTCCGGCTGATTCTTCAGAGTTATAAATCTGCAATTCAGCCTGTAGCTGCAAGAATTTACAACACAAGCATAGTAAAGCTTCGAAGTTTTTGTATGGAATCTATACGATATATACTCATGCTGACGATTCCTGTGTGTGCTGGAACACTAATCCTGGCAGAGAGGATCGTTGTTCTTTTATTTACTGATGAATTTGTGACCTCTGGAAGAATTCTACAATTTCTGGTATGGATACTCATTCTTTATGGTGCATCGATGGTTTTTACTTCAATATTAATTGCCAGCAACAATCAGAGGGTAAATTTCAGAATAATAGGTATCAGCCTGATTGCCAGAATATTACTCGCACTTGTCCTTATTCCGGTCTTCAGTTACTACGGTGCTGCTGTTGCTGTTTTGATCTCGAATCTTGTTAATTTTTCTCAGAAGTATTATTTCATAAATAAAAAATATTTTAAGATCCCATTGTTTGAGATATCGTGGAAGATTTTAGTATCATGTTTACCGATGATCGTTTTTCTCATATCTTTTCCCGGTCTGAACATCTTTTTATTGATCTTTCTGTCTTCTATCATCTATTTGATATTCCTGCTTATCTTTGGCGAGATCGATTTAAGGGTCATCGGTCTTTCGAGTGTAAAGACTTTTATAAAAAGGTAGTGTGGATTTTATGATGAAGATTTCGATAGTAATAATAGGCAGAAATGAAGAGAAACATATAGATAAATCGGTGCGATCGGTCCTGTATGCAAGCTCCAGGTTTAGAGATAGGCAGATAGTCTATGTCGATTCTGCCTCGACAGATAGAACAGTATCAATAGTAGAAAGATATCCTGTGAAGATCATTCGTCTTCGTCCATCATGGAAACTTACATCTGCTGCTGGGCGTTATCTGGGATATCTCCATACAGATGGTGACTATGTTTTTTTTGTTGATGGCGATACTGTAATATATAAAAAGTGGCCTTTCAGAGCAATCGAGTTCATAAAAAGCAGAGGTGATGTAGGGGGCGTGGCAGGCATCGTTCATGAGATATTTCTCGATCAGGATGGAAAGAGGATAGGTTTTAGGAAAAATAGATATAGGCAGAGCGGATCGATCTGTGAAGTAAATGTATTTGGAGGAACCGCTGTCTACAGAAGAAGAGTGCTCGATGAGGTCGGAGCGTTTAATCCGCACATCATTGCAACTCCTGAGCTTGAACTGGCTTTGAGGATAAGGAATGCTGGATATCGACTCTTCAGGCTGCCTGAGCCGATGGCAATTACATATGCACCTCAGAGAGAATCGGTTGGTGAGATACTTAGAAGGGCAAGGTCAGGGCTATATTCTATGGGAAGTACTCTTAAGTACTGTCAAAAAAATAGACTATTTTTAAATTACATAAAAGAGAGAATGGGATTTATATTGACATACTTTGTTTGTTTGTTTTTCTTCTGTGCACTTCTTCTTGTCTCACTGTTTCTAAATAGTCTAGTTATCGCATCTAGTGTTGGAATAGCAATATTTACAGGAGTTGTGATATTCTCGATCAGGAAGAGAAGTATTTATGGCGTTTTTCTCAGTATTTTTAAAAGGAGTGTCATTGCATGGAAGACGATTCATTCTTACTTTACAACAAAGGTCCATGATGCAGAAGAGTATCCAGAGGATGTAGAGGTAATCAAGGAATAGAAGAGAAATAGAGATGAAGGTATTGATGGTTACAAATATGTATCCGACTCCAGAGAGGCCCCATGCCGGTTCGTTTGTAAAGAGTCAGATCGATTCGATAAACAGAGAAGGCGTGGAAACAGAGGTCATAAACGTCAATGAGAATAGATGGCCGTTTAAATATTTAATTGCATGGTTTCGAGTTTTTAGAAAATCGCTGGATCGATCTTTTGATCTGATTCATGCACACTATGGATACAGCGGAATCATCTCTATGCTGCAGTTCAGGCTTCCAATAGTCGTATCATTTTGTGGAGGCGATGTGCTTGGAAATCCAAACACCAGGGGAAGAATCGGATTCATATATCTTCTGGTTCTTCCTCTATCTTGGATTCTTTCGATGATTGTACCTGTAGTAATAGTAAAATCTGAAGAGATGAAATACAGGCTCCCAAAGAAGAAAAATCTATTTGTGATTCCCAATGGTGTTGATTTTGATTTATTTAAACCTATGTCCAGAATAGAGGCAAGGAAAAGGCTGGGAATGGATCGGAATGTTAAATACGTTTTATTTCCTGCAAATCCATCATGGATCAGGAAGAACTATCAGATGGCAGCGGAGGCAATAAGTATATTGAGAAATAGAGGGTGGAATGTAGAGCTTGTAGTGATCCATTCAATGCCGCAGGATGTTGTTCCTCTCTACATGAATGGATGCGATGCAATGGTGCTGACCTCATTCTGGGAAGGTTCACCAAATGTAGTAAAAGAGGCAATGGCATGCAATCTGCCTATTGTTTCTGTCGATGTTGGTGATGTTGCTGCAGTACTGGATGGTTGTGATGGGTGCTACATAGCCAAGAGGAATGTCAGGGATGTTGCCGATAAGCTGGAGATAGTTCTAAAGAGTTCGAGAAGAACCAATGGAAGAGAGTGTATAGAACATCTTGAGATTCAAAGGATTGCAAGAAAGATTATCGGACTTTATAAACTCACGGTATCAAGATCAAGGAGGGGTAAACAGAGGTGAATGAGCTTTCAGAGGCTGCATATAAATTGTATAACCATTTGAAAAGCAACCACTGGAATGGTGAGGCTCTCATAGGACCAGATCCTGGATTACGATTCAATATAAGGATATGGCGGTTTGTAAAAAGCTATCTGAGATTTTTCCCATGGCAGGATAACAAATATTTTCTTCAGTGTCAGGGGTACTGGATATGGGACAACTGGAAACTCTACCAGTTTGACACCGATGAGGATTTCCGCAGGATAGCGATTGCTGCAAGCGATACAATACTCAGGAATCAGAGAGGTGATGGATACTGGGAATATCCACTTCGTGAATGGAGGGGGCTGATTGCAACCGTTGACTCCAACTATGCAGCACTCGGACTATTGGAAACCTTCAGGAACACAGAAGATCAGCGTTATCTGGATGGGGCATTGAAGTGGTATGAATTTTTAATAACAAGTGGCGGATTTCAGAAATACAGAGATTCTCTGGCGGTTAGATATTTTGCAGGAAGGAATGGAAGATTGGTTCCAAATAATGTCACTCTTACGCTTCAACTCTTTGCTGAGATTTATAATTTCACATCAGATGATAAGTATCTACGAAACTGTGATGAGATGATAAAATTTCTCGAGTATTCTCAGAAAGAATCGGGTGAATTTCCATATGCATTTGCCACGCCTGAAATAGACGGAAGAGATCACTTTCTATGCTTTCAATACAACTGTTTTCAATTTCTCGATCTTGCACGATTCTGGGAAATAATAAAAGATGATAGGGTGCAGAAAATCCTGAACAGATTGATTGGATTTATCAGAAGAGGTCAGCATGAGGATGGGCATGCATGGTATGACTGCTTTAAATCGTATCCAGAAGTAACCTATTATACAGCTGTTCTTGGTGCTGCACTGCTTAAGGCCAAAACAATTGGGCTTGGCGACTTTACCAAACAACAGGAAAAAGCGTACAAGAGAGTGCTCGAACGCCAGTTTGCCGATGGAGGATTCATTCACTCCAGCAGGAATTATGGCGTATTGTCTGATAAGAGATCGTATCCGAGATACCTGTCTATGATTTTAAAGCATCTATTGATGAGGATTGAAAATGGGAAGTAGCTTATCAAGAAGAGAGTTTATTAAGAGGTTGGCAGCAGGAAGTGGGGCAGTAGTGTTTGGTTCAGGAATACTTTTTGATCCTCTGCGATCAATAAGAGGCAATAACTCATTGATTTATGTTTCAGAAAACGGAACGGTATATCAGAATGTAGATAAGGTTATCGAGCTGATGGGCGGAATAGAGAACTTCATAGGTAAAGATGATATCGTTATTATTAAACCTAACTGCCAGTGGTGGAACCAGGGTACTACAAATGTCTCTGCAATAAGAAGGTTTATCGAACTTGTCCTGAATATTAATGGATTCAGAGGAGAGATAATAGTCGCAGAAAACAATCAGAGATCAAATTATAATTCCAGGGGATGGACAGTTGAAAATGAGATCAATTACGATCCGGATGCAAGAAATCTTAATGAGTTGATAAGTCTGTTCAATGGACTCGGATATGAAAATGTTACAAAATATCATCTGCTGAGCAGTGATAAGGGTGGAAGAGTTGTGTCCGGCCCGGAAGAGGGTGATGGTTATGTTCACACAAACATCGAATATAGTTTCGAAGACAGGGCAACGATAATGACCTATCCGATTTTTACTTCATCCTACAGCGGTATTACAATAGATTTTAAAAACGGTGCATGGAAGGATGGTGACTATATTGACAAAAAGATTAAGTTTATAAATTTTTCGGTATTAAATCATCACTATCTTGGTGCAACCTGTGCAGTGAAGAACCATCTCGGGGTCGTTGATTTACCAGGAGACGATGAGGGAAGAAACGAATTTGGTCAGTTCCCGGACGGACACTACAATTTTCATTCGATTCTTACTCGTGGGATGGGAGGTGCGATCGGAAAGTTCTTTAATACTATCAGGTTTCCAGATCTTAATATTATTGCAGCAGAATGGGTTGGCTGGGGTTCGCGCGTCGATCCGGAGATGGCAATACGGGCAAAGCGTATTCTTGCAAGCACAGATCCTGTGGCTCTCGATTTCTGGGCAACAAAATACATCCTCTATCCGCTTACTCCAGAGGATTTTGAAGATAAGGAGTATCATCATCCTGAAAACGATTATGGGCATCTCTGGAAGTATCTATATATGTGCAACTCCCAGGGCATAGGGACTATGAAGGAGGAAGAGATGACTGTTTATAAATTTGATTTTGGATCAGGTATAAACAATAATTACACAGTAAGATCTGGATGCATTTCTGTGGCCCAGAATTATCCAAATCCATTCCAATCCTCAACAGTTGTCTCGTATGAGCTTACAAAGGGTAAGATTGTCTATATCTGTATATTTGATTCTGTGGGGAGAGTTGTGAGAAGACTCGTAAATGGTAGATATATGGCATCCGGTCCTCATGCCACTCTTTGGAATGGGACGGATGATAATGGCAACCATTTACCTGCTGGCATCTATATACTAAAAATAATTGCTGGAGGAGATTCATGTTCAATAAAGTTATTATTGTATTGATTACCATGACATTTTTCTGTGTTGTCAATGGTGCTGCGCCTGAAATATTTACGGTGACAACAACAAGCGATACTGGAGCCCACTCACTTAGATGGGCTATAGAGATGGCGAATCAGAATGCTGGTGCTGATACAATAGAATTTAACATCTCTTTAAGTGATCCGGGATTTGATGGAACTGTGTGGTGGATTAGACCAAATGATGCGTTTCCACCTTTTACAGATTCTGGTACATTTATCAATGGAGCATCACAGGATTCCTCACAGGGAGACCAGAATCAGGACGGTCCAGATATTGTACTCGATGGCAGAAACATAGAGCAGACCGGTGTCGGATTACTGATATACTCGTCCAGCAATACGATATATGGTCTCACAATATCTGGTTTTAAAGATTATGGAATACGTATAAGGGGAAAAGAGGCCAGATTTAATAGAATCATAGGCTGTTATATCGGAACAACGCCATCAGGTAGAGACACACTGGGAAATGGTAGCGGAATCTTTATTTCAAAAGGATCGTCAAACAATACAATAGGCGGTGAGAATATATATGAGAGGAACATAATTTCTGGCAATTATCATAATGGAATATACTTTGACAACAGTGACAGCAATCTGGTGATAGGGAATCTCATAGGAACAGATCCTGACGGAACTCTTAGTGTGCCAAATGGAAGAGATGGGAAGTACAGCGGAATACTAATAGCAGACAGTTCTGATTTTAACATAATAGGTGGATCGAATATCCATCAGAGAAATATAATATCAGGAAATGGCCGCGATGGAATCAAGATAACAGTTTCAGAACACAACATTATCATCGGCAACTTTATTGGAGTCGATATTACAGGGGTTAACAAACTCGGAAATGGTGTAAGTGGTTATGGAGATGGTATAGACTTAAGAAGTGGTTCCAAGTATAACAGGATCGGGGGAAGTAAGCCTGGTGAGCGGAATGTGATTTCAAACAGTACGAACATGGGAATAAGGATTTATAAGGAGGGAACAGAATACAATACTGTTTGCGGAAATTATGTTGGAACTGACAGCAGCGGAACAGTCGCCTTTGGCAATGGGGACTTTGGTATATACATCTACGGTGGAAGCAGTAAGAACATAATTGGAGGCTACTCCAGAGCAGAGATGAATTTGATCTCTGGCAATAGTTATGGAGTATATATTCAATATTCGGGTACAGACAGCAATCTTGTTTTAGGGAATTTTATTGGAACCGATTATTCTGGAAAGTCGCGGCTGAGTAATTTGAATGATGGTATTTATATCGCATCTGGTGCAAAGTACAACCAGATAGGACCTGGAAACATAATAAGCGGTAATAGTGGACATGGGATTCAGATCTATGGGGAACATACAGATTCCAATTCGGTAATTGGTAACTGGGTCGGTCTCGATGTTACTGGCCTCGATACACTGTCAAATTCGTATCATGGAATTGTAATACGTGGAGGAGCACGCTACAATACAATAGGAGGATGCAGTGCAGAGGATATAAACGTGGTTTCTGGAAACAGATGGAGTGGGATTGTTATTAGAGACGATTCTACAGGGTTTAATGTTATTCAAAACAATTATTGTGGAACAGATACAAGCGGAAATGCAGGAGCCCCAAATCTGATTCATGGTGGTTATTTTATGGGTCATAACAACGTCGTGGTTAATAATATTTTTTCTGGAAACAGATGCTGTGGAATAGCAATGGCACAATATTCAAATCAGAACGTGATTCGGGGCAACCTCATCGGTATTGGTGCAGACAGTGTTACTGCCCTTCCAAATTACGAATCGGGTATAAGATATATAGTCTCCACAATAGCATCCTCAGACTCGATTGGACCTGGAAACAGGATATGGTATAACAGAGGTTATGGAATAGAACTTAGTGATTCTACAATTTCAGGAATAACGATTACGTGTAATTCGATAACCATGAATGATAGTGGTGGTATAGTCCTGAAGAATGGAGCAAATGGGGGGATAGACCATCCAGTAATAGATGGAGATAATCCTGTTCATGGAGTGGCGGCGCCAAACTGCAGGATAGAGATATATTCAGATTCTACAGATCAGGGAATGATATTCGAAGGATCAGTGGAAAGTAATGGGGCTGGAGAGTGGATATTCAATGGTAGTGTTGCCGGACCAAGAGTTACTGCTATTGCAATAGACGATCGTGGTAACACATCCTCTTTTTCAGATCCGATCAATATTACTTCGATTGAAAATAAGGATATTACCGACGTGCCGGAAAGATTTCGACTTTATCAAAATTTTCCAAATCCATTCAACTCTGAGACCGTGATAAGATTTGAAGTAAAAAGAGAGTGCCATGTTCTGCTGAAGGTATACAATCTGCTTGGTCAGGAAATTTTAAAGCTTATAGATAAGAAATATTTTCCTGGTGAGTATGAAGTTTTGCTAAACAGTAAGGTTCTCTCTTCGGGCATATATATTTATAAAATACAAATGGATAATTTTAAGGCAGTTAGAAAGATGGTTCTTCTTGAGTAGTTAAATGGATCTCTGGCAAGGTTATTGCGAATTTAATGAAGATCGGTAGTTATGTTGTTGGAGACAGCGATATGGACAAAGTAAGATTAAAATATTCGATATTGACTTTTTTTATATTTTTTTTCATTACAAGATCGGTGTTCTCGGAAATTGGTCTCTACAAACGGATCGATCTGTCCTCCAGTCCTGTAAAGAACTGTAGAATGAGTATTGGCGATCTTAATGGTGATGGAAAGATCGATTTTGTATTTAATGACGGCCGCAGGGTGATAAAGGCTTTTGACAATGATGGAAATCTGCTGTGGGAAAAATTCAATCCTGATGATCCTGGAGTAGAAGAAAAATATCACAATTTCACAATATCGATCTATGATATAGATCTCGATGGCAGAGATGAGGTGATTTGTTTTCTTGAGATAGATCAAGAGAATTGTCTTGCAGTACTCGAGGGATGGAGTGGTAAATTAAAAACGCATGTTGTTCTTCCCTTCCCGGCACCTCGTGATCATCCATACTGGGGCAACAAAAATTATTATATGCAGGATCATGTAGCAATTGCAAACCTTCGCGGACTTGCCGTACCACAGGACATACTTGCAATGCATGTCAGCAAGGAAAAGGTTGCTGCATATAGTTATGAGGACGATACGCTCAAGCTTATGTGGTACTGGGTGAGCGATGCCAAAAGCTATGCAAGCGGCCACTATGCATATCCGTATGATATAGATGATGATGGTAGAGATGAGGTAATAGCAGGTGTGGATGTTCTGGATGAGGATGGGAACAGGATCTGGAAGATGGAACTTTATCCATATAATAGAAATCATCCCGAATGGGGAATGGATCATGTTGATGCGGCAACATGTGTCGATTTGCGGGATGACTATACTGGAAAGGAAATTGTTGTTGCTGCTGCAACCGGTATATGGATGTACAGTTCAGAGGGTGAGAAGATATGGAGCTATCCCAGTAAAGAGGCTGATCCTGTTAATGGGATTTTTACAGGAGCAGGCATTCAGGAGGTACTTGTTGGCAATTTTCGTTCAGATATTGAAGGGTTGGAGATTGTATTTTATTCTGAGGGGATGAGTGGAGACAGTACTGTTGCAATGTTTGACAGATATGGCAATGCTATAATGTGGGGAAATCAGAGAAATGGACCAAAAAGGTTGATTACATATGCAACAGACTGGGATGGAGATCGCAGCCTTGATGAGATCTATTCGAGAAAGGGGATATTTGATGGATATTTCAATAGATTATCATATTCGATGAACTGGAAGTATGTTAAATCCATAGATACAGATGAATTCCCCCCAATAGTTTGTGATTTTCAGGGGGATCAGAGAGAAGAGATTATCTGGTATGATGAGGATGAGATATTAATAATCTATAATAAAGAACCGTTAAATAGCCCTGAGCTTCCTTCTCCATGGAAAAACTTGAAGTACAGATTGAGGTATGCAAACAACAACCACTGCAATGCTATCTATTTTGACTGGTCTCTGTTGGAAAAAGAAGAGGATAAAGTAGCCCCAAATCCCCCGGTTAATCTGACCAGTCCAGAACAGACAACTACAACCATCAGGCTTATCTGGAGCAGTCCAGAACCAGCAGCCGATGGAGACATCTGCCGCTATTATGAGGTTTACAGGGATGGAGTTTTTGTCGACACTACTTCTGCATCAAGTTTTCTTGATAGGGATCTTGAGCCGAACCAAGGTTATACGTACCAGATATTTGCTGTTGATGATGCTGGAAACAAAAGCAAAGAAGCTGCGGAAGGCATTTTTAAAACAAAACAAGAACCCGATACGATTCCTCCTAATCCTCCTAACTATTTGCTCAGCCCATGGCAGACAGACTCAACAATATATCTGGTGTGGAGTATGCCTGAAAAGGCAGAGGATGGTGATGTTGCAGAAGCATTTAATATATATAGAAATGGGAATTTTTTGTATACAACCAGCGATACGAACTTTACAGACGAAAATTTAAAACCATCCACAGAATATAGTTATTTAATCTATAGTATTGACGATGACAGTAATGTCAGCATAAAAGGGGCAGAGGGCACGTTCCAGACAAAAGAACCTGTTGATACCATTCCGCCAAATTCACCTCTTAATCTGACCAGTCAGGAACAGACAACTACAACCATCAGTCTCATCTGGAGCAGTCCAGAACCAGCAGCCGATGGAGACATCTGCCGCTATTATGAGGTTTACAGGGATGGAGTTTTTGTCGACACTACTTCTGCATCAAGTTTTCTTGATAGGGATCTTGAGCCGAACCAAGGTTATACGTACCAGATATTTGCTGTTGATGATGCTGGAAACAAAAGCAAAGAAGCTGCAGAGGCAAAATTTTTTACAAAACAGGTTCCAGACACGATTCCTCCAAATCCGCCAAAGAATTTAACGAGTCCATTTCAGACAGATACAACTATACTGATTCAATGGAGTTATCCAAATACCGCCGAGGATGGCGACTCTGCATCATTCTTCAAGATTTTCAGAGATGATAGTCTAATTGCAACAGTATCAATTACAAGGTTCACAGATGTCGGATTGTCGGAAAATTGTGTATATAATTACAAGTTATATTCTATCGATGATGCAGATAACAGAAGCAAAGAGGCTGCAGAGGGGAGTTTCAGTACAAAATCGGTTAAGAAGGTGAATGAGAATTCAAATTCGGAGCTATATGCAACCATAAAGGCTGTGACAAATATCTCTTTTATTAAAAGAGTCATTGAGATAGAGCTTCAGGTCTCAAAGAAGGTTGTAAAGATTCCTTCCCCTTTAAAATTAAAAGAGAGTGATGGAACAGAGATAGATATTGAATTGGAAGGTGAAATACCAGGGAAGATATTTCACGGTATCATGCAAATTAGCGATTCGCTTGTTGAGGGACTGTCATTCTTTTCTCTTCCTGACAGCAGTCTGATAAGTGTTGATGGTCTGGTAAATAACAAGATTGTTAAAGGAGATACGCTGTATATAGATCTCACACCTCCCCAAAAACCAAACAGTGTTTGGATTAAAAATTAATTGACTTTATTATAGAAACTTTGTATCTTTTTTAACCAAATGCCTCCGTAGCTCAGTTGGATAGAGCAACTGCCTTCTAAGCAGTGGGTCGCAGGTTCGAGTCCTGCCGGGGGTACAAAGAACTCTTCATTATTATTATTTTAAACAATAGAAATACTGAAAATGATGAGAAATGATTTAATCACCCTTTGAGGTGATTTTTTTACACCATCTGAATAAAAAAACAATTTCTGGTATTTGTTAATGGATGTTAATGATGCATTCATATCACTTTTTTCACTATAGATAAGGACTTTTTTATTCAAATTTCAAATGAATCGGAACAGAAATTGCCGTTTATCCCAAGCAATTTTGTATTATAATGATTATCCTCTTAAATTCAATAAATTTTTACCTTTCTAATCTTTTGTAAAATATCTTCTTCATCACTGCCTAACAACTCCTTTTTTATTATTTTTCTGTTCTTATCAATAATAAAAATACACGGACTAACATTTTTCTTTTCAAATTTTTTCAGTGTCAAATCACCTGTATCGGAATTAATATAAAAATACCTGCCTCTGTTTCTCAAATCTTTTATATTTAATTTTATCCAATTATATTGCAGAGGGTTGCTGTCTGTTGTAATAACTAATCCGTTAAAATCATTCTTTTTATCTTTTAAACATTCCATTATAATTTGAAGACATACACCACAGCTGTTTAAAGGCATCCATATTATTGCAACATTATTTTCGATTTGACTTGAAACAGATGTGGTAGTTTCAGTCATATATGATTTAATTTCAAAATCAGGAAAATATTTTACAGATGAGCATGATACTGACAAGGTTAATACAAGCCCGCTAATAATACATAATCTTACATATTTTTGCATTTGATAATCTCCTCCGATTTACTGGCATCAAAAAATCTTTACAGAAACAAGCATAGGATTACCATACATCCCATTTTCCAATTTTGGAAGTTCTTCAATCCAATAATAAAGAGTACCATTATAGCCGTCAACAATTCTGTGAGGACATTTTAAATATCCGAGATATTTACCGTCAACACGCCAGAACGTGTAATAAAAAGGAATTATTTTATCACTTTTTTTCATTGGATTCTCTACGGATATACCAAGTATTCCTTTGCCCAAGTAATTGATAAATCTGCATCTGGAATGACTGAAGAACAGATTCAAATATTTCTGCTCATTTCTCATGTCTAACTTTGATATGTTTTTCAGAAGCTTTAATTTCTTAAATTCTCTATTATAAAAAGATGCTAACTCTTTGCCATCCGGATCAAAAACCGTATATCCGAACCGCTGAGGATCCAATGCAAAAATATAACCATTATTGCTAACTTCAAGACCATGAATAACAAAAGTTCTTGACACAACACTAACATCTTCCATTTTGCCATAATTCCCAATCATCAGCATACTTTTATTTAATCTATCCATC
The DNA here is from genome assembly GCA_964651045.1 of uncultured bacterium. GTDB lineage: Bacteria > Zhuqueibacterota > QNDG01 > QNDG01 > DSAB01 > CAZYVD01. The sequence continues at coordinate 20,370 of CAZYVD010000026.1, forward strand.
CTTAACAGTCTAATCATGTGGGGACTTAAGTTTTGAAATACATTATATAAAATCATTTTATTATTTATTGGAGATACTTTAAAGTATGAACAAAAATTTGCCGAGCATCTGTATCTATATTCATCAATAAATCCGTGTTCTGGCGAATAACGAATAATTTTTTTACCAGAATCCATGCAATAAATTGTATCATTTTTAATATCGACAAATTCTGGATTAGTATATTCACCAGGTCCATTTCCTGTACCGCCTAATTTTTTTATGAACTTTCCTTTATTTGAAAATATCGCTACAAATTTTGAAGGGTAGCCTTCACATATTACATAATTACCATTACTTAATCTATTGACTGTTTTATTAATAGGTGAAAAATAGCAGTCTTCCTTTGCCTCAAATAATATAGTATCACCCATACTGGTATCCAGCTGGCTCATTGAGTCTAAATACTTTTGAAATTTTTTATAAAACACTTTATAACTATCAACCTTAAACTCCCGGCGCAGTAACATCACATTCGTATTAAGCTTCCCGGCAACACTCTGACCTTTTTCATAATTACCTTTATTTAATTTATATCTGTTTACATTTAACAGAATTAAGAGCGTAATAATAAATAATACCAATCCCCATACAACATAAGTTGATCTTTTCATTGCACATTCCTCCTGACTGTATAAAAATCAACACAATTTAATTAATTCCAATCGTAACTGTCATAATTATTTCTAACTTCAATACAATCTTCTGGTAATATTCCAATTATCAATTAACTTTCCTCTTGTTAAAAACAATCTTAAAATTATATTTTACTGCTGTTGACATGATTATTAATCAAAGTCAACAGCAGTAAATAACAACAAATCCCAGAATAATTTTAATAAATCTCACTGGTTTCACAAATTCCCCCTTAAATTTCGGAATTTGGTTTTATCTTTTTCAGACTTACCGATAACAATATCACACTCCATGACAATAGTTACCTATACAATTTTTTTGCAGTAATAAATGTTTAATTTAGCTTAATATCTTAAATATAATAACAATTACTTTGATTGTAAAAAAAATAACGCGATTTGTCAAGTATTTTTTTTTAATTATTTATATCTTGACAATGTCAATAAATTCTGTCGAAATTTGCGTCAGTTATAGAAATGGGCGTCTCCTCTTTTTTATGATTAATTAGTCCACACTGAAAAAATGCCTAATGTATTGTAAAATAGTTTGTTGTAAAGTCAAATAATTTGTGTAAATTACCAGAAAATGTTAAAATAGTCAAAAAAGGTGGTAATTTTCAGCAGCCCAAGAAACAGTTTGAGACACCAGATTTGTTCAGGTCGAGACTTTACCAGATATTGAATCGCAAGCCCTGCTCTTTTTGTTTTAACTAATAAGATGGACTGGAAATTTTTTTAGGAAGAATTTTGTAAGACCTATGTTGAAGACAGAGGGCGGCCAGGCAAGCCTATTCGTTTAATGGTAGGATTACATTATTTGAAGTACAGTTTCAATGAGAGTGATGAGTCAGTACTTGCCCGATTTTTGGAGAATCCCTACTGGCATTACTTTTGTGGATTTGAATATTTTCAACATGAACTGCCGATAGACTCAAGCAGTTTAACCAGATTCAGGAAACGTCTTGGGGAGTCGGGTTCAGAGAAGCTATTAGAGGAGCTGCTTCAGGCGGCAAAGCGTGAGGGTCATTTAAGATGCTGGCGGCGACAGGATCAATACTGTTCTTTGTGGTTGTGGTTTTAATATGAGGAAACTGTTATCAGTTTTCTTATTGCCTTATTTTGTTTTAAGAAAATTGGCCAGATTATTGGGAAATTCTGGACTGCGAACTCCAAATTTGCGGTATTCATACTCATAAACATGATTTTTTCAGTGAAGACTAGTTAAATTTTCCTTATTCACTTTCGGACTGCCATGCCACGGCGTCGCTTTTAGAAGCGGCAACATGCCAGCGCAATCCAAAGGCAGCAATTTGCGAAATACTACCATTCCCAAACAGAAAAGTAAGTACAGCATGTAGAATCAAATACTATGGGAAGAATACGAAAAAAATATTGACCTAACTGGGAATAGATAGTATTTTTTAAAAAAATAAGGTTCCTAATCCTTATGATCCTTCCACTGTCTTCAACATCGTTCCGAAACTGGAGTTCGGGAACGAGTAGGTAAGTAGAGCAGTTTCATTCGAGCGAAATGGCGAATCAATCCCTTTCTACACGAACATGCCTTAATTTGAAGCAAGAGTACAATCGTTTTCGGTTTAGCATTAGGTGTTCTGAAAATGGCTTGACAATCATATAGTATTGTATTATTTTGATAATATAAATTCTATCTTAACAATTTGAGTAACATCATAATGTAGAGGAGAGAGTAAATGGAAAAACACATCCAGCTCTTAGGAAGCCTTTATATTGCATTTAGCATAATAGGTATATTGATTGCATTGATTGTGTTTGTATTTGTCGTTGGGGGCGGACTCCTATCAGGAGAAGAAGAGGCAATTGCAGTCACATCTATTGTAGGAACAGTACTGGCATTCTTCTTCATACTTTTTTCCATTCCCGGTCTTATAGGCGGAATCGGATTGTTGAAAATGAAGCCGTGGTCAAGAATGCTTGTTCTTGTGCTTGGATTTCTAAATTTGATGAATATTCCTTTTGGTACCGCACTTGGAATTTATACAATCTGGGCACTGCTGCAGGATGAGAGTGAAAAGCTATTCAAGCATCAATCGAAATAGTAATCGTTATTGCCAATTTTATATTTATTAAATTTGCTGCAAATTAGGGGTCTAGTATGAAAGGACCTGAGATTCGCAGGTTATATTACTCGACAAAAGAGATCAGCCGTATGGCTGGAATATCTCCTCAGATGCTGAGGATGTGGGAGAGCAGATTCTCAGAATTGAAACCATTGATTGTAAAGGGAGGCAGGAGACTCTACAGGCCGGATGATCTCGAGATTGTCATGCAGATAAAGCAGCTATATGAAAGAGGGCTATCTCAGGATGAAATCTCTATGACGCTGAAGAGAAAGGATAAGATGGCCATCGAACCAGAAGAGACTATCGATGTATCTGATGAAAAGATCGCCTATTCAGAGAAGTCCTTGTTATCTGAAATATACCATGAATTAGAAGAGATACTGAAGATTTTAAATGAATAGCCGGTTAATTTACTACTATATTGTCTCACAGAGTCTGATATATCCATGCAAATAAAGATCATTTATGTAGGAAAGACAAAACAATCTTACATCAGGGAAGGGGAGAATCTCTATCTCAAAAGGATAAAGCGCTACTGTTCTCTGTCGATAGACTGGGTAAGGGATGAGAAGATTAACTCCAGCCGTATGCCTGAACAGATAAAGGAAATCGAAGCAGAAAGGCTTATGAAGAGCTTTTCAAAGAGTAGCTATAAGATTGCACTCGATAAGGACGGCGAGATGCTGACCACTGAGCAGTTGACGGAAAGGATTACTGAATTGCAGAAGAGAGGAATAAAGGAGATCGTCTTTATAATAGGTGGGGCACTCGGTCTGAGCAGCCATCTTGTGGATAGGGCAGATATGGTTCTTTCTCTTTCAAAAATGACCTTTACACATCAAATGACGCGGATAATTCTCTTAGAGCAGCTTTACCGCTCGTTTACAATAATGAGGGGTGAAAAGTATCACAAATAGGAGGAGTGAGATTGTCACAGGGGGCAAAATGGATATGTCCATTCTGTAAAAGAGAGCTTGAGCGATACAAGAATCCGATTCCCACTGTCGATATAATCATAGAAGTCGATGAAGGGATTGTGCTGATAGAGAGAAAGAATCCACCTTATGGGTGGGCGATTCCAGGAGGTTTTGTTGATTATGGGGAGAGTGTGGAGAATGCGGCCATGCGTGAAGCTAAGGAGGAGACATCACTCGATGTTAAACTTATTCATCTGCTCGGTGTTTATTCCAGATCTGATCGAGATCCCCGTTTTCATACAATATCTACAGTTTTTATAGCATCTGCTGATGGTGTACCTGTTGCAAGAGACGATGCAAAATCGGTTGGAGTATTTAATAAAGATTCACTGCCCGATAGATTGGCGTTTGACCACAAAACAATCTTGAAGGATTATTTTGAGTGGAAGGGAGATCATCCTTAAAAAGAACCATAATCCATGTAGACATGGATGCTTTTTACGCCTCCATTGAACAGAGAGACAATCCAGAGTTTAGAGGAAAACCTGTAGTGGTAGGAGCAGATCCCAAGGGAGGAAGGGGAAGAGGGGTTGTATCTGCAGCTTCATATGAGGCCAGAGAGTACGGAATACATTCGGCCCAGCCTATTTCTCAGGCCTTTAGACTCTGTCCTCATGCAATATTTCTTCCTGTACGCGTAAAGAGATATCGCAGTGTTAGTCTGAGGATAATGAAGATTTTTCGTGAATATACACCTATTGTAGAACCAGTGAGTCTTGATGAGGCATTTCTAGATATGACTGGAACAACCAGGCTTTATGGAAGTCCAGAAAGAGTGGGTAAAAAGATAAAGCAGAGAATCTACCAGCAGGAAGGCCTGACTGCATCGGTTGGAATAGGACCGAATAAACTGACAGCAAAGATAGCCTCTGAGATCGGAAAACCCAATGGCTTTATGGTGATTGAAGAGAACAAAATTCGGCAGATTTTAGATCCACTACCAGTAAAAAGATTATGGGGCATAGGTCCAAAAACAGAAGAAAAGTTAATCAGCATGGGTATCTATACGATAGGCGGTCTTGCTACTCTATCAAAGGAAACGCTAAAGGGAATATTCGGCAATATGGGCGTTGAGCTCTGGAATATGGCAAATGGGATCGATGATACGCCTGTCATTCCATTAAGGGAATGCAAATCTGTTTCAAACGAAGTTACTTTTGGAAGCGACCAGACCGAGACGGCAGTTCTTCATAGTACAATTTTGAGTCTTTCAGAGAAGGTCGGATATCGGCTTCGGAAAAAAAAGATGCATGGCAGAACCGTTGTACTCAAGGTAAGGCTCTCAGATTTTTCTACATTAATACGTCATTCTTCACTTGCAAGACCAACCTTTTTAAGTGAAAAGATATATGAAGAAGCATTATCCATTTTTCATAGACTCGATCTAAAGAATCAGGCTGTGAGGCTGATTGGAGTCGGAATAACAAATCTGGAATCTATTGATTTTCAGCAGATGGAACTCTTCGATGGGGAGGATGAGAGGCGGATTAAACTATCGGCAGTAATTGATATGCTTCGTGATAAGTTTGGAGAGAGGATAATTGGCAGGGGGAATAGATTGAGATAAAAAAACAATATTTCATACCTGATTTTCCGCAAAATTGATTGACAATATTTTTCAAAAATTGTAAATTGTTGCTACAATATTTTTTTAAGTAAGAAATCGAATCATGATGAGGATCGGGAGCAAGATAAACAGGAATCATTTAAAATCATCCGTTGAAAGAATTTTGAAGAACAATAGGAAGTTGTTTTTGATCGCGGCTGCAGTATTTAGTTGTGCAGTCTTTTTATTATATATAATTGTTTTATTCATTCCTGTAAATCGGATTGATAATCCAGGCGGTATTGAAATAGTCATTAAAAGGGGAATGTCACCGGGTCTCATTGCAGATGTTCTCTTAAAGGAAGGCGTGATCAGAAACAGGAGCTCCTTTTTATTAGGAGCAAAATTGATTGGAGTAAGCAGAAAACTAAAGGCAGGCAGATACAGGTTTGGTGGCCGGGTTACAAATTATTTTGTGATCAGAAAGTTGTTCCATGGAGATGTAATAAAGGTATGGGTCACGATTCCAGAGGGGAGCAGGGTCTCAAAGATTGCAGAAATTTTGAACAAAAAGTTTGGAATCGATATTGATTATTTTATGAGATTAGTCAACGATACCTCACTTTGCAATAGATTTGGAATAGATGGTCCAAATCTAGAGGGCTATCTATATCCGGATACATACTGTTTTAATATAGATGTTTCATCAGAGACTATTTTAGAGACAATGGTGAGCCGTTTCAAAGAAATTTTTTGTGATTCTCTTCGAAAAAGGGCAGAAGAGATGGGATTTTCGGTTCATGAGGTCGTCACGCTTGCATCGATAGTTGAGGGTGAGGCAATGCTCGATTCAGAGAGGAAAACGATAGCCTCTCTATACCTCAACAGGTTGAAAAAGAATATGCTGCTCCAGGCAGATCCCACGATTCAATATATAATTAAAAATGGTCCTCGGAGACTTCTGGAAAAAGATCTTATGATCGACTCTCCATACAATACCTATATTCACAGGGGTCTTCCTCCAGGACCGATAAACAATCCAGGTCTGGCCTCGATCATGGCAGTTCTCTATCCTTCTAAGGAAGATTATCTATTCATGGTTGCAAATGGCGATGGCTCCCACACATTTTCAAAAACTATATCCGATCACATTGCAGCAAAAAGGCGATTTGACAGAATCAGAAAAGAGCAAAATCATCAATTTTAATCAATAAAGGAATTACATTTGAATAAAGAGTTCGAGCGGCAGTTTCAGGAACTGAATCAAAAGCAGAAAGAGATTGTATTGGCCGACGGAGGTCCGATACTTGTTATAGCTGGAGCAGGCAGTGGTAAGACCAAGGTTCTCACATTCCGCATTGCCTATCTTGTTAATGAAAAAAAGTTAGATCCTTCAAGAATTGTTGCAATGACATTTACAAACAAGGCAGCAGGAGAGATGAAGGAGAGGGTCAACGGTCTTATTGGCAAGATGATAAATTTATGGATAGGAACATTTCATTCCATATTTGCCAGAATGCTTCGTCAGGAGGCTCCTTCTGCCGGATATGGAAAAGATTTCTCCATCTATGATACCGATGATCAGCTTCGGTTGATAAAATCGATAATCGAAAACAATAAAATTTCTGTAGATCAATATTCTGCAAAATCAGTTTTAGATGAGATAAGCAGGGCAAAAAACAATCTCGTTTCTCCTGATGCATACAGAGATTCTGCTCGGAGTTATTTCGAAGAGATTGTGTCTAAGATTTATCACGAGTATGTGTCCAATCTTCAAAAGAACAATGCATTCGATTTTGATGATTTGATAACAGTTCCGCTCAGAATTTTTTCTGCAAATAAGGAGATATTGGAGAAGTATCAGAATCGCTTCAGGTATATATTGGTGGACGAGTTTCAAGATACGAATAGAGCACAATATCTACTTCTCAGATATCTTGTTGGAGAGGAACGAAACATTTTTGTAGTAGGAGACGATGATCAGTCTATATATAGATGGCGTGGTGCAGACATTAGAAACATACTTGATTTTGAGAAGGATTTCCCTGATGCAAAAATTTTCAGAATGGAACAGAATTACAGATCGACACAGAATATACTTGCGGCAGCAAATTCGCTTGTTTCATACAACCGCTCTCGAAGAGAGAAGAATCTGTGGTCAAATAGAGAGCCGGGGGAGAAGGTAACACTCATCGAAGTTGAAAATGAACGCAGTGAGGCAAAGGCTGTTGTAGAGAAAATCAAGGATGAGGTGTTTAAGAATAAACGATCGTTTCAGGATTTTGCCATACTTTACAGAACAAACGCCCAATCAAGAGTGCTTGAAGATCAGATAAGGCAAAGCGGAATGTCCTATATAATTGTTGGAGGCCTGCGTTTTTATGAGAGAAAGGAGATAAAGGACATTCTTGCCTATTTAAAACTCATAACAAATTCAAGAGACGACATCAGTCTGAAGAGGATAATCAACTTTCCCCAGAGAGGAATAGGCCAGAGAACACTGGAGAAAGTTCAGAATTGGTCAAGTTCAAAGGGAATGTCGATGTTCGAGTCTCTAAGAGATATAAACTCTATATCCGACATTTCCCAGTCGATAAAGGATAAAATCTTGAGCTTCTATAAATTAATCAAAAAATATATTGACCTGAAAGATACAATATCTCCAAACGAGTTGGTTCATGCACTTGTGGATGAGATAAGCATCTTAAAGATGTATAAAGAGGAGGGCACGATAGAGGCACAGGAGAGGGCTGCAAACATCAGAGAGCTTTTATCGGCAGTGAGTGAATATGCAAGAAGATCTGAGACTCCTTCACTCTCAGGATTTCTTGAAGAGGTCTCTTTGATAACAGATATCGATTCATGGGATGACAGGGCAAATGCGATTACACTAATGACACTGCATTCTGCAAAGGGGCTTGAATTTCCTGTTGTTTTGATAACAGGGCTTGAGGAGGATCTGCTTCCAATTGCCCAGAGTCGAGAAGATCAAGGTAGGCTCGAGGAAGAGAGGCGTCTGTTCTATGTTGGACTGACTCGTGCTAAGGACAAGGTATATCTTTTTACTTCTCAAAGAAGAAGTCTTTTTGAAGATGTAAGGAGCAGGCTTCCATCGAGATTCATTGACGAGATCGAGCCGGAGGTCGTTCAAAGGATAAACTATCTGCATAAAAACAACAGACAAAAGAGTCATGAAAAGAGATTGTATGACTGTTGCGATCATCATCCAGATTATGAGAATTTTTCACAGGAAGAGTCAGATGTAACTGTAGGCACATGGGTCTTTCACCAAAAGTATGGAAAGGGAAGGGTAGTCAAAATCAATCGGGTCGGTAAGGAGATAAAGATATCTGTAAAGTTTGGTGATAACGATATAAGAAAATTCATTGCAAGTTATACTAAATTTACCATTCTATGACTTCCACCATGTTCACTCTGATTCATATTAAATTAATAGTCATTTATCTTATGGATTTTTAATAATTTTTTTTGTATATTTTCTATAGAATTATATAGAGATAGCGAGATATAAATGTCCACTATAATAAAAAGAGATGATAATATGACCCTGATGAGGGCAGCCAGAGAAGGCTTTCTGACCAGTGAGATGGAGACCGTTGCAAAGAGTGAAGGAATAGATGTTGAAAAGATAAGAGAGGGTATTGCAGAGGGCAAAATAATTATTCCAAAGAATCGCATCCACAAGAATGCAAACACCGTTGGAATTGGCAGGGGACTTAGAACTAAGGTAAATGCAAACATAGGAACTTCAACAGATCAGGAAGATATGGAACTTGAACTTCAGAAGGCTCTTCTTGCAGTAAGGGTTGGCGCTGATACTGTAATGGATCTTTCCACGGGTGGTGATCTGGATAAAATAAGAAGAATGATTATTAAAAAGGTCCCTTCAGTATTAGGAACCGTTCCGATATATCAGGCAGCAATAGAGGCGATTCAATCAAAAGGTGCACTGATAAAGATGACCTCTGATGATATATTTTCAATAATCGAGAGGCAGGCAGAGGATGGAGTCGATTTTTTTACTGTTCACTGTGGTGTCACTATGTCGAGTATCGAGCGCTTAAAGAATCAGGGACGTCTTACAGATATTGTCAGTCGTGGAGGTTCGTTTCTCACAACATGGATGATTGCCAATGACAAGGAGAATCCTCTATATGAGGAGTTTGATAGACTCTTAGAAATTGTTAAGAAGTATGATATTACACTGAGCCTTGGAGATGGGCTCAGACCCGGCTCTCTTGCCGATGCCACAGACAGAGCCCAGATTGAGGAGTTGATAATTCTTGGTGAGTTGACAAAGAGGGCATGGGAACAGGATGTTCAGGTCATGATAGAGGGTCCAGGGCATGTACCACTAAATCAGATAAGAACAAACATCGAACTCCAGAAGAGGTTGTGTTGTGATGCTCCATTCTATGTTCTCGGCCCTCTGGTCACAGATGTAGCACCAGGATATGATCATATCACATCGGCTATAGGGGGAGCAATTGCTGGAGCGGCTGGAGCAGATTTCTTATGCTATGTTACGCCTGGTGAACATCTCCATCTGCCGTCGCTGGAGGATGTGAGGCAGGGTGTAATTGCAACAAGGATTGCAGGGCATGCTGCAGATATTGCCAAGGGATTGCCAAATGCGATCGAATGGGATAACCTGATGTCAAAGGCGAGGAAGGGGCTCGACTGGGATGAGCAGATAAGGCTGTCAATTGATCCAGAGAGAGCAAGAGAGCTCAGGGAGTTGGGAAAACCCGAGATAAATGAAGTTTGCACAATGTGCGGTCAATATTGTGCGATAAAGCTTGTTAGAGAAATTCTAAAGAGTGGTGAGTAATTATGAAGATAGTAACATATCCAGCGTCGATCTTGCGTGAGGAGGCTAGGCCTGTTGACCAGATCGATTCTGAAACCGAGAAAATAATTGACGATATGTTTGACACAATGTATCTGAACGATGGTGCTGGACTGGCCGCACCGCAGGTCGGCATTTCAAAAAGGATCATTGTTGTTGATGACGGAAACAAACCGATTCATATGATAAATCCCGAAATTATCTCAAGAAGCGATGAAGAGGAGAATATGGAGGAAGGTTGTTTGAGCCTTCCAGGAATAAGATTATCTGTATGGCGAAATTATAAAATAGTTGTTTGTGGAAAGGATAAATCGGGAAGTGTTATAGAGGTCGAGGCAGAAGGACTTTTAGCAAGGATATTTCAACATGAGATAGATCACCTGAATGGAATTTTGATAATTGACCATGCATCATCCATACAGAGGCGGATGCTGGACTCAAAGCTCAGGAAGATGATTAGAGCACACCAGTAATTTGTCTGGAGGTTGGCTTTTGGCTAAAAAGGAGAGCATAATACATGGATTGTTAAAAGGACTTCCTGTATCAGAAGGTATTGCAATCGGAAAAGTTCTAATAATGGAAAGCCCGTGGGATGAGGTCGTTCCTTATGATATTGAAGATGACAAGGTAAAGAAAGAGCTTAATAGATACAGTAAGGCAATCGATGAAGTAATTCTCCAGCTTGCAGAGTGTAGGGATCTGGTATATAATGAAATAGGAGAAGATGAGTCAAAGATTTTTGAGGCACACCTCTCGATATTGAAAGATCCATTCTTCAAAAAAGAGATTCCTGAACTGATAAAGAAGAAAAAAAAGAATGCTGAGTACATCCTAAAACATGGGTTAAAGAGACTGCAGAGCTCATTCAATAAGATGGAGAACGACTATTTCCGCACCAGGGTAGACGATGTCCATGATGTTGCAATCCGAATTCTCAGGATTCTTCTTCAATTAGAAGACGATAGGTATCATTTAGATAAACCCGCAGTCCTTGTGGCAAATAGGTTGACTCCTTCTGATACAGCCCGAATCTACAAAGAAAAAATAATAGGCATTGTGACCGAGATGGGAGGAAAGAATTCTCATACATCGATACTTGCTCGCTCTATGGGGCTTCCTGCAATTGTTGGTGTTGATAGATTGATGTCCAGGGCAAGGAGCGCTGAGACCATTATTGTAGATGGGAACTCTGGCATAGTTCACATAGATCCTACAGAAGAGATATTGGATGGATATCGAAGAAGGCAGAAGCAGCTAGAAATATATAGAAGAAAATTGTCGAAGGACATACAGCTTCCTTCGAGGACTTTAGATAATGTTGATATTTCATTAAAAGCTAACATAACAATAACGGCAGACATAAGCATGGCAGTTCGATACAGGGCAGATGGCATCGGTCTTTTTCGCACCGAGCTTCCTTTTCTCAGTGCAGGCCGACTACTCAGCGAGGAAGAACAGTTCAAGATATATAAGACCGTGATAGAGAGCATGAAAGATAAGATTGTTACTATCAGAACACTCGACCTTGGAGGAGACAAATTCTTGCCATTTCAGGGGATAGAAAAGGAAAGGAATCCTTTCTTAGGGTGGCGTTCTATTCGGATATTTCTTCAGGAGAAGGAAATATTTAAAGTGCAGCTTCGGGCAATATTGAGGGCAAGTGTTTATGGGAAGGTCAGGATTCTATTCCCAATGATTTCTAGTCTCGAAGAGATATTTGAGATCAGGGGGGTATTTGATGAGACAAAGCATGAGTTGAAAAAGAAGAAGATTTCCTATGATGAGAAGATTCCAGTTGGTATCATGATTGAAATTCCTTCTGCTGCAATCATGGCCGATCGTTTTGCAGACCATGTCGATTTTTTAAGCATTGGAACAAACGATCTTATTCAATATACTCTGGCTGTGGACAGGAACAATGAAAAGGTTGCTAAGTTTTATCAACCTGTGAATCCTGCGATATTGAAATTAATACATAATACAATAGTATGTGCAAAAGATGCGGGCAAATCTGTTTCTATTTGTGGAGAGATGGCCGGAAATCCATTGTACACAGGAATGCTATTAGGGTTTGGACTGAGGGAGCTCAGTATGAGTCCTGTAATGCTTCCTGAGGTAAAGGAACGGGTGAGAGCCATTACGATTGATGAGTGTGAAGAACTGGCAGAGGAAATTTTAAAACTGACATCTGTAAGTGAAATCGATAGTTTATTGATAGATTTTCATAGGCGTGTAAATAAGAAACAATCTGTCCCATATTTTGAAGAATATGATAGAAGCAGTGTTTGATAGTAAGTGATTGGTAATCATAAGTCTCGATTAAAAAAGTTTTTAAATTAAATAGGTTTTAAATAGTCATTAGAATTGACACTTTTATACTCAAGAGAATCTGGTTATTCAAAGCGGTGTTTTGTATTGGTTCATCGTGAATTGGAATTTTCCATATTCAAAATAAGTTAGTTACTAATAGATAATATTTGTCTCTTTGCTCTTTGAAATTCTCTTCTTTGTTTTTCTCGATTGGCTTTTCTTCTTGCTCTGGCTTGATCAAGTTTTTTATCTCGACTGGCAAAAATCTCAAGCTCTCTACCGTTAAGCTTATCTATGGGAGTAATGTAACCAATCGCTGAATGAAGCCTTCTGGTATTATAGTATTCAACA
>CAZYVD010000027.1:0-32756 GCA_964651045.1 uncultured bacterium
AGCCGATAGCGATGGAGGAGGGGTTGAGGTTTGCCATAAGAGAGGGAGGCAGAACTGTTGGTGCTGGTGTTGTAGGAAAGATAATTGAGTAGTAAGGTTTAAAGAAGGGAGTTAGTCAGAGTGGCCGGACAAAATATTAGAATTAAGTTAAAGGCCTATGACCACCACTTGATCGATAAGTCTACCAGTAGAATAGTAAAGACTGCAAAGTCGACAGGAGCAGTGATCTCCGGTCCTATTCCGCTGCCGACCAAGAAAACGGTATATACGGTCTTGCGTTCACCTCATGTTGACAAGAAGTCTCGCGAACAGTTTGAGATGCGAATTCACAAGCGGTTGATCGATATATTGAACGCATCGGCAAAGACCGTAGACGCATTGATGAAGCTTGAGTTGCCTGCTGGTGTAGATGTTGAAATAAAAGTTTGAGTAATATGTAAAAATGAGACTTAAGGATAATGGTGAGATGAGAGGTCTTTTAGGTAGAAAAATTGGAATGACAAGGTATTTTGATGAAAGTGGTAATTCGATTCCAGCAACACTTATCGAAGCTGGTCCATGTACTGTGGTACAGATAAAAAATATCGATAAAGATGGATATAATGCTGTTCAGCTTGGTTTTTTAAAGCAGAAGGAGAAGAGAGTAACAAAACCTCTTTTAGGCCACTTTCGTCGTGCAAATGCGGTTCCACACAGAATATTGAGAGAGTTCAGAGATTTTGATCTTGATATCAAGGTTGGAGAGCAAATTGGAGTCGATCTGTTTTCAGAGGGTGATATTGTTAATATAACAGGTTACTCCAAAGGACGCGGATTTGCTGGAGTAGTAAAACGACACGGTTTTAAGGGTGGAGTAAAATCGCATGGACAATCTGACAGGCATAGAGCGCCCGGTTCTATTGGACAGTCTGCAAATCCGAAACGTGTTTTTAAGGGAGTCCGTATGGCAGGCAGGATGGGTAATGAGAGGGTAACAATTAAGAATTTAGAAATATTGAAAATATTCAAGGATAAAAACCTGATTCTTGTGAAGGGTGCTGTGCCAGGACACAGAAATAGTATTGTTGAAATTCATTGTTAAACAACAGTAGGTGGTAAGAGAGTGAAATTGGATGTATATAAAATAGATGGTTCAAAGACCGGTGAGAAAATTGAGTTGAAGCCGGCAGTATTTGGAATCGAGCCAAATGATCATGCAATATGGCAGGCGGTTGTGACAGAGATGACAAATCGGCGCCAAGGAAATGCATCGACAAAAAATAGATCTGCTGTACGTGGTGGAGGAAGAAAGCCGTGGAGGCAGAAGGGCAGAGGTACGGCTCGTGCAGGAACAATAAGGTCTCCACTATGGAGAGGAGGAGGCAGAATCTTTGGGCCTCAGCCAAAGGATTATCACATTAAGATCAATAAAAAAGTAAAGAGGCTGGCAAGAAAATCTGCTCTGACCTATAAGGCAAGAGAGGAAAAGATTAAATTAATTGAAGACTTTTCATTCGATGCCCCAAAGACAAAGAGTATGGCAGAGATAATGAACAAGTTAAAATTGGACAGCGTTAAAACTCTGATTCTTTTGGCAGCAAGAGATCAAAACATATATCTTTCGAGTAGAAATATTCCAGATCTGTCTGTTAAAGGAGCAGGTGAATTTTCGACTTATGATGTTTTGGATTCTGATGTGGTTATAATTCAAAAAAGTGCATTGGACATAATATATGAGGTTTTGAGCAAGTGAAGGCAAATAGAAATATTATAATAAAACCAATAGTGACTGAGAAAATGTCAGGGCTGCAGGAGAAAGAGAATAAAGTTGCATTCGTTGTTGATAGGAGTGCAAACAAAATAGAGATTCGCAAAGCAGTTGAAAAAAAGTTTAACGTTAAAGTAAAGAAGATAGCCACTGTTAATATTAAGGGAAAAACAAAGAGACTGGGAAGGTTTGAGGGAAGAAGATCGAGCTGGAAAAAGGCTATAGTAACGTTGAGAGAAGGCTTTAGTATAGATTTTTTTGAGGGAAAATAATTTTATGGCAGTCAAAAGTTTTAAACCAGTAACTCCATCTCAGAGATACAAGACCGTATCTACTTTTGAGGAGATAACAAGAAAAGGACCCGAGAAGTCACTCATACGGCCTCTTCCAAAGAAGGGGGGAAGAAATAGCCAGGGAAGGATAACGGTAAGGAGAAGGGGTGGAGGACATAAGAGATTCTACAGGATAATTGATTTTAAAAGGGATAAAGATAATGTTCCTGCAAAGGTTGCTGCGATTGAGTATGATCCTAACAGATCGGCCAGAATCGCACTTCTTCACTATGCTGATGGAGAGAAGCGATACATCCTTGCTCCACATAACATAAGTGTAGGCGATACTGTAATGTCTGGTGAAGATGTAGAAATAAAGGATGGAAATGTTCTTCCATTGAGTAAGATTCCATTGGGTACCTCTGTGCACAACATCGAATTAAAACCAGGCAATGGTGGAAAGATTGTAAGGAGTGCTGGAACTTCAGCAAGGATAATGGCCAAAGAGGGTGGATATGTTCATTTAAAACTTCCCTCTGGTGAAGTAAGAATGGTACACGAGAGGTGTCGGGCAACGATTGGACAGATAGGGAATTTGGATAATATCAACATATCCTTGGGCAAGGCAGGAAGATCACGCTGGTTGGGCAGAAGGCCAAAGGTTAGGGGTGTTGCAATGAACCCGATTGATCATCCAATGGGAGGAGGTGAAGGAAAGTCTTCTGGTGGGAGACATCCAACTACGCCATGGGGTAAGCCAACTAAAGGATACAAGACAAGACCAAAACGTAAAAAGTCTGATTCATTAATAGTAAAACGAAGAAAATAGGGGAAAACGGATGGGGCGATCTATTAAAAAAGGACCATATGTTGATCAGAAACTTCTCAAGAAGGTTGAGGAGTTGAATAAGTCCAATACAAAGAAGGTAATAAAAACGTGGGCAAGGAGGAGCACTATTCCACCAGAATTTGTTGGTCATACGCTTGCAATCCATAATGGGAAAAAGTTTATACCTGTTTTTATTACTGAAAACATGGTAGGGCATAAACTTGGAGAGTTCGCTCCTACTAGGACTTTCAGGTCACATGGTGGCAAAAAGGCCAGAGAAACAAGAGTATCTTAAAGGGTGAGCATAAGAGATGGAAGCAAAAGCAGTTGCTAAATTCATAAGGATGTCGCCGCGTAAAGTACGTCAGGTAGCAGATGTTGTTCGCGGAAAACAGGTCGAGGAGGCAATAAATATTCTTCACTTTACGAACAAAAAGGCTTCGGGCCCTGTTGAGAAGGTAATTCGTTCTGCAGTAGCAAATGCAGTCAATAAAGAGGAAGGAGCAAAATTGGATCCAGAAAGCCTCTTTATCAAAGAGATACGAGTCGACCAGGGGCCAACCATGCGCAGGTACAGGCCAAGGGCGATGGGCAGGGTAACGATCATAAGAAAGAGATTTTGTCATATATCGGTTGTATTAACAGATGTATTAAAACAATAAATCGGAGGATGATTTGGGACAAAAAACCCATCCAATAGGTTTTAGGTTAGGATTCAATAAATCATGGAAATCTCTCTGGTTCGATGAAAAGGAGTTTCCAAAGAAGTTAGAAGAAGATTTAATGCTGAGAAAATATATTCTGAAGAGACTGCAGAATGCTGGTGTATCTCAGATTGAGATTAAAAGGACTCCTAAAAGAATCACTCTCACTATTCATACATCGCGACCAGGGATTGTGATAGGCAAGAAGGGAGCAGAAGTCGATAAATTAAAAGAGGAGCTTCAGCGTCTCACTTCGCAGGAGATTCAATTGAACATTCATGAAATAAAACGTCCCGAACTGGATGCATATCTGGTAGCAGATAATATTGCCAAGCAGATAGAATCAAAGGTTTCTTTTAGAAGGGCAATGAAGAGGGCGATAACGGCAACCATGCGCATGGGTGCAGAGGGAGTGAGAATAAAGTGTGCAGGTCGTCTTGGTGGGGCGGATATGGCCAGAACAGAGCAGTACAAAGAGGGAAGGATACCACTGCATACTCTGCGTGCAGACATTGATTATGCAAAAGTAAATGCTCTGACAACTTATGGAATAATTGGCATAAAGGTTTGGATTTGTAAAGGTGAGCTTGTTGGAACCTAAGAGAGGAATTGAGTTATGTTAATGCCCAAGAAAGTAAAATGGAGACGTCAGCAGCGTGGTCGGATGAGAGGCAAGGCATATAGGGGTTCTGCAATATCGTTTGGAACCTATGGATTAAAGGCAACAGAGCCTGCATGGGTCACCAGTAGGCAGATCGAAGCTGCGAGGGTTGCAATTACAAGATACATTAAGAGAAGCGGCAAGTTGTGGATCAGAATTTTTCCAGATAAACCAATAACCGTAAAACCTGCAGAGACGAGAATGGGAAAGGGAAAGGGTTCTCCAGAATATTGGGTGGCAGTAGTAAAACCTGGAAGGATACTGTTTGAACTGGAGGGACTCTCCTATGAGATAGCCAAAGAAGCAATGAGGCTTGCCTCATACAAACTTCCAATGAGAACGAGATTTGTTTCGACAGAAGAAGGAGGAGGAGAGTGATGAAGATGGAAGAGATAAGACAACTGCCGGAAGATGAATTAAAGATTAGATTACAGGATGCAGAAGAAGAGCTGGAGAATTTATATTTTCAACATTCGATTCACCAGTTGGATAATCCCCTTAAAATTAGGTATTTACGACGTGATATTGCAAGAATAAAGACCGTATTAAGGGAGTATGAATTGGGTATAAGAAAAAGAAAAGAATCGCAGGCATGAGGAATTTCAGATGACAGAAAGACCTAGAAGAAAGACGTTTGTTGGGAAGGTTGTAAGCAATAAGATGGAAAAGACGGTAACCGTCTTAGTGGAGAGAAAGTTTCGTCATCCTCTATATAAGAAGTTTGTCAAAAAGTCCACCAAATTTATGGTACATGATGAGAACAATGAGTGTAACATTGGGGATATTGTACAGATTGCAGAGACTCGACCGCTCAGTAAAAGGAAGAGATGGAGATTGGTTGAGATAATAGAGAAAGTCAAATGACAATCAATCGGGGATTATATCAAGATGATTGAACAAGAAACAAAATTGAATGTTGCAGACAATACAGGGGCAAAGAAGGTTAAGTGCATTAAGGTACTTGGAGGTACAAACAGAAGATACGGATTCGTTGGTGATGTGATAATTGTATCTGTGAAGAATGCAATACCTGGTGGGACAGTTAAAAAAGGTGATGTGAGTAAGGCGGTCATCGTTCGTACAAAAAAGGAGGTAGGCAGGCCAGATGGTTCCTACATCCGTTTTGATGATAATGCTGTAGTACTGATAAATGATCAGCACGAACCAAAGGGCACACGCATTTTTGGTCCTGTTGCCAGAGAACTTCGCGAAAAGCAGTTTGCCAAAATTGTATCTCTTGCCCCAGAGGTATTATAATAAGGTAGGATGTTTAAAGATGAAGATAGTTAAAAACGATACTGTCCTTGTAATCTCTGGAAATTATCGAGGAAAGAAGGGAAAGGTTTTAAAGGTCTTTCCAAAGAACCAGCGGATAATTGTTGAGGGAGTGAATTTTATAAAGAGGCATACCAAGCCGACACAGAAGAATCAACAGGGTGGAATAATTGAAAAAGAGGCTACAATTCATGTGTCGAATTGCAAGGTTATCTGTCCAAAGTGTAATCAAGCGACAAGGATTGGATATAAGGTTCTTGAGAATAAAAAGAGAGTACGCATCTGCAGAAAGTGCGAAGAGATGCTGGTAACCTGATTTAAATTGAGCCAATAGGAGAAATAGTATAGATGAAAAGTTCGAAGAACGATTATATACCAAGGCTGCTGACCAAATATAAAGAGGAGATTGTTCCTCACTTGATGAAACACTTTAAATTTGACAATGTAATGCAGGTTCCGAGGCTTGAGAAGATCGTGCTCAATATGGGAGTAGGAGATGCTGTTCAGGATGCAAAGTATTTAGATGGAGCATTGGAGGATCTTAAGGTTATCAGTGGCCAGAAACCCATTGTCACAAAGGCTAAAAGATCTATTTCTAATTTTAAGTTGCGTGAGGGAAATCCAATTGGGTGCAAGGTTACCCTGAGAAGATGGAGAATGTACGAGTTTTTGGACAGGCTGATTAGTGTTGCAATTCCACGTATTCGTGATTTCAGGGGATTGAGCCATAAAGGTTTTGATGGCAGGGGAAATTATACAATAGGAATACGTGAACAGATCATATTCCCAGAGGTTAATTACGATAAAGTAGTAAAGATGAGAGGTCTAAATATAACACTGGTAACCACTGGAAGTAGTGATGAGGAGGCATACGAACTCTTAAAGGGGCTTGGGATTCCCTTTAGGGAGAAAAAAGATTAGAGTAAATAAAATTTAGGAGAGTTTTCTGTGGCTCGCAAATCATTAATAGCAAAGTCGAAAAGAAAGCAAAAGTTTAAAGTAAGAGAGTACAACAGGTGCAGCAGGTGTGGAAGGTCGAGGGGATATTTAAGGAAATTTAACCTTTGCAGAATTTGTTTCAGGGAGCTTGCCCTTTCCGGAGAAATACCAGGAGTAAGGAAGGCCAGCTGGTAAAAATATAGGAGAAGTTTTAATATGTCAATGAATGATCCCATTGCAGATTATCTTACAAGAATTAGAAACGCAATATTGGCAAGACACAGCAAGGTCGATGTGCCGGCCTCGAGAATGATAACAGCAATAACCCAGATATTGTTAGATGAGGGATATATAAAAAATTATACAAAGATCGATAACGAGCATCAGAGCATGATTAGAATATATTTAAAATACAACAAGGACGGCAAAAATGTTATTACAAATTTGAAGCGAGTAAGTCGTCCAGGATTCAGACAGTATGCAAAGGTAAGAGATCTGCCCAGGGTTCTAAATGGTCTGGGAACTGCTATTATTTCAACACCAAAGGGAATAGTTACTGAAAAGCAGGCGAGGCGTGAGAATGTGGGTGGAGAGATTATCTGTTATGTATGGTAAATAGAGGAGTAGAAGTTGTCAAGAATTGGAAACTTACCAATATCGATTCCACAGGGAATAAAGATAAATAAAGAGAAGAGTAAAGTGGTTGTCGAAGGGCCAAAGGGAATCATTGAACAGAGAATACATCCAGATATGGAAGTAGTTATTGAGAACGACATCATATTGGTAAAACGGCCGACAGAAAATAAGTTTCATAAATCTCTTCATGGTCTTACTCGTACTCTGATTCAAAATATGATTTTGGGTGTGACAGAAGGATTCGAAAAGAGGCTGGAAATTGTGGGCGTTGGTTACCGGGCCGAAAAGAAGGGAAAGGCAGTAGTTTTTCAGCTTGGATATTCTCATCCAATCTATTTTGTCCCACCAGAAGGAATTGAGATAGATGTTCCTTCAAACACCTCTGTAATAATAAAGGGGATTGATAAACAGCTTGTTGGTCAGGTGGCTGCTAAAATACGTTCGTTTCGACCGCCAGAACCCTATAAGGGTAAAGGGATAAGGTATGAGGGTGAATATATAAGAAGAAAGGCGGGTAAGGCAGCAGTTTAAGATTATTTTTGATTAAAAAAGGTAGCGGAGATAGTTTTCAAATGAAAAAGAACAATAGGCATGAAATAATAAAGAGACGGGTGCGAAAACGGATTCGTGGTACTAGCGAGAGGCCTCGTTTGAGGGTATTCAGGAGCAGCAAATTTATTTATGCACAGTTAATCGACGACACTCAGGATAAGACGATAATAACGGTTTCGAGTCTTTCTAAGTCGTTGAGTGAAAAGATTTCAAAAACTAAGGGGAAAATTGAGGCGGCCAGGATCGTTGGACAGGCAATAGGAGAAGAAGCAAAAAAGAGAAAAATAACAAGAGTCGTTTTTGATAGAAATGGATATAAATATCATGGACGGGTAAAGGCCCTTGCAGAGGGTGCAAGAGAGGCGGGGTTGGAGTTTTAACTAGTAAAAGCACGGAGTATGATTTGGAAAAAATAAATCATAATGAATTGGAACTAAAAGAGAGAGTCGTTCACATTAATCGTGTTGCCAAGGTAATCAAGGGTGGAAGAAGGTTTAGTTTTAATGCCATTGTTGTCGTTGGTGACGGGAATGGCCATGTAGGTGTAGGTTTGGGCAAGGCACGTGAATTGACAAATGCCATTGCAAAGGGTTCTGAGGATGCAAAAAAGAACATTATTAAGATTCCAATGATTCAGGGGACAATACCTCATTCTGTTATTGGAAAATTTGGTGCAGGAAGGGTTCTGCTTAAGCCAGCATCCCCAGGTACAGGAGTCATAGCAGGAGGAGCAGTTCGTGCCGTTGTTGAGTCTGCCGGTATAAAAGACATTCTGACAAAATCACTGGGTTCTGCAAATCCCCATAATGTGGTAAAGGCCACAATGGAGGGGTTAAAGGAGTTGAGAGATGCAGTAATGGTTGCTCGGGAAAGAGATAAGAGTGTTAAGGAATTGTTTAATATAGATTGAATATCATCTAAGGAAGCATGGATATGGGAAAATTGAAGATTACACTTATTAGGAGTGCGATTCGCCGTAAACACGATCAAAAAAAGACAATTGTGGCTCTTGGGCTTCATAGATTAAACCAGAGTGTTGTTCATGAGGATCGGCCGCAGATAAGAGGAATGATAAATAAAGTATCGCATCTTTTAAAGGTGGAAGAGTTGAAAAAATAACAAATTATCATGGGTCAATAGAATTATGGATTTAGGAAGTCTAAAATATGCAGAGGGAGCAAAGAAGTCAAGAAAGAGAGTAGGAAGAGGAACTGGTTCAGGACACGGCAAGACATCATGCCGGGGGATGAAGGGCCAGAAATCGAGAAGTGGGGCAAAGTCCAGATCTTGGTTTGAGGGGGGCCAGATGCCTCTTCAGCGGAGAGTACCAAAGAGAGGATTTACGAATATCTTTCGAAAGGAGTACCAGGTTGTAAATGTTGGAGATCTGGATCGATTAAAGAAGAGCAAGATTACACCCGAGGTTATGCTGGAGTCGCGGTTGATAAGGAAAAAGGGAATGCCAGTCAAGGTGCTTGGTGATGGCGATGTAAAAAAATCTCTCGAGGTACATGCACATGCATTCAGCAGGAGTGCAGAAGAAAAACTTGAAAAGGCAGGTGGAAAGGTAATCAAATTATGATTAAGAGTTTCCAGAGTATTTTCAAGATTCCTGATTTAAAAAATCGTGTACTCTTTACACTTGGCATACTTGTTCTTTATAGAATAGGATGCCATATTCCAATGCCAGGTATCAATGCAACGGCACTGGCAGAGTTTTTCAACCAGAGCAGGAACACGCTGTTTGGACTCTATGATATTTTTGCAGGGGGCGCATTTAGAAAGGCAGCAATCTTCGGTCTTGGAATAATGCCTTACATCTCGGCATCGATAATGATCCAGCTATTGGGTGCAGTTGTTCCATATTTTCAGAGGCTTCAGAAAGAGGGTGAGGAAGGAAGGAAAAAGATAAATCAGATAACAAGGTATGGAACAGTATTAATAGCATCTCTACAGGCATTGGGAGTGAGTCTATTTTTAGAAAATCTTACAGGCCCTCAGTCTGGGATTCAGGCTGTAGTAAATCCGGGAATGGGTTTCAGGTTTCTTGTAATGGTAACTCTTTGTACTGGTACAATTTTAATAATGTGGATGGGTGAACAGATCACAGAACGGGGGATAGGAAATGGAATATCCTTGATCATATTCATCGGAATAATAGCACGTTTTCCAAATGCACTGATGGACGAATTCCAGCAGTTGATTGGGGGTAACAGGGCTATTATTACTGAGCTTTTCATTTTTGGCATTCTTCTTCTTATTATAGCAGCAGTAGTGCTGATCACAGAGGGTACAAGAAAGATTCCGGTTCAGTATGCAAAGAGAGTAATAGGAAGAAAGGTCTACGGAGGCCAGTCCACATATATTCCGATAAGGGTGTCGGGTTTTGGAGTGATGGCCATAATCTTTGCACAGGCAATGATGTTTGTTCCACAAACCATAGGAACTCTGTTCAGGAATGTCGATTTTATTCAGACTCTGGTAAGTTATTTTCAGCCAACGTCTGTTCTCTACTGGTTTATATTTGGCATGCTGATTCTGTTTTTTACCTATTTTTATGCTGCAATAGCCTTTAATCCGGCAGACGTGGCAGAAAATATGCGAAAGTATGGAGGCTTTATTCCAGGGGTCCGGCCTGGCAAGAAGACAGCCGACTACATAGATCATGTACTTTCACGAATAATGCTGCCTGCTGCAATATTTTTTGCATTGATAGCAATTTTTCCATATTTCATCACAAAATATTTGAATGTGTCTGCGACCTTTTCAGGGTTTTTCGGTGGGACGAGTCTCTTAATTATGGTTGGAGTTGCGCTGGATACACTTCAACAGATAGAATCTCATCTTTTGATGCGTCATTATGAAGGGTTTATGAAAACAGGAAGAATCAAAGGAAGGAGATATTAATATCGTAAGGCGATTGATAATTCTTGGGCCTCCCGGTGCTGGAAAGGGAACACAAGCAGAATTACTGGAGAAGAAGTTTGGGTGGATTCACATGTCGACAGGAGATATTTTAAGAGAGGAGATGAGAAAGGATAATGATTTGGGCAGAAGGGTGAGCTCATTTGTAGCGGCGGGCGATCTTGTGCCAGATGAAGTGATGATAGATATAGTAAGAGAGAGGATAGGGGGAAAGAATTATGAACATGGATTCATTCTCGATGGGTTTCCAAGAACAGTGATTCAGGCTAAAATGCTTGATCGTCTGATGGATTCGATGAATATAAAGATCGATAGCGTGATTTCAATAGAGGTAGACAGCAAATATATTATAGATAGGTTGTCGAAGAGATATGTGTGTGAGAGGTGTGGAACCATTTATAATAATCCAGAAGGGATAAAGATGTGCACAGAGTGTGGAGGAAGGCTGATTCGCCGTAAAGATGATGAACCAGATACTATCTCTCATCGTCTCAAGGTGTATAATGACAGTATAGCTTCGCTTGTCGATTATTATAAAGAGAGAAGTATTTTGAGGAGTATAGATGGTGAGGCAGATATAGATGAGGTGCACAGGCGGATACTAATTGCACTCGGGGTTTGAGATTCTGAATGATTCATATTAAGAGCAGTGAAGAAATTTTAAAGATGAGAAAGAGTGGGGAGCTGTTGGCAAGAACATTCAGACATATTGAAAGGTTTATTAGACCCGAAGTTTCAACAAAAGAGTTGAATGACGCGGCGGAGGAGTTTATCTATTCGCATGGAGGGAGACCTGCATTCAAGGGATATCGGGGGTTTCCTGCATCGATATGTACATCGATCGATTCACAGGTCGTGCATGGAATTCCTGGCTCAAGAAGACTGCGTGAAGGGGAGATCATAAGCATAGATATTGGAGTTGAACTTGATGGCTACTTTGCTGATGCAGCAAAGACTTATGCAATAGGAGAGATATCCGAGGAGAAGAGCAGGCTCATCGATGTGACGAGAAGGGCACTTTACAGAGGGATTAAGAAGTGTAGAGAGGGGAACAATGTCTCTGATATTTCTGTGGCGATACAGAGTTATGTCGAATCGAATAATTTCAACGTGGTCCGTGTACTCGTAGGGCACGGGATAGGATCTTCGCTTCATGAGGATCCACAGGTGCCGAATTTTGTATCCTCTGATAGGGGTGCTAAATTGCGACGTGGTATGACGATTGCCATAGAGCCTATGGTAAATATGGGAAGTGAGAAGGTGAAGTTTTTAGATGATGGATGGACAGTTGAGACTTCGGATGGCTTGCCATCTGCACATTTTGAGCACACGGTTCTCATAACCGAGGGGAAGCCGGAAATATTAACAAGAGAAAATAGTGAATTGGAGAAAAATCATGGCTAAGGAACCACCCATAAAGGTTGATGGTAAAATTCTGGAAACGCTGCCGAATGCAACTTTTAGGGTTGAACTTGAAAATGGTCATAAAGTCATAGCACACGTATCAGGTAAAATGAGGATGCATTTTATAAAGATCTTACCCGGCGACAAGGTCAAAATAGAACTATCTCCTTATGATCTGAACAGGGGAAGGATCATATACCGATATAAATAGGAGATTTTGAATAATGAAGGTCAGATCGTCTGTAAAAAAGATATGCAATAGATGTAAAATCATTAGAAGGCGTGGAGTAGTAAGGGTAATATGCAGAAATCCGCGTCATAAACAGAGACAGGGCTGATCACAATAAAAAATTAAGAAAGGAGAAAAATGGCTCGTATTGCAGGTGTTGATCTGCCAAAAGAAAAGAGAATAGAAGCGGCATTGACATATATTTATGGTATTGGTTTTACCAGCTCAAGAAAGATATTGGAGGAAGCCGAGGTCGATCCTAACATTCGTGTTAAGGATTTAACAGATGCAGATACTGCAAAGATACGGTCTATAATAGATGAGAAGTATACTGTGGAAGGAGCCTTGCGAACCGAGGTTACGATGAACATCAAGAGGCTGATGGAGATTGGTTGTTATCGTGGGCTACGCCATAAGAAGGGATTGCCTGTTAGAGGACAGAGAACAAGAACGAATGCCCGTACAAGAAAAGGCAGAAAGAAGACCGTAGCAGGAAAGAGGAAGAAGAAATAAGAAAAGAGATGGAGGAATATTTTGGCAGCTCCAAAGAGAAAACGTAAAAAGAAGAAAGAAAAAGTCGAAGCTGAGGGGCAGGCTCACATAAAGGCAACTTTTAATAATACCATAGTAACACTGACAGATAATTATGGAAATGTTATATCCTGGGCTTCGGCAGGGTTGATGGGGTTCAAGGGAGCACGAAAAAACACTCCCTTTGCAGCACAGCTGGCTGCTCAGGCAGCGGCTAAAGAGGCTATGGACTTGGGATTGAAGAGAATAAGCATCATGGTTAAAGGGCCAGGCACTGGTCGAGAGGCGGCCATAAGATCTTTGCAGGCTGCAGGACTGGAGGTAATAGCTATCAAAGATGTCACTCCAATACCGCATAACGGCTGCAGGCCGCCAAAGAAGAGAAGAGTATAGAAAAGCAAATATTGAGGAATTTATATGGCAAGATATAGAGGAGCAGTTTGTAAATTGTGCAGGAGAGAGGGTGAGAAACTCTTTCTAAAGGGTGATAGGTGTTTAACTGCAAAGTGTGCTATTGAGAAGAAGGGGTATGCACCTGGTCAGCATGGTAAACTGCGCAGGGTGAGAAAACTCTCAGATTATGGAGTCCAGCTGAGAGAGAAACAGAAGATCAAGCGCTACTATGGACTGCTTGAATTACAATTCAGGAATACATTTGAGAAGGCAAATAGAAAAGAGGGAATCACGGGCGAAAACATGATCAAGATGCTTGAGAGCCGGCTTGATAATGTTGTATATCGGCTCGGATTTGCACCTTCACGCAATGCAGCAAGGCAACTGGTCAGGCACCGCCATTTCAAGGTCAATGATAGAGTTGTTGACATTCCATCATATCAATTAAAGCCTGGAGATGTAATACAGGTGAGAGAGAAGAGTAGAAAGCTGGATATTATCCATAATTCGATGCGAAAGATAAAAGAAGGCAGTCAGCTTCCATGGTTGAGTTTGAATAAGGCTGATCTCAAAGGTGAATATCTTGAAGTTCCAAATCGGGCCGACATTCCGGTTCGATTTAATGAGAGCCTGGTAGTGGAGCTTTATTCAAAATAGTAAACATAGATATTTTTGGGGATGATCTATATGAATCGTATAAAATTACAAATGCCTGAGAGACTCGAAAGAGACGACTCAACATATACAGACACCTATGGAAAGTTCTTTCTGCAGCCTCTCGAGAGAGGTTTTGGTGTTACGCTTGGCAACGCCTTTCGTCGTGTTCTTCTTTCCTCACTTCACGGGGCGGCAATAACACAGGTCAGGATTGATGGAGTATTACATGAGTTCACGACAATCAAGGGAGTTGTGGAGGATGTATCAGAGATAATCTTAAATCTGAAACAGGTCAAGATAAAGCTGATAGATAAGCGTCCTGAAAAGGTGACCCTGAGTTTTAAGGGAAAGGGAGAGTTTAAGGCAGGAGACATTCAAAAAGACCGTATAGATTTTGAGATTCTCAATCCTGATCACCATATTGCGACCTTGAATGAAGATGCTGACTTCAGCATTGAACTAAAGATTGGGCGTGGTAGAGGATATGTTCCGGCAGAGGAGAATAAACTGCCCGATCAGCCGATCGGAACAATTCCAATCGATGCTATTTTCAATCCGATCATAAAGGTAAACTATTCTGTCGAACATACACGTGTTGGACATAGAACAGATTATGAAAAGCTGATACTTGAGGTGGAGACTGATGGCAGCGTTACACCTGATGATGCTCTTACATATGCGGGAAAGATTCTGAAAGACCATATAGAACTTTTCATCAGTTTTGATGTCAAACCCGAAGAAGAAGAGGAAGAAGAAGAGGCACAGATTGATGAGGAGATTTTAAGAATAAGAAAATTACTGAAAATGAGTGTGGACGAACTGGAGTTGTCGGTCCGCTCTCACAATTGTCTGAAAGCAGCCAAGATCCAGTTTATCAGCGATCTTGTTAAGAGAGATGAACAGGAGATGTTAAAGTTTCGAAATTTCGGACGAAAGTCTCTTCAGGAACTTTCAAAGATTTTAGAAGAGAAGGGGCTTCACTTTGGAATGGATGTAAATAAATATCTTAAAGAGGATTCATAGTATAAAAATTAGTATATACTAGGAGTGATCGATTAATGAGACACCGGAAGTCCGTACGAAAATTGAATAGAACTGCCGCACACAGAAGAGCTACATTGCGGAGTCTGTCCAAGGCACTGTTCGAGAAGAAACATATAAGAACAACAGTGGCAAAGGCCAAAGAGGCACGTCGATTTTCAGAGAGATTGATAACACTGGCAAAAAAAGGAACTCTTCATGCAAGGCGTCTGGCGATGGCCCGACTTAATGATAAAGGAGTTGTGAATATACTCTTTGATGAGATTGGTCCTCAGTATGCCGATAGGAATGGCGGATATACAAGAATTGTAAAACTTGGGCAGAGACCGGGAGATGGTGCCCACATGGCAATTCTCGAGCTTGTTGGCTATGATGTGGCCTCGAAGAAAAAGAAAGAAAAGGAAAAAAAGGAAGAAGAGAAGAGTTCCAAAAAGAAAAAGGAGAAGTAAGAGTAGATCAGTTGAAATCAGTCTGAGCGAGCAGCCCTATTTTTGGGCTGTTTTTTTTTCTTTCTGAAAAGAAATGACCTTTTATATGGAATCTCTAAATAGAGGCCAGAACTGTTAAAGAAAAAGAGATCGCTTACAGTAAGACCTATCGACTTGCGCAGCGGTCTCCAGTTGTCCTTATAGGCCTCACTGTTGACCTGAGTTCCATTTATGTCTTTTACAACGACCCTTACTCTTTCTGGATGATTTCGATTTACCATAAATGGAGAATGAGTTGTATAGATCAATTGATTCTTAATCGCTAAATTTTCGAGCAGTTGAGTAAGGTCTTTTTGGCCCGAGGGGTGAAGATGAGATCCGGGTTCATCTATGAGGAAGAGAAATTCATTGGCCTCTGCCTCGTTTGTTGTAGCTATGAAATTTATAAAAAATGAAAGATACCATAAAAAGCCGGGTGAGCGACTCTTTGGCGTATCATACACTGTTGTAGCATCGCTGAAGTCTATATAGAGCAATTTGCCATTGACTCTGAGTTTTATTTCGAGCGTTGGCTCTTGAGTCCATACCTCACGAATTCTTTGAGTAATAGTGCGGCTTGTTTCCTCTGCTGCTCGTCTTCCTCGGGTAGAGTCTTCGAATATAATGGCAGGGTCGTCAATGCCGCCTATCTTTAGAAGGTTGTTTTCTGTTCTGAATCTATTGTCATTCTGGAGCAGGCTGTTTAGGTTTATACGATCCTTTATTATTGGTATTGAGTCAAAATAGATGATCTTGGGCATCATTTTCAATATTGGCCTGATATTTGGTATTGAGATCAGTTTATTGTTGACCTCAATCTTATAGTCCGTAATCTGCTGCCCTTCCCTTTTAATTATAATTGATTCTACAGAACGCAAATCTTCGTGTATTGAGGCCAATTTTGCGGCCTCCTTACGACTGAAATCGGTTAATTTGAGGGCAATGTGTGGAGGTTTTGAGTCGTCGTAGAAAGATGAGAATTGGCAGGTGAGATCGGCGCTAAGATCCATATCGGGTCTGAAATATTCGATTGCCTTCAGTATATTGGTCTTTCCAGATTCGTTTGGTCCAATGAGAACCGTTATCTTTTGATCCAGAGGAACTTCAAGTTTCTGTATCGATTTAAATGCGGTTATCTGGGCAGAACTGATTATCATGTTGCCTCCATGTTTGACTTTAAATAAAATTAAACATCTTTGCGAAAAATGCAAGAGAAAAACTTTTTAATATTAATATAAAAGCCGGCCCGCTCTGGACCGGCTTTTCGTATTTCGAATTATTTTTTATCAGTAACATATTCTGAGTGAAAACATTACCTCTCTTCCTGGAAGCGGATAGTCCTTTATAAAGAAGATTGATCTGTTTAAGAGGTTGATGACTTCCAACTTTAGATCAAACTTTGTCTTAAATAGATTGAGATTTACGCCTATATTTCCATTGATTAGGCTGTATTGGGGAAGGGATTTGCTGTTGTCTTCTGAGCAGTATCTTTTACCAACCATTCTGTAGTTTAGATTGAGATGGAATGATGAGATAGTTATTCCACCGGATATATCGAATTTCAGTTTTGGACGATATATTAAATAGCGGCCTTTGTTTTCAGATCCAGATGTAATATCAACAGCCTTCATCCATGTATGAGAAAGTTTGATATAGAATAGATTCCTGGGATGTCTGAAACTAATGATATTTTCTATACCCACGATCCTTGCCCGTCCTACATTTTGGGGAGACCAGACCCACGGCTCGGTCTCGAGCCATTGAATCAGATCTTTAATGTTGTTTCTGAAGTAGTTTATCTCTAACTGGGTGTGGCCAAATCTGAACTGTGTAAAAGTGAGCCCGATATCAAAGCTTTCTCCAATTTCGGGTTTTAGAGATTCATTTCCATGTGAGAATCCGTCGTCGGGCCAGTAGAGATCGTTGAACGATGGTGCACGGAAAGAGCGGCTGATATTTGTGTGAAGGGCTATTCTGTTGTAGTTGCCTGCGCTGATCATCACTGCCAGTTTTGGACAGAATTGCGATTGAACATCTGAATAGCTGTCCCATCTGACTGCAGGAACGACTCTTAGCTTTAGAACAGATCCAGAAATAGGCCTCGCTTGTTCGATTTCGATCTGTGAAAAAAGACTCTTTGTTATTCTTTTGTGATTATTAACATCGCTGCTTCTCAGATCGTCTGTACGGAGTTCTCCTCCTGATGTAATTTTTAAAAAGCGAGCAGCACCCCACTGTATTCTAAGTTCTGAGCCGAGAATATTGTTTTTATGACGGCTGTCGATAGGCTGCCAACCACCAGGGTCTTTGTATTTCTGATCTGTGGATTGGTTGTAGAGACGCATCTTGATACTTAGGTTGTTTAAGATTTGATTTCTGTATCTGATGGCAGATAGAGTCTGTAAATCATTCCTGCTTGCAAGAGGAGTTAGAAAGCTGATCGATCCAGGCACACCCCTTTCTGTCCATATTGTGTTATGGATAATCTGAAGTTGGCTCTTTTTAGAAAGATCGATTTGTGATTTTATAAACAGTGCCCTTCCATTAAAGTGGTTATTTTTTCGAGTAAAAGATGAATCTGTTGACGGATCAATATATTTAAACTTTCCATCACTACGGGTGTAGTTGTATGATACGAAAGTCTTAAACATCCCGATTCTTTGAGAACCATAGAGGTGGATCCGTTTTGTGCCGAATGATCCTATTTTTGATTCAAAACTGTAGAGAAATCCCTTGGGCGGCAGGGATTCTTTGCTTATCAGGTTCACAACTCCGCCTATTGCATCTGAACCCATCAGAGCCGAATGTCCTCCTCTAACAACCTCTATGGTCTCGATTACCTCCTGGGGAATGAGATTCAGATCAACGCCTCCAGATTGTGCAACATTCATCCTCTGCCCATCAAGAAGCACAAGTACCTGAGAATCATTAGATCCTCTAATCGAAATCGTATTAAGTCCAGCAAGTCCGCCCGTACTCTTTATCAATACTCCAGTAGCCGGCTTCAGCAGTTCAGCAGCAGTGGATCCATTCATTTCGCTAAAGTCGAATTCAGTGAATACTTCTGAAGATACAGCCACCCTGTCTTTCAGATGAGGCGAGAGTGTGGCGCTTACAATTACAGGATTCATCCGAATCACAGAAGGCTTGAGCTCTATATCGACATTTTTTCTCCTCACCGATGTTATGTCGATTCCCTCTATTGTTTTTGTCTCGTATCCGATCACACTTACGGTGATGGAGTAGATACCCTCTGGTAGTAATAGAAAATAGTATCCTCCATCATTTGAAGAGGTTCCGTATTTTGTATTATTGATCGTAATATTAGCATCAGGGATTGGCTTTCCTGTCTGGATGTTTGTGATGTGTCCGGATATTGTTGCCTTTTTGACCTGTGCTGTGATTAGTGAAGTAAACAATGTAATTGTACAGATGACAGTGAAAGATAAATAGAGTTTGTTTTTTTGCATTTTTTTTCTCCTTTACTTTCCCTCGAAAGTCTTTAAGAGTTAAAAGATCTTTCTGTATCCTGACTTACGGCTTTTTGCCTACTTACCCTGCCTTCCCACCCTTCTGGATAGTGGCACATGTGGGTTTTCGTGGCCGAATACAGTAGCGGGGCTGTGACGGATTCTCACCGTCTTCCAGAAAAATCTCCACTAAAATAATTAGTTTTAATCCTGGCATCACCTCCCTATGCATTTTTTGACCAGTGGAGAGGCGGCATTGATGTATTCCTCGACCTTTTCAGGTGTAAATGGTCGCCTCTGTGACAGTGATGGATCCAGTGTGCCAAAACCCGACAGATTTTGAAGTACATAGGTTTCCGCCCCTTCTATCAGTCTGCATATATTTACTATCTTTTTTTTATTGTGAAGACCGGGCACTATTGTTGTGCGGAATTCATAAGAGATCCCACTACTCATTATAAGTTCAATGCTCATTTTAATCTCTGATGTATAATCTTTACTTGCCGAATAAATAGCATAATCCGATAGTTCGCTCTTTATGTCCATTGCCACATAATCTATCAATTTGTGTGAAAGCAGGAAGTTCAATCTCTCTGGATTAGATCCATTTGTGTCGAGTTTTATAAAAAGGTCTTGATTTTTTATTTTCTCGATCGCATCCGCAATATCTTCCTGAATGAGAGGTTCACCACCGCTTACGACTACTCCATCTATCATTTTTTTGCGTCTAATCAAGTATTCTAATATATCATCAAGATCTATCACTCCCTTTTTTTCTCTATCTATGAGGTGAGGATTGTGGCAAAAGGGACATCTGAAATTGCATCCCTGAGTAAAGATCACTGATGCGATTTTCCCTGGAAAATCAATAAGAGATATTTTTTGAAATCCACCTATTCTCATTAGTCCAACATCTGCTCCACAGGACTTTGTTTACTATCAAATACCACTCTGTCTGAAAATTCTGCCTTCTTTCCAACATTCCATTGCGAGATCGGTCTTATATATCCGACGACTCTTGAGAAGATCTCGGTGTCATGACCACAATAAGGGCACTTCCACTCTTTTCCATTTATATATCCATGAGTGGGGCATATTGAGAAAGTTGGAGTTATTGTAAAATAGGGCATGCGGTAGTTTTCAGCAATCTTTTTTACAAGATTCTGGATGGATTCAGGATCAGGGTTCTGCTCTCCAAGATATATGTGAAACACGGTGCCGCCTGTATAGAGAGTCTGGAGCCTGTCCTGAAGATCGAGGGCAGTAAACAGATCATCTGTAAACCCAACAGGCAGGTGACTGGAGTTTGTATAGTAAGGCTCTGCTCCTCTTTCATACTTTGATTGATTTGCACATATAATATCTGGATACAATTTTTTATCGATCTTTGCAAGACGATAGGATGTTCCTTCTGCAGGGGTTGCCTCTAAGTTGTACAGGTTGCCACTCTTTTGCTGGAACTTAAGCAGCCTTTCTCTCATATGGTTGAGCACTTCTATTGCGAATTTTATGCCTTTATCGTTTGTTATGTCAACACCAAGAAGATTTAGAGATGCTTCGTTCATACCTATTATCCCAATTGTACCAAAGTGGTTTGACCAGTATTGGCCGGTCCTTTCTTTTATGGATGATAGATAGTATCGTGCATAGGGATAGAGGTTTGCATCTGTAAACCTTTCGAGTGTCTTTCTTTTGATTTCGATGCTGTCGAATGCTAGGGTCATTAATCTGTCGAGGCGTTCGAAAAATTCATCCGTCGATGATGAGAGATACCCAATTCTTGGAAGATTGAGCGTTACTACCCCAATCGATCCTGTGAGCGGATTGGATCCAAACAGGCCTCCCCCTCTTTTCCTTAGCGTTCTGTTGTCGAGCCTTAGCCTGCAGCACATAGATCTGGCATCTTCTGGTTTCATGTCGCTGTTTATAAAATTAGAGAAATAGGGAATTCCATATCTTGCAGTCATCTTCCAGATGGAATCGATCTTTTCATTTCCCCATGGAAAGTTTTCTGTTATATTGTATGTTGGTATTGGAAATGTAAACACTCTACCGAGTGCATCTCCCTCGTTCATTACCTCTGCAAAGCATTTGTTGAATAGAAACAGCTCTTCCTGGAATTCTCCATACACGCTATCCGTGTATTGGCCTCCGATTATTACATGTTTGTCTTTCATGAAGTCTGGCACCAGTAAATCAAGGCTTATGTTTGTAAAGGGAGTCTGAAATCCGACTCTTGTTGGCACGTTTATGTTGAATACAAATTCCTGGAGAGCCTGTTTTACTTCGCTGTAGGATAGATTGTCGTAGCGAATGAATGGAGCAAGAAGCGTGTCGAAATTGCTGAATGCCTGTGCTCCTGCCGCTTCGCCCTGGAGGGTGTAGAAAAAGTTGACAATTTGCCCGAGAGCAGAGCGGAGATGTCTGGCTGGTCTGCTTTCCACCTTGCCTGCTGCCCCCTTAAACCCTTCTCTTAAGAGCTGTTCCAGGTCCCAACCTACACAGTAGACTGCAAGAATGTTGAGGTCGTGGATATGAAAATCACCATCAACATGTGCTTTCTTTATCTCAGGAGGATAGATCCTGCTGAGCCAGTACTGTGATGTTATAACAGATGAGATGTGGTTGTTCAAACCCTGAATCGAATAGGCCATGTTACTGTTTTCATTGACTCTCCAGTCTGATCGATCGAGATAGGAATCAACAATATTGCTGCTAATAAAGCTTCTGATCTCTCTGATGTTTTTATGCTGTTCTCTATATATGATGTATGCCTTTGCCGTCTTCTGATAGGGAGAGCTCATGAGAACGGATTCTACAACATCCTGAATCTCCTCTACCCCGGGCGGGCCTTCTGGGGAAGTTGCCTTTAATTTTTCAATCACCCTGCTGCTTAGCATTTTGGCAGTCTCTTCATCAAACTCACCGGTTGCACGGCCTGCTTTTAATATAGCAGTTGTGATTTTTGATGGTTCGAATTTAACGGTTCTCCCGTCTCTTTTAATTATTTTATCAAACATATGATCTTTCTCCTCAGTCAAGCAGTTCCCACGATATGCTTATTCTTGTGTTTCTTTTAAGGATACTATAACCTGGAATCAGAGATATTTTTTTATTCAGAACATTGTCTATGGCATATGTGACGATTGCGTTTTTAATTATTGTAAAAGAAGCCTTGAAATTCAATATAGAACATCCTTCTGCTTCTCTAAGAACAGCCCCTTCGTCACCTGTGGAGTAGAATTTAAAGCCAGACCAGTATCTGTGAGATATGTTGAGAAGTATATCAAGGTCTCCCTTAAAGAATGAGTGGGTCAGCATTACCATCTCTTCTCCCCAGTAGCGGGGCTGAGAGAATATTTCTTTTGATGATTCGAGAATATGGAAGTTGACATTTATTCCTGCGAAATTAAATGGTTTAAAGCAAAAGAGTCCCTCAATGCCCTGGAATGATCGAGTCGCTATATTTGAAAAAGTATATCCAAATTCTTTTAAAACGGGCTGGATCGATTCATACACCATGCGTCTGTAGATGGCTAACTTGAGGTCCAGTTTGGCCATAGGACTAATCAGAATACCTGCCTCGAACTTTTTTGATCTCTCGGGCCTGAGATATGGATTTGGTATAATATTATAGATATTATTGTTAATATGAAGAGTGTGGGGAACGATGAAGTTTTTATTGATGTATCGATAAAAAAATGTATTGTTCAGGAGGCGGCTTGATATTATCCTGTCATCGTCATGGGTCATTGAAGGATGAAATATTAATCCATATTTTTCTCCCATGGATGGTATCCTGATGGATTCTCCATAAAACCCCCATAGTCTAATAGATCGTGACATATTCAATTCTACTTTATTGGAAAAGAAAAAGTACCATCTTTTTAAATCTTTGGTAAAAAAATTGAACTGTGGAGTAGTATTTAGAGTGAAGGGAAGTTTGTATGTTGTGGAAAGAAACCCTCTTGTAAAGCTATCGACATATCTGCCTCTGTTTGGATTTTCTGTTTTATTTATATCGTGTTCGATTCCCCAGTTCAGAGGAACGGTTTTAATTTTTAATTTCTGTGTTAATAAAAAACGTATCGCATCGACCGGAATTGTTTTTATTTTACCAGCTCCTCTTATTCTATAATTGCTGTTCATTAGGCTTATTCGGAGCGATGTTTTAACGTCACGGAAGTCAAATTCTGAAAGCAGAAGATGATCGTATCTTAAATTCCTGAGATTTGGATTTTCAACCATTGTTGTGTCGCCTGGAATTGGAATGTCAAATGGAAGATCGATATCCGAGTTATTGTTGAGCATGGTATATCTCAAATATAGAGACTTCGATGGCCTGTATGTTATTCCGATTCTCGTTTTCTGAGACGCATATTCTTTGTTATATCCATACTTTTTTATTAATACCCCTGAAATGATTTCCACTCTTGGAGATATTTTCTGTGAATAGGTTATGTCCAGATCACTGAATAGCTTGGAGATGTATCTATATACGACTCTCGTATATGGTCTCTCTGTCTCCAATCTTCTTGATACTATGTTTACAACTCCTCCGATCGAGTTTATTCCAAAAGGATTTAGAGATGGATATACTTCGATTCTATCTACAAGCTCTGCAGGTATTAAATTTAAGACGGTCGATCCTGTTAGCGGGTCTGTCAAAGGGAATCCATCTATAAGCATTGTTACTTGATCTTCATCGCTTCCTCTCATTCTGAGGGCAGACCATTCACCTAAGAATTCAGTCCCTCCTATCCATGTGGTTGGATGATGATTGAACCAGTCGCCAAAATAACCATAGTTAGATTTTTTGAGATATGATGAGTAGATAGCATTGGATTTCCCATAATCTGAAACAGCTTGATCAGAGTGCAGAACGTGGGGCATAAGAATTAGGAGCAGTAAGATGTGTGTTGTGAAAATGTTTTTCATAGACTGTTTATCCCAATAGAAGTTGAAGAGAAGAGTCCTGTCTTTTCCAACCTCTTTATTATTACTGGAACTATTATTGTAAATATAAATATGTTTGATGTAATATGAATTATAAGAAATATTGTGCCAGCAGCAAAACTGTTTATCAGCTGCTCAAACGACAGACTCAACAGGATTGCAAATGAGACAGTTGTGAACACATAGAATATGATTGTACACACGGAGGCTGCAAATGCAAGTTTTATACGGAAACCCCTGCCGTTATGATTTGATTTCATCCCGAGTATTCCTCCCCATGCTCCGGATATGCCCATCGAGATTGCCATTGCAGCAATTAGAGGTGGCGATGCACTGCCGAGTGGATTTAAGGTAGAAAAAATTAATTCTGTGGTTATTCCTATCAATAGTCCCTGTCTAATGCCGAGAAGGTAGCCACCAATAAATGTAGTTGCAGTTACCATTTCTACATTTGGAATGGGCTGAAGAAGATACCCCAGTGAAACTCCAAGTCCGATAAATGATCCCATTAGTACAATTTTTTTTATGATTGGTGTCATAATAAAAATGGCCTAGAAGGCCAGTATTAAACTGCTCAATGTTTCTGCCTTCCCTCGAAGGTTCACACCGAATAGGCAGGTCTCCTGGCTCTCCTCTATCCGGTCTGTCTTCCCATCCTTATAGATTCGGACAGTGACATTTATGACCAGATATTTTATTCACCTGTTAGGACAATGAGGATCACAGTTGCGGGGCAGCTCCCGATTTTCACGGGATTCCCTATTATCCCTAAGGGCACCTATTCTGATTATGAATATATTGAATAATAGATGTAAAGTCAAGTATGAATTTTAGTGTTCTAGGGAAATTTTACTCACATACATTTACTCAAAAATAAAGTATCTTTAGAGGAATTGAATTTTTTACAAAATTGATCGTTGCCCCATAATAGAATGTAACCATAAAACAGGATGATTAATTATGAGCACAACAACCAAATAACTACTCGTTCCCAAACTCCAGTTTAGGAACGATGTTGAAAATCTCTCTATATATATTCTATACGAAAAATATAGTTATTCTCTTTTTTTGGATTGCGCGAGCATGTTGCCGCTTTTAAAAGCGACGCCAAGGCGTCGCAATCCAAAAGTGAATATAGAAAATTTGAATACTGCTAATATCTTCGGTTAAATTTTATTTTGAGGCAACACTCACATGATGGTAAAGATATTAGGGTAAAAGAGTTGAAGATAATCTCAAAAAGTGCGAATAGATTATTTAGTTAGATTATATTTTTGGGTGAGGTGTTGTAAAGAGAGCTCATTTGTAGAATTTGTTTGCATTTTATTCCTAGAAATGTTATAATTCAAAAGACAGTTAAAATCGAGAAAAAATTGAAGAATAAAAAAATAATTTTTGCATTCGCTTTGCTGCCTTTTTTTGCACATTCCAGACAAGTAGATATTATCAAAAGCGATATGAGCCTGTTTATACATAGGGGATATGGCCAAAAGATATTTAATAATATGGAAGTCCTGAACAGTAATGATTACCTCAATTCGATTGGCTGTTCAAAATTGATCTACATGGGTAGATGGGGATTCGGTCCATGTGCGGCTGTAGCTGCCATGGGTGATACTATAGTTTTTGGAAGTGGCTGTTATATAGAAATAGTGAACTTTTCAGATCCTGATGAGGCCGTTGAACTTGGAAGATTAATGTTGCCTGCACCAATAAGTGACATAGAAATATCTGGTAATCATCTATATGTATCATCAGGGTATGGTGGATTGCGAATAGTAGATATCTCTGATGTCAAGACTCCAAAAGAGGTGGGATTTTTCACTACAGAACACTATTCTATTGCTGCTGCAGTAGAAGGGGATAGACTTTATCTTGCAAATGAGTGGGCCGGTCTTCGAATAATAGATATTTCTGATCCCGCATCTCCATATGAGCTTGGAACATTTTCTATTGAGGGCTCTACTCAGGGAGTTGCTGTTAATGGAAACTGTGTCTATACAGCAAATTCGATGAAGGGGCTTGTTATAATAGATGTTTCGAATCCAGAGAGTCCCTTAGAAAAGGCCATTTTTAATACAAACAGCAGTCCCATTAGTGTTGCCCTTTCCAATGATTATGTCTATGTTACCACTTTCAACAAGGGTGTAAGGATTATAGATATATCAAACCCTTTGTCTCCCTTTGAGGTTGGATATCTCGATAGCGGGGACGATACTTACGGCATAGATGTGGAGGGGAATATTGTTTGTACCGCTGCAATCGATAGTGGAATAAGAATCTTTGATATCTCAAATCCTGCATCTCCTACCAGGCTTGGAAGTTTTGATGATGATATTAACTTTATTGATATTGCACTCAATGGCAGCAGTGCTTTCTGTGCCTGTTTTGGTGATGGGGTTATCTCGATAGACATATCAGATCCTGCTGGTATTAAAAAGACAACCTCTTTTAATACCATGGATATGAGTGAAGATGTTGCAGTAGAGGCCGGTTATGTGTATGTAAACACCGGAGAAGATGGTCTTCGGATAATAGATGTTTCTGATCCGGCAGTTCCTTTTGAGGCTGGTTTTTTTGATGTGGGAGGAGAGACGATTACAGATGTTGAGGTGCGAGGAGGTTATGGCTATCTTACGGACAGAAAAAATGGTCTTCGTATTATTGATATAAGTAATCCGGGTTCACTTAAGGAATTGAGCAGGAGTGTCATAGATTCTACTGGTAGTAATAAAGCATTAAACATTGCATTGAGTGGTGATTATG
Organism: uncultured bacterium; assembly: GCA_964651045.1. GTDB lineage: Bacteria > Zhuqueibacterota > QNDG01 > QNDG01 > DSAB01 > CAZYVD01. The sequence goes on from CAZYVD010000027.1 coordinate 26,455, forward strand.
CATTTCTTGCTGGTGGGGATCTCCAGATTATAGACATATCAGATCCTTATAATCCGGTAGAAGTAAGTTCAATAAATGTTGGTTCTTCAGTTGATGTTGCAATTGGCAGCAACTATTATGCATATATAAATGATCAGCTTGCAGGGATGAGAATAGTGGATATTTCTAATCCAGCCTCTCCATATCAGGTTTCACTCTGTGTTTTGCCGATGGGTTACGGCAGGATAGTTGTAAGGGGTGACTATGTTTATATGACACGAGGCAACTTTCTTTATATAATCGATGTTTCTGATCCAGCATCACCCCATGAGGTGGCTTCTCTCAATAACTGGTCAAGGGCAATGGCACTGGCTCTCAAAGGAGACTATCTTTTTATTACTATTTCGAGTGTAGGAATCTTTGTCGTTGATGTCTCAGACCCAACCTCTCCTGAAGGGGTAGAGATTTTTAATACTAAAGGATTTCCCAGAGACATTGTTTTTAGAGGAAACTGTGCATACATTGCTGACGGATCTGGCGGCCTGTGTATCTTAACGTTTGACAGAGGAAAGATATTCACAAACACTCCATCGCAACCAGCGGTTATGCAGAACGTACCAAATCCCTTTAATTCATATACAACGATTCCCTATTATCTGCCAGAGGAGTGTGAAGTTGAGATATCGCTTTACGATATAAGGGGAAGGCTTGTGAAAAGGCTCGTTAATGGAGAGAGAAAAGAGAGAGGTTATCACATGGCAGGATGGGATTCTACAGATGATGAGAATCGCAGCGTGAATTCTAGTATATATATTGCAGAAATAAAGATGGGTACTTACAGGAAAGTGATTAAAATGATTTTGATTAAATGATCATGCAAAAAGGAGAATGTTGAAATGGTGAGAAAGATTTTATTGTTTATCCTGATGATTATTTTTCTGTTATTAAGTTGTATTCGCGATTTTTCTATGATCGACCAGCCGATTCCTCTGCGTGATCTGACCGAAACTGAAAAGGACCTGGTCGGCTTGAGCAACGAGTTTGGAATAAACCTCTTCAAAGAGGTTGTAAAGTCAGAAGAACCTGATACAAACATTTTTATCTCTCCTCTGAGCATTTCAATAGCACTTGGAATGACATACAATGGAGCAGCAGGAGAAACAGAAGAAGCAATGCGCACAACACTTGGATTTGGCGAAATGACCCGAGAACAGATAAATCAATCTTTTCAAAGTCTTATCACTCTTCTTACAACCATTGATCAAAACACGGTTTTTCAGATAGCCAATTCGATATGGTACAAAAAGAATTTTTCTGTGAATAAGGAATTCATAGACATCAATAAAAAATATTTTGATGCAGAGGTAAGGGAGCTTGACTTTTTTTCTTCAGGGGCAAAAGACATTATTAACGACTGGGTAGAGAATAAGACAAAAGGGAAAATCAAGGAAATTATCGATTTTATAGATCCTACTTCTGTGATGTTTATAATTAATGCCATATATTTTCTTGGGGATTGGACTTATCAGTTTGATAAGGATTTAACCTTTAATGCCCCATTCTATACTGAAGATGGTTCTCAGGCCGACTGCAGAATGATGAGACAGGAAAATGTTTTCAATTACTTTGAAACCGACGATTTTCAGGCTGTTGAGATACCTTATGGAAATGAATACTTCAGCATGATTATATTTCTTCCTAAGGAGGGGAGTAGTGTCGACGAGATAGCCGAATCTGTGACTGTAGATAATTGGAAGAGCTGGATAGGAATGTTTTCAGAAAAAGAGCTCAATCTATTTCTGCCGAAATTTACTATTAAATATTTTATCGATCTCAGCAGTGTGCTCAAGCTGCTTGGAATGGAGATTTCATTCGATCCTTTGCGTGCAGATTTTTCCATGATCAATCCAGATTGCGATCTATACATAAGCAGGGTTCTTCACAAGACCTATGTAAAGGTAGATGAGGAGGGTACAGAAGCCGCTGCAGTTACAGTGGTTGAAATAAGATATACATCAACTGTAACTGAATTTAGAGTAAACCGTCCATTTATATTTATCATAAGAGAACGCCATTCAGATTCGATCATCTTCATGGGCAGGGTTGTTGATCCCTCCTCAGACTAGCAGTGTTTATATCTTAAAAAGGGGAAGGAATAATGAGAAGATATTCATTTGCTTTATTTTTACTTATCGCTCTTTTACTTATTAATTGTCGTAAAAAGGGGGAGGAGGGTGGTAAGATTGTAATAGGGGAAAGTGAGCTAATTGAAGTAAAGATTCCTCAGGTTCGGTGGGAAAAGAGTCTTGTTGTGACTCAACCAGTTGTGGAGGGAAGGTTTGAGTCGGATAGTGCTGTTGCAGAACTTCTGATGGATGAGATTTTTTCGAGGGTTTCAAGGGCAGGAGGTTTGAAGGTCTTGAATAACAGTGTTGGCAATGATGCCGAATATGTACTCGAGTGTAAATTAAAGGGGGCTGGGGAAAGGATTGGTGTAACATACAGTCTCATCGATTCTGAGAACGATTCGGTTGTATGGAGCACTACTCATGAGGAGGATTTAGAATCTATTATGACGATATCAGAGTCGGTTGCCGAGGATGTTGTAAGGATCGTTGAGCCTTCTGGCGAAAAAGTCTATTCTGAATCAAAAAACATAAATCGTGATCTGATGAAGCTTTATGTAGAAGGAAGATTACAGTTGAACAGGCATACCAGGGATGGTGTGGAGAATAGTGTGAAAATTTTCAAGAAGGTATTACAGGCAGATTCAACATTTGTACCTGCCTACACTGCTCTGGCACAAGCCTATTTAGAGATCATCGATAAAAAATGGAGTAGGAATAATATATGGATTGAACTGGCACAGAAGGCAGCAAAAAAGGCGGTTGAGATAGACAGAGAATCTGCAGAAGGATACTCGATGCTTGGAAATGTCTATCTAAGATGGGGCGATTTCAAGAAAGCAGATCAGTGTTTCAGAAGTGGTTTAGAAATAAATCAGAATCTTGTTGATGCATGGTTGGGACTCGGTAGGGTATTTATCAATTATGGATTGTACAGGCCAGCTCTCGATGTATATGAAAAGGCTTTGTCTCTTGATCCTCTTAACATGGATGTGCTTAGAAGCAGGTCGATGATTCTGATCGGTCTGAAAAGATATAACCAGGTAGTTAATGAAGTTGGTGAGGCATTGAAGTACAACAGTGGCGATGAGTCGATCCATCAGATACTTGCACTCGCCTACTATTATCTCGGTGATTTAAAGAGAGCACAAAAGGAGATTATGATTGGCTCTGAGGGTGGAGGGGATGTCCTTTCCAGAGCAATACTAGCTATGATTTATGCAAAGAGGAGAGAATATGACAGGGCACTCGAGGTAATTGAGCTCGAAGTAAAACCCGATGTTCATAACAATGGCTCTTTAGCAACGGCTGTGGCCGCTGTCTACTCTCTGCTTGGAAGAACGGGGCTTGCTGTTCAGTGGCTGGAAAAGGCTTATCAGTGGGGGTATAGAGAGTATGTCTGGCTTGCGAATGATCCAAATTTTGATACTATAAGAGAGGATGAGCGTTTTTCCAGCTTGATGGCCAGAATAGAAGAGGATTGGAGAAGAAATGTAATGTCATACAAAGAGGTAGATGTAGGCAATTAGATAAATGGGTTAGGGCAAAATTATGTTGAAATTTGTTTTTAAATTCAATATTATGTTTTTATTAAAAGATAGAAAGAATTTTTATGCCCAGAAGAAAAACAAAAAATAGAACTGGAATTACCCGTCTTGAAAATATTGATTACCATGATGCTTGGATTGCATTCGTTTGTGTTAACTGTAAAGAATTAAATACTATTAAAATTGGCCATAACTTGCTTACTCCAGAAGAAGCATTCGAAACACAAAGATGGGAATGTTCACATTGTGGTTTCATTCATAGCAAAGATTCTGATCTTCCTTTTGATAATTGGCCAGAAGAAAATACTTTGGCAGAATCAATAACTGCAATTAGATTTTGGAAAGCATTTTTTCGTATCTCAACAGAACATCCAGAATCTTATTGGAAGCAATGTAATGTATGTGGTAGAGTTTTACCATTAGCATCTTTCAGCAAACATTTTGGTTGGGGACCGTTGGAACGCCAAATGGAATGTCGTGGCTGTAAGGGAGCCATTAATGCCTTATTAAACCCAAAAAGAACTCACCAACAGTTATTTGAATCTTCTGTTAGACGAAGAATAGCTGATTTGCTTTTAGAAGGTGAAAATGAAAATATTTCTATTGAAGATTTATTTAAAAGGTTCAATAGCAGATGTTTTAAAACAAAAAAGCCATTAGATATAAATGATAGGAAAAGTTGGGCAATTGATCATATCCTTCCTTCTAAATATTTGTATCCATTAACAGTTAGAAATGCTGCACTTCTATCCAGAGAAGCAAATGAAAATAAAAGAGATAGATGGCCCAGTGAATTTTATACAAATAGTGAATTAATAGAACTTGCTAGAATAACTGGTGCCGATCTTAATCTGTTATCATCAAAAGAACCAATTATTAATAATAACATAGATGTTAATGCTTGTGTAAGTCGTGTACTTAAAGTAAGAGAAAGTTCAGATCTTAAAAAGAGAATTGATCAATTAAAAAAAATGTTAATTTCATATAATCTTATCGATAAATTATCTCCTGAAAATAAAAAAATTCTTGGCATAGAATGAAATCTTCACTCCTTTATTAAAAACAGATATTGATGGCTTTTAACTGTTCCTTGATCACTAATCCCAAAATTTTCTGAATTATCTACATTTTCATTAAAATATCCAACAATTCTGAAATATTTACTTGCATAAGGTATTAACTTCTCAGCCATGTTAGCTTTCTTAGAAAATCCTAAATGCATTATGATTGAACCATTATTTTTTAATAAGATATCACATACTTGGAAGAACATATTATAAACATCAAATGACTTAATCTGTTTGGTTTCCAAAAACTTGTTTTTCTCTACATAGAAATCATCTTTTTCCCATCCGGCAAACCACATTCGTATCCAATTAGACATATAGAATTTTGTAGAATCAAAAAAAGGTGGTGAAGTTATTATTGCATCTATACTTAAAGATTTTATTTTTTTGGGAAGATCAATAAAATCTCCTAAAAATGCGTTACCTGTTACTTTTGAATCATGCTCTCTAATTTCTTTTAAAACTCTTGATAATTTTTGTATTAATTTTTCAATAAGATTTTTATAGATGAATTCTCCTTTTGGAGCAAAAGGTGTGATAGGATGAGATATCCTACTAAGTGCATACGGTCTATTTCCGTGAAGGATATGCAATAAACTAGAAAATACTAAGGCATAATTAGCATCCTTTATACCATTTTTTATAAAATATTGTCGTGCTGCTACAATTTCTCTTAGTGTATTTACATGATAATATTCTTGTATTTTTTTGTTGAATGATAATTCTATTTTTTCAATTTCTTCTAAATCAGAAAGATTATTTTTTATAAAATATTCTAAATCATAAACTATATTTTCACATTTTGAAATATCTACATTCCCAATTTTTGCTAAAGTATTGGCATAAGCAACTAGACTTAAATCATTTCCGTAAGGAATTCTTTTTTGTAATGATGCTTCTAAAGGTATTGTTCCTACTCCTGATAAAGGATCTAAAACAATCATACCTTCACTAGTAAAATATTTTATTAAAAAATGTGCTATGGCAGGTTTTAATTTACCTTGGTACGAGCATAATGAATGTAAAGTATTACCCCAATTCCTTTTTCTATAAGGAAGATTTTTGTATGGTAAATTATCTCTAAACTTTTCCCAATTTTCTATTAATAACTCTTTTGGATTATTGACCTTTTTTAATATTACTTTATTATTAATACTATTGTTAGGATTTTTTCTAATATAATTTTTTTTATGCTTGAAATGAAGAATCCACTGTCCTAAAGGGAATCCGTCTTTTGAATATCTTGTTCTTATTTTCTTTTTATCAATTAACTCTAATCTAATTTCATTAGCTATTTCTTCAAAAATTAAGTCTGTTGGTATATGAACATTTTTAAATTTTGAGTCTCCAATATCAATGAAAAATTCTCCATTCTCAGTAAGAACTCTTTTAATATTGTTAAAAACAATTTTCATATCATGAAAATAAAGTTTTATTAATTTAGGAATTCTATTATCATAAGAATCATTTTGTAATTCCTTAATATATTTTTCAACGTAATTTAATGTATTATTTATATTTTTTCTGTTTGTTACATTATTAATTCCTGAAGTTATTGCATTATCTCTTAATATTCTCAAATG
>CAZYVD010000028.1:0-31843 GCA_964651045.1 uncultured bacterium
AATGAGCGAGTTTATAATCAGGGATATGGACTGGTTCTTTATATTGTTTCGAAATATGGTGAGAATGTACTTGCAAGACTCATTAGAGAGATGAAGAAAAAGTTAAGGTTCACATTTTCTGGAGCAGTAAATAAGGTTATAGGAATCAGTGAATCAGAGCTTTATGAAGAATGGGTCGAGTGGCTCAGGAAAAGCTATCTTTCAAAAGATATCGTATTTGAAGATGTAAATCATATTATAGAAGACACTGGAGAAGCTAATTTCTATCCTGCCTTTTCACCTGATGGGAACCAGATAGCATATATTTCCAGCAGAGGAAGGGAGTATATGTTTCAAACAGGGCTCTGGATTTATGATCTGGGGAAAAAGAAAAGATACAGGGTTGTCGATCGGGTAGGCTCCTCGGTTTCATGGTCGCCAGATGGCAGGAAGATTGTCTATGCAAGGAAGAGTCGCAAGAATCCCCACAAGTGCAATTTTTTTGATCTCTACACCTATGATCTTGAGAGTAGAAGGGAGAGGAGAATAACTTACGGCAGAAGGGCCAGGGAGCCCGACTGGTCTTCTGATGGCAGGTCTATTGTTTGTGTAGTAGAGCGAGATGGCACATCTAATTTTGCGGTAGTCAGAGCAGATGGTAAGGAATTTCGAACCATAACATCCTTTGACTCTGGTGAACAGCTCTTTTCACCACACTGGATCTGTGGAGGAGACTCTCTGGTCTTTGCGATTAGTGGGAAGGGTGGCGGAAGAGACATAGCCATCATCTCCTCAGACGGATCGGGATTCAGATACCTGATTAGGACAGAATACGATGAGCGGGACCCATTTCCTGATAAGGATGGGAAATACATCTATTACAGCAGCGACAGGAGTGGAATATTTAATATTTACAGAATGGATATAAAGACGGGTGGTCAGAGGCGTATCACAAACGTATCTGGTGGGGCATTCATGCCTTCTGTCAATTCTGAGAACAAACTTGTCTGCTCCTCATTTTCAGCCGGTGGATACAGGGTGGCGCTAATTGATTCAATCGAATTTTTTAGCAAAGAAGAAGACACTTATAAGAGCCCTTATTATAGAATCACTCAACAGATCGAGTCAGGCACTCTGTCGAGAGGATCTGCCGATTTTAACAATCACCGGTCAGATCGCCATGCTTCAAGGCCGTATAAGAACATCTACTCCACACTCTCATTTTTCCCCAGAATCATGGTTGATTATCCACAAAAGATAAAGATTGGAACCTATTTCTCTGGAAGTGATGTTTTGGACAAATTTTCAGTTTTTGGTGGTGCAGGCATAAATGGAAGGCTCGATACCGATCTGTTCGCAATTTTTCAGTATAAAAGATTTTATCCGACACTCTCTTTTGAGGCATATAATCAGACTCGCCATTTTAGTGAGGATGATATTAAATATAGATTCAACCTTTTAGAGGTAGATTTGAGTTCAGAATGGCGTTTGAATGATTCTCAATCGCTGACTCTTGCATACAGATTCAGCAGATACAGCGCAGGTATGAAATTTGTCGATCAGGGACAACTCATAAAATTTTCTTATACTTACCATATAGGCAATACAGTTCAGATAGAATGGAAGTATAGATCGATACTGACCCGGGTAGATTCAGACATTGCGCCCTCGAGAGGAAGGATAATCTCTTTGAGAGTGAATAACAACTGGCAGAGATTTCTAAATGGATTTAAGATTAGCAAAGAGTTTGGAACCGTTGTTGAAACTTATAAAAATTATATCTATCGCCAGATATTTCTGGAGTGGCAGGAATATATAGGTGTTCCACTACCCGGACATTCGTTGGCATTTAAATTGAGGGCCGGTTACATCGACAGACCTGTAGATAGTTTTTATAATTTTTTTGCCGGCGGACTTGACGGAATGAAGGGATTTCCTTATTATAGTATAGAAGGCACGAGGCTCTTTCAATTTACAACAGCCTATAGATTTGCACTCTTTAGAAGATTAAATCTGAGACTTGTGTTTCTTCATCTTTCAAAGCTCTATGTTTCTATATATGGAGACTGGGGAGATGCCTGGTGCGGAAGTGATATAGATATCAGAAACTGGAAAAGGGATATCGGCTTACAGCTCAGGCTGGGTTTCACATCTTTCTACTCTTATCCATTGTGTCTTTTTCTTGATGGTGCGTATGGGCTGGATCGTTTTGAAAACAGAGGTGTGGTGTACGGAAAAGAGTGGAGATTCTATTTTGGAATTTTGTTTAATTTCATAGATTAGATGTATCTTATATAATTTTAAATTAAAACTGCACGCGGAAGGAGAGTTGGACATGTTTCAGCATGGAAGATTTATTGTCACAACAGTCCTGGCAGCATCGATTCTTTTTGCTCAGAATAGGGATGGTATGAATAGGGGAGAGCTGAAGATGTTGATGAGTGGATATAAAATTGAAGCGATCCAGAGCAATCGATCGGAGGTAGTGTTGAAAAAGAAGTCGCCCGCTGTTGGCATTCTGCTTTCCAGTGTGGTGCCAGGTGCTGGTGAGATCTACAGTGGGTCATGGATAAAGGGAGTGATCTTTCTTGGTATTGAAACGACTCTATGGATAGGATACTGGAGATTTTCGGAGAAGGGCAGCTACTGGAAGGATGTCTTTCACGACTATGCAGATCAGCACTGGAGTGAGGAGAGATATTATGAGTGGTTGAGTCAGCATCCTGAATTTTCAGACACAACGCATACCCTTCCCTCTTCGAAAACTCAGCAGTACTATGAAATGATAGGGAAATATGATCAATTCAAGGCGGGTTGGGATGACTGGGAGGAGGGCGATGATCCTCTGACCAAGCACAGGAATTATTATGAAGGTTTACGCAACAAGAGCAACATGTGGTATATAAGAGCATCCTACTGTACGATGATAGTTCTTGCAAACCATGTGCTTTCGGCTTTTGATACTGCATGGACAATCAGGGGACACAATCGGAAACTCGAGACGAGGTTGAGGATGAGTCTGTATCAGAATCGGATGGAGATTGTTCCAATGCTTTCGTTGAGGGTTGATTGGTAGTGGCAATGAAACAGATCATACTCTTATTAATTTTAATCGGCTTGACTTTGACTTCATCCCTGTCTGGTCAGGGCACAGGATCTGAGTATCTATTTTCAAAATCGATCTCCTCAGAAGGCGCGTTGAATATGAAGAGTGGAGCTTTTGCACTATTTACAGATTGTAAAATGGAGGAGTCACCCTCAAAGGCAAAGGCATTTCTATTCTCTTTGATTCTTCCTGGACTGGGAGAGTCTTATGCTGGTTCAAAGAAGATGACAAGAGTTTTTCTGGGATCAGAGCTTTTTTTCTGGACTGCCTATTTTTCGTTTCGTGTTTATGGAGATTGGAAAAGACACGACTATATGAATTTTGCAGCACTTCATGCGGGTGCAAACGTTTCTGGCAAGAATCATAAATATTTTGTGAACCTAGAGAATTTTGATAACATCTATGACTATAATGATGCAAAGTTAAGACAGAGAGATGTAGAGAGCATCTACCCTGAGAATGATTTTTATTCATGGGAGTGGGACAAGAGATCTAATCGTTTAAAATACAGAAAGATACGCATAAGCAGTGACAGTGCGTATCGAAATTCAGTACTCATCATAGGCTGTATTGTTGCAAATCACCTAATTAGTGGAATAGATGCTCTGAGGCTTGCTGCTGGCAAGAAATCAAAAACAGAAAATCTCAGCCTTGGCTTTTACCCCCTTTTAGAGGGCGGAGTCAAGTTTTCAATCATAAAAAATTTTTAGTCTACAATCATGGATAGATTGATAAAGGGATTAAAAAAGATAAATCGTACGGTCAAAGTACCTGGCGACAAGTCGATATCGCACAGGGCATTGATGATTGGTGCAATTTCACGGGGCATTACGAGGATCACAGGCCTGTCGCAGGGAAGAGACGTGATGAGTACATCACGCTGTCTTGAGTGCCTTGGTGTTGAAATAGAAAGAAACGGCAGTGATGTATATGTATATGGAAAGGGAAGGAGGGGACTCTCTCAACCACTGGATGTGCTCGATGCTGGAAATTCTGGAACCACCATACGTCTTCTTACAGGTCTTCTGGCACCTCAGCCTTTTGTTTCAGAGATAACAGGTGATGACTCTCTAAGGAAGCGGCCTATGAATCGTATAATCGAGCCCATGCGTCTTATGGGCGCCAAAATAGAGGCAGAGGATGGGGGCAGGGCGCCTTTGAAGATTTATGGATCTCATCTCAGGCCGATCGAATATACTACGGAGGTGGCGAGTGCACAGGTAAAGTCGTGCATTATGCTGGCAGCAATGTATGCTGAGGGAACGACTCGCATAAGAGAACCTGCTATTTCACGTGATCATACGGAAAGGATGCTCAAACATTTCGGAGTTTCAATAACAAGAGAAGGCAGTGAAGTGTCGATAGATGGGCCGTGTGATTTTAAAGGTGTTGATATAGCAGTCCCTGCCGACATCTCATCTGCAGCCTTTTTCATGGTGGCTGCTTCGATCATACCTGGCTCGGAGATTGTGCTGCCAGATGTTGGAATGAATCCAACAAGAACGGGAATCGTTGATGTGCTTGAAAAGATGGGCGGAAGTTTGAGAATCGAGAATATGCAGGAAGTTTCTGGAGAGTTGAGGGCGGATATTATCATATCGAGTGGTGAGCTGCATGGTGCAGTCGTAGGAGGTGAGCTCATACCAAGAATCATAGATGAGATTCCAGTAATAGCAGTAGCGGCTACACAGGCAAAGGGGGAGACAGTCATAAGAGATGCCAAAGAGCTCAGGGTAAAAGAGACAGACAGAATAGAGGCTGTTGTAAAGAATATTCGCAGGATGGGCGGTGAAATTGAGGAGCATGAGGATGGATTTTCGATCATCGGACCTCAGGAACTGAGAGGGGCAGAGCTGGACAGCTTTGGTGATCACCGCATTGCAATGGCATTCAGCATTGCGGGTCTGGTTGCAGATGGTGAGACGGTGATAAAAAATGCAGAGTGTGCAGAGATATCCTTCCCAGGTTTTTTTGATATATTGGACCAGATCTCAAATGGATGACCTTTCGAGAACATATTGCGTTATTGGAGATCCAATAGATCATTCACTGTCACCAATAATCCATCGATTGATATATAAAGTGCTTGATCTTAAATTACACTATGAGGCGGTAAGGGTTAAGAGAGATGATCTGAAAGATTTTATCAATGGGACAAAAAAATTCTGGCGGCCCGGTTTCAATGTCACAATACCTCACAAGGAGAGGATAATCGATCTTCTTGATGAGCTTGATCCTCTTGCTAAGGAGATAGGTGCAGTCAATACTGTAAGAAACAGCAATGGGCTTTTAAAGGGTTACAACACAGATGTCGAAGGATTCGAATATGCACTTAGAAGGGTAGAATGGAACAGGAATGGTGATGTTGTGATTCTTGGTGCAGGCGGAGCAGCAAGGGCTGCCGTTTATGCGCTTATCTCAAAAGTAAAAGGAAAACTTTTTGTGTTTAACAGGACACCACAGCGTGCAGAGAATCTTGCAAGGGACTTTTCTAATAGGGGAAGTATTGAGGCCTGTTCCATGGATCACGACATGCTTGCGAGAACCCTGTTTAATTCGACTCTTCTTGTAAATGCCACACCGATTGGCATGTGGCCTGATGTCGATTCTTCTCCCCTGCCGTCTGCTGAGATGATTTCACAAGATATGGTTGTGTTCGATATGATTCCAAATCCTGTTTTTACAAGGCTTTTAAAACAGGCCGAGTCAAAAGGAGCAAGGGTCGTCTCTGGGCTTAGCATGCTGATTTTTCAGGCCCTGGGAGCGGAGAGGATTTGGATAGGAATAACTTTTCCGCATGACATATATGATAGAATCTGGAATTTAGTAGTGGAGAGTACCAATGGCTAATTTAAGAATACTAACGGGAGGGGAATCTCATGGAAGGGCACTGGTCGGAATAGTTGAAGGAATGCCAGCAGGTTTGAGAATAGATAAGAAAAAGATAGATCATCAGCTTCGAAGAAGACAGTGCGGATATGGAAGGGGAGGGAGGATGAAGATAGAGTGGGATGAGGTAGAAGTCATATCTGGGATAAGATTTGGCATTACCTTAGGAAGTCCAATAACTCTGTGGATAAGGAACAGGGATTGGGAAAACTGGGAAAAGAGGATGGATGTATGGAGGGGCAGAGAAAGCTCACCACTGACTGTACCAAGACCCGGCCATGCGGATCTTGCTGGAGGTATCAAGTATGACCATAGCGATATGAGAAATGTTCTTGAGAGGGCGAGTGCCAGAGAGACCGCTATGCGGGTTGCGGCAGGATCGATTGTCCGTCAGCTGCTTGAGGAGTTTGGGATTTGGATAGCGAGCCATGTTATTAAGATTCATGAGATTGGAGTTTCGAAGACTTTTTTAGATGTATGCTCCTCGGATACATCCAGAACCGAGTCAAAGATTCGTTCGATGTTTGATGTCGCGGAAAAGTCAGAACTTCGTTTTAGCGATTCAGGCAAAGAGGAGGCGGCAAAATCTATAATTGATAAGGCAAGAGAGGCAGGGGATACGGTTGGTGGTGTGTTTGAAGTTGCGGCCTTGAATGTTCCGCCTGGTCTTGGAAGCTATTCAATGTGGGACAGAAGGCTTGATGGAAGAATTGCTCTTGCAGTAATGAGCATTCCTGGTATAAAGGCAGTTGAGATAGGAATGGGTTTTGACAGCGCGGGCAGGTTTGGATCAGAAGTTCATGATTCTATATTGAAGGGAGATGGTCAGAATCTTATTAGGCCAACCAATAGGGCAGGAGGAATAGAGGGAGGAGTAAGTAATGGTCAACCAATCATCGTAAGGGCAGCAATGAAGCCAATACCGACTCTTCAAAAAGGGCTCCCTTCTGTGGATATGCTCACAGGAGATGCTGTCACTGCACACAAAGAACGGTCCGATGTTTGTGCTGTTCCTGCTGCAAGTATTGTTGGTGAGGCAATGGTTTGTATTGTGCTTGGAATGGCATTTTGTGAGAGATTTGGTGGAGATTCCATGAAACAGATCAGGAGGTATTTTAAAGAGCATGGACAGCGGTAATATTTATCTTACAGGTTTCATGGGATGCGGTAAATCGGCCGTGGGAGAACTGCTTGCAAAAAGACTGAGAATGCCGTTTATCGATACTGATGATTTTATTGAGAAAGAGGAGGGGATGAGGATCTATGAAATATTTAGAAATAAGGGTGAGAACTACTTCCGAAGTCTTGAGAAGGAGTGTGTAAAAAGAGTAGTGAAATTAAAGGGATATGTGGTTTCTCTTGGTGGCGGTGCTGTTATGGATGCGGATAACAGGAGAAAAATATCAAGCACTGGCGTAACGATAACACTCTCCTATCCTTCTGAGTTGATTGCAGCCCGACTTGCGAGAGTCAAAGACCGGCCTTTGTTGGATGGGATAGAGGGAGATGATTTAAGGAGACGTATAGATGAGATAATGAAACAGAGGGAGAAGATTTACATGGAATCAGATCTTGTGCTTCACTTCAGTAAGGAGATTAAGATGGATCGGATTGTTGATATGATAGTATCTTATCTGGGGGGGAGGGTGTGAGGAAGTTGGTTGTAAGATTGGGTGGCAGGACCTATCCTGTTTTTATCCAGCCTTATGGGCTTGATAACCTGGCCGATTTGATGAAGAGGATGGGATTATCCAGGGAGTGTGTGGTAATCTCTGACAGGAGTGTTTCGACCCTTTATGGCAACAGAATAATAAAAATATTGAAAGATTCCGATTTTAATGTATCGATTCATTCTGTGCAAGATGGCGAGAGATCAAAGAGTCTAAAAACAGTTTCAACGCTGTATACATATCTCCTTGATAATAAATTAAAGCGCGATGGAGTGATTATTGCTTTTGGTGGTGGTGTTGTAGGAGACCTTGCAGGATTTGTTGCTTCGACATATCTGAGGGGTGTTACCCTTATCCAGATTCCAACAACTCTTCTTTCTCAGGTAGACAGCAGCATTGGCGGAAAGGTTGGAATAAACCATCCTAAGGGTAAAAATCTCATTGGGAGCTTTTATCAGCCTAAATTTGTTTTGATTGATCCAAATCTTCTCTTAACTTTAAAGGAGAGGGAGATATGGTCAGGACTGGGAGAGGTTGTTAAGTATGGAATGATCATGGACAGGAGATTTTTTGCATTTATGGAGAAAAACCTTGAATCGATAGCCAATTTGAGAGATGAGGATCTGGTCGCGAAGATGATAGGTGTTTCATGCAGAATAAAGGCTTCTGTTGTATCGAAAGATGAGAGGGAGGGGGGATACAGGCGGATACTCAATTTTGGCCATACGATTGGCCATGCGCTCGAAGCGGCTGGGAATTTTAAATACTTCCGTCATGGAGAGAGTGTTGTCTATGGTATGCATTGGGCATCGTGGGTGTCGAGGGACAAGGGATATCTTTCAGAGATTGAATTTAAGAGGATCGAAAATCTGCTCAAAAGATTTAAGCTGCCTGAACTACCTGATTTTCTGAGTGCAGATGAACTGTATGAAACCGTAGGACTCGATAAGAAGCAGACTTCTGGCGGACTCAATGTGGTTTTACTGGATAGAATCGGAAGAGTAAGGATTGAGAGGCAGGAGAGATTGTCTTATTATATCGAAGGGTGGCTGGATTATGTCAGGAAATAGTAAAAATTTGAAGATCTTGGTCATTCATGGCCCCAATTTGAATCTTCTTGGTGAACGCGAGCCTGAAATATATGGCAGTCTTACGCTTTGTGAATTGGACAAAATTATAAGAGAACATGCCCTGAAGAGCGGAGTAGATGTTCGTATATTTCAGTCGAATCATGAAGGTGAGATAATAGATTTCATTCATGAAAATCGAAATTGGGCCAAGGGTATTGTGATTAATCCTGCGTCACTTACACACTACTCCTATTCTCTAAGGGATGCACTTGCAGCAGTAAATCTTCCTGTTGTGGAGGTACATCTATCCGATATAAAGAAAAGAGAAGAGTTTCGCAGGATTTCGGTCATCGAACCAGTTGTTGTTAAGCAGATCAGTGGATTCGGATGGAGGAGTTATATAAAGGGTATGGAATTATTGATTGATGTGCTTAAAAGTTAATGTGTATGCCTGCAATGATGTCCTTGTTATATGAAGATGTGTTCTTTATTAGATTCATTTAAATGGTTGTATATCCACAGGTAACCCTACTCTCATAAAGAATCTTGCAAAGGCTTGGGATAAATGTTCTCTATATGGTGGAAGCAGACGTAATCTTTGACCTTTTTTTCTTATTAATTCTGTAAGAAATCCAAAAGGAACACTATAAACACTGCGGAAATCAACTACTAAATACTCCTTTTCAAAACCTTTTATTTCACATCCATTTAAAAGATGATAACCTGGTAAATATCCTCGTCTTAATGATTCCTTCATCTTGGGATTTTTATAAGATGGATTTCTATTTTCAAATATGCTCAAGGGCCAGATTGGACAAACAAGTACAAGTTCGAGTTTTTTGTTAATAAGGTCGCAAGATTGACTCATAATTATTACATCATATTCAATGACCTCAACTTTAATCTTATCTTTAATTGTAGATGGTGGAATTATAAGTGAACAAGAGTCAATAATATCTCCTTGAAAAAGCTCCTCGCCTTTAGCAATTTCGTACCAAGGATAATCTTTCATAATATTTCACTCCACCTTTAAAAATAGAAATTCATCAGATTCAGATCATGTAGGTTCTCCTCTTTTGATATTTTTTACTAATACATGAATTTCATATTTCTTTTTGGGCGGCATTTTTACCACAAAATCATTTTCCACCATCTCTAAAGCAATATCTTCTTCGGAAATAATTTCAGTGACTTTCTCTTTTTCTACTTCTTCAATTGATGCTGTCTCGCTTTTTATCTCAAAACGTGGCCAAATTGAAGATAGATCGTTCTCTAGTACAGATATTAAGCTAAATGATCGTTTAATATTTTTTTGTTTTAAATTAGATAGGATATTGAGTGGAAACTCTGCTATATCAATCTCATCCATACTGGTACTTGGACTGGAAAGATATTGTGTGGGATAATACTGACTGGTAACCTCTTGCGTTGTTATTAGCTGATATGTCATTCAAACCTCCTCATTAATTTACCCTCTATCATCTTGAAAAACCAGTCATCTGTCAAATTATGTGCATCGGTGATCCATGTTTTAATTTGCTCTTTGATTTTAGGTGAATGCTCACCAACTGACTGAACTTGTGTCTCCCATATCAAAGCATCTTTATTTTTTCTTTTCCCCCGTACAAATCTTAAATGTATTGCTCCTTTGGGTTTTGTCGCAGGAAAAGAAAATCTCAAATCAAAACCCAATGGTAAGTCTTCAACGCCCGTTTCTTTAAAAAGTTTTTCATAGATGTCTATTTGTATTTTCAGATTTCTACTCAAAAAGGAGAAAATGTTATCTTTCTCATAATCAAAATTAACTGCGTCTATATATCTAAGCATTGCCCAGCTTATTTTTAAATCAGTTTCTGCATTAGGATATGCATCAAAAAGTACTTCTACCAGATGGTATAATCTCTTTTCAAAATCTTTCCAAATATATCCTTCTGTATCATTTAAGGTAATAATACCTTGGCCTATTTGAATAAGGGGCCATTTATCCTTATCTTTGCGAAAACGGTGTTGAACAACATATCCAGCGATTTCGTCAGGAATAGTTGAAGTAGGTAATGGCTCATGAAAGGGATATCGGTCCTTGACCCTATCATATAATCTACCGATTAATATTTTATAATGAGGGTCTATCTTCATCCCTGAGGCTGGCTCTTGTAGCTCCCATCGCAGTTCAAATATTGCCTCCACTAGAGGTTTATTTTTTAGCATCTTTCTTTCCATCTCTTCTACCTCCATATTCTCCCATATTTTATTAAAGATGCCATTTCATACAACAATAAAATCTATTGCCTGCCCCTTTCAATTCCCCATTATGTTTTTATAAAATTCGATTATCTTATATTTATTGCTACTACTGAGCCAGTCACATGCATCCTTAGGGTGTTTGTTTAATATACCTGACAGCATGTATGGAATGTGGTAGCCCCAGTCGATATTTTCTCTTAATTTTAAAATCTTTTCTTCAATAACTTCAAGTAAAGGCAACAGATCATAGCGCTCACTCCGTAGATATCCTATCAGCAATTCGATTGGACAATTTCCTGCTCCTCTTCCCAATCCATATAGAGTTCCATCAATGCAGTCTATTCCGAGTCGTATTACTTCTATTGAGTTTGCAAATGCAAGCTGCTGGTTGTTGTGAAAGTGTACACCGATTTTTTTGTTTGTAAGGTGTTTTTTATACATATCGAACAATCTATTTACATCTTCTGGATACAGAGCACCGAAACTATCAACAATATATACCATCTCAACACTTGTTTCCGACTCTATCTTTTTCAGAGTATATTCAATATCTTTTGTTGTTTCTCTTGATATTGCCATTATGTTGATACTGCACATGTATCCCTTTTCTGAGGCATTGTTTGCAAGTCGTACTGCTTTGTCGATGTCTTTTACGTATGTAGCTATGCGGATGAGGTCGACAACAGACTCAGATTTTGGGATTATATCTTCGGCTTCTGCTTTGTGTGCATCCTGCATTATCGATATTTTAGTGTTTCTCTTTTCAATGCTATTTACTGTCTTTCTTAGAGTATTCTCTTCACAGAATCTCCACGGGCCGTACTCTTCAGTTGAAAATATCTTCTTGCTGTTGCGGTATCCAAGTTCGATGTAATCTATTCCTGCTTCACATGCAGCCCTGTATACTGCTCTGACAGTATCGATTGGAAAGTCAGATTTGTTTGTAAGTCCTCCATCACGGATCGTACAATCCAGAACCTCAAGTTTTGCATCATTTAACTTATTCAATTCGGCTCCTAAGTTCTTTTATTTTTTCTCTCAGTTTTGTCTCTTCTGGTTTGAGCTCAAGTGCCTTTTCAAAAGCATTTATGGCTCCCTGAATATTCCCTACTTTTAAATATGAATTGCCGAGCATTATATAACCATCCACATAGCCTGGTCTGAGTGCAATGCCCTTTTTAAGATATTCTATTGCCTCTCCTGCCTTACCCTTCTGTTCTGATAATAGATCTCCCAACATGAAACATGCTCTTGAGTCTTTTGGATTGATATCTACTACCTTCTTGAATTCTTCGATTGCTCTTTTTTTGTCTCCCTTTTTTGTATATAACTGCCCGAGATTGATGTGAGCATAGATGTTGTTTGGCGATGTTGAGAGTATCTTAAGGAACTCCTCCTCAGCCCTGTTGAAATCACCCTTTTCCATGTAGATTCTTCCGAGATAGATGCGCGAGAATAGATTTCCAGGCTTGACCTTTAACACGGTCTGAAACTCTTTTATTGCTGATTCATAATCTTTCATCTCTGCATAGAGCTCCCCGAGTTCGATATGTGGGGAGACGTCTTCTGGCTTCAATTCAATAAACTTTTTAAAACTCTTCTCTGCATTCTCAAATTCTTTTAGTATCTTATAAATTCTTCCAAGATTGAAGATTGCATCTGTATTCTCAGGCTCGATCTTGATTACTGATAAGAACTCTTTTTTGGCATTTTCGTAATTTTTTACTTTGATATAAATACTTCCCATATTGAAATGAACACCGACCCTGATCTTTGTGTCTTCTGGATTTGAATCGAGTGCGGCCTGATATTCGATGGCTGCATCCCTGAGCCTGCCTTTCAGATTATATATGCTTCCTAGATCATAATGAGCCTCTGCATCTTTTGGATTTAAGCGAATGACGGTCTTGAATTCTTTCTCTGCCTTGTCGTATTCGTTCTTTGTAAAGTATAATTTTCCAAGATCCTTATGAATGATCGGACTGTTGGGATCTATTTTTAGAAGCATCTTAAACTCCCTTTCGGCCTTGACATAATCCTTTTGTTTTGCATAGAGGGTCGCAAGGCCGTAGAGGGAATACCTGTTTTCAGGATTTATCTTCAATGCTTTCAGATATTCTTCCTCAGCCCTGTCAAACATTCGAAACTGTTCGTAAATTCTTCCACTTCTGAAGTAGTTATAGTCGTTGAGAAATCTCTCATGGATTTTTCGTTTGGCATCGGCTCTTATATTTACAAATTCTGGAATGTTTGCTCCTCTTGGTTCATTTAGAGGAGTAAAATTGTGCAGTAGTACGGGTGGTGTATCGTTTCCATCCTCATCGATGTGTGTTAGAAAGAGCTGAGTGTTTGGTGTAAATACCTTTGAAGAGAATACAAGCCATCTGCCATTTGGCGACCAGCTGTGCCATGAGTTCATTCTTTCTGTATTGCAATTCATCAGCCTTGCCTCGCCTCCCTCTGCAGGTATGATGTAGAGTTTTGCATCGGGCTGAAGAAGCATGAAACTGTGAGCCCTGGTGAAGACGATCCATTTTCCGTCAGGAGATACTGCCGGGAAATAGTTGCTCATCCCGTTGTGGGAGGCCCCGGGTATTGGCTCTGGCTTACCTCCCTTGCCATTGTTAAATGGTACTCTATATAGACTGTAACAGAATGTATTTGGGCTCTGCTGTGGTTCTTCGAGATATTTTTCTTCTCCAAGTACTTCTATTGACTCTTCCTTGTTTAGTATTATTCCCTTATTTTCATTTTTTGATTTTAGCTTTACGGCTTTGTTTCTCGCAAATATTACATATTTCTCATCAGGAGTCCATCTTGCGTTGGCCTGAACAAATTCGGGGTTGTCTGCTCCAGGCAGAGCATGGATTTCTCCAGTGTATCTATCATAATAGCCGATTATGCCCATGACAGGGAAGAATATCTGTGAGAAGAGTATGTTTCTTCTTGGAAGAAAGACAGATCTGTCTCTTATTCCTGCAAGAACGTATCTTCCTGAAGGGGATACTCTTGGAAGCATACCAAATGTTGGGACATTCTTGTCAAAATCGCTCCAGCTTATTAATTTATCTCTGGATATAATTGTATTTTCCTCAAATGATGTTATCACATAGGCACCTTTGTCATTTCCAATATCAACATCCATTCCGAGTATTTTACCGTCTCTAGAAAATGAGTGGCAGTTTCCACATACCGGCAGATTTGTCAGAACAACAGGCGGCATCTTATCGGATGATATATTGCCGAGTCTCCATTTGATTTTATCGACATTTTTTAGTGCTACACTGAAAGGCAGCGGCACATCCCGATAGTATATTTGTGCGTTTACCGAATCCTTTGAGGTGATTATTGAGATCGTCTTTCTGTCGAGTACTTTGTTTATACCTGCAATCTTTCTTATTGAAGCCACAGTGAGTCTTGCCTCTTTTTCCATTGATCGTCTTTTTATCGATTCCCAAAGGATTTTGTCTGGTATCCATTTTTTCTCATCAACTTCAACTATCACAGGGTCTTCGTTGTCTTTGAAATCGATGGTTATGCGCCACTTTACACTATTTTTGTTTGTATCTTCCCACCAGATTATGGGGGCAGTTATCTCGGGTGGGAAGCATGAGCCGTTGAATGGATATATTATCGACAGTTCTCCAGACCCTTTTGATAGGAATTTTGAGCCGAATATGGAGAGGAGTATAACAGCACAGGTCGAGGTTATTACTATGATGCCAATCTTCAGTGATTTGGTAAGGGATGAGTTTTTCTGCATATTTGTCTTCTTTTTGTTTACGTTTTTTCTCTTGCCTTGAGAAGCTGACATGGAGAAGTCCCTCTTTTTATTTTGACATCTTTTTATTAAGGTTTTTAATAAAACTTTGAGGTACATTGCCACCCAATTTTTTACATTTTTTGACATCTTTTAATGCGCTTTCATAATTTCCCAGTATATAATGTGCAAGGGCACGGTTGAAATATGTCATTGCGTCTTGTGGGTCGAGCTTTATACTTTTATTAAAGTCTCCCAATGCCTCATTTACCTTTCTCTTTTGAAGCCTTGCCAGTCCTCTGAGGGAATATGCCTTGGGATAGTTTCTATCCATTTCTATTGCTTTGTTTGCATATTCAAGTACCTTTTCCCAGTTCTTTGTCTTTCCGAGAAATATTCCGCACTTAACAAATGAGTATGGGTCATTTGGAGGAGATACCTTCATTGCTCTCTGGAAGAGTTTGATTGCGTCTTCTCTGTCGCCGAGGTCAAACTTCAGGTTTGCCATTCTAACAAGATAGATTGAGCTGTCTGAGAATGCATCAACGATTCTTTTGAATCTGGCTGGATCGATGTTTACAAACTCGGGTATGTTTGCAGCACGCTCGGGCTCAAGAAAACGGTCGAGCAAAACAGGCGGCGTGTCATTGCCGTGCTCGTCTATGTGGGTCAGATAGAGCTGAGTATATGGGCCCTCCTCCTTGGATGAAAAAACAAGCCACCTTCCGCTTGGAGACCAACTGTGCCATGAGTTCATGTTCGATGTGTTGCAACTCATCTTCCTCGGAATACCACCCTCAGCAGGCATTATGTAAAGCTTACTGTCAGGCTGAAGAAGCATGAAATTTTTTGCCTTACAAAAAACAAGCCACCTGCCGTCAGGCGAGATGCGAGGAAAATAGTTGCTCATACCATTATTAGATGCACCCCTGATCGGCTCAGCCCTGCCACCCCTGCCTCCATTGAAGGGTATGCGGTAGAGATCATATTTGAAATCACGCCTGCCCTCTATGAACTCCATAGCAAACTCAGTACCTATCACAGGAGCATTTAACTGCTCAAGCTTCTCGTTGCGATAAGCAGGAGCACGAGCAAACACTATGTATTTACCATCAGGACTCCACGTGGGATTGCTCTGAACATAGTCTCTATTATCAGCACCAGGAAGAGCCCAGAACCTCTTCTTCTCTATGTCATAAACTACAAGAATACCCTTTATAGGGAAAAAAAGCTGAGAGTACTCTATGTCGTCCTTGGGAACAAAGATCGAACGATCCTTTACAGTGCTTATGGCATAACGACCATCAGGAGAAATCTGGGAAAGAAGACCAAAGGTAAGCTCCCTGTCCTCACGCCTGTAATCACTCCAGGTTATTATCTTGTCCATAGAAAGAACTATCTCCCCCTCTACCCTGGCAATGGCATAAGAACCCTTGTCGTTGGCATAATCCACATCCATCCCAAGTACACGACCATCACTGGAAAAAGAGTGACAGTTGCCGCAAACAGGTATATTGCCAAATACAACAGGCGGAATCTCATCAGAACTCACCTGGCCAAGACGCCAGCGGATCAACTCAAGATTCTTGTAGGCATATATGAAAGGAAGTGGAACATCACGATAAATAATCGGCGCCTTGACCGAATCCATAGAAGTCGAAAATGATACACTCTGATGTGAAAGACGCCTCGTTATGAACCCAGCCCTCACTATCCCCTCAACTGTTATCCTACCACTGCTGTTAAGAGTTCGCCTCTTTATCCTCTCCCATAAAGCTCTGACAGGCCTGTATCGAGGCGACTTTGTCTTGAAAATAAATGGATCACTGCCATCGGAAAACTCAATTCTCAACTCCCACATACCAACTCCCCTGTTGCTGTCTTTCCACTTTATTGTAGGAGAAGATATGTCGGGTGGAAATAGTGTACCATCTTGAGGATAGAGTATGGTAAGAGTGCCGTTCTGCTTGATTAATAACTTGGGTATTGTGACTGCTGCAGTAATTACAATAAATAATGCCATCACTGTTATGACAAGACCCTTAACAGATATCGAAGACCTGGATCTAACCCCTCCTCCAGATGAACCCCTGTCTCTTCTATTACCTTTAGCCATTACGATACTCCTCTAAATAAATTATTGAGAATCAAAATCAAAATTATATAAAAGGGAAAGGGCTCTGATTTTTCTCTCATCAACAGTGCCTCCCAGCTGTCTGCATCTTTTCAGATCTATTTTTGCTTTTTCATATTCTCCTCTGATATAGTATACTATTGCCCTGTTGTGATATGAATATGGATATTTTGGATCTACCTTTATTGCTCTTTCAAAATCCTTCATTGCTTCATTTAACTTTTTATTCTGGATTCTGGCAAATCCACGGAAGGCGTATGCCTTTGCATAGTTTGCATCCAGCTTGATGGCCTTATTGAAATAATCGATTGCCTCATCCCATCTGTTTAATTTACTTAAAAACATACCGCTTTCAGTATATGAGTATGGGTCGTTTGGAGGAGATACCTTCATTGCTCTCTGGAAGAGTTTGATTGCGTCTTCTCTGTCGCCGAGGTCAAACTTCAGGTTTGCCATTCTAACAAGATAGATTGAGCTGTCTGAGAATGCATCAACGATTCTTTTGAATCTGGCTGGATCGATGTTTACAAACTCGGGTATGTTTGCAGCACGCTCGGGCTCAAGAAAACGGTCGAGCAAAACAGGCGGCGTGTCATTGCCGTGCTCGTCTATGTGGGTCAGATAGAGCTGAGTATATGGGCCCTCCTCCTTGGATGAAAAAACAAGCCACCTTCCGCTTGGAGACCAACTGTGCCATGAGTTCATGTTCGATGTGTTGCAACTCATCTTCCTCGGAATACCACCCTCAGCAGGCATTATGTAAAGCTTACTGTCAGGCTGAAGAAGCATGAAATTTTTTGCCTTACAAAAAACAAGCCACCTGCCGTCAGGCGAGATGCGAGGAAAATAGTTGCTCATACCATTATTAGATGCACCCCTGATCGGCTCAGCCCTGCCACCCCTGCCTCCATTGAAGGGTATGCGGTAGAGATCATATTTGAAATCACGCCTGCCCTCTATGAACTCCATAGCAAACTCAGTACCTATCACAGGAGCATTTAACTGCTCAAGCTTCTCGTTGCGATAAGCAGGAGCACGAGCAAACACTATGTATTTACCATCAGGACTCCACGTGGGATTGCTCTGAACATAGTCTCTATTATCAGCACCAGGAAGAGCCCAGAACCTCTTCTTCTCTATGTCATAAACTACAAGAATACCCTTTATAGGGAAAAAAAGCTGAGAGTACTCTATGTCGTCCTTGGGAACAAAGATCGAACGATCCTTTACAGTGCTTATGGCATAACGACCATCAGGAGAAATCTGGGAAAGAAGACCAAAGGTAAGCTCCCTGTCCTCACGCCTGTAATCACTCCAGGTTATTATCTTGTCCATAGAAAGAACTATCTCCCCCTCTACCCTGGCAATGGCATAAGAACCCTTGTCGTTGGCATAATCCACATCCATCCCAAGTACACGACCATCACTGGAAAAAGAGTGACAGTTGCCGCAAACAGGTATATTGCCAAATACAACAGGCGGAATCTCATCAGAACTCACCTGGCCAAGACGCCAGCGGATCAACTCAAGATTCTTGTAGGCATATATGAAAGGAAGTGGAACATCACGATAAATAATCGGCGCCTTGACCGAATCCATAGAAGTCGAAAATGATACACTCTGATGTGAAAGACGCCTCGTTATGAACCCAGCCCTCACTATCCCCTCAACTGTTATCCTACCACTGCTGTTAAGAGTTCGCCTCTTTATCCTCTCCCATAAAGCTCTGACAGGCCTGTATCGAGGCGACTTTGTCTTGAAAATAAATGGATCACTGCCATCGGAAAACTCAATTCTCAACTCCCACATACCAACTCCCCTGTTGCTGTCTTTCCACTTTATTGTAGGAGAAGATATGTCGGGTGGAAATAGTGTACCATCTTGAGGATAGAGTATGGTAAGAGTGCCGTTCTGCTTGATTAATAACTTGGGTATTGTGACTGCTGCAGTAATTACAATAAATAATGCCATCACTGTTATGACAAGACCCTTAACAGATATCGAAGACCTGGATCTAACCCCTCCTCCAGATGAACCCCTGTCTCTTCTATTACCTTTAGCCATTACGATACTCCTCTAAGGAATAAAATTTATGGGGAGAGTTTAACACTTCTATGGTGATGTCAGCGAATAGAGAATGCATCGATTTCAATCTCAAATAAGAGTTCATCGCGGCATACATCATTTTGGACAGTCAAAACTCGCGATGAGGACAGACCATATTTTTCTAAATATTTATTAAACGAATCGATATCATTGTTAAATTTGAAATAAGCAATCGATCGTGTTACATTTGAATAGTCCATCCTTTTTGATTTTAATATAGCTTCAACGATTTGCATAGTGTTATCTATTTGTGCACAAAGGTTTTTTATATGAGTTGTTGCACCATTTTTGTTTATGCTTGCAGTACCAGATATATATAGATAAACACAATTATTCATTTTAAGTTCCACTGCCCTGCTGAATGAGCTGCCATAATCGCAAGCAGGATTTTGCAGCGGTGATGGGACTTCACTAATCGACATACTTTTATTTTTTAATTGTATTGCTATTGCATCTGCTGTCAACAAAACATTTTGAGGATTTGCTCCACCAATTCCTGTACTGGCAGGAATAAGAGAATCAAAGATTCCTCTTTTACTATAAAAATCGGTTCGAACCCTGTTGAATTTATCATACCACTGCAGGATATTGTCATTAAAAAACCATGTCCTTATGATGTTTTTCATTCCCATACCAGCTTCTCTGAGTACTCTTTCGATTCTCATAAGGGTATCATGAGTCTGCTCTTCTGGAGATTTTGATCTGTCCCTGGGATGAATATTTCCAACCGCACAATAAATTGCTGAATCGTCTTCGAATAAACGAGCGGAGGGTTTTTCATCCAAGTAGATTGTTTTGGTACCGACGCCAGTAACTGCATGAATCTGCAAACCCGTGATATTTTGCTCCTGACATTTCTTGTCTTTAATATAAGTAATGGGCCATTCAACCCGACCAAATATATTTTTTATTTCTCTAATAAATCTGTTGAATCCAGAGATTGATCCGAAAACAAGCATCCTTATGATGTTTGCATCTTGACCGGAAAGAGTTTTTGATAACTGTCTTAAAAATAGATCAATATTTTTTTCAGGGCTTTTTTGTGCAGTTATAAATAGTTCTGTGAGGTTGTGTCTCTCTATATATACTGTCTCAATATTTTTATATCTATTAGTAGATAGCCTTGACATTCTGATTCCTGGTATTGAACATATTTAAGTTTGTGAAAATATACCATTTTTAGAGTTAAAATGCAAATATTTCTTTATAAATAATATAGCCATTTAATTATATTGAATGATTGCTTTTCTGTACTAAAATATATATATTACAATTATTAAAACTTAAGGAGGTAATATGAAAAAAATCATCTTGTCTATAACAACAGTTATCGTAATATTTACTGCATGTACTACAAAAAAGATTCTTACACCAGATTTTGAGCCACTCGTTCCAATATGGAATGGTTCATGTACTCATAGAGTAAGCTTTAATGGAACATTGAATAGTCTAACAGATTGTGATGTAATTTTTGTTGGTGAAATACATAATGACAGTCTTACACACGTTATAGAGCTTGAATTGCTTAAGGCGATTCATCAACGGCAGTCAAGAGTGGCCGTCTCTCTGGAGATGTTTGAGCGGGATGTGCAGTCAATACTCGATGATTATTTAAGAGGAAAGGTTTCTGAAAATGAATTTTTAAAACAGTCTCGTCCATGGAAAAATTACATGAGCGCTTATCGACCCTTGATAGAATACTGCAAAAAACATGGGATTTCTGTAATAGCCATGAATATACCGAGGCGTTATGCAAGAAGATTGTCCATGATGGGGGAGAAGATACTGGAGAGTATCCCGGATTCTGAGAGGGTCTGGATTGCACGCAACTTCATGCCCCTTAATGATCAATATAAAGAGAGATTTATGAAGCAGATGAGAGAACAGATGCCTGATGCAATGTCACGAATCGATCCTGAAAATTTGTATAAGGCACAGGTGATCAAGGATGATACCATGGCAGAATCGATAAATGATTTTATAATCAATCATCCAGGGACCAAAGTTGTCTCTTTTCAGGGTGATTTTCATTCTGCCTATCATCTGGGGATAGTGAAGAAGCTGAAAATTTTGAATCCACTTTTAAAGATAAAGGTTGTATCAATTGTTCCTGTTGATGATCCATTCAACATAGATAAGACCTCTTTTGCTGGTAGGGGAGATTTTTTAATTTTTGTTGAGAGAATCGTTCAGGAATAGACAGATGCGAAAGGTTTTGATTACAGGGGGCAGCGGTTTTGTTGGAGGTAATATAGTGAAAGCCGCATCTTGTGACTGGGATGTATATTCGACCTTTAAGAATCATCCATTCGCATTTCCCGGCGTCAGAACAATTCACATGAATCTTGAGGATGCTGATGAGATAAGAGATGTGATTAAGGAGGCATCTCCAGACGTTGTAATTCACTGTGCGGCATCGAGTGATCTGGATGTTTGTGAAGAGAATAGTGATCAGACATATAGAATAAATACTGAGGCGAGTGGTGTGATTGCCGAGCTTGGAAGGGAGCGAGGATTTCGGTTAATCTATATATCGACCGATATGGTATTTGATGGAAAGAATGGTGATTATAAAGAGTCGGACGAGTGCTGTCCAATAAACACATATGGAAAAAGTAAACTTGAGGCCGAAAAAATAGTATCGGATATATGTACTAATTTTGTAATAGCACGGGCTGCTCTGGTTTATGGAAGACCACTAACAGGTGGCACATCATTTTCTCAGAGAATTATTGAGACCACAGGAGAGGGAAGGGAGATGTATCTTTTCATGGATCAGTACAGGACTCCTGTACTGGTTCAGGATCTTGCCCGCGCAGTCATAGAACTTTCAGAGTCTGAGTTTACAGGTATAATTCATCTTGGGGGCAGTGAGAGATGCGATAGATACTCATTTGGCCTGAGGCTTGCAGAGATAAGAGGGATTTCAAAGAAGATGCTCAGGCCAATATCGATGAATGATGTTCAATTTGTAGCTCCTCGGCCAAGAGATACTTCTTTTAACATCTCGTTTGCCAGGTCACTCCTTAATACAGAACTTACGGGATGGAGGGAAGGATTGAAGCGAGCGTGATTTGTGATCTGGAAGTTAATAATAGATTATGTTGTTTTTTTAATATTTTGACCAAAACAGATTCTCTTAATCTTAATTATAATTTTTTCCTTGATTTTTTGGCAGAGTTATTATAATATTTAAATATTCTTATGGAGTCTTTATGATAGTAGATCTTCGTAGCGATACCTTTACAAAGCCATCCAAGGATATGAGAAGGGCAATTGCAAGGGCAGAGGTGGGTGATGATGTCTTTGGAGAGGATCCCACTGTAAATAGACTGCAAGAGGAAGTTGCATCGCTTCTAGGGAAGGAGCGGGGGTTGTTTGTGGCCTCAGGAACAATGGCTAATCAGATTGCAGTCAATGCACACACTCAACCAGGAGAGGAGGTGATACTAGAAGCAAATTCCCATATTTTCTACTATGAAGCAGGGGGGGCAGCGCTTCTATCTGGAGTTCAGCTTCGTCCTATAAGCACAGAAGATGGAATATTGCGCTCGGACCAGATTGAGAATGGTGTAAGACCAGAAAATGTACATTTTCCTCCCACTTCGCTGATTTGCCTCGAGAATACTTTGAATCGTGCAGGCGGTAAGGTATTTCCAATAGATGAGATCAAGAGAATAAGAGAGGTAGCAGATAAGTACAACCTTAAGCTCCATCTCGATGGTGCCAGACTATGGAATGCTTCTGTTGCCACAGGCATTCCACTCGATGAGTATGCAAAATACTTTGATTCTGTTTCGGTATGTTTTTCAAAGGGACTCGGGGCTCCGGTAGGTTCTCTGCTGGCGGGCAGTGAAGAATTTATCAACAGGGCTCATAGGTACAGAAAGATATATGGCGGCGGTATGAGGCAGGCAGGAATTATTGCAGCAGGAGCACTCTATGCTGTAAGGAACAATGTTCGGCGGCTTGCAGAGGATCATGAAAATGCAAGGACGCTGGCAGAAGGTGTGGCATCGCTGCCCGGTATATCTATTGATATGGATTCTGTACAGACAAACATAATTATTATGAAAATAGAGAGGGCAAAATACAATTCAATTAGGATCGTGGAGGCCCTGAAAAAAAGAGGTGTCCTGATCCTTGCTGTAGGCCCTGACACTCTTCGAGCTGTTACCCATCTGGATGTTTCAAAAAAAGAGATCAAATATGCTGTGAGGGCCTTTCAGGAAGTTTTTAGAGACTAGAAGAGAGAATATCAAACAGAGTTTTTTGAGGCTATACAGGTCCTGCAAAACCCAAGATTAAACCGATTTTTATCTCAGTTTTAATCAGACCAATCAGTAAGAATAGAGAGTTTGCACACGATGTTAGATCTTTTTTTGGGAGAGGCTGAGTCATCAATTAAACCCCAAAAAAGGAATAGGAGGTCATCATGAGTCCCAAAGACTTGGACTACAAGATGCTTGAGAGACGTTGGGATATGATGCAGTTTGATTTGTTTGATGAGTTCATAAAGAAATATATCGGCTATAGTGAAACTAAGGGAGAAATAGAAGGAGAACCAAAGCCAACATGTTTTAAATCTGGCGCTCCATATAAGTTTTGCTTCTTTTGTCCATATTATAAGTACTGCAGGGAACCTGATTAAAATCAATAGGGAATAATATGTATTTTGCCCTCTTCTATTTACTTTTTTTTACTCTCGATATCCTGTTTTCTACATCTATGCAGACAATAGGGCTGACACCTGTGAACTATCTTGTTGCAGGTGTGGGCTCTTTTTGCCTCTTTTTTTTATGGAAGCGGATTCTGATCGATCCTCCAGCTTATTCGAATCCACTTATTTGCAAACTCTTTTATATTGATATGTTCTTAATTACGATTTTTAACTTTTTAATGGCTAATCTACAATTTTTTCAATTTTATGATCATGTTGTAATTGGATCAACTTTTAATAGACAGAACATTGTTGCCTTAAATTTGATTTTATTTGTTTTAATATTGTGTTTAAAGACAAAAAGATCACAACTCCATGTATGGATCGAATACTCTGTTCTCGTTTCTTTAATATGGTATTCAATACCGCTAATTATTAAGTATAATATGCTTACAATGAGATGGGGCGGGCTTGTAGATATCCTGATGCTCTATGGATGGCTGAGGATTATTGATCTCTTTATGGCAGAGGAGTATAAATTTGGGAATTGAATATTTTCAAATCCTGCTGTTTATCAATTTCTTTTTTCTCTCTGTTGCTCTTCTCGTTGTTTACCATTATGCATACAAATTGAGAAGCGAGCTGCGCCGTTCAGATAATTTGAGAAAGATTGCAGAAAAGTTTCAGGCTCTGTTTCATTCGACTACAGATGGTGTGTTTCAATGCAACAGAACGGGTCGCATAATTGTTATCAATCAGGCTGGTGGACGCATGCTTGGTTTTAATTCTCCAGATGAGGTTGTAGAAGGTGGGTACAGGGTCAATAAGTTTCTGATGAATCCACTCATACAGAGGAGTGTTGTAAAGAAACTTCTGCTTGGTGAGAAGATAAATAATCTTGTTATAGAAGCAAAAAGGATTGGCGGTGAGATGTTTTTTGTTGAAGTAAGTCTTAATTTTTGCAAATATGACGATGAAAAGATTGTAGAGGGTATTTTTAGAGATATAACCAGACGGATTGAGATTGAAAATCAGTTGAGAACATACTCGGAGCGTTTGGAAGAGATGGTAAAGGATAAGACCAGAGAGGTGATTCGACTGGAGAAGAAGAAGCGCCAGATGGAGAGTCTCGCTTCTCTGGGTGAGATGGCAGCAACAGTTGTGCATGAGGTAAGGAATCCTCTCTCTTCGATTAAGATTAGTCTGACATCTCTTCTTAAAAGAAAAAATCTTGACAAGAAGGACCAGCTTTCGCTGAAAATTGCAACAGAGGAGATGAGCTATCTTGAAAAGGTTCTCCAGGATCTTTTAAATTTTTCCAGACCAAAGGATTTGAAACTGATCAGGCAGGATATAAACAAAGTGATAGTGATGACGCTCGGTCAACTGACACAGGATTTTGAAAGGGCCAACATTAAAGTCAAAAATGATCTGGCACCTGAAATGCCTCTTGTTGCCATGGATATGAAGAGTATGCATCAGGTTTTTTTAAATATTCTGATAAATGCAAAACAGGCCATTGGTCGTGGAGGAGAGATAACGATTCATTCGGAATACAATCCGAATAAGGACAGCGTATTAATAGACATAATAGACAATGGAAAAGGCATAGATAAGAAGCACTTCGATAAGATATTTCATCCGTTCTTCAGTACAAAGAAAGAGGGTACTGGACTTGGACTGGCAGTGGTCAAAAGAATTATCGATGCTCACGGCGGATCGATTGATATTGAGAGCAGTATTGGAGAGGGAACGAAAGTTCACCTCGAATTCCCTGTAGATTGATTGAAAGTGTCTATTTATCAGATTTGAAATTATTTAGTTTCCTCAAGCTCCCCAGATCTATCTCATTTTTCAATAGATTTATACTTCCAAAACACCCGTACCCATTAATTACAGTAGAGTATTCGTCTCTATATGTATTTGGTTTTATGCCTACGTTGTATGTAATATATTCTGAAAGGTTCAAATCGTATGCATATATTAATATGGTTGCACTGTCTTCAGAATCGATTATGTCTGTTTTGAACTCTACTCGAACGTTTCCTTCGTCTGGTCTTTTTATTCTCTTGAAATAGCTCTTTTCTCCTATCAAAAGGTATACATCATAGACGCAGGCCAGTGAGTCGCGCAGTATTGAGAACGATAGATTTTCTTCGTCTCCTTTTTCGAATCCATCGATTATTACAGGTTTACCGGGAATTGTTGTCTCTCCTATCAATTCTGGATATCCATCTCTTCTGCATTTTATTTTATAGGTGTGGCCTGACAGTGGGAAAAAGTCGCCCTTCCTGTATTCACACTTTTTGAATGTTCCATCCAGATCTGTCCATACAAATTTAATTGAATCAACAAGCTCGTCGTGGTTATAGTGATATATTGTTACATCTGCATCTTTTATTTCCAGGGAGTCTTCACTAATTGTTACAGGGAAGGATTTTTCTATGTGCACAAATGAGGTTGGTTTGCTGTTCAAGGAATCGGGGCGGAGCACTCCAAGTATGTTTAATTTTGGATCTGCAGATGGTTTGTGTATGTAGCATGGTTGTGGACCGTAACCTGTTATCAACTTTTCACAGCTTAGTGTCAGCATCAAAGTGATGATTATAATAAGCAATATTGGGCTGGATGATGAGTGTAGTTTTATGTTTATCACAACAAACTCCTTTTAAAATTTGACTGTATATCCCATGCTTACTTCAGGGAGGTAGTTTGTTCCAAAACCATAGAGCCTTTTTTTACCAACAGGAAAGTAGAACAATACATTCCTGTGAAAGAATAGTAAGTTTCCAAATGTCAGGTTGAGGTATGAATGGTCTGCACCGAGGAATCTTGCCAGTTGTGCACCAAATCCAGTTGTAAGGCGTTTTTTAAGGCCAATATCGAGTCTGATAAAGAGCGGAAGACGGGCGTTATTTTTTTTCTCGGTCACATAGATAGGGAATGATGATATCTCATTTGAGATGGGATTGTAATAGTAGTATGATTTTACCATCGATTCGATAGTCTTTGGCACTCCTGAGAGGATTCTGAGGGTTGCACTGTATGATACCAGTGGATGTATCTGATGATTTATCATTAGCTTGAAAGCATGTGTGCGGTCATAGTCGAAGAGAAAGGATTCCCCGTTCATTATATGGGGATAGGTTCTGGTCGATCTTCCGAATCCATAACTTATCCAACCTGCAAATTTTTTCCATGTCCCTTTCCATACAACTTCGAAACCAAAGGATTTTCCTGTTCCGCTTCTTATTTTATCAGAAAATGTATAGACTTCTGTTTCACTAAGATTGTAGTCAAATGTATATACTCGGCGGATATCTTTATAGTAAAAATCTACAGAGAGAAGCATTGAGTTGTTTATTGATTTATCCAGTCCGATTATGTGATGAACAGAGCTACATGGCTTCCGGTTAATCAGAGGATAGTAATAATCAAGGTATTGGCTGAGTTCATATTCCTGAGAGTTTATGCTCGTTATGAATTGATAGTAGTTGCCCCAGGCTGCCCTGAGTTTAAAATCGTACGGAAGATAAATCAGAAGGTTGAATCGCGGCTCAAAATATAACTTTTTAATATTTCCAAATTTTGAGAGCCTCACTCCTCCACGAAGAATGACTCCTCCGAGTCGTATCTTATCTTCTATGAATGCTGCGATGAGGTTTGGTTTCCGTGTAGTTCTGCCTTCATCTATATAAGAGATTGCCACTCCATTGCTGAAGTTAAAGCTGCTGAATTCCGATCCTATTAAAAGGCTATTTGTTTTGTTAAGCTGCACATTTAATGTGATTTTAGATGTAATATCCTGGATCCTATTTTTGATTGCTGTGCGATAGTAGAGTTTGTATTTCTTGTTGTCTTCTGGGTCGGTGTATTCAAAGTCGAGCTTGGATATGTTGTTTGAAGAAAAAAATGATCCGGAGATCTGTGTTTTCAGATAGACTCTTGGTGAGACGATCGATTTAAGTATGAATGTTACTGCCTGGTTGTTCCAGATATTTTGATATAAAAGTTCGTAATTGTCAAATATGTCTTCTTCAAATGTAGTCGCAAGATATGAGTAGAACTTTGAAAAATTCATATCCATAAAGTCATGTGAATAAAAGTATCTCAGGCTTATTCTGTTTTTCTTGTTTAATTTCCAGTTTATTGAGATGTTTGCATCGTAGAGATATGCAGGTGAATATAGAAGGAATTTTGATATTAGGTCATAATATGCTCTTGCCGAAACCATCATTGTTGCATTCTTTGAAAGGGGGAAGTCAAATACCATTTTAGAGCTTGAACTTCCTGGTTCGATTTCTCCGTGAAGCTCCTTGCTGTTTCCCTCCCTTGTTGATATGTACAATACCGATGAGTTCCTTCCGCCATATTCTACACCAAATCCCCCTATTAATATTTCAACATTCTTTATGGCATAGAGGTTAAAAAGACTCGATGATGAGACGCAGTGATAGGGATTGTATATTGTTACTCCATCGAGCAGGATCAGATTTTCTCCAGGGTCTCCTCCTCTTACCGAGTATAGAGGAGAGAGTGGATCGATGGTTTCGATTCCTGGCAGATATTCGAGTGCCTTGAATACATCTCCTCTGCTTGTGGGTATCCGCCTTATGGCCATGGGAGTGATTTCCCTTGGACTGGTCTCTATCTCATAATCGGCAACCTCTGATCTTTCTGCCTTTACTACAATACTGTTTAGCTCTATTGGTTTTGGTTTGAGAAGTATATCATTTAAAACAATGCTTTTTTCATAGAGGTCTATTTTAATCTCTTTTTCTTCATATCCGATATATGATATCTTCAGTCGATATGTGCCTGGAGCAAGACCCGTTATTCTGAAGTATCCATTTATGTCTGTGGATGATCCTCTTTTTGTACCCTGTATAAGAATGTTTGCTCCGATGAGTGTTTCCTTTGTCTCCATATCTGCCACGTATCCAGCAATAGAATATCGCTGCGATCTTGCGATTTGGGGAATTATGATGAGCATGGCAATTATTACTGCACTGCATCTCATAGCTTTATTCCAAAATTTATTAACAGACCGATCGAAAACATAAATTTTTTTGAATAGATGTATGTCATATTTTCAAAGAGTCCAATACCAACAATGGGAGATATTTTATCCAGTCGGTTGTAAATAATGCTCTGACTCATGGAGATGTCGCCAATAAATATGTCGTATAGACTGTGTTTTCTTTTTTCAATATTTTTCCATCGATTAATACCAAACATGAAGTTCGATTTGAATCGCAGCATCAGGGATGGATCGATCCTGTAAAAGATGCGTTCAACAGATATTCCGAATTCTATGGAATCGTAATCTTTTGTGTTCCTGTACCTCAGTTCATACCCCCTTGTTGGTATCAGCCAGTTACTCGCCTCACGGTTTAGGAAGAAGATATTAAAATCTGATATCCACCATCCATTTCCACTTATTATGTCGCATACTGTCAGCATGTTTATATATCTTCCTCTGTATAAGTGATCTCTGAAATTTTTTATTTCAACTCCTTTCAAGGTAGCTCTTTGTGTTGTCAATAGCATAAGGTCACGGACAAACTCATTCTCCCATTTTTCTATTACACTTTCATATCCACATTTTAGGTCTTCCCGAAAGAGAGGTTTTCTTATTTTTGTTTCATACACGAGCTGTCCGACAAAAGAGGAGTCATCAGTGTCTTTTCCTCTGAATATTGAAAAGTATGCATTGAGTTTGTAGTGAGGGTATAGGATAGAACCACTATTTTTTGAAAGCCAGAAGTATTCTATTCTTAAGTTTAAACTATTACTGTCTGTTTTTGATATTGGAAGCGACTCATATATCTTAAGTGGTAATGGTTTATCAGAACATATTGCTATGTCTACTGGAATGAAGAGAAAAATTTCTTTCTCAGCCCTGCCTATCAAATTTTTGTCTTCTCCTCTGTTGTCTGAAATCCTTTCTACTGGAACTTTTAAAGGAGTCATGATTTTTTTAAATGATATCAGGAGAGTATCCTGCACTAAATGCTGAGAAAGAATATGACTTGAGTAAAAAAATAAGATGGTGATAATGTATTTAGATATCTTTTTCATGGGATATCAGAATGGAGTCGACCTTAATACGAAAAATAATCAATTTATGTTTCAAGATCAACATTGAAAAGCTTTTAGTTTGATTTTAAAGAACCATTTCTTAAATTATGTTTGCTGTTTTGTCGTTAATTTATTACAGGAAAATCGCATGAGGAAGCTGTTTTCAATATTGATTAAAAAGGCCAGAGGAGTCAAGGTATATGCTCTTGTTGGAAGAGCCGGTACTGGAAAGAGTTTTCGTGCCCGTCTTGTGATGGAGAAATATGGGATTCGGTATTTGATAGATGATGGGATTCTGATTCGTGACAACCAGATTCTTGCAGGCAGATCTGCCAAGAGGGAAAATAGTCGCGTAAAGGCAATAAAGTGTGCCATATTTGAAAACGGTGATCATGCACGGCAGGTCAGAGAGGCCATCTCAAGAGAGAGGATAGATTCAATATTAATTCTAGGAATATCTGAGAAGATGGTTGGGCGGATAGCAGAAAGACTGGGGCTGCCTTTTCCTGACAGAATAATCTACATAGATGATCTTGCAACAAGAGACGAGATCATGCATGCTACAGAGATGCGGAGGACCAGGGGTAAACATGTGATTCCAGTGCCGCAAGTTGAAGTAAAACAGGATTCTGCACAGCGGATTATAGATTCTGTCAGGTTGTTTTTAAGAAAACATCCCTTATTTTTCTGGAAAGACAAGATTGTTGAAAAGACAATAGTCCAGCCACTTTTCAGCAGCCGCGGCAGGTTGAGTATTTCGAGAGAAGCACTTGGACAAATGATAATGCATTGTGTGGATGAGTTTACAAGTGACATTGAAATCAGGAGAATTACGATCGACAGGCAAAATGATGGTTATCAAATAGAGATCAGGATTGATTTTCCATATAAGGAGAACATTCCGGAGGCTCTATCAAAATTGCAGGAATATATAGTAACCCACATAGAAAGATACAGCGGAATTACTATAGAGTCTCTCAATTTAACTGTTGATCGAATTATAAAGAAAAAATATGAACACAAAAATAGAAGATAAAAATATTATTGCAGTCGCACTTATCTCATCAGGGCTCGACAGTCTGCTGGCCGCAAGACTCATAAAGGATCAGGGGATAGATGTAAGAGGAGTTACCTTTTTCTTTAGGTGGGATCCGCTGGCAGAGAGAATAAAAGAGGGCAGGATATTAAAGATTTCCCGTAGCATCGGCATACCAATAAAGATCATCGATCTTTCTGAAGATTTTATGGTTGTACTAAAAAACCCTGCACATGGTTTTGGATCAGGAGTCAATCCCTGTATAGATTGCCATTTGCTGATGATTCAGAAAGCTGCAGATATCATGAAAGATCTTGAAGGTGAATTTATTATAACAGGAGAAGTTGTGGGCCAGAGACCCATGTCGCAGTCCCGATCGATGCTCATACACATAGAAAAGGTATCTGGATATCGGGGGAGGATTCTCAGACCGCTATGTGCAAAACTTCTTCCTTTGACAATTCCTGAGGAGAGAGGATGGGTTGATAGAGAGCGGCTGCTTGGGATAACCGGGCGTTCTCGAAAGGTCCAGCTTCAGATTGCAAAAAAAATTGGTATAGAGAATTATGGAACGCCTGCAGGTGGATGTATATTAACAGATCCTGGATATTCAAGAAGGGTAAAAACATTTTTTAATAATGTGGGTAAAGATTCATTAGATATTAATGAAATGATACTTTTTAGATATGGCAGACACATTTGGCCTGAAAGCAGACTGCATGTGATTGTTGGAAGGAATGAGGAAGAAAATCATATCCTCGAAAGGTTTTGTGGTAACAGATGGGTTTTTTCACCAGAAGATGGTAGGGGACCTGTTGTATTGGTGAATGGAATCGAAAATTACAGGGATATGATTATGGCTGCAGAAATTACTGCAAGTTATAGTAGTGGTGAGACGGAGAAGAGGAAGATCTGTTGTGAAGGAGATGGTACAAAAGATGAATTTGTTGTAGATGTAAGACCAAAAGAGGATTTTATCAAGTGGATAGTATAGTGATGTTTTTTGATTCGTAATAGTGAAAAGTGAAAAGTGAATAGTGAATAGTGAATAGTTGAAGAATATCATAACATCGGTTACACAAAATTATCACAACATAGGTAACATTTT